>PANW01000076.1 GCA_002707785.1 Cellvibrionaceae bacterium | reverse complement strand
TCCCAGTTAGAGCCCGAATATACGCTCGCATCTTATAGGCCTGTCATTGAATATCTCACTTGCGAAAACGGGGGAGTCCATATACGCAATGACGTTTTTTCAAAGACGCCTTAAATCTCTTCTATTCAGGTGTATCCAATAGTCGCTGGGCGATCAGATGTTTCCATTCACCCAAACGAGTATCGTCAGATTCTAGCAGTGCCAATCCCACCATCCATTGCTCATTGGTTTCGTCAGCGATAATCCACTTCACCTCGGTGATCAAATTGATGGGGGTTTCAAGATCTTCTAATGAAACCGCGACCGGCAATATGCGATTCATTTCCAGTGGTTGATTGACTAATACCTGCAATCCGTTGGCTGAAATGTCGACGCTTTGACTGACCAGTATTTCTTCCGGCTGTTGTCCATCGTGACTGGCTGAGGCGAGCTCTATAAATACGGTTTCGTGGCTGTTGAGCCGGTATTCTTGACGCTGTTCTGAAGACGGGGGCTGATTGTTCATTGAGTGTTTTTCCTAAGGCCTCTAACGACTTTTTCTAAGCTGTTTTCGAAATGTTCACCTTGGCTCAAAATGGACAGTTCACCTTGTGCCATCATTGCCACGAGTTCAGCGAGGCTATGGTCGGCCGCTTTTTTCCCTACTCGATCGGTAAATATGTATTTGTCGCTCGCTTGAAGTTTGACCGACAGTTTTAATTGTTTGTTGGGTGATTTGATTTCTATCCATGCACCCACATGTAATGCCGAGAGTTGCTCTCGTATGAGGGTTTTGTCTTGGTCCGGGATATCATTTCTAGTACGTGCCGGTGATTGTTTACGCAGCGCCTGTGCTTCTTGTTTGGCTTTGGCCGCGGCCTGTTGCATAGCGACATTCTCGGCAACGCGCTGCTCGAGTTTGAGATGGTGTTGGTAGCGACGATCCAATTGTTGCAACGTATTTTTTAAGGTGCGAGCGTAGAGGTGGTTTTGTTTGATCGGTCTGGCAATTTTAGAGGCAAGCGCTAGGGAAAAGTCTGAGAAACTGTACTCGGCGAGTTTGCGCCCATTGTATCGAACGAACAGCAGGCGATCGTGCTGTGGTAATTTCGAAAGAAGTTTGCCTTTGATCAGAGGCGCATCTTTGGACTCGGCAACGAAGTTAAACCAATCGCCCTCCTGAAAGCGCGCAAGGTCATCCAGCATGCTTTGATCGACGACAATGCTCTGTTGGATGTGTTCTGCGTACTCTTGTGAGGGGAAGGGGGCGCACTCCACAGGGATAGTCTGCAGTATCAGCACAAAATACTCGTTGAGCGCCTCAATAAACTCGCTGTAGTGATGAGTTTTAGGAAAGTGCTGCCAATAGGATTCGTCGATTTGATCAATCATTGGAGGCAGTAGAGTCATCACTTTATTGCGATGGGCGTCGGAGTCGGTTTGTTTAAATGCCCAGGACAGTGTTTGTAACAGTCGCTGCCAGCGTTTCCAGTCAGGGCTCTCGATACCTTGGTGAATCAAGAGGTACTGTAGGTCTGGGATGACATGGGTTTGAATGAAATCCACCAATTCTTCAGGCAGTGGTTGCCCCGACAGGCGTCGAACAATAAACCCGACCACGTTATCCCGCGCTTTATCGATCTGATCGTGGGAGTCTTGGCTGTCTTTAATCCGCTGCTCCAGCTTTAGCTGATGGGTTTGGTCTTGCTGTCTGTGGGTATCGAGTTGTTCGATTAGCTCATTGAGTGTGCTGCTGGAGTTAATGTCCAATTGCGGCAGTACACTGACGAGATTGTGTAGCCAATCACTGAAGCGGCGTCCTGTCTTTCCCGCCGCCGGCTCCCACACGGCCAAGTGATTATAGAGTTGATGAATAAACTGGCACAGCGGATGTTGGGTATTAATAGCAATGTCTGGGCGAGCCAATAGACGTGCGCAAAGCACTAAGCTTAAGCGACGACAGCTTTCATCGATACTCTGATCGGGATTGCTTCCGATAAGCAGCTGCGAGATAAGCAGATCAACAAAGGGCAGTGCTGAGCGTATATCCGCACTGAGTAAGCGCTCGCCAAAGTGGTGGTTGATATAGCCATTCAGCAGTAGCCGATCAGGTAGATAGTGCGCAGATTGTTGCAGCGATTGCAGTAATTCCGTCTGAGTGATGGGGTTGAGCGCCACTTTTGCCGGTTGGCCATCGTGTTCACTGAACAGGCGCAGTGCCTTCAGCAGACTCTGGGTATGTCCCTGGAGTATTTGGTCGATGGGAAGGCGGGTTTCAGTCATGGCTGGGCTTCACGCTAGAGAGTTTGTTTCTACAAACCGGTGCATAGTTTATCGCCAATATTGCCTGTGTCTTTAGCGCTTAAGATGATCGGTGTTGTTGAACACCCTCAGATCTTTCTGTTTCAAGCAGAGCTCAGCGATTCCTGTGTTATTCATGTTGTAGTTTAGCCACTGAGTGGTGTCGTCGTGGAGGTAATGTGCCAATGCGATGGCAATGGCCACACCATGAGAGACAATGACGACATTTTTCTGCTGATGAGAGCGGACGATTTCTTCAATGGCTTCCACCATCCGCTGTTGAACCATACGTTGGGATTCACCATTGGGAGGGGTAAAGTCTGGCTCGTCTCGCAGACGTGCGGCAACCGCCATTTTGCCCTTCAAGTCTTTAAAACTGGTGTCTTCCCAGTCGCCTAAATGAAACTCCATCAGTCGAGGGTCTAGTTGCAGCTCAATTTGATGCTGCTGAGCGATGGCTTCGGCGGTGATACGAGTGCGCTGCAGCGGACTGGCGATGATGACATCGGGAGTCTTATGATGGTGGAAGTGCTGGCCGAGTAATTGGGTTTGCTGGTGTCCATGCTCGGTCAGTGCTGTATCGGTTTGGCCGTGCCAGACTTGATTGATATTCGCGAAAGTCTCGGCATGGCGGACGAAAGTGAGTCTGGGTGGTTTGTGGTAAAAAGCTTTATCGGACATAAAACGAACCTGAGCAGGGAAACAACGACCATTGATTCTACACCGGACAAGGCACAGAGCAAGTGAGGCAGCTGTGATGGACGACGGATGTCCATCTTTCTCCCGTTGCTCCAGTCATCCATGGATCTTTCCCGATAGCGAAAATCCGCAAAGCGTCCCGATTAAGGTAGCTTGCGCGACTGACGTTTCACATACCAGTTGATGAGCTTTTGCAGCAATGACGGGCTTTCGCCCTGGCCATCAGCACTCTCTGAGGCTAGGTCTACGCTGCCACCGCCGGCCTTATAGAGTTCGGCATAGATATCCAAGATTTTCTTCTTAACCATGCCGCGCAGAGGGATATGGGTCATCATGCCATAGGTTGCTGCACCGCCTTGTTCGGCGAGTGCGGGGTTGGCCTTCACGGTAGCGACAGCCTCCCGAAGATCCGCCAAATACTGATCGACGACCTTTAAATGTTGTGCCGTCACCATCGCATGTAACCCCGAGGGGTATTGGTTGCGATTGACCTGCCAGCCTTTGGCGTCCATCTGATCACCCACGGCAAAAATATTGACATCAGCATCCATGGATTGAAAGGCAAACAGCGGGCCTTGGGGATTACCCATCACTTCCAGTTCGGGTATGGCATTGACTCCGGCTTTTAGGCGATTAACCGCCTCAAGCGTGTCAGCCGCCAACTTGCGATATCCGCTCTTACCAAAGTACTGAAGCGTGGCCCAAGCCGCTGCGTAGGCGCCGCCTGGGCGAGTTCCTAGCAGGGCTGAACTGGCGAAAACACCGCCGGGCCAATCCTGTTGCACGAACATCTGGTACTTTAGGTAATCGAGGTTGCGATAGGTGATGGTGGACGCGCCCTTGGCCGCGTAGCCGTATTTGTGAATGTCTGCAGAAATGGAGGTTACGCCGGCAACGCGGTAGTCCCACAGCGGTAGTTCCTCTCCGTTCATTTCCATGAAGGGCAGAATAAAGCCCCCGACGCAGGCGTCGACGTGCAAGGGTATTTTGTGGTGCAAGGCAATATCACCCATGGCTTCGATTGGGTCGATGGTGCCGTGGGGGTATTCAGGTGCGCTGCCCAAAATCATCACCGTGTTGCGATTAATGAGCTTTTCAAGTTTGCCCAGATCCGGAGATAGATCGTCCAGCAGTGGCAGTAGTCGGATTTTTACACCGAAATACTCAGAGGCTTTGAACCAAGCAACATGAGCGGTTTCGGGTAAAATCATCTCAGGTCTTTTGACTCGGCGTTGATCCTTAGCTATGTCGCGATAGGTTTTGACGGCCATCAAACAGCTTTCAGTGCCGCCTGACGTCACCACTCCGCACACCTCGTCACTGCCGTTGAGGATGTCAGCGGTGGCGCTAATGATCTGCGTTTCAAAGTTTTTCAGGCTCTTAAAGGCCGTTGGATTGAGACCGTTTTCGCAGGCAAAACTGTGGTACGAGTCCTTCAAAAATTCCGAGTGATCTTCGTCGAGGTAGTACACCAAACTCCATACTTTGCCGTCTTTGTAATTTGGATCTTCGGCTTTGAACGCTTCAAGTTGTTGCAGTATATCGCTGGAAGCGTGACCGTTATCTGGCATAGCTTGGTGCATGGTGAACTCCGAGGTCTCTGTTGTGAGTGGTCGAAAAACAGCTTATAAAACTGCGTAATACAATGGTTATCTGCGATTTGATCGGCGCCTAAGCGCAGTCTTTATTGACATCAGCTCCACAATTAAGGGATCGAGCTTAAGGCCAGCGCCAGGCTAATGCCCAACACATTGCCCAAGGCATAACCGATGATGCCCGTGGTCATGCCCGATAGAATCAGGGAAGAATTATTCAGTGCTCGAGCCATCAGGGGCACGAACGGCGGGCTGCAGATGGCGGCTACTGAGGTGACCATAAAGGTGTCTGCATCTACGCGAAACAATTTGCATAGGGTTGCGTGTAGCAATAGGCTGCCGACGACCACGCCGATAATAAATAAGATGATGATGGGATTCACCTGAGTCAGTGAATCGACATTGGCCATCGAGGCGACAGCAAAACAAAACATATAGATCCAGTACATGCCGTACCGATAGGCTAAGCGCTGTCGTTGAATCGCGGGGATAAAGGAGAGAGCGATCCCCGAAAGCGTCAGCAAGACAATCGTGAGGGCGGTGGGGCTTTGCCAGTCGAGATGGGTTACGGCCCAGTCTGTTATTGCGACTGCCAATCCAACACACAGCAAGCTTAGCAGGGTAATGTATCCAAGCTGGATCCAATATCGCGGTTGCAACAATGGTTTGTAGTCTTCGCCATAAACATCTAGGGCTCGAGCGGAGGTGTCGCTCCTGTCGACGTTATCTTGGCTCGATAGCGACGAGTTGTTATTTTGGGCGTTGGACGCCGAATAGGGCAGCCAGCGACGTATCAACGGAATGGCCACGGACAACATAAACATCAAATAGAAGGCGCCCACTAAGGTGTCGAGGCTGTGGAAGATTAGGTAGTGGGCGTTGGGAATATCCAGACCCGCTTTGATGGCCGCCAGGTTGGGGGTGCCTCCGGTGTAGACGCCAACGGCCATACCGGCGAGATGCGATGCATCAATGGTGTTGTCGCCCTCGGTGGGTAACAGAAAGAACAGTGCCGAGCTTATGGTGACCACGGCAGTGGTTGCAAACAGCATCGACAAAATGGCGCGGTTGGCATGTCGTCGCCAGCGTTTCACATCCAACGTCATCAGCAGCATAGGCAGCGCCATGGCAATGGCAATGTCGGCAAATTGGCTCTGAATTTGAGCGAGATCACTGCTCTCGATCTCACTTTTCAGAAAATCAGCATTCCCCCACAGTAAACCACAGGCGTAGCAAAGTACGATCGCTCCCGCTTTTTTGGCCCAGCGGTAGTGTTCGGTGAGCAAGATCAAGAGCGCAGGGGCGACTATAAATATACCGAGAGAGATTAGGGCGCTGCTACTCATTGCAGGTCTTTTCGTCGTCTAAGGGCTACTAGTATCACCGTTGTATGCTCCAATACGCTGTTGTTCTAGCTTTACGCTATGCTGAAGATCCGGCTCTGCTATACAAAGTGGTACGATGGTACCAGTTGAATCCATCTTCATATGGATGAGCAGAAAGGTAAAGGTGTTTTTAGGCCATTAGTCTAGGAGGCTAGACGCTAAACTTATCCCACAGTGCGTAGGCAAGATAGCCCCAAAGCCCTGCCAATAGGAGCAGACGCCAGCGTGGGAGTGTGGTCTCCGCAGCCTCGCTGTCTTGAACTCTTTGTATCTGCGAAGAGCCGCAGGCGGGACACACTCCTTGGGGAAACTGCCTACCTTGATAGCTACAGCCCCGACATAGGTAGCCGATCTTTTTTGTCATAAGAGAGTCCGCTGCAAAAGGATTATTGTTGTAATCAATAGTATAGCCCTCGTCACATCCTCAATAGTCTATTGACTGATCAGTTTCGCCGCTTTGATCACGAACAGAATGTGAGTAGAGTGTGCTTTCTGAATTTGAGCCTGCCGTGAATCCTCGATGGTGGCAACCAAAATAAAAAGGAAGGCCCGTGAAAAAAACGCTATCCATATTTGTTCTAGTCCTGTCGTTGGCAATTGTTGCGGCTTCAATCGCGGGCGTGAGTCCCAGCTATATGGTGAACTCTCCCTCCATGCTCACTGGTATGGGGGCGAAATTGGCTTGCTCCGGGCACTACGTATCAGGTCTTAGTGAGGAGCAAGCATTTATCGATCTGCAGTCCTATTCGCCGGCGCTGAAGCTACTGGATCTTGAATATGATCAACAACAGAAGTCGGTGAGCGCCAGTTTGTTAGGAGTGAAAACCACGCGGGCACAATATCGCGAGGGTTTGGGATGCAGTTTGTCTATCGGTGATACACAAGCATTGGATCAGGTGGTTGTGCCAGAGGTGGTGCAGTCCGTGGAAGACTGGCCCATAGGCAGCGGTGGTTCTGCGATTGAGTCTGAATGGCAGACTAAGCTCAATAGTCTGATGCAAGAAGACAATGCCAAGGGTTTAAATACTCGAGCACTACTGCTGGTAAAAGACGGACAGCTCGTCGCTGAAAGTTACGCCGATGGGTTCGACTCAGGCTCCAAGTTGCTCGGCTGGTCGATGGCGAAGAGTGTCACCGCTTTGTTGGTGGGACATTTGGAGATGACCAATCTTTTGGATACTCAGAAGCAACCGGTGTTTGACGAGTGGAGTGAAGATCAACGCCGCAGTATTCGCTTTGAAGATCTGCTGCATATGAGCAGCGGTTTGGATTTTCCGGAAACCTATGAGCCAGGCATGGGGGTGACCGACATGCTATTCACAGCGAACACTGCCGCAGAGTTGCCCTTGGCTGCGCCGTTGATTCATGTACCCGGTGAAATCTTTGAGTATTCATCGGGTACCACCAATTTATTCTCCAAGCTAATCTTTGAGCGCACCGGGAATAGCCCGCAGTCGCAGATGGATTTCTTACATCAGGCTCTGCGTGAACCGCTGGCGCTGCAAGATTTTGTGTTTGAAACAGACCCCAGTGGGGTGCCGGTAGGAAGCTCCTATTTGTACGCCAGTGCCAGAGACTGGGCTAAAATAGGTCAATTGATGCTCAATCGCGGAGAACTTAATGGACATCGATTAGTGACCGAAGATTGGGTAGATCGTGCCTTGGCTCCCAATAAATCAACCAATACCAAAAGTTACGGTTACCAGTTTTGGTTGAATGCAGGCGATGCGTCGCTGCGTTGGCCTGACCTGCCGCAAGACAGTTTTGCCGCCTTGGGCAATCGCAAACAAGTGGTCATGGTTGTTCCTTCAAAAAACGCTGTTATTGTGCGTTTGGGTTGGACTTCGGGTCGCTACCCAACGAACGAAAACTTCGCGGAAATTTTATCCATGATCGAGCCCGAAATACCGGCCTCTTAGTTTATACTTCCGCCACACTTATTCTCGCGGTCAGTGCCTATGCGGTGGCTGCGTTGCTTAATTTGTAGAGAACTTGAATGATTTCCGAACCTAGCTCCAACGACAACTCATCCGCACAGACTAACTCACAACCTTGGTCACCGGCTTCTTGGCGCACGAAAACTGCACATCAACAACCACGCTATCGCGACGGTTTGGCTTTGGCGGATGTTGAAAATCAATTGTCGACTTTGCCACCGCTCGTGTTTGCTGAAGAGACACGCCAGCTGCGCAGAGAATTGGCGGAAGTGGCGGAAGGGAACGCGTTTTTGCTGCAGGGCGGAGATTGTGCTGAGAGCTTTGTCGATTTCTCAGCAGACAACATTCGCGATACTTTCAAAGTGATCTTGCAAATGGCTATCGTTTTGACTTATGCCGGTCGCAAGCCAGTGGTGAAAGTGGGTCGTATTGCCGGTCAATTTGCCAAGCCTCGCTCAGCAGATACCGAGGTGCGAGACGGTATTGAACTGCCGAGCTTTCGTGGCGATATTGTTAATGGCCCTGAATTCACCCCCGAGGCAAGAGAGGTAGACCCCCAGCGTATGTTGCGTGCCTATCATCAGTCCACCGCTACGTTGAATCTATTGCGCGCTTTTGCTCATGGTGGATTGGCAGATTTACACCAAGTGAACGGTTGGAATTTGGGCTTTGTTTCGGGCAACGAACAGTGCGAGCAATATCAGCAGTTGGCTCACGAAATACGTGATGCTTTATCCTTTATGCAAGTGATGGGAATCACCAGTGAGAACACTCCAGTCTTGCGAGAAACCGATTTATACACCTCCCATGAAGCACTGTTGTTAAACTACGAAGAAGCATTAACAAGACGCGACAGCATGACTGGTCACTGGTACAACTGTGCGGCACACATGTTGTGGATTGGCGAGCGCACTCGTCAACTGGATGCGGCTCATATCGAGTTTATGCGAGGCATTCACAACCCTATCGGTGTAAAGGTTGGACCTTCAATCACTGGTGATGAACTGTTGCGCCTGATTGACGCCCTCAATCCCAATAACGAAGCGGGTCGTTTAACGTTGATTACGCGCATGGGGGCCGATGTGTTGGGCGAGAAACTCCCAGAGCTTGCCCGTCGCGTGACACAAGAGGGGCGCAAGGTGGTTTGGTCCAGTGATCCTATGCACGGCAATACCGTGAAAGCGTCTAATGATTTTAAGACGCGCTCCTTCGATCGTATCTTGATGGAAATACAGCAATTCTTCCAAGTGCTGCGCGCAGAAGGTGCCCATCCGGGTGGCATTCATTTGGAAATGACCGGCCAGCGAGTGACGGAGTGTGTGGGCGGTGCCTACCGGGTTTCCGAGGCAGACTTGGCCAACCGCTATAGAACACAATGTGATCCGCGCTTAAATGCAGATCAAGTTTTGGAAATGGCGTTTAACGTATCCGAGCTGCTGCGCTAATACCCCCCATTCCCTCGGTGTACCTTTAGATAGGAGGATAAGGGGGATAGGGGCGCTATTCACTGAATCACTTTCGATTGCACTCAAGTTTAGATAAAGATCACAGAATCTTTTTTGCGGCGCTCGCCAAGCCATTAATGGCGCGTCGCTTCCATATCGAACTGCTGTCATTGCTCAATACCGATTCTTCATAAACGAAGGTATTGAGAATGGCTCGGTAACCCAGCCAGCGCAAAGGCTCCACTTCCCAGCGGCGAGCGTGCTGTTGGAGGGTGCCGTAATGAGCCCAAGGCATCTGGGTCAGTTCCGACTCTTTTCCCAGCAGCAAATCCACCAAGGTGCGAGCCATGAGGTTTGATGCCCCGACGCCTTCTCCACCATAGTTGCCGATGGTGCCTATGCCGCTTTGTCGGTCAAAGATCGCGTGGGCGGCTCCTGCTCTTGGCATTCCAAGCGTGCCGCCCCAGCGATGAGGCGCAGGGGTTGATCCCAGTTGAGGCAAGCAGTCGCGCATTAGGGCTTCCACAGCATCAAACTCTGTTGCGGTGTCTTCAAAGCGCGCTTTGGGTTGGCCGCCAAACTGATAGGTGCCTCGCGAGCCGAATACCAAGCGATTGTCAGCAGTGCGCTGGCCATAAATGATTAGGCGACAGGCGTCGTCAAAGGTTTCGTTGTGCTGAAGGCCGATCTCCTCCCATTGAGCATCGGTGAGAGGGTCGGTGGCAATAATCAAGCTCTGAATGGGGAGAATGTAGCGCCTTTGTTGAGGCTGATGAAAGCTGAAGCCTTCAGTGCATATGAGTGTTCGATCGGCTTTGATGTGCGCTTTTTCGGTTCGAAGGAGATTCGGTGGAAATTCGATAATGGGAGAGTTCTCATAGATGGTGACGCCTAGCTTCTCTACGACTCGAGCTAATTCAGAAACTAGCTTCCCGGGGTGAATGCGAGCCGTATGAGGTGAAAACAGTGCGCCATAGGTGTTGCGCAGTTTCAGTCGAGAGCGGGCTTCCTCTGCGTCCAGCCAGCGAATGTCATCTTCGTCATAGCCATCTGCTCGATATTCTTTCAGTGAGGCCTGAGCTCGAGATAATTGCTCCGGATATCTCGCGGCCATCGAAAGGTAGCCTCCGTGCGAAAAATCACAATCGATACTTTCTTTCTGAAAAACGCGGTTTGCTTCATCGACAATGCCGTGAATAATTTTTCGTGCTCGCAATTTTTCTTCGAGGCTGAGTGCATCGAGTAAGGAATCCTCGCCATCTATGGCTCCCATTAGCCAGCCACCGTTGCGGCCAGAGGCACCGAAGCCAACTTGATGAGCTTCCAATATTGCAATCGAGAGTTCCGGCGCGGCTTGCTTTAGGTAGTAGGCGGTCCACAGGCCACTGTAGCCGGCGCCGATAATGGCCACGTCCACGTCAATATCTTGTTCAAGAGGATCGCGTGATGTGGTGGATTGATTGTCGGTCAAAGATGACATCCACAGGCTGGTGGGATGGTATTGCATGAGCTTTTCTAATGACTGTTAGGTAGCCCTAGCATAGAGGCCTAGCGCTCGAAAAACTATTCCAGCGGGACCGGACGAAAAAGTCTGTTTAGTCACTAGTCGCGCGAGAAATACTTACCGGGTGTAGTGCCGGTATAGCGTTTAAAAAATTTGTAGAAGGTGGACACGGAGCTGAAGCCCGCATTGTGCGCGGCTTCGGTAAGGCTCTCATCGTTAGTTCGATACTCTAGCAGGTAAGCGATTCGAGCTTCATTCAAGTATTCGTAAAAACTACGACCCAGTGAATGGTTCAGTACATAGGACAGTTGATTGCGGGTATAGCCCATTGGGGTTGCGATATCGGCCAAGGTAATCTGGTGACTGAGGAAGGGGCGGGCGAGGTTGAAGTAGTCTTCGAGTTCCTGACAGATGAGATGGCAGCGTGAAGGAGTGAGTCCGAGTTTGCGGATTTCGTCGGTACTGCGTTCGCTGTCATCCGTATGAATGAGCGACGAATATTCGTGTATACGAATGATCTTTCCATTTTTGACGGTGATGGCCTCAGCATTTTGATAAGTCACCACGCGGCCATCATTTTGCTCAAGAACATAGGTGTACTGGCTGAAGCCGGTATCGCCATCGACGCGAATGCGGTCCATTGATCGAATCGCACTTTTGGGCGAGCGAGGTAGGCTGAGCGAGACATAATCGCGCAATTCATGAAAGGGTATTTTTTCATTGGCGAAGAAATCGAAGTACTCAATGTCATCGGCGTAGAGGGCGAGAATGGCCTCAAGATCTAGCGCTTGCCAGTGTTCACTATACTGCTCGATGATCGTTCGAGTATGTTGAGTTGTGTTGTCGTCGGCCATGAAGGGGTGTCTCGTATAACAAATACTATTGCTCATAGCCTAGCGGACTGACCAACTTAATGCTGCGAGTTGAGGTGTCGGCAAGTTGTGACACAATGCGTTGCCTTAGCCCCTTACCAACCGAGTTTCATCTATTGGAGTGCTAGGTCTTTATCTGTTAATAACGTATCAGCGTTGCTTCGATATTACGCACCATGTTCTTTAGCAGCGGTGCAACTTCTTGCTCCAGAAACTCAGGCGATAGGCGATAGGCAGGGCCACCGGCGTTAAAGCTATAGGTCGTGTTCTTGCCCAAGGTGATGGGCACGGATATACCATTCACGTCTTCGTTCCAGTCACCGTAAGAGCGGCAAAAGCCCTTTTCTTCAAAGCAGCGAAGGCTGTCTTCAATACCGCGTTTCCACTCGGCCCATTGTTCCGGGTAGCGTTTTTCCATGTGCTGATAAAAGAAATCACGCTCATCTTGAGCGAGAGAGGCGATGTAAGCGCGTCCAGCAGACCCAGTCGCCAGCGGTACGCGATCCCCCACTTCGTGACGAAATGCCATGACATTAACCGGCGAACAGTACTCCACGTAGATCATTTTTAATCGATCGCGATCGGCCAGTCCGACAGAGGTTCCCGTATTGTTGGCGAGTTCCTGCATCAGTGGTTTGGCGATTTGGCGAATGGCCAAATTAGAAACAAAGGCGTAGCCCAGCGCCAATACGCCGCTGCCGAGTTGATATTTCTCCATGCGATCCGAGTAGGTGAGATACCCCAATTGCGTGAGTGTGTAAGTGAGTCTCGACACACTCGATTTTGGCAGCCCAGTGCGCTGGGCAATTTCTTGATTGCCGAGAAAACCATCGCCCGGTTGAAAGGCTCGCAACACATCCAGCCCGCGGGCCAGCGCTTCAATAAATTTTCTGTCAGTTTCTTCGCCCGGTTGACGGGGAAGTCCAGGAATCTGAGTCACGCCTTACTCCTAGCGATTGGAATTTTACACATGTCTGTAAATCGTTGCTGAGTCATGGAGGCTATTTTTGTGTCAGGGCGTGCCAGTCTTCCAGTGCCATACCTTCGAGACTTTCACACCCTTTGCGGTATTTAAGCATAGCGTGGCCCGTCGCGAGCAGGCGATCGTTGCTGTCGAAGACCTCTGCGCTAGAGTGGAAAATCTTATAGCCTGCACTGGTAATCTTGCCGATCGCATAGAGATGACGCGATGACGCTTGACCGACAAAACTTGTGTTCAGTGACAGCGTCAATGCGCGTCGAATACGGTCCGGATGCGGGCAATAGATACCGGGAAGGGCTGTGGCAACATCCAATAAGCTACAGAGAAAACCGCCGTGGGGAATTCCGTGGGAATTGCCGTGTTCAGGTTGGACCTCGACCTCAATGCGGGCGTGTCCCTCTTGCCATTCTTCGACGACAAATCCCAGTAACTTATTGAAGGGCGGTTCAAGTGCTTGAAAGACAGCCATAGTTATCCTTTCGTGTTGGAGGAGGGCGGCGCGGTCGCTTGTTGATCGCCATTGCCCAAGTAAACCGTGCAAATACCGGCACAAATGACGATACCCATACCCGCTACTGATAAGAGCGTGGGCACGTGCCCCCAGATCAGCCAACCAATGAGCCCAGAGAAGACCACAGAGAAGTAGCTGATGGGTGATACTAAGCTGGGTTTGGCGTAGCTGTAGGCTTTGGTGTAGAGCCACATGGCGATAAAAATCGATACACCGATGTAGATTAAATAAGGCCAGCTTTGCAGAGGGATTGTTTGCCAGTTAGCAATGGCAAAAGGTGTGCTCAGGACGAAAGACAGGGCGAAATAATAGAACATAATGGTACCGCTGCTCTCTGAATGAGACAGCAAGCGAGTGCCGACCATGGAGACCGCCAGCAGTGCCCCCGAACTCAGGCCCACTAGGTAGGCGTAGTTAAAGCCTTCGCCGCCAGTATCGGGGCGCAGAATAATCGCCACCCCAACAAATCCCAAAATGAGCGGGATCCAGCGGTTGCGCGGCACCAATGTACTCGACCAGAGGAAGACGATGAGTGGTACAAAGAGTGGGGCGGTATTGCGCAAGAGGTTGGCATCGACCAAGGGGATATCGGCGAGGGCGCTGTAGAATGCGAAAAAGCTGATCCACCCCCCGGCGCCGCGAATAAGATGAGTCTTTAGGCGCTGGGTCTTCAGTGAGCTTATGCCCTGCTTGGCGAACCGAGGCACCATCACCATCAGACAGATAGCGTACTGTACAAACACAATCATGGGCGTGTCAAGATCCTGCGATGCCAGCTTGCCAGCTGCCGCCGCAGTGCTTCCCACCAATGCGGTTGCTAACACAAATAAAATGCCTTTTTGGGCGCTGTCTGCCATATTTATGAGTAGTAAGGTTGTTTCGCAGTGCGGAATTGTATCCTGAAATTCATTATTTTGCGACTGGCTGGATTTTCGCTTTTTTTTGCCGACAACAACTACTAAGGTGGCGTAAGTGTTTCGCGGTTGATATTGCCTGCGATCAGGTGTTCTATACTTTTTGCGTTTTGAGGTTGTAGCTAATTGTGAATGTGGAGTCGAGCTGGATGAAAAAACTGCCCCTCAAGGGATGGGTTCAGTTGGTCGGATCGGCGTTGTTTGTAGCTGGGTTTGCGACACTTGCATCAGCTCAGTTTCTCGATATGGATGAAAAAGTTTTTGAGTTTATCGAGCGTAAATACGATCGTGAGGCCCGGCTACGAGTCGAAAATTGGCAGGACCTAATGCTGTCGAGCAATCGCATTGGAACCTTGAGCGATAGGGAAAAAATTATCTCTGCCAACGACTTCTTCAATCAAATTGAGTGGGTGAGTGACTTAGAACATTGGAAAAAAGAGGACTACTGGGCCACCCCAATTGAGACTCTGGCCACTAATGGCGGGGATTGCGAGGATTTTTCCATCGGCAAGTATTTCACCCTCAGTGAAATTGGTGTGGATACCGAAAAGATACGCATTACCTATGTCAAAGCTCTCGATTACAATCAGGCGCATATGGTGCTGGCCTACTACCCTTCGCCTGAGGCAGAGCCTTTAATTCTCGACAATATCAATAAAACCATTTTACCCGCATCGCAGCGCACCGATTTACTGCCGATCTACAGCTTTAATGGTGAGGGTTTGTGGCTGGCCAAGGCTCGGGGTAGAAAGTTAAAAGCCAATAGCCAGCAGAGTTTACCGCAATGGGGTGAGGTCAATAAGCGCATGTTGGAAGAGCTGACCAAATAATTAGTGCGCCGGGCGGTGGTATTCACTCAATACCAATACTGCGGGATTATCTCCCGACTGAATTCAGTACGGGATTCAAATTAAGACCTAGGGCTTAACGGTTGCGCTAGGTCTCGTGACCCAGATTAGGTTCTAAACCGTGCAATGAGTTGGCTCAGATCGTTTGACGATTCATCCAGGCGATTGGCGACGGCGGTAGATTCTTGAGCGCTTGAGTGTGCATCTCTAGCGAGACCGGCCATACTTTCCACGTTTTTACGAATCTCATCGGCAGCGCAACTCTGTTGCTCCGCGGCCGTTGCAATTTGAGTATTCATATCGCGAATGCTGGTGACTGAGCCGGTAATTTCTTGAATCGAGCCACCGGCATTGGTCGCCAGCTCCACGGTGTTACGCGTTTGTTCCTGACTGCCTTCCATCGCTTTTACCGCTTGCGCTGCGCCATTTTGTACCGTTTCGATAATTTGTTGAATCTCTTCTGTAGATTCTTGGGTGCGTTGCGCCAAGGCTCTAACTTCGTCGGCCACTACTGCAAAACCTCGTCCTTGCTCGCCAGCGCGAGCCGCTTCGATAGCGGCATTCAGTGCTAGCAGGTTGGTCTGCTCTGCAATGCCTTTGATAACGTCGAGTACGGCTCCCACGCTGGCCGTATCTTTCTCTAATTGGTTCATGGCGTTGGCGACTCGATCAACTTCGTCGGAGAGGGCGTTGATCGAGGTGATCGTCTCATCCATTACTTTCAAGCCTTGCTGAGCATTCTGATCGGCTTGCTGGGCGGCATCGGCGGCACCGGCGGCGTTGGCGGCAACATCTTGCACTGTGTCAGACATTTCACTAATGGCGTTGGAAACTTGATCGGTGTATTGCTCGGTGGCGCCTGTATGCTGAGTGATATTGCTGGCCGTCTGATTAATTGATTGAGACGCGGTCTGCAGTTCATTTGAGGTGTTTTTCACTCGGGTCAATACTTCGACAATCTCAGATTGCATGTGGCTTAAGTTGCGTGAGAGTTGTCCGAGTTCATCGTTGCCGGAGGTGTCGATGGTGGCGGTGAAGTCGCCTTCTGACAGTTGAGTAATTTTTCCCATGACAATCGACAGCGGGTTTAGAAAGGCATTTTTAAGCACTAACCAGAGAAACCCTATAACAATCAGTGTGACGCATATGACGGCAACGAGCGACCAAAAACTGACGCTTTCGCTGTGCTCTTCGACGAGCTTGGCGAAGTCTGCTCTTTCTTTGGCGAAGTCTGCCGCAGCGTTGGTGAGTAGTTTTGAGGGCGCGCGGTCCATGCCTTTTACGGCTTTATCGCCTGCTTTTGGGTCATAATCCGCTGCAACAAAGTCATTGAAACCTTGGTTGTATTTGGTGCCCATGGTGGCATGCGAATCGATAAATTCGCGTACTTGTGCTTGTTTGTCTGGGGCTTTGATTGAGGGGATTAACTGATTTCCGAGGTTTTGGATTTCGTCTTGACGCTGTTTGAAGCGGCCCCAGTATTTCTCTCGATTGGAGTTGTCATAACCTCTGAGGAGAGTGTTTTTCCACTCTTGAACCTGCACCTTAAAGGTAAAGTTCATCTGATTAATGCTGTTTTCAATTCGTACGTGTTCGTGCAGTAGCTCTCGATAGTCTGCCAAGCTGTCATTGAGGGCGGACATAGAGAGAATAGATACGGTTAACAGAGATAGCAGTCCTCCCATGACCAGCAATATCAAGCGGGCTTGGAGACTGTGACTGTTTAGTTTCATGTGAGTCCTCAACAGGTTGGGTGACACGGGATATACCGCTATCGGCCGATGCGCCCTAGAGCTTTAGGAGTGGTTTTTATTGGATGCTTCATGAGCCTTGCCAGGCTCTGTCAAGTATAGTCACTAATAACGTGTTTGCTTTTGCTGACATTGACGTCTTAACTAGAGTTACAGTTGGGTATTGATGTGGTTTGGTTGTTGTTATGGCTGTTGATCGCAAAGCGTTGGCCGTTGCTGCTCGAGAGATACGGCTGCAGCGTTGTAAGGCGTCGATATGGGAATTGGCCATTGAGTCTTCCCGTCGCAAGCACACTAGCGTAAAGGTTGAGTATGCGCGTCTACGATGTCGAGAGTTGTCGTTACACTACGTTGGTGATGCGGCCAATGATGAGTCTCGGTGTCGTGCTGAAAGGGCGGATATTGTGGCTGGTGTGCATCAGCGTTGGCGTGCAGTTCTATTGGAAGGTGGAGGGGTATTATTGTTAATTGCAGGCTTGTTGGCTTTGATGGCACAAGGAGTTGGCATGCAGATTTAGTTGATTGATGTAGTGATATAAACTGTAGTTATACTACATTCTTGTACTGCTCATAAAAAAGGCCGCGATAGCGGCCTTTTTTATGAATTGAAAGAGTGCTTACTTGCGCTCTTCCAGAGGCGGAAACTCACGTGGAGCGTAGCCTTTATACAGCTGGCGAGGACGACCAATCTTGTATGAATTACTGATCATTTCATGCCAGTGAGCAATCCAGCCAACGGTGCGACCGGTAGCAAAGATAACAGTGAACATATCAGTTGGGATGCCGATTGCCTTCATGATGATGCCAGAGTAGAAGTCTACGTTGGGGTAAAGCTTCTTCTGGATGAAGTATTCGTCTTCCAGAGCAATCTGCTCAAGACGTTTGGCGATAGCGAGCAGAGGATCGTTCTCTAGGCCAAGCTCCGTCAGTACTTCGTCACAGGTCTCTTTCATTACTTTGGCGCGAGGGTCAAAGTTCTTGTAAACGCGGTGACCGAAGCCCATCAGACGGAAAGGATCGTTTTTGTCTTTCGCTTTAGCAACAAACTCATCAATGCGATCTACAGTGCCGATTTCTTCCAGCATGTTCAGTACAGCTTCGTTGGCTCCGCCGTGAGCAGGGCCCCACAGGGTAGCAATACCAGCGGCGATACAGGCAAACGGGTTGGCGCCAGAAGAGCCAGCCAGACGTACGGTAGAGGTTGAAGCGTTTTGCTCATGGTCGGCGTGCAACAGGAAGATCTTGTCCATGGCGCGAGCCAAAACAGGATTGACTTCTGGGTCGTCGCAAGGAGTGCCAAACATCATGTGAAGAAAGTTCTCAGAGTATGAGAGCTTGTTGTTTGGATACATGAACGGCTGACCAACGTGGTGCTTGTAAGTCATGGCTGCCAGAGTAGGCATTTTGGCAATCAGGCGGTGAGCAGAGATCTTGCGATGCTCTTCGTCGTTGATGTCCAGTGAATCGTGGTAGAAGGAAGACAGTGCGCCAACAACGCCACACATGATTGCCATTGGGTGGGCATCTGCACGGAAGCCGCGGAAGAAGCGGGCAATATTCTCGTGAACCATGGTGTGGTTGGTGATGATGTCTACAAATTCTTTCTTTTGCTCTGCGTTTGGCAGTTCGCCATTTAGCAGCAAGTAGCAAGTTTCCAGGTAGTCTGACTTGTTGGCAAGCTCCTCAATGGGGTAGCCGCCGTGCAGTAAGACGCCTTTACCGCCGTCGATGTAAGTCAGTTTGGATTCGCATGATCCGGTGGACATAAAGCCGGGATCGTAAGTGAAGTAACCTTTGCTGGTTAGGCTGGTGACGTCGATTACGTCTGGGCCAATGGTACCAGAATAGATCGGTAATTCGATGGATGCTTCCAAACCGTCGACCGAAAGGTGCGCTTTCTTATCAGTCATTACGGACTCCTGTTGTAAAGAATGTATGTACAAACCCGCTTTTTGTCATCTTCAGCGACACTAAAACGGACTGTGAGGCGGGGCACACTATAAAGTGCCCGATTGGATTGTCAATTGATATTGGTCTGTAAAATACGAGATATTCCCAAAGATAGTCTAAATTTGCCGTGTTCGCCCCCAGTATAGAAAATTGTGGTCGCCAGTGGTGCACTTGGCTCGATAATGGTGCGGGAGGCTACTAAATGGCCTCATTGTTGATTTTTACGACTTTACTGGCTAAATAAAATTGAACTTTAGTCGAACTAAGTGACTGATGCGTCGCTATTTTGTTGTTTTTTTACAGGCGTCTCTCTATAATTTCGCGCGTCTTGCGAGGGGCTGGTTGGCACAAATTGTGTTGGCTGCCTATGCTTGGGGGATGTGCGACTTAAAAATCTCATCTATTGAGATAGTTAAAGCGTAATCTACATAATGCCTGTCTACAGGCGAAAAAAGGTGTGACTCAACCGTGAACAAGAACAGACCTGTCAATCTTGACCTTGCCACAATAAAACTTCCTATAACGGCCTATGTTTCCATTCTTCATCGTATTTCAGGGGTAATCCTGTTTGCCGGTGTTGCAATTCTGCTTTGTATGCTCGACGCCAGCTTGGAGTCAGAAGAAAGCTTTGCTGCATTAAAAGAAGGGTTACAAAACCCAATCTATCAGTTCCTTATCTGGGGAACCTTGGCGGCGCTTGCCTACCATATGGTAGCGGGTATTCGTCATCTAATTATGGATTGTGGAATTGGTGAAACCTTAGAGGGTGGCCAAACCGGCGCGAAAATCGCTTTGGTAGTTGCTATCGTCTTAATCGTATTAGCGGGAGTATGGGTATGGTAACCGCAGTAACAAGTTTCGGCCGTAGCGGCCTTTATGATTGGATGATTCAACGAGTCAGTGGCGTTGCCATGGCTGCTTACGTTGTGTTTCTGGTTGGCTTCATCTTAACGACACCTGATGTGGGTTACACAGAATGGAAAGAGCTTTATAGCACTCTGTGGATGCGCGTCTTCAGTTTGATCACTTTGCTTTCCCTAGCTGCTCACGCTTGGATTGGTTTGTGGGCTGTATTAACTGATTACCTAACCAACCGCATGATGGGGGCTAAGGCCACTGTTTTGCGTGTTATAGCGCAGATGGCGCTCGGCGTGGTCACCGTGACCTACGTGGTTTGGGGTATCGAAATTTTGTGGGGATTTTAAGCAATGTCTAATATGCGTACGATTTCTTTCGACGGTATTGTAATAGGTGGCGGCGGTGCTGGTATGCGCGCTGCGCTTCAGCTGGCCCAGTCCGGCTACAAAACCGCAGTAATTACTAAAGTATTTCCAACTCGCTCTCACACCGTGTCTGCCCAAGGTGGTATTACCTGTGCGATTGCTTCAGATGACCCCAATGATGATTGGCGTTGGCACATGTACGACACCGTTAAGGGTTCCGATTATATCGGTGACCAAGACGCTATCGAGTACATGTGTAATGTAGGTCCTGAAGCTGTTTATGAGCTGGATCACATGGGTATGCCTTTCTCTCGTACAGAAGAAGGTCGTATCTATCAGCGTCCATTCGGTGGTCAGTCCAAAGATTTTGGTCGTGGTGGCCAGGCTGCACGTACTTGTGCTGCTGCTGACCGTACCGGTCACGCTTTGCTGCATACCTTGTATCAAGGCAATGTAAAGAACGACACTGTATTCCTGAATGAGTGGTTTGCCATTGATCTTGTGAAAAACCAAGACGGTGTGGTGACAGGCGTTATCGCCATGAACATCGAAGACGGTGAAGTAGTTTACGTTAAGTCTAAGGCAACCGTATTTGCTACAGGTGGCGCGGGTCGTATTTACGCCTCTACCACTAATGCTCACATCAATACTGGTGATGGTATCGGTATGTCTTTGCGTGCAGGTTTCCCTGTTCAAGACATCGAGATGTGGCAGTTCCACCCAACCGGTATTGCCGGTGCCGGTGTTTTGGTTACTGAAGGCTGTCGCGGTGAAGGCGGTTATTTGGTCAACAAAGATGGCGAGCGTTTCATGGAGCGCTATGCACCAAACGCTAAAGATCTTGCCGGTCGTGACGTTGTTGCTCGTTCGATGGTGCTTGAGATTCTGGATGGGCGCGGTTGTGGTCCTGAAGGGGATCACGTATTCCTGAAATTGGATCACTTGGGTGAAGAAACTCTGAATGCCAAGCTGCCAGGTATTCTCGAGCTGTCTCGTACTTTTGCTCACGCAGACCCGGTTAAAGAGCCAATCCCAGTTGTTCCTACTTGTCACTATATGATGGGCGGTATTCCAACCAACGTTGATGGTCAGGCCTTGACTGTTGATGCCGATGGCAATGATAAAGTAATCGATGGTTTCTACGCCTGTGGTGAAGTGGCTTGTGTATCTGTGCACGGCGCTAACCGTTTGGGTGGTAACTCACTGCTTGATCTGGTGGTATTTGGTCGCGCATCTGGCTTGTTCATTGAGAAAGCCCTGCGTGAAGGTGTTGAACACCGCGAAGCGAGCGAGTCTGATCTCGAGGCCGCAACTTCTCGTTTGAACAACTTGAATAACACCAACAATGGTGAAGGCGCTGCTGAGTTGCGCAAAGAGCTACAGAACACGATGCAGAATCACTTTGGTGTATTCCGTAAAGGTGAATTCATGCAAGATGGCATCAAGAAATTGGCTGATCTGCGTGAGCGTATCTCTAACGTTAAGCTTTCTGATAAATCCAACGCCTACAACACCGCTCGTGTTGAAGCGCTTGAGCTGCAAAACTTGTTGGAAGTGGCTGAGGCGACTGCCATTGCTGCGGAAGAGCGTAAAGAGTCTCGCGGTGCGCACGCACGTGAAGATTTCCAAGATCGTGATGATGAAAACTGGTTGTGCCACTCAATGTACTACCCAGAAGACAAACGTGTGGGCAAGCGTGCGGTTAACTTCGCGCCTAAGACCATGGAAGCGTTCGAACCTAAGATTCGTACCTACTAATTGGGGGCTGACTAATGTTGAAAGTAGAAGTTTATCGTTACAATCCTGAGACTGACTCAGCGCCTTACATGCAGAGCTACGAAATCGATACCGAAGGCAAAGACCTGATGGTATTGGACGTACTTGAATTGCTGAAAGCGCAAGATAGCAGCTTGGCTTTCCGCCGCTCATGCCGTGAAGGTGTATGTGGTTCCGATGGCATGAACATCAACGGCAAAAACGGTTTGGCTTGTATCAAGCCTTTGTCTGAGTGTGTAGAAAAGAACACTCTGATTTTGCGTCCGTTACCTGGCTTGCCAGTGATTCGTGATCTTGTTATTGATATGAGCCAGTTTTACGCTCAATACAAAAAGATCGAGCCATTCCTGCAAAATGATACGCCTGCGCCCGCCATTGAGCGTCTGCAGTCTCCAGAAGAACGTGCCAAGTTGGACGGTCTTTACGAGTGTATTTTATGTGCATGCTGCTCAACCAGTTGCCCATCTTTCTGGTGGAATCCGGATAAATTCATTGGTCCTGCTGGTTTGCTTCAAGCCTACCGTTTCTTGGCCGATAGCCGTGATACTGCGACTGAAGATCGTCTGGCTAATTTGGATGACCCGTTCAGCGTTTTCCGCTGTCACGGTATTCAAAACTGTGTGTCAGTATGTCCGAAGGGCTTGAATCCAACTCGCGCCATTGGCCATATTCGTAATATGTTGATTCAAAGCGGTACCTAGAAAATGACAAAAGCCGCCCACTATAGAGGCGGCTGTCAGTACCGAATTTAGTGCAGAGACCCTAGCGATTCCTTAAGTGCTTGCATAAGTGCGAGGCTCGAGGAATCCGCTTTATAAAAATTATAGATTTGGGCATGTCTCGACAGAGATCAATGTCCGGAAAAGAACGAAACCCTATCCAAAAGATAAGGTTTTTTACTGTTAGCTAATCGCTAGTAATAGCAGGGGTATATCGGGCAGCCTGATAAACTTGGGTCCCGAGCTAACTGTGTGAGGTAGATAAGCGAGTTTGCTTGTTTCTCACGGGGTTCACGCACTTTTGAGCATTGATGGATCACTCCAATCGATGAGCTGTGCAAACAGAAGCAGTCTATACGCCGGGAAGAGGTCTCATCGGCGAGATTGCGGACGGTGAAGCCGTGTCAGATAGGTAGGCATGCCATATTTGCTTGCATGGACAGCTATGCCCTGTTTTAAGGTGGGCACAAATGCAAGACAGCATCATGGAGCGACTTTGGAGTACTTCCCATATCTCCGGTGGGAACGCTGCCTATGTCGAAGAACTCTACGATACCTATTTACATGATCCTAACGCCGTCCCGGAAGAGTGGCGCAACTATTTTGATCAGTTGCCACGTGTAGAAGGCGTCGTTTCCCAAGATACTCCTCACTCGGTTATACGAGAGCATTTTGAGTTGCTCGGTAAAAATCGCGCGCGTCCTTTGGCGGCCCCAGGTTCTGGTGGTGCCAATATTGAGCATGAACGCAAGCAGATTAAAGTCGTTCAGTTGATCAGCTCATATCGTTTCCGTGGTCACCAAAAAGCCGCACTGGATCCATTAGGGTTAATGGAGCGAGAGCAAGTTCCTGACTTGGATATGGCTTTCCATGGATTGACTCCCGCCGATCTCGATACTGTGTTTCAAACCGGTAATACCTTTTTTGGTAAAGAAGAGGCGACTCTTAAAGAGATTATTGATTCTCTAGAGCAGACTTACTGTGGCTCCGTCGGCCCAGAAATTATGCACATTACCAACTTTGCTGAGAAACAATGGTTGCAGCAGCGTTTGGAAAGTGTGCGTTCAAACCCGACGTTTGAATCTGATTTCCGCAAGAGAATTCTTGAGCGTGTGACGGCAGCAGAAGGCCTAGAGCGTCACTTAGATTCAAAGTATCCCGGTACCAAGCGTTTTGGTCTCGAAGGTGGTGAGAGTTTTATTCCTCTTTTGGATGGTTTGATTCGTCGTGCAGGCGAGCATGGCGCAAAAGAGATTGTGCTGGGTATGGCTCACCGTGGTCGACTCAATACCTTGGTCAATACCTTGGGTAAGAACCCAACAGACTTGTTCAACGAGTTTGAAGGTAAAAGAATTATTGATAGTTCCGGTGATGTGAAATATCACCAGGGCTTTTCTTCAAATGTCATGACGCCTGGTGGTGAAGTGCATTTGGCGATGTCATTTAACCCATCACACTTGGAGATTGTTTCTCCCGTTGTTGAGGGTTCGGTGAGAGCGCGTCAGGATCGACGTGAAGATCCACTGGGTAGCAAAGTTGTTCCTATTTCAGTGCACGGTGATGCCGCGTTTGCTGGTCAGGGTGTGGTGATGGAGACGTTCCAAATGTCTCAGACCCGTGCATATGGTACCGGTGGTACGCTGCATATCGTCATCAATAATCAGGTTGGTTTCACCACTAGTCGACGCGAGGATGCTCGCTCTACTGAGTATTGTACTGACGTCGCTAAAGTTGTCGAAGCCCCCGTTTTTCACGTAAACGCTGACGATCCAGAAGCGGTTTTGTTTGTGACCCTGTTGGCGATGGATTATCGCTACGAGTTTAAAAAAGACGTGGTTATTGATTTGGTTTGTTATCGTCGTCGCGGTCACAATGAAACCGACGAGCCGTCTTCAACCCAACCATTAATGTATCAGACTATTCGCAAGCAAAAGACGACCCGTACTTTGTTTGCCGAGAAAATGGTCGCAGAAGGTGTTGTTAGTCAGGCGGAAGCTGATGAAATGGCCAACAATTACCGCGCTGCTTTGGATCGCGGCGAGCACGTGGCACAAGGTTTGGTCAGTGAACCCGACAAATCACTATTTGTCGATTGGACGCCTTATATCGGTCACGACTGGAAAACACCAGCCAACACCGGCTATGACCTAAAAGCGTTGCAAGAGCTTGCACAGAAAATGTGTGAAGTTCCTGATGGTATTCAGGTACAGCGTCAAGTTCAGAAAATTTATGATGACCGTCGTAAAATGGCTGGTGGTGCAATGCCCATTAATTGGGGTATGGCTGAGACCTTGGCGTACGCCACCATTCTGGAAGAGGGCACTCGTGTTCGTCTAACCGGACAAGATGTTGGGCGTGGTACCTTCTCACATCGCCACGTTGTTGTTCACAATCAGAAAGACGGTTCTAGCTACGTTCCTCTAGGTAATCTGAGCGAAGAACAGCCTCCGTTCGATATCTATGATTCCTTCCTGTCAGAAGAGGCGGTGCTGGCGTTTGAGTATGGTTACGCCACAACCACCCCAAATGCGATGGTTATCTGGGAGGCACAGTTTGGTGACTTTGCCAACGGCGCACAGGTCGTTATCGATCAGTTCATTACCAGTGGCGAGCATAAGTGGGGTCGTTTATGCGGCTTAACCATGCTTTTACCGCACGGTTATGAAGGTCAGGGCCCAGAGCATTCTTCCGCACGTTTAGAGCGTTACATGCAATTGTGTGCTGAGCACAACATTCAAGTTTGCATTCCAACCACGCCGGCACAGGTTTTCCATTTACTACGTCGTCAAGCGGTTCGCCCTATGCGTCGTCCGTTGGTGGTCATGAGCCCTAAGTGGATCTTGCGACATAAACTGGCAACTTCTTCTCTAGAAGAGCTGGCCGAAGGCTCTTTCAAGAACGTAATTGGAGAGCAGGAACTGGCTCCCGAAGGCGTCAAGCGAGTCGTTTTGTGTAGCGGTAAAGTCTATTACCATTTACTTGAAGCGCGCATGGAAGGACAGCAGCAAGATGTGGCTTTGGTTCGGTTGGAGCAGCTTTATCCGTTCCCTGAAGACGAATTAAAAACTGCGTTGGCACCGTTTAGCAATCTGAGCGAAGTGGTTTGGTGTCAAGAAGAGCCAATGAATCAGGGGGCTTGGTACAGTAGTCAGCATCACATGCGTCGAGTCTTGCATGATCTGAATCCAGATTTGTATCTGAGTTATGTCGGGCGTGACGCCTCTGCCGCACCGGCAGCTGGATATATGTCGATTCACTTGGAAGAGCAGACTCGGTTTATTAATGAGGCATTGACCGTCGAATAGGGCGGGTAAGTATCTCGTAATATTTTTGAAGCAATCAATAAAAGCCGAGGCTGATGTAGTGCCTCGGTTGAAAATTTTGTTAGCAAAGCGCTAAGGAACAAAAGAATGAGCATCGAAATTAAAGCACCAACTTTTCCTGAATCTGTTCAGGATGGCACCATCGCCACTTGGCATAAACAACCTGGCGAGGCGGTATCTCGCGATGATCTAATTGTTGATATTGAAACGGACAAAGTTGTACTGGAAGTGGTTGCACCTGCCGACGGCGTCATTGCCGAAATCATCAAAGGTGAAGGTGAGACAATTCTCAGCAATGAAGTCATTGCGCAGTTCACTGCGGGCGCTGCCGGTGCGGCCCCTGCGGCAGAGGTTGCTACTGAAACACCTGCAGCTGAAGAGGGCGTGGCCGCTGCTAGCCCGTCAGCCCGCAAGCTGGCCAACGAAAAGGGTGTTGATCTGGCCACCCTGTCTGGCTCCGGTAAAGACGGTCGTATCACCAAAGAAGATGTCGCTAATGCACCGGCTGCAGCTCCTGCGGCGAAGGCTCCAGCAGCTCCGGCTGCGGTACCAGCAGCGGCAGCGATTCCATCTTCGTTGTCAGGTGAGCGTGTTGAAAAGCGTGTGCCTATGACTCGTATGCGTAAGCGTATTGCTGAGCGCTTAATGGAAACGTCACAAGGGACTGCTATGCTAACCACCTTCAACGAGGTGAACATGGCGCCGGTGATGGAACTGCGTAAGAAGTACAAAGAGCAGTTCGAGAAGTCTCACAATGGTACTCGCCTGGGCTTTATGGGCTTTTTTGTGAAAGCTGCGGTAGAGGCTCTGCGACGTTTTCCTGCAGTTAACGCCTCTATTGATGGTGATGATATTGTCTATCATGGTTATCAGGATATTAGTGTTGCTGTTTCGACAGAGAAAGGGTTAGTGGTTCCAGTTATTCGCGATGCGGAACACCTGAGTTTGGCGACCATAGAAAACACCATCAGAGACTATGGTATGCGCGCCCAGAGCGGAAAGCTGACCATCGAAGAAATGACCGGAGGTACCTTCTCGATTTCAAATGGTGGTGGCTTCGGCTCTCTGATGTCTACGCCTATTATTAACCCACCACAAACTGCAATCTTGGGTATGCACGCCATTAAAGAGCGCCCGATGGCTGTGAATGGTGAAGTGAAGATCTTACCGATGATGTATTTGGCCTTGTCGTACGATCACCGATTGATTGATGGTAAAGATGCGGTTCAGTTCTTGGTTGCCATCAAAGATATGATTGAAGACCCGGCGCGTATTTTGTTGGAGTTGTAAGATCGAAATGTGAGTGCGTGAACTTTTATGCGTGCGAAGAATACGAAGCCTCGAGAGATCAGCTTATGTGTTGTTCTTGAGGCAGAGACAAACACTTTAACTATTTAGGACATTCCATATGTCGGATAAATTCGATGTCATTGTTATCGGTTCAGGCCCTGCGGGTTATGTTGCCGCTATCCGTGCAGCTCAGTTGGGTTTGAAAACTGCGTGTATTGAGAAGTGGAAGGATGACAAGGGTAAAGGCGTCAACGGCGGTACTTGCTTGAACGTAGGTTGTATTCCGTCTAAAGCGCTGTTGGATAGTTCTCATAAGTATCACGATGCAAAAGCGGCTCTCGGTGGGCATGGCATCAGTACCGGTGATGTGGCGATTGATGTGCCTACAATGATTGCTCGCAAAGAGAAAGTTGTGAAGCAGATGTCAGGTGGTATCGGTGGCCTGTTCAAGGCTAACAAGGTGACATCCCTTTATGGCTCAGGAAAGCTGTTGGCTGGTCGCAAGGTTGAGTTTGTTGCAAACGATGGCGAGACGCAGGTATTAGAGGCTGAGAATGTCATTCTGGCATCGGGTTCTGTGCCAGTGAGCATTCCCATGGCTCCTGTTGACGGTGACGTTATTGTCGACTCAACGGGTGCTTTGGAGTTCCAAGAGGTGCCTAAGCGCTTGGGTGTTATTGGTGCTGGAGTTATTGGTCTTGAATTGGGCTCAGTATGGAGTCGTTTGGGGTCTGAGGTCGTCTGCCTAGAGGCTATGGATGATTTTCTAGCCATCATGGATCAGCAGATTGCCAAAGAAACCAAAAAGATTCTGACCAAACAAGGTTTGGATATTCGTCTTAGTTGTCGAGTAACGGCGACTGAGGTGAAGGGTAAAGAAGTTGAAGTCTCCTATACTGATAAAGAGGGTAACGAGCAAAAGGCTGTTTTTGACAAGCTGATTGTTTGTGTTGGACGTCGTCCATTTACCGAGGGGCTGCTAGCGGCTGACAGTGGCGTCAATCTCGACGAGCGTGGCAGTATCTATGTGAATGATCTCTGTTCCACCAATGCCCCAGGTGTTTGGGCGATTGGAGACGTAGTTCGTGGCCCAATGTTGGCGCATAAAGGCTCCGAAGAGGGCGTTATGGTTGCTGAGCGCATCGCAGGTCAAAAACCTTTGATCAATTATGATATTATCCCCAACGTTATTTATACCCACCCCGAGGTCGCCTCCGTTGGTCGCACTGAGGAGCAGGTAAAAGCGGACGGTGAGGATTACAATGTCGGTACCTTCCCATTCGTTGCTGTCGGACGCGCTGTCGCTGCCGATGAAGCAGACGGAATGGTGAAAATGATTGCCGATGCCAAGACTGACCGTGTATTGGGGTGCCACATCGTCGGCCCCAGCGCATCAGATTTAGTGCAGCAGGTAGCAATTGCCATGGAGTTTGGCACCACTGCTGAGGATATTGGAATGACTGTTTTCGGTCACCCAACTTTCTCAGAAGCTGTTAAGGAAGCTGCCTTGGCGGTGAATGGTCACGCCATTCATATGCCAAACCGCAAAAAGCGCAAAAAATAATATCAATAGCGCACCAAGGGGGATGTCACTGCTGGATGCTTAAGTAGTGACGGCACCTCAAGCTTGGAGATTGGCTCGCCAGTTTTCAAAGAAATAAATCGAGCGCCCTAGGCGCATGTGGATGGAAAGTAGACATGAACTTGCATGAGTATCAAGGTAAGCAGCTGTTCGCCGAATACGGCCTACCTGTTTCCAAAGGTATCGCTGCTGAAACGCCAGCAGAAGCTGCCGCTGCAGCCGATATTATCGGCGGTGACAAATTTGTTGTTAAAGCTCAAGTGCACGCGGGTGGCCGTGGTAAAGCTGGTGGTGTAAAGCTGGTTAGCACTAAAGCAGAAATCGAAGAATTTTCTAAAAAGTGGCTGGGCAACAACCTTGTTACTTATCAGACTGATGCAAATGGTCAGCCGGTAAGTCGCATTTTGGTTGAGCCGTGCACTGACATCGCTCAAGAGTTGTACTTGGGTGCTGTAGTGGACCGCTCAAGCCGTCGCATCGTTTTCATGGCATCTACTGAAGGTGGTGTTGAAATTGAGAAGGTTGCCGAAGAGACTCCAGAAAAAATCCTGAAAGCTACTATCGATCCTTTGACTGGCGCTCAGCCTTATCAAGCTCGAGATCTGGCGTTCAAGCTGGGTTTGGAAGGTAAGCAAATCAAGCAATTTACTCAGATCTTTATGGGTCTGGCTAAAATGTTCAAAGAAAAAGATCTGGCGCTTCTGGAAATTAACCCTCTGGTTATTACTCCGGCTGACGATCTGCATTGCCTTGACGCGAAAATCGTCATCGATGGCAACGCAATCTACCGTCATCCAGCATTGAAAGAAGTGCACGATCCAACCCAAGAAGATGAGCGTGAAGCTAACGCTGCAAAATGGGATCTTAACTACGTAGCACTTGATGGCAACATCGGCTGCATGGTTAACGGTGCCGGTTTGGCCATGGGTACCATGGATATCGTAAATCTGCATGGCGGCAACCCAGCTAACTTCCTAGACGTTGGCGGCGGTGCAACTAAAGAGCGTGTAATCGAAGCGTTTAAAATTATTCTGTCTGATGCCAATGTTGAAGCTGTTTTGATTAACATCTTCGGCGGTATTGTTCGCTGTGACCTGATCGCCGAAGGCGTTGTGGGCGCGGTTGAAGAAGTGGGCGTTAAGGTTCCTGTTGTTGTTCGTTTAGAAGGTAACAATGCAGAACTGGGCGGAAAAGTACTGGCTGACAGCGGTCTGAACATTATTGCTGCAACTAGCTTGACCGATGCTGCTGAGCAAGTTGTCAAAGCGGCTAAAGGTTAATAAGGGGCGAGCAAATGAGCGTTTTAATTAATAAAGATACTAAAGTTATCTGTCAGGGTTTCACTGGCGGTCAGGGTACTTTCCACTCAGAGCAAGCCATTGAGTACGGTACACAAATGGTTGGTGGTGTAACTCCAGGTAAAGGTGGTACTACCCATCTTGGTCTGCCGGTTTTTAACACTGTTGCTGAAGCGGTAGAAGCGACAGGTGCTGATGCCTCTGTTATCTACGTGCCTGCACCTTTCTGTAAGGATTCTATCCTTGAAGCAGTAAATGGCGGCATTAAACTGATCGTTTGTATCACTGAGCACATTCCTGTTATGGATATGCTTGAGTGTAAAGTGAAGTGTGATGAGTTGGGTGTGACTTTAATCGGTCCAAACTGCCCAGGTGTTATCACTCCGGGCGAATGTAAGATTGGTATTATGCCAGGTCACATTCATTTGCCAGGTAAAGTGGGTATCGTTTCTCGCTCTGGTACTTTGACTTACGAAGCCGTTAAACAGACTACTGATTACGGTTTTGGTCAATCTACCTGTGTTGGTATCGGTGGTGATCCAATTCCTGGTTCTAACTTTATCGACATTCTTGAATTGTTCGAAAACGATCCAAAGACCGAAGCGATTGTAATGATCGGTGAAATCGGTGGATCGGCAGAAGAAGAAGCTGCTGAGTACATCAAAGCGAATGTAACCAAGCCTGTTGTTTCTTACATTGCGGGCGTTACTGCTCCGGAAGGTAAGCGCATGGGTCACGCTGGTGCAATCATCTCTGGTGGTAAAGGCACTGCCGATGAGAAGTTCGCTGCGCTAGAGTCTGCCGGTGTTAAAACCGTTCGCTCTTTGGCGGGTATCGGTGAAGCTCTGAAAGAAGTCACTGGTTGGTAAAACCGGTTCTTCGTTCAGTAAAAAAGGCTGCCATTGGCAGCCTTTTTTTGTTTTGGGGGTTCGCGAATCACTTATAGCGAGTCGTTGCCATCGCCGACAAAGAAGTAGGCGGTCCATTCATTGTTGAAAAGACCATTGGTTTCTACCGCATGCATGGCCACGACGGTCTCGCTATTTGGTCGTGAGAAGGTGGCCTTGATGCCGGTACCTACTTTACGCGGACGTTCTTCTAGAGCCCAAGAATTCCCGATGCAGCTCTCGGTAAAGGTTTTGGCCGCAGTAAAGTACTCCATGGCAACGGCCTTATTGGGAGCCGTTTTACTGCACATATAGTTAGTTTTATTGTTGCCCCAGCCCCATACCTGACAATCTTTACCAATTAGGTGATGGCGTGCATCCCAGACGGTGATGGCGCCAGTATTTTTAGGGTTCAATCTGAGAGACGAGAACTGCTTGGGGTGTTGGTCGACCAGCGCCAGTACTTTTTCGCAGTTCGAAAGTTTGGAGATGATTTGTGCTTCTTCCGAGGTTTGTGTTTCGCAGCCTAGCAGTGACAGTGCAGCTAGTGGAATGACGTAGCGAAGAGTTTTCATGGGGCTTCCTTGTGTTGTTCTTGGGGACATACCAATCTAGACCGAATTTATAGCACAGAAACGCCCATGTTTGCGCGTCATATTGTCAGTTTTCGCAAGTAAGTTATTGATTAATATGAGCTATACTCAGTCGACTTAACACAAATAACCAGCGGGATGGACATGGCTGTCGATTTGGAGGACGTTCGCAAGCTGTGCGAACTAATGGTTCACGCCAATAAAGAAGATCATTTCCATGCTCTTGGTATCGAGGTGACAGATATCGCTCGCCATAAAGTCGGCATGAAATTGGATTACAACGAAAATTTAGTGGGAGATCCGGAAACCGGCGTCGTCCACGGTGGAGCTATAACTGCCTTGTTGGATACCTGCTGTGGTTTTACCGCTAGCACTGCTCTAGAGCACTTGGGGCTTACACCCACTATCGATTTGCGTATTGACTATATGGGCCCTGCGGAGCCTCACAAGCCGATCTATGCTGTGGCGGAGGTTTACCGTAGCACTCGACACGTGATCTTTACTCGAGGTGTCGCGCATCAAGGTAATCCTGAGCGCCCAATTGCTCAAGCAGTGGGTAATTTCGTCAGTATGGATGGCGGTGCTTTCGATAATTTTCGAGAGTTTGTGTTGGAGGCCTATGATCAAATGGTGGGGAGAAAGGCGTGAGTCACATTACAGAACTGGCACAACAGGCTCGCGAAAGCGCCAACCCCAATTTGCTGATGGAAGGTATTCCCTACGCCAAGTTGTTGGGTATGTTAATGGAGCCCGATGGAACTTTTCATCTGCCTCCCAAAAGAACCAATATCGGTAATCCAACACTACCTGCACTGCATGGTGGGGCATTGGGCGGTTTTATGGAGATGTGCGGTATTACTCACGTGATGATGGCGATGGAAGTGATAAAAGTGCCAAAAGTGGTCGATTTCTCTATCGACTATGTGCGTGCAGGCTTGTTTCAAGACACCTATGCCAAGTGTGAGATAGTCCGTTTTGGTCGAAAATTGGTCAATATAAGCGTGGTCGCATGGCAGGATGATGCCGCAAAGCCCATAGCCAGAGCTCGCGCGCAGTTGCTGATTGATTAGTGTCTCTCCGCCTGCAGCTAAATTGAGGGTTTAGCCCTTAGCGGCAGGTGGCTGGCTTATCGATCCGCTGTTTCCAATAAATCTCTCCATTTATCCCCTTGAATTCCCTTATTGCGCCCCCATTTTGTCAGGCATAACCATTCATCCTAGCAAAGACTTTTAGGAGCTTTAGATAATGACTGTGGAAGCGCAAAAAGAAACTCGTGGTTTTCAAACCGAAGCTAAACAACTGCTTCATTTGATGATTCACTCGCTGTACTCCAATCGTGAAATCTTCCTCAGAGAGTTGGTCTCCAACGCCTCTGATGCAGCGGACAAATTGCGTTTTCAGGCGCTGTCAGACTCAGGCTTGTACGAAGATGATTCTGAACTCGCCATTCGTATCGATTTTGATAAAGAGGCCAAAACGGTCACTATTTCAGACAATGGTATCGGCATGAACCGTGACGAGGTGGTCGAGCACCTGGGTACCATTGCCAAATCCGGTACGGCACAGTTTCTTGATAACCTCTCCGGTGATGATAAGAAAGACTCTCAATTGATTGGTCAGTTTGGGGTTGGTTTTTACTCAGCCTTTATTGTTGCCGATCGTGTGGAAGTGTTTTCCCGTCGCGCCGGTGATGCAGCCTCAGAGGGTGTTCACTGGGAGTGTACTGGTGAAGCCGAATTTACCGTTGAGAGTGTAGAAAAAGCCGATCGTGGTACCTCGATTGTGCTGCACTTGAAGTCTGATGCTGAAGAATTTGCTGATGGATGGCGCTTGCGCTCTGTGATTAAGAAGTATTCTGATCACATTTCTCTGCCCGTTATCATGAAAAAAGAAGCCGCTGGCGAAGAGGAAGAAAAATCTGAGCCAGAAGACGAGACCATCAACAGTGCGACAGCCCTATGGACCCGCTCTCGCTCAGATGTCAGCGAAGACGAATACAAAGAGTTCTACAAACATGTTTCACACGACTTTGAAGATCCTCTAAAGTGGAGCCACAACCGCGTAGAAGGCAAACTGGACTACACCAGTTTGCTGTATATTCCCGCCAAAGCACCGTTTGACCTCTACAACCGTGATGCTTCTCGTGGCTTGAAGTTATATGTGCAGCGCACTTTCATTATGGATGACGCTGAACAGTTTTTACCCATGTATCTGCGTTTCATCAAAGGTGTGGTTGACTCTAATGACCTTTCCTTGAATGTTTCTCGGGAGATACTGCAAAAAGATCCGAACATTGATGCGATGCGAGCGGCCTTGACCAAACGCGTGCTCGATATGCTGAGCAAGATGGCGAAAAACAGCCCAGAAGACTATGCAAAATTCTGGGAAGCTTTCGGCGAAGTGCTGAAAGAAGGGCCGGCGGAAGATTTCGCCAATCGCGAAAAAGTGGCATCGCTGTTGCGCTTTTCCTCGACTCATACTGACAAATCCGATCAAAACCAATCGCTGGATGAGTACATCGAGCGAATGAAAGATGGTCAGGATAAAATCTACTACGTGGCTGCGGAAAACTTCAACACCGCTAAAAATAGCCCGCATTTGGAAGCGCTGCGCAAAAAAGATATTGAAGTCCTGCTGTTGTCGGATCGTGTTGATGAGTGGCTCATGGGGCACCTTGTCGATTACAAAGAAAAGCAATTTCAAGATGTGGGCAAGGGGCAGTTGGATCTCGGTGAGTTGGATACCGATGAGGACAAAAAGGCACAAGAAGAAAGCGCCAAACAGCACGAGGATTTGGTCAAGCGTGTTCAAGACGTACTTGAAGCACGGGTGGACAATGTCCGTGTGACCAACCGTCTGACCGAGTCTCCGGCCTGTCTGGTCGTCGGCGAGCAAGATATGGGTGCACAAATGCGACGCATTCTTGAGCAGGCCGGCCAAGCGGTTCCCGAGTCTAAACCTGTGTTTGAGGTTAATCCCGAGCATCCGTTAGTGGTGAAACTTGATCAAGAGGCCGACGAAGACCGTTTTGCGGATTTGGCTAACATTCTGTTCGATCAGGCTCATCTTGCCGAAGGTGGAAGCCTTGATGACCCTGCAGCTTACGTGGCCAAACTTAATAAGCTACTGCTTGAATTGAGCAATTAATTTAATGGCAGATAAGTGATAATGACCGCCAAGCAGATAGCTGTTTGGCGGTTTTGTTTTTTGGGGTGTGCCATCATGAGACGCTTCACTATACTTGTGACATCGTGAGGCCGTAGCTTCGCAATTCATTCAATCAAACAAGAACATCAGAATGACAAAAGAGCTCACAATAACCGTTCTCGGTGGCGGCAGTTTTGGAACGGCAATTGCCAATATTATTGCGGTCAATGGCCACCGCACTTTTCTGTGGATGCGCGACGCTGAACGGGCGGCTCGCAGCCAGCAGTCTCGAGAAAACACTGAGTATCTGCCCGGATATCGCCTTGATGATAACTTGATACTCACTGCGGACTTGGAGTCCGCGGTAGGTGTGAGTGATGTGGTGTTTATCTCGGTCCCCAGTCAGTCTTTCCGGGCGGTAACTCGTCAAATTAAGCCTCTGCTAAAAGCTGATGCGATTGTCGTGAGTACGACAAAGGGAATTGAGCCGGAAGGCTTCACACTGATGAGCCAAATACTCGAGCAAGAGCTTGAGAGTGTGCACATTGGTGTTCTAAGCGGCCCTAATTTCGCGAAAGAAATCGTTCAACAGCAGCAAACCGGTTCTGTCATCGCCAGTGATGATGAGATGGTGGTGAAGTGTATTCAGGATATTCTCTGTTCGGAGACTTTTCGGGTATATGCCAATCGCGACAGGTACGGGGTTGAACTTGGCGGTGCACTGAAGAATATCTACGCCATTGTATCGGGGTTAGCCGTCGAGGTGGGTTCGGGTAAGAATACGCAAGCGATGCTGTTGACTCGAAGCTTGGCGGAAATGGGGCGTTTTGCGAAAGAGCTTGGCGCTGATCCGATGACGTTTTTGGGTTTGGCAGGAGTGGGGGATTTGATTCTAACCTGTACTTCTGATCTCAGTCGCAACTATCGCGTGGGGCAAGCGTTAGGGCAGGGCAAGACCCTCGAGCAAGCGGTGGAAGAAATTGGTCAAGTAGCTGAAGGGGTTAATACGGTTAAGATCGTTAAGCACAAAGCTGACGAGTTGGGGATTTACATGCCCCTAGCTAGCGCAATGTACGAGATCTTATTCTCTCACCGCCCGTTGGCCGATGTCGCCAAAGGGCTGATGATGGGTGAGCAGAACTCCGACGTTGAGTATTCTGGCGGTAGCTAGGCTGCGGGTGCCTCATGAACGGTATAGATTCACACTGCTGTTAAGGAGAAGTTAATGAATGATTCAGTAAGATCTAATGTTACGGGCTCGGCGCACTGGTTGCGATTGGCCTTTATGTTGTTGTTCGCGTTCATTATTCAGGTGGCAGGTGCTGTCATGTGGGTAGTGGTGATTGTGCAGTTTTTGTTTGCTCTCGTGAGCGGGCAGAGCAATGAAAACCTGAAACGCTTTGGGCACTCTTTGTCGGTCTTTATCTTCCAAATTTGGCAGTTCCTAAGTTACAACAGTGAAGAGAAGCCTTTTCCCTTTATGGATTGGCCCAATGATCAGTAGGCTGGCGAGTGCTCTCCCCAGCCCAGCAAAGTTGTAGGTCATAAATCTGCGCGTAGGCACAGAAGTGTCGACTTGTCTATCTGGTCAGTGAAAGTGTATTAATGCAGTGCTTTCGGAGGTTAAAAAACACGATATGCAGATGTTTCTTCTTAGGCACGGTGAGGCGCAGTTGTTTGCCGATAGCGATCCCCAGAGAGCTCTCACCTCAACGGGCTATCACGAGACCAAGGCGATCTTGAGCCAATCGAAAGTGGAGCTGCAAACCGTCACCAAAATTATTGCCAGTCCCTATTTACGAGCCCAGCAAACCGCTGAGCTTGTTTCGCAATATCTTGAATTACCCATAGAAACGAACGAGTTGTTAACGCCTGAGGGAAGTGTTGCCAAAGTATCTGAGCTGATTGATCAAAATCACCAGCAGGTTCCGCTACTGGTGACGCACCAACCGTTAGTGGGCAGCTTTGTCGATTGGATCTGTGGGTTGGCTCCCGGTCGGCACATGATGGGTACCAGTGCTTTGGCCTATATCCAAGCAGATGTGGTGGCAGGTTCTTGTGGTGAACTCATATGGTTGCATCAACCAGGGATGTCACTGTAGCCTGTTTTACCGAATGAATGATTTTTCTAGGTTGGATGTAAAGATGCTCAAGGAGCTTGTGGGTCAGGGACAGCCGCTTCAGACCCGTTTTAATGTGAATGGTATTGAGCTGGCTGCTCAATGTTGGGGGGATCCATCCGGTTATCCCGTATTGGCGATCCACGGTTGGCTAGATAATAGCGCCAGCTATTTCCGTGTGGCACCCTTGTTACAAAATTGTTATCTAGTGGCGCTGGATAGTGCGGGTCATGGACACAGCGAACCACGCTCAGGGCAAGAGCCCTACAATATTTGGCAAGATGTCGGTGAAATCTTCGCGGTTGCCGATCAGCTAGGTTGGGATCGTTTTGGTTTGTTGGGACACTCTCGGGGAGCCATCATCTCAACCTTAGCGGCGGGTACCTTCCCAGAACGTATCTCTCACTTAGCTCTGCTGGATGGTATGTTACCCCAGCCAATGCTCGCCAAGGATGCGCCGCAACAGTTGGCGCAGTCCATTAAAGACAGTCAGAGACCTCGCCGTCAAAATCTCTATGATGATCTTGAACCTATGATTCAGGCGAGAATGCACGGCCTTTGGTCGCTGTCGAGAGGTGCCGCCACAGCATTGGTTAACCGAGGGGTGAAGAAAACTGAAGGTGGTTATCAGTGGCGAGCCGATCCTATGCTAAAAGCGGCCTCTTCGCTGAAATTGACATGGGAGCAAATCGAGGCCTTTGTTGATCGGATAGAATCCCCTGTAAGATTGTTGTTGGCACAGGGCGGAACAGTTGCTCGCTATCCAGAGCAGGTTAAGGCACTTGATCGCTTTGAGCCTCTATTGTTGCCGGGAACCCATCATTTTCATATGGAAGAGCAATCGACATTGATTGCCGAAAAATTGAGCGAGTTTTTCCGCTAGCGGATCAAGATTTTGCGAGCGGCTGAATCGATCACATACACTGGGAGTATCTATGTCGTTGACGAAAATTCGTAATTTGATAATGATCGCCGTTTGCTCGTTGCTCGGCGTGAACACGATAGCACTGCCATTGGTGCCTTATGTTCAATCTACGGAAATACAGCAGTCACAGGCATTTACCCATGATTACCTGCTTACATTGGATACGTTAAAAAAGATCAATGGGCAGTGGCGCTCGGAGCGAGAGCAGCGAGTAAGCGGCCAGTTGTCCCGCTCTACTCGGCAGTTAGATGCCGGTCATAGCGTGGATGAAGTTTTTGATTACTACCGCCAGCAGTTGTTTCAGATGGAGGGGAGAGAAGTCTTTTCCTGTCAGGCCCGCCGCTGTGGCAGCAGTAACAGTTGGGCCAACAATCGCTTCAAAATTCGCGAGTTATATGGTTTAGATCAGCATCAACGATACTCGGTGTTCACCATTCCCGCCGATGAGGGCAGCGTGTTTGTTTCCGTTTATGGGGTTTTGCGAGGCAATAAGCGCGCTTATATTCACGTAGAGATTCTTGAAAGCCCAGAGCGCTTGACGCTCTACAGCGATGACGCTGCTATTGAGTCTCAGTTGCTCTCTCAGCAAGCTCTGCTAGTTTCTCCCGTTAATGATGAGGGGTTGTCTCGTGAGCAGTTAGAGGCGCTGGTGGTGGTCTTGAAGCGTCGGCGTCAGTGGCAATTGGCCATCGTGGGTGTGGATCGTGATCCGGCACTGCTCAGTCAACAGCGGTTGAACTCGCTGAATGTGGCATCAACCATTAAGGCGCAATTGGTCGGCGCAGGGATTGACGAAGGTCGATTGGTGTCGGAAGGCATTGGCGGCTTATTGCCTGCATCTCTGGGCATTGGTGGACAGAAGTCCGTGGTGCTATCCAGAGTGCTACTGTCTAGCGAGTAGTGCACCTTTGATTGCCGATTGATTCTGTTGCGGTCGTATCAGATTCACACCACAGGCGAAAGGTTTCGCCTGTGGTGTGGTGATTCTCCATTCAGTGTGTTTGATGTTCACTGAATGTGCTGTCGATGAGGCTATCGAATCAGTGACAGGAATTCGGTGCGGGTAGCGGTGTTGTCTCGGAAGGAGCCTAGCATTGCCGACGTTTTCATCGATGAGTTTTGCTTTTCTACGCCACGCATCATCATGCACATATGTTTGGCTTCAACAATCACCCCAACACCTTCTGCACCGGTTACCTGTTTCACGGTGTCCGCAATTTGCACGGTGAGCTGTTCTTGAATTTGCAGGCGACGAGCAAACATATCAACAATTCGTGCAATCTTTGATAGGCCCAGTACTTTACCTGTTGGGATATAGGCAACATGAGCCTTGCCAATGAAGGGCAGCATGTGATGCTCACACATGGAATAGAGTTCGATATCCTTGACGATGATCATTTCTTTCGAATCTGACGGAAAGAGAGCGTCATTGACCACGTCTTCAATGGATTGCTCGTAGCCGCGAGTGAGAAACTTCATCGCCTTTGCTGCGCGCTCGGGAGTGTCTTGAAGGCCGGGGCGGTTAAGGTCTTCGCCAATGGCGCTTATGATATTGGCGTATTGCTCTTTCATCGAGATTCCTTTGGTTTGCTTAAATCGTTCTGTCGCTGCAAAAACCCTTGTAGTTTTGGGGTTAATGCTTGACCTGGAGCGTATTTAGTGGGGGAGTACCCTACGTGAAGGCTGTGTCTTGGTAAAGTTCTTTTTACGCGTGATCCAGTGCTTTGGATTGCTGCTCTGTGAAGATCAAACTTGAGTGTGGCGATGGCTCGGTTGGTGGGAGTCGCTCATGTTGGGTAATGTCGAAGAGCTTCCTAGTAAGTATCTGAAGCTGGTGATTTTAGGCGAAAAAGGTAGACTGTGCCGCCTAAACCCTCCTACTGGTGATTCATGTTTGAATTGACCCCGTTTTTTATTGTACTGCTGCTCACTACCGGTCTGTTGGCTGGCGTTATTAACACTCTGGCGGGCGGCGGTTCCAATCTGACATTACCGGCACTGATGATGATGGGATTGCCTGCTGATATTGCCAATGCCACCAACCGAGTCGGTGTGTTTTTGCAGTGTATGGTAGGGATGAGGGGCTTTGACCGACAGGGGCAGCTTGAGCGCGCGGATTTAAAAAGCCTGTTGATTCCAACCCTGGCGGGCGGGTTGATAGGTGCGTTGGCTGCGTCTTTTACTCCAGTCACTTACCTAAAGCCGGTCCTGCTTGGCACTATGGTCGCCATGGCGTTGCTGATCTTGATTCGGCCATCGGCCATTATGCCGTCTGCTCAAGAGAAGGCGAAGGTGGTCAAAGGTAATCCGCAAGCGTGGTGGGGGCTTTGGATTGCCGGCTTTTATGGGGGCTTTGTTCAGGCTGGAGTGGGGTTTGTATTGATCGCGGCTCTTTCCGGTGTGTTGCGTTACGATTTGGTACGAGCCAATGCGCTTAAACTCCTGTGCACAGGAGCGTTTACGCTGGTTGCGTTGGTGGTGTTTATTTGGCGTGATCAGATTGCTTGGATTCCGGGATTGGTTCTGGCCGTCGGAACCATGACGGGCGCCAAAATCGGTGTAAAGATGGCGTTGAAGGTCAGTCAGACGACTCTAAAATGGTTTCTTTTCGTCATGACGCTTTGTGCCAGCGCGGCGGCGCTCTACTGGTAGAGCGGTTTGCTTGTCTCGCTGTAAAAATTGATATTGGTGATAGCTTAGCAGCGCCTAGATTGTGACCAAGTTGGGTCTAAGCTCTATAAATAGCTTGTGCTAGTAATGACAAAGATAAGGTAGGAATTCAGTGATTGAAAAGCGTGAGTCTCCGGTAGCGGAGCTGTTAACGATTCGAGATTATTTGCGTTGGGCGACCAGCCGATTTAACGCCTCAGAGCTATTTTTTGGTCACGGAACCGATAACGCTTGGGACGAGGCGGTGCAACTTATCATGCCCACGTTACATTTGCCGTGGGACAGTCCTCCAGATTTGCTCAATGCACGTCTTACGCTGGAAGAGCGTCGTCAGCTCGTGCAGGTGGTTGAACGTCGTATTGAAGAGAGGATTCCGGCTCCTTACATCACTGGCAAGGCCGGTTTTTTTGGCCTAGAGTTTTTTGTAGATGAGAGGGTGCTAGTGCCGCGATCGCCTTTGGCCGAGAGCCTGCAGCAAGAGCTGCAACCTTGGTTGACCCGCTACCCTCATAGTATTCTTGATCTCTGCACTGGCAGCGGTTGCATTGGTATTGCTTGTGCCACTGTATTTACCGACGCCGAGGTGGTGTTGAGTGATATCTCCTCAGACGCGCTTGCTGTCGCTCAGAAAAATATCGACTATCACTACCTGAGCGATCAGGTCACAGCGGTCGAGTCGGACTTATTTGATGGTTTGACAGGGCAGCAATTTGATCTGATTGTCAGTAATCCTCCGTATGTTAATGAGGAGGACCTGCAGGCTATGCCGGCGGAGTTTCAGGCTGAACCGGCTCTGGCTTTAGGCAGCGGCGACGATGGCTTGGATTTTACTCGGAGACTGCTGCGAGAGGCACGCCAGTATCTGTCCGATGATGGGATCATGATTGTTGAGGTAGGCAATAGTTGGCCGGCTTTGGAGCAGGCTTATCCTCGGGTGCCTTTTACGTGGATAGAGTTTGAGCAGGGCGGCCACGGAGTTTTCGCGCTTACGGCGGATCAGCTCGATCAATACCGAGAAGATTTTCAGTAAAACCCGTATAATGCCTCGGCGTCATCTGCGGGTGACCTTGGGCAATTTATGTATTGCGATCAACTGCGTCAGCGAGTGGGCGACACTCTACGCGAATTAATAGAAGCTTTGTTATAAGTGAGCTGGGCTCGCAGAGCGGTGCGCAACCAATAAAACACAACGATGTAACAACGAGTGAGATATGTCAGGCAACACCTTTGGAAAATTATTCACAGTGACGACTTTTGGCGAAAGTCACGGTTTGGCACTCGGCTGCATCGTCGATGGCTGCCCCCCGGGGATAGAAATCTCGGAAGTGGATTTGCAGCAAGATCTCGATAGACGCAAGCCAGGGCAATCGCGCTATACCACTCAGCGTAAAGAAGCCGACCAAGTGAAAATTCTGTCTGGGGTGTTCGAGGGCAAAACGACTGGAACACCCATCGGCTTGTTGATTGAGAATACCGATCAGCGCTCCAAAGATTACTCCAATATTAAAGATCAGTATCGTCCAGCACACGCCGATTATCCCTATATGCAAAAGTACGGTGTGCGTGATTATCGCGGTGGTGGTCGCTCCTCAGCTCGTGAAACGGCTATGCGAGTTGCGGCTGGTGCGATTGCGAAAAAGTACCTATTGCAGACCCATGGAGTCGAGGTCAAAGGTTATCTGTCTCAGCTGGGCCCTATAAAGATTGATGCGGTGGATTGGAATGAAATCCACAACAATCCATTCTTCTGCCCAGATGCCTCCAAGGTTCCAGAAATGGAGACCTATATGCAAGCACTCAATAAAGAGGGGAACTCAGTGGGTGCCAAAATCACGGTGGTCGCTAGCGGTATGCCGCCGGGATTGGGTGAGCCCATCTTTGATCGTTTGGATGCTGATCTGGCTCACGGTTTGATGAGCATCAATGCGGTTAAGGGGGTAGAAATTGGCGCCGGCTTTGACTGTGTCGAACAGAAGGGCACCGAGCATCGTGACGAAATCACCCCTGAAGGCTTTTTGTCCAATCAGGCTGGGGGTGTCTTGGGCGGTATCTCCACCGGGCAGGATTTGATCGCCAGTCTTGCGCTTAAACCGACTTCTAGTTTGCATCTGCCTGGGCGCAGCGTGAATATTCACGGCGAGCCGGTGGAAGTGGTGACTAAGGGGCGTCACGATCCCTGTGTGGGCATTCGAGCAACCCCAATTGCAGAGGCCATGATGGCTCTGGTAATTGTTGATCATCTGTTGCGTCACCGCGGGCAAAACGGTGATGTGAAACATAACTTTCCGGTCATTCCTGCACAAGCCGAGCAATAAGCACGGTGTCGCTTAAGGACGTTCCTTACTGGCGTCTGTCGAGCTTCTATTTTTTCTATTTCGCCGTGGTGGGAACCGTGGTGCCTTTTCTGGGGCTGTACCTACAGTCCCTAGATTTCTCCCCTCAACAAATCGGCGTAGTGTCAGCAATCATGATGCTCACTCGGGTTGTCGCTCCCAATGTTTGGGGATGGCTCAGCGATTACACTGGGCGGCGTTTGTCCGTTATTCGGTACGGCGCCTTTCTGGCCAGTCTGTTTTTTGCGGTTTTACTCTGGCGTCAATCGTTCCATTGGGTAGCGTTTGTGGTGATTAGCTACAGCTTTTTCTGGAATGCGGTACTGGCGCAATTTGAAGTCATCACCCTAGCTCATTTACACGGCATCTCCCATTTCTACAGTCGTATTCGGTTGTGGGGTTCAGTGGGTTTTATCGTTGCAGTCGTGGCCTTAGGGTATCTGTTTGATGGGGTGTCGATTTCGCTGTTCCCTTGGGTGGCGTTACTGTTGTTGATTTTGATCTGGTGCAGCTCTCTGACTGTAGGTGAAGCCTCTCATCGCTGGAGCGATGAGCATCAACAGGGACGTTTGTCAGAGAGTTTGAAATCTCGTGCGGTGTTGTGTTTTCTGGCCGCTGCGTTTTTTCTGCAACTGAGTCACGGCAGTTATTACACGTTTTACAGTGTCTATCTGGAGTCTCTGGGCTACAGTCGACAGGTGATCGGATTGCTATGGGCGCTGGGTGTGATTGCTGAAGTGGTGATTTTTTGGTTCATGCATCGTCTCGTTAAGCATTTTGGCTTGCGCCATTTGTTGTTGTTTACATTGGCGGTGACGGTCTTGCGTTGGTGGTTGATTGGATGTTATCCGCAGCAAGTCTCGGTGATGATATTCGCACAGTTGTTACACGCCTTCTCTTTTGGCTGCGCTCATTCCGTGTCGATTGAGTTTATTCTGCGTCATTTTTCCGGAGCTTCTCAGGGGCAGGGGCAAGCGCTCTACAGCGCGGTGAGCTTTGGTGCCGGCGGCGCCGCGGGCGCCTTGATCAGTGGTTGGGTTTGGGCGGCAAGTCCAGTTCTGTCATTTGCTCTGAGTGCCTTAGCGGCCGCTATTGCTATGGGGTTGGTTTGGTGGGGTGTCAGAGGACAAGAGGTGCAGGACGAGCGCCTCATTCAGTGAGCGCCATTTGCAGTGAAACCAATTGTCTGACTCAAACAACAGTTTTGGTCTCTAATATGAGTTGAAATCTGTCATCGGCAGGGCTATGTTCGGTTATAAGTCGTTGTGATTATTAGAACCTCTCGAGTGGATTCATGCCGTTTTCGGGTTGGGTCGCGAATCACTCAATGGCGTATTTCTCCCGCGTTGTCGGTTGTTGAGTGGCACTCCTTCTGAGAAGGTCGGCGCCATAGAGACACCCGATAGATAACAATAATTAGGGGAAGCTCGATGATTCAACGTGCCTTTGTTGTTCTTTTATTTTTGTTGCCCTTCGCTGTTCAGGCGCAGGAGTGTCCTGCTTTGCAGTGTGATTGCGACTCCATTCCCAATTCTGAGTGGCGCTCTCAGTGTGAGCAATATTCTAGTTCTAATCGATGTGACGTCGCTAAAAGCTCTAATTATTGTCCGGTGGCCGGCTTTGCCGCGAGTGCTTTACCCTTATCGGTGGTTAAAGCCGCGGGAGAGGATATTGCTGATTTGGACAAAGCCATAGAAAAACTCAAGCTGCTGTCCTGGGCGATCCGCGAGGACAATAGCGCCGCCGTTACTCTGCAGTCGCGAGGCGAGTTAAAGGCTGCACTGGCTAAGCGCAAAGGTGAGAACAGCAAGCGTAGGCAGTTACATAAGGCCAGCTTGGATGTTGCTCGATACTATTTCCAGCAGGGCAGAGACGCTGAGGCTAAAGATCTATTTGCAGGGCTGGTTGCTCGCAATCAGAAAGATGCAGAACTATCACTGCAGGCGGGCTTGGCTTTATGGCAGGCACGCGGGGATTATAGCTCTCCAAAAGTTGCCGGAATATTGGCTCAGCGCATCATGCGTAATGCGTTACTGGAAGCAGAAATGGCGGCGGACTTTTCTCGGCGTTCACAAGAGTACTCTGATGCGTCTCGCTATTGGGTGCAGTCTGCAGAAATCACCGATCAGTTACTGGCTTGGCAGCAACAGCAGGGGGCCAAAGCCAGGGTCATTGCTTTCTATCAGCAGAGCAGTGCCGCGCGTTGGTATCAGTCGGCCTTGACGGCGCTTATGGATGACGATGAAGGCCAAGCGATCGAAGCGAAGTTAAAGTCTGAAGAGCGTTGGGCGGCCTATCGGCAATAGCCGTTGCTGATGTCAGTCATTGAAATAAAAACGGCATCTTGAGATGCCGTTTTTATTAGAGCCAAATACAGGATTAGAAGTGTAGAGTAATGGCGGCGTAAGGCCCATCCACCGTCAGCTCTTTATCTAGATAGCGCAAATCGTCGAGTTCCATCGACATGTAACGATAGCCAATTTCAGCTCCCAAACCCAATAGAGGTATCAGATCAGATTCGTAAGCCAGCTTAATGGATGCATCGGTGATTTCATCGCCGCTGTAGTCGGTTGCATTAAGGTCTGCGGCTATTGATAGCCCGCTAAAGGGTAGGTCGAATTGAGCTTTGGCGTAGATCATGGGTAAGACATCGTCGACGTTGAGTTTTACCCGTCCAGCGCCATTACTGACGTAGGCAGTGCCGTCATAGCGGCGTGCACTTAAACCCAAATCCAAGTTTACCCAGTTATCGAGAATCTCGTAGTAGAGAATGGCGTCCTGATGAGTAATGTCTAGGTCAATACTAGTGGCTCCATTACTGCTCAAGTCGAGGTCAACTTGCTGAAGGCGAATGTTTGGGATGAGAGGAATGGGATGTTCCAGAGCGATATAGGCAAAGTTGCTGCTGTCATCGCCTAAATCAATGTCGTTCACCGACAGCGCGGCGATATCAGCTTTGTTGTCTGCCTCCGCTTGCCATACGCCGGCGCCGGCATACAGACCGATGGCGTCGGCTTGAGTCAGTTGGCTGGCAATGATTAGGCTTGCTGCGCCCAGCAGTTGCTGCATTTTTCTCATAGGTAGTTCCGCAATTTGAGTTGAGGGTGTGGATTCTACGTTAAAACTTACGGCAGCGCTGTTAACTTATGCTCTCAAGTAGAGTGGTTTATGTCTCAGTTAGCGCGGATAAAAACGCGCGAGCAGGGTTGCTAAGTGTCCTGTCTTTATGGTGTATGCAGCCTAGGGTTCTGCGCAAGTTGGAGTTGTGAATCGTGAGCACTTTCAGCTCCGAGACTTGTTCGGTTTCGATCATGGTGTCGGGCAGTGTACTCCAGCCTAACCCAATGGAGACCATCATCTTTATGGTTTCCAAGTAGTTGGTGGCCATACTGATGGACAGAGTGAGCCCCTGTTGTTCGAACATCTGCCTAACCAGTCGCGTGGTTTGGGTTGAAGTGTCAGGCAGAATGGCTGGATATTGTGCCAGTTGTTGCAAGCTCAGGGTCGGCTGTTGGGCCAATGGATGATCCTTGGCAACCACGAATGATAGTGGGTCTTGCCACAATTCGACGGTGTGAATGTTGTCTGCGGTATTGCTCGATAGGGTGATAATGGCCAGCTCTGTATCACTGCGCATAACCGCGGCGTAGGCTTTCTCCGAGTCTATGAAATCCAGCTCTAGGTGGACATCAGGGTAGTGCTGGGTGAAACGCTTGAGAATTTGAGGTAAGTGATGCAGTCCGATGTGATGGCTGGTGGCCAGTCGCAGGGTGCCGGCGATCTTCCCAGAGAGATTTGAGATCGCCAGTTCGGTGTCAATCACGCTCTGCAAGATCTGTTGGGCGCGGGGAAGAAGCTCGACTCCAGCCTGTGTCAGGCTGATGTCCCGGGCCACCCGGTCAAACAGTTTGCAGCTAAGTTGCTCTTCCAGCGACGCAATACGTTTGCTGATGGCGGGTTGGGTTAAGTGCAGCTGATTGGCCGCTGCGGTAAAGGAATTCAGCTTTGCGACGGTGATAAACGCTTTGAGGTGTTGAGTGTCCATGAGACCATTAATTCACATTCCAAAATGGAATTCAAATAATAAAAAAGATGAATTTGTCTTATTGGTTGTGGAGGCGTATTCTGCCGGCCAATGAGCTTTTAGATAGAAGAGGGCGGGCGCGAAGACTGCTTGCTCCATAACCGATGATGACTCTGTGAGGTTTCCAATGGCTGGAAAGACACTGTACGACAAACTTTGGGATGCCCATCTCGTTAAAGAGCGTGATGACGGCTCCGCGCTGATTTATATCGATCGCCACATTATCCATGAGGTAACAACACCTCAGGCATTTGAGGGACTGCGTATTGCTGGCCGCAAGCCGTGGCGCGTGGATAGTATTTTGGCAACACCTGATCACAACGTTCCGACCACGTCTAACGAGCGGGCTTCTGGGGTTGAGGGTATCGAGGATCCAGTGTCCAAAATTCAGGTTCAAACGCTGGATAATAACTGCGATGAATTTGGCATTGTCGAGTTCAAAATCAACGATGCTCGCCAAGGTATTGTGCACGTAATTGGGCCAGAAACTGGCGCTTGTTTGCCGGGCATGACTGTCGTCTGTGGCGACTCGCACACGGCCACCAATGGCGCCTTGGGTGCTTTGGCTCACGGTATCGGTACGTCTGAGGTTGAGCATGTGATGGCGACCCAGTGTTTGGTCGCCAAAAAGATGAAAAACCTACTGATCAAAGTGGATGGTCAGTTGGGCGAAGGCGTAACCCCGAAAGATGTGGTGTTGGCCATTATTGCTGAAATCGGTACGGCCGGTGGTACGGGCTTTGCGATGGAGTTCGGTGGCCAAGTCTTCCGAGATATGTCCATTGAAGGGCGTATGACCGTGTGTAATATGGCGATCGAAGCGGGCGCAAGAGCGGGTATGGTCGCGGTTGACCAAACCACCATCGATTACGTCAAGGGCCGAACCTATGCGCCTACTGACGATCAGTGGGATGCCGCCGTTGCCAATTGGCGAGAGCTGGTGAGCGATGATGACGCGACTTTTGATAAGGTCGTTGAAATCGATGGTTCCAGTATCAAGCCGCAAGTGAGCTGGGGAACTTCCCCAGAAATGGTGTTGCCCGTGGATGCTTTGGTACCCGATCCGGCCAAAGAAGCGGATCCGGTGAAAAAATCAGGTATAGAGCGTGCACTGAATTACATGGGCTTGGCAGCTGGCCAGAAAATTACTGATATTTCAGTCGATCGTGTCTTTATTGGCTCATGCACGAACTCTCGTATTGAGGATGTTCGCGCAGCCGCCGAAGTCGCCAAAGGGCGTCAAGTTGCCGGTTCTGTGATCGAAGCCATGGTGGTACCGGGTTCTGGTCAAGTTAAGGCGCAGGCAGAAGCTGAGGGGCTGGATAAGATTCTGACCGAAGCTGGTTTCCAGTGGCGTGAGCCGGGTTGCTCTATGTGTCTGGCGATGAACGCCGATAAATTGGGTAATGGTGAGCACTGTGCATCGACATCGAATCGTAATTTTGAAGGTCGTCAGGGTTACGGCGGCCGCACTCACTTGGTGAGCCCGGCCATGGCAGCAGCGGCGGCCATTGCCGGTCACTTTGTTGATGTTCGTGATCTGTAAATAGAAGGAGCAATAGCTATGAAGAGTTTTACTCAGGTTACCGGTATTGCCGCTCCTATGGATCGAGCCAATGTCGATACTGACATGATAATTCCCAAGAACTTTTTGAAGTCGATTAAACGTACCGGCTTCGGTAAAAATCTGTTTGATGAGTTGCGCTATCTCGATGAAGGTTTACCCGATCAAGATTGCAGTGGTCGTCCATTGAATGAAGATTTTCCGCTGAACTTCCCGCGTTACCAAGGGGCTAAAGTGCTCCTTTCACGAGAGAATTTTGGTTGTGGGTCAAGTCGTGAACACGCGCCTTGGGCGTTGGATGATTACGGTTTTCGCGCCGTTATCGCTCCGAGTTTTGCCGACATCTTCTTCAATAATTCGTTTAAGAATGGCCTTTTGCCGATCATTCTCGACGCTGAAATCGTTGAGCAGTTGTTTCAAGAAATGTATGCCAGAGAAGGCTATGAGTTGTCGATTGATTTGGCAACGCAGAGTGTTTCAACACCGTCCGGCGAGAGCTTTAGCTTTGAAGTGGATGAGTTTCGCAAGCATTGCCTGTTGAATGGTCTCGATGATATTGGTCTGACTTTGCAAGAGGCTGATGCCATTCGCAGCTACGAAGCACAGCGCAAGCAGCAAGCACCTTGGTTGTTTGGTGCCATTCAGCCTGAATAAAAACGTTAAAGGCTCTAACTGAATTAGAGCATTGAGTGAATTAAGGCTTGGTTCTTTGAATCAAGCCAGCGGTGGAGAAAAGCAGTGACTCACAATGTATTGGTAATGGAAGGCGATGGTATCGGTCCAGAGATTGTGGCTGAAGCGCGCAAGGTATTAGAAGCGGTTAATGAGCAAGACAACCTCAATATTACTTTCGAAGAGGGAATGTTAGGTGGTCGCGCCTACGACAAGTATGGCCATCCCTATCCGGAAGAAACCAAAGAAAAAGCCCGTGCAGCGGATGCGATCTTGTTTGGTTCGGTAGGCGGTCCTCAGTGGGACGGTAAGACTGAGCGTCACTTGCGCCCAGAAGCGGGCCTACTGGATATTCGTACGGATTTGGATTTGTTTGCCAATTTGCGTCCTGCGATTACTTTTGCTCAGTTGGCTGATGCGTCGCCACTGAAGCCAGAGTTGGTCGCCGGGTTGGATATTCTGATCGTACGTGAATTGACCGGCGGTATCTATTTTGGTGAGCCGCGCGGTATCCGTACCTTAGAAAACGGCGAGCGTCAGGGTTACAACACGGATATCTATTGTGAGTCCGAGATTCGTCGCATTGCCAAGGTAGCTTTTGAAGCGGCGCAAAAGCGTGACAAGAAAGTCTGTTCAGTGGATAAGGCCAATGTTCTGGAAGTGACCGTGCTGTGGCGTGAGGTTATGGAGGAAGTGGCTAAGGATTATCCCGATGTCGAGCTGAGTCACATGTACGTGGATAATGCGGCCATGCAGTTGGTCGTTAATCCAAAGCAGTTTGACGTCATTGTGACGGGTAATTTGTTCGGTGATATTTTGTCGGATGAAGCGTCGATGTTAACCGGGTCGATTGGTATGTTGCCATCCGCGTCTTTGAATGAAGGAAGCCAGGGGTTTTATGAGCCTTCTCACGGTTCTGCTCCCGATATTGCCGGGCAAGGGGTGGCGAATCCATTGGCGACAATTATGTCGGCGGCCATGCTATTGCGCTATTCGTTAAGCGCGGGTGACAGTGCTGATCGTATCGAAGCTGCGGTGGGCAAAGTCTTAGATCAGGGTTTGCGTACTGGCGATATTATGTCCGAAGGCATGACGCTGGTAGGTACTCAGGCCATGGGTGATGCTGTGGTAGCTGCGCTGTAGTTGAGCTAGCGCTCGCAGTCGTTTGACTGAGTTTGTGGTTGCAGAGGCAATCGCGGCTCATGCTGACTAAATATTATGCTACAATTTGCGCCCCGTTATGACGGGGCTTTTCATGTTTTGCAGGGCGCTTGAGAGTTGCAATGCAATAACGAGACAGTTTTCGATGCTATCGATATGAGACGACAGTAATCGCGAGCACAGTAAATAAAGAGATAGAGATAATGCGTGTAGGTTTTGTAGGTTGGCGTGGCATGGTGGGCTCCGTGTTGATGGAGCGTATGTTGGCAGAAAACGATTTTGCGGACATTGAGCCTATTTTCTTCACTACATCGAATGTGGGCGGCCAGGGCCCTGCGATTGGCAAGGATATTCCGAGCCTGAAAGACGCGACCGATATTACCGAATTGTCCAAGCTTGATGCGATTATCTCCTGTCAGGGCGGCGATTACACCAAGTCAGTATTTGCCGATCTGCGAAACAGCGGTTGGCAGGGCTATTGGATTGATGCGGCCTCTAGTCTGCGCATGGCCGATGACGCCATCATTGTGCTGGATCCGGTTAATCAGGATGTCATCAAAGATGGATTGGCCAATGGTGTTAAAAACTACATTGGTGGCAACTGTACCGTCAGCCTCATGTTGATGGGGTTGGGCGGCTTGTTTCAGAATGACTTGGTCGAGTGGGTATCCGCTATGACCTATCAGGCGGCTAGCGGAGCTGGCGCCAAAAATATGCGTGAATTGATCGGCCAGATGGGGAGCCTACGTGACAGCGTGGCAACCGAATTGGCCGATCCTGCTAGCGCTATTCTCGATATCGATCAAAAAATTGCCGAACGTATGCGCGCAGGGGATTTCCCCGTCGATCAATTTGACCATCCATTGGCCGGTAGTCTGCTGCCGTTTATTGATACTCAGCTGGAAAACGGTCAGAGTCGTGAAGAGTGGAAAGGGCAGGCAGAGACCAACAAAATTTTGGGTAAGAGCAGCAGTCCTATCGCCATTGACGGTACCTGTGTTCGTATCGGTGCTATGCGCTGCCACAGTCAAGCGCTCACTATTAAGCTCAAGCAGGATGTCCCTTTAGCCGATGTGGAGTCAATGCTGGCCGAAGCCAATGAGTGGGCGAGTGTTGTGCCGAATGATCGCGATCTCACTTTGCGAGATTTAACGCCGACCAAGGTGACCGGAACTTTGTCGGTTCCGGTTGGGCGTTTGCGCAAAATGAATATGGGCCCAGAATACCTGAACGCCTTCACCGTGGGTGATCAGTTGTTGTGGGGTGCCGCAGAGCCTCTGCGTCGTATGTTGCGCATATTGATTGAATCCTAGTCGGATGAGTGAATAGCTTCAATTAACGAAAGCGGTCGGCATTGTCGGCCGTTTTTCGTTGTGGGTCGGCCAATCTCTAAGTTGCAGCTGATTAGCTGTCGAGAGCGTTGAGGCCTTTGTTTGCGGGGTTTTTTAAACTATTCTCTGCTTTATAGTCTGATCGAATCGCTGTTCGGTAGAGTCGTTGTCAATAGTTTTCGGCTGTGTTTTGTGCGCTACGTCTAATTATTTGCGGTTGTTTTCTTTCTGCTTTCGCGAGGAGGATGGCGGCGTGTTGATAAAAAGCTATTTATAATGAATACTTACGGCCACTAGTGAAGAAATATTCTAGGTTTGAGACGGGCGTAAATGTCGTCTATGCCCACTTAATCTTGATCTGAGTTCTGAGGTTCACCTGAGCCACCCCGATAGGGATGTCGGAGAGATAAAATTGGCATTTGGGGGCCAGGGAGATAATAAAAGGAATGTTCTATGCGTCTTCGTAAGCTGGCGTTAGCAGTTGGGTTGGCAGGAGTGCTCAGTGCCGAAATGGCGAGTGCTTTAGGTCTTGGTGAAATTAAGCTGCTATCGACCTTGAATCAGCCATTAGAGGCTGAAATCAAGTTGCTGCAGGCCAATGATTTGTCTGAAAACGAAATCCTCATCGGCCTTGCAGCCAATGAAGATTTTAAGCGCGCGGGCATTGATCGCCTTTATTTTCTGACGGATCTCAAGTTCACTGTGCAGCTCGATCGTGCCAGTGGCCCTGTGATCAGGGTGAGTTCTAAGAAGCCGGTGAGAGAGCCCTATCTCAATTTCTTGCTTGAAACTCAGTGGCCTAACGGTCGAATTCTGCGCGAATACACTTTGCTGATGGATCTGCCGGTTTTCTCGGACGACAGCGTGCGTCCTGTAGAGAGTGCCCGCTCATCGACCACTAGAGCATCTGAGCAACCCCGTCAAACCCGAACGATTCCGAAACCGCCTCAAACCAACCAAGCCGAAGAGACCTCCTCAGTAGAGTCTCAAGAGTCGCAGGCTTCTCGAACCAGAGCTCAATCACAATCGGCGGGCTCCAGATACGGAGCCGATGTCTATGGCCCAGTTGGCGCCAGTGACACTCTTTGGGAGATTGCCCTTAAGGTGCGTCCCACTCGCGGGCATTCTGTGCAACAGACTATGCTCGCTATTCAACGTCTAAACCCGGAAGCATTTATCAACGGCAACATCAATTTGCTACGCAAGGGGCAGGTGCTACGTGTTCCTGATGCCAGCGATATTGATGCTGTGACTGCTCGCCAGGCGGTGAGTGAGGTCGCCTACCAAAATAATCAGTGGTCCGACACCAGTGGTTCTCGCACGGCTAAAGCTCAGTTGGATGGCAGTAAGCGCCGCAGCACTGCACAGACTGAGCAGCAATCAGTATCTGGACGTTTAAAAGTTGCTGGCGCTGAAGCAAGAGAAAACCTAGAGGCTGGACGCGCCGCTGGTGAAGTCGGTGGTGATGTTGAATCGCTGCAGAATGATCTGGCCATCTCTCTGGAGGAGCTAGACCGCTCTCGCAGAGAAAACGGCGAGCTTCAAGATCGAGTGGGTGAGCTAGAAGAGCAAATTCAAACCATGGAGCGTCTGCTGGAAGTATCCAGTCAGGAGCTCAGAGCTCTCCAGTTAGGTGCAAAAGATAATCAACAGGCGGCCAGTGCTCCCGCTGAGGTCGAGGGTCAAGAGTCGGCGCAGGTTGAAGAGTCTTCAGGCGGTGGTGAGTCTGAGGCAGAGCCAATGGCTGAAGAAGCCGTTGCTAAGGCTGAGGTCACAAAGCCCGATCCAAGCAAAGTTGTGCGTCGAGCTCAACCACCCGAGCCGTCGTTCATGGATATGGTCATGGACAATATCCTCTACATCGGTGGTGGCCTAGTCGCCATTCTGGCCGGAGCCTTCCTGTTTTTGCGCCGTCGCAAAGAGGATGAGCAAGAGGATGATCTGGATTTGTCCTATGATGAGCCAGTAACGACCGACGACCCAGTAGCGGATGAAGAGCCCTTTGCTGCTATCGACGAGCCCGAGCAAGATCAAGAGGCAATTGAAGAAGAGAGTATTTTCGCTGAAGAAGCCGAGCTGGATTTAGATGATGCCGTGCCTACCGAGTCGCAAACCGGTGACGCTGTCGGCGAGGCTGATATTTACATCGCTTACGGTAAGTTTGATCAAGCCGAAGAGATGCTTCTCAATGCATTGAGTGAGAATAACCACGATACCGCGGCACGCTTGAAGTTGATGGAAGTCTATGTGGAAACGCAGGATTTGCAGAAATTTGATGAGCAGTACTCTGCCGTGCAGGCTGATGGTAATCCCGACACCATGGCTCGCGCCTCAGATTTGCGTGAGCAGTTCGACAATGCACCGGCCTATATCGATATGCCGGCAGAGGATACCGCGAGTGTTCAGCAGGATGATTTGCAGGAGTTGGGTGATACCGCTTTAGCCGAAGATGATTCCTTTGACTTTGATTTGGGAGGCGACTCAGAGGCATCCAGCGATACCGAGTTATCCCTTGATGAAGACTTTGGTCTAAGTTTCGAGTCCAACTTGACCGGCGAGGCTGAACCTCAAGAAGCAGGTGTTGATGAGTCTGAAGAGTTTAGCTTGGATATCGGTGATGATGACGCCTCCGCGCTGGACGACGACTTATCTTTTGATTTGGATCTTAGTGACGATTTGGTTGAAGCGGAGACCGAAAACGCTGCTGAAGAGTTTGATTTGGGGTTGGATAGCCCCACAGCCGAGGAGTCTGATCTGAGTTTAGAGCTCGATGACAGTGAGTTGAGTCTTGATTTGGATGAGACCGCTTTCGACAGTGGCGATCTCGAACTGGCTTTAGAGACAGACTCAGGAGAAGAGTCTCCTGAAGCAGAGTTTGATCTCGATCTCGATCTCGATGCAGGTCTTGAGGCGGATACCCTGTCGCTGGATAGCGAGGCCCCAACGCTAGATCTCGAGGATGCTGATCTATCCGTTGATGAGTCGCCAGTCGACGCTCTCGATATGGATCTTTCCTTGAGTGAAGATGAGGCGTTAGCGGTTGATTCGGACCTAGATTCAGCCTTTGAACTGGATGTTGACACCGCAGACGATACCGATACCGAACTAGAGCTGGCGGCTGAGGGATTGGATGTCGGCGATCTAGAGGCAGACTTAGCCTCACTAGATTCCGAATTATCACTCGATGCTGAAGATGCGGAGACAGAGTTTAGTTTGCCGGCAGAAGAGGAAGAGTTTGATCTCTCGTTGGATGACAGTGGTGATGCCTTTGATGTCGATATGGGCGATATTGATCTCGATACATTGGATCAAGAAGTTGATGCAATGGCGGCTGATTTGGATGTCCCAGCGGTTGACGAATCGACTGCGTCGGAAGGATTAGAGGCCTCAACTGATTTTGACTTCGACCTAGAGGGCGCGTCATCTGGTGAGGCTAATGAGGCGACATCAGAAGACAGTCTTTCTTTCGATAGCGAAGAGCTCTCGCTTGATGAAAGCTTTGATTTGGATGTAGATGTGCCGACATTAGGTGCGGATCTGTCCGATGAGCCTCCTGTGGTGGGAGCTGAAGAGGTCGCAGAGCCAGCGGTTGAAGTTGAGCCTGAATTTGATTTGGCTGCAGACTTGGGTTTGTCCGCTGATGATATAGAAGGTGCCGACCAAGCATCCGATGATGAAATGTTCACTGAGGCTTTGTCTGATTTGCCAACTCCAGAGGATGTCATGGCTGACGATGGCATGACTGATGAGGATCTGGACGCTGAGCTCGACTTCTTGGCCGATACCGATGAGGCGGCCACTAAGTTGGATCTGGCGAGAGCCTATATCGATATGGGTGATCAAGATGGCGCCAAAGATATTCTGGATGAAGTGGTTCAGGAAGGAAATGACGATCAGAAACAGCAGGCGGAAGAGTTGCTATCGCGCATGAGCTGATCATCGTTTACTTAAGTCTGGTAAAAGCCTTGTGTACAATGTGCACAAGGCTTTTTTTATGGTGTTGCCCGTTAGTTGTGAGCCGCACTAGTGAGCGTTTTGATGCGCGAGCATCCTTTACCTTAATCATTGATCCCGAGTTATGTCTGAGAATTATCCACCCGTTCAAAAGCCCTACCAACGCAATGGAGAGATCCTGCAGCCAGAAGTATTTCCAGAGGGGATGCATCGCGTCGCCCTAGGCGTGGAGTACAACGGTGCGAAATTTCATGGCTTTCAGAAGCAGTCTAGCGGCGTTGATACGGTGCAGGCTCGGCTGGAGGTAGGGATGTCGAAGGTGGCTGATGAAGAGGTGTCCTTGGTCTGCGCAGGGCGAACTGATGCAGGGGTGCATGCGACCAATCAAGTCATTCACTTTGATACTTTGGCTGAGCGCCCCATGAAAGCTTGGACGCGAGGGGTGAATGCGCTCTTGCCCGATACTGTCGCCGTGAAATGGGCGCAGCCTGTGGAGCCGCTTTTTCACGCACGATTCAGTGCTCAGTGTCGCACCTACCGTTATGTCATCGCTAATACTGCAGTGCGACCGGCTTTAGCTTGCGAGCAGTTGACCTGGGTGCGGGAAACACTGGATTTGAGCAAAATGAAGATGGCCGCCGAGCAATTGGTGGGGGAGCATGATTTCAGCTCATTCCGGGCGGCTCAATGTCAGGCCCGCAGCCCAGTGCGCACCCTGCACCATTTGCATATTGCTCGTCGCGGCGAGTTGATCGTGGTCGAGTTGCAAGCCAATGCGTTTTTGCATCATATGGTTCGCAACATCATGGGGGTTTTGCTGGCGATTGCTAAGGGCGAGCGTCCGGTTGCTTGGATCAATGAAGTTTTGGCGGCTAAGGATCGTCGTTGTGCTGATGTGACAGCCAAGCCGCATGGCCTTCATCTGGTCTCTGTCGATTATCCGCAAGATTTTGGCTTGCCGATATCGCATCCTGGGCCGATATTTATCGCCGATCCTATCGGTGCGTTAAAGTAAGGGCAGGGGCGGAGTTGGGCAATAGTACATACAGCATTCGCCGGTGGAATCTGGTATTATTTGCCGCTTGTTTACGCTCGCAAAGCTGCTATCAGCCAGCGGTTCGTTTGCCCTCGACTGAAGGAATACTGAGAGAGTCTCATGGTCGCACTTCCGCGCGTTAAAATTTGTGGTATCACTCGCGTTGAGGATGCTCGTGTAGCAATGGCGGCGGGTGCTGACGCCATAGGGTTGGTCTTCTATGAGAAGAGCCCTAGAAGCGTGTCAATCAAGCAGGCCGCTGAAATTGCTAAGGTCGTAGGCCCCTATTGCAGCGTTGTCGGTTTGTTTGTCGATGCTTCTAACGAATTTGTTGGCGAAGTGTTGAGTCAAGTACCGCTGCACGTTCTGCAGTTTCACGGCAGCGAAGATGATGAATATTGCACTCAATTTAATAGGCCTTTTTATAAGGCGCTACGTATGAAGGAAGGTCTTGATGTCCAAGCTGCGATGGCGAAGTTTCCGTCAGCTATAGCTATTTTATTAGATGCCTATCGAGCGGGTGTCCCTGGTGGTACAGGTGAGACTTTTGATTGGCAGAGGGTGCCTCAAGACGCATCGGTTCCCATCGTATTGGCGGGTGGCCTGACTCCTGAAAATGTGGAGCAAGCGATCCAGTCCACTCAAGTTTACGCTGTTGATGTTAGTGGCGGAGTAGAAGCTCAGCCCGGCCAGAAAGACAGTGATAAAGTTCGAGCTTTTATCGCTCGAGCCAAAGCGGAGAAATAAAGTGACAGAAGTAGAAAAGACATCGATCGATTACGCGCAGTTCCCCGATAAAAAAGGCCATTTTGGTATCTACGGCGGGCGTTTTGTCTCAGAGACACTGATGCCAGCATTGGATGAGCTGGAGGAAATGTACAATCGCCTTAAGGATGATCCCAGTTTTCAGAAAGAGTTTGATGAAGATTTAGCTCACTACGTTGGGCGTCCGTCTCCGTTGTACTACGCACAGCGTTGGAGTGATCGCTTGGGTGGTGCCAAGATCTATCTCAAGCGTGAAGATCTAAACCACACAGGTGCTCATAAGGTTAACAACACCATAGGGCAAGCGCTGTTGGCCAAGTACAGTGGCAAAAGCCGTATTATCGCTGAAACAGGCGCTGGCCAGCACGGGGTGGCGTCGGCCACTGTAGCGGCGCGCTTGGGGTTGCAGTGTGAAGTGTATATGGGAGCGGATGATGTTAAGCGCCAGTCGTTGAATGTTTACCGCATGAAGCTTCTCGGTGCCAAGGTGCACGCGGTGACATCAGGTTCGCGCACCCTTAAAGATGCGATGAATGAAGCCATGCGTGATTGGGTCACCAACGTTGATGATACCTTTTACATTATTGGTACCGTCGCTGGGCCGCATCCATACCCGCAGTTAGTGCGAGACTTCCAGTGTGTCATTGGTCGCGAAGCCCGCGAGCAATGTTTGGAAATGACCGGTAAGCTGCCCGATGCTTTGGTGGCTTGTGTGGGTGGCGGTTCAAACGCCATTGGTTTGTTTCATCCGTTTCTTGAAGATGAAGACGTTAAAATTTATGGCGTTGAAGCGGGTGGCCACGGCGTTGAAACCGGCGAGCATGCAGCACCGCTCAATGATGGTGTGCCGGGGGTTTTACACGGCAATCGCACCTATTTGATGGAAGACGAAGACGGTCAAATTATTGAAACGCATTCGGTTTCTGCCGGTTTGGATTACCCCGGAGTTGGCCCCGAGCACGCTTGGTTGAAAGATATTGGTCGCGCAGAATATGTCGCCATTAACGATGATGAAGCTATGGATGCTTTCCGCGATTTGACTCGCATTGAGGGTATTATGCCGGCGCTTGAATCCAGTCACGCTCTGGCCTATGCGGCGAAACTAGCGCCGACGATGGGCAAGGATGAAGTGATTGTTGTGAATTTATCTGGCCGTGGCGACAAGGATATTCTGACCGTCGCAGCCATTGATGGCATTGAGGTATAACCGATCGTGAACCGTATTAATCAAACCCTCGAAAAAACTCGCCAAGAAGGTCGCAAAGCCTTAGTTACTTATATCGTCTGCGGTGACCCTGTTGTCGATGCCACCTTGGTGACCATGCACAAAATGGTCGCTTCAGGAGTGGATATTATTGAGCTGGGTGTGCCATTTTCCGACCCCATGGCCGAAGGTCCCGTGATTGCGTTGGGGCACGAGCGTGCATTGGCCAATAAGACGTCATTGAAGTCTACAATGGCCGTGGTCAAGGCCTTTCGTGAAACCAATAATGACACGCCTGTCGTATTAATGGGCTATGCCAACCCCGTTGAGCGTATGGGCTATGAAGTCTTCGCACAGAGAGCTTCAGAGGCGGGGGGAGATGGTTTGCTGACTGTGGATTTACCTCCAGAAGAGGCCGAGCCGTTAAATGAACAGCTTAAAAAGGTGGGTATTGAGAACATCTTTTTGATCGCTCCTACCACCACCAAAGATCGAGCTCAGCAGATTGCGAATTTGGCCGGTGGTTTTCTCTATTACGTGTCTCTGAAAGGTGTCACGGGAGCTGGCCATCTGGATGTGGGCTCGGTAGAAGCAAAATTGGCAGAGCTGCGTCAATTGACTGATTTGCCTATTTGCGTAGGATTCGGTATCAAAGATGCACAAACCGCTAAGGCAATTGCCAAAACTGCCGACGGTGCGGTTGTAGGCAGCTTGTTGGTTGATAAGATGGGGGCATTGGCTGAGCAGCCGGCAGAAGACATCGCCGATGCCGTGGTGGATCTAATTCGTCCAATTCGCGAAGGATTGGATGAGCTGAAAAGTTAATGGTGTGGAGGTTAAGATGTTGGCCTCCATAGCACATTCGCAAGAGTGGCGTGCACGACACGACACCATGATAGAGACCTGACACTATGAGTTGGATTGATAAAATTGTTCCCAACGTGGTGCGCTCACAGCGCTCACAGCGCTCTCGAGGCCAAAGCAAAGTCCCTGAAGGCTTGTGGAAAAAGTGCGTAAAATGCAGTGCCGTTTTGTACCGTCCTGAGTTGGATCGCAATTTGGATGTTTGTCCCAAGTGTGATCATCACATGCGTATCGGTGCTCGCAAGCGTCTAGATATCTTTCTCGATGAAGACAATCGCGAAGAGTTGGCCGTTGATGTCGAGCCGGTCGATCGCCTCAAGTTCAAGGATGTGAAAAAGTACAAAGATCGTCTTACTTCTGCGCAAAAATCCACGGGTGAAAAAGATGCCTTGGTTGCGATGCGCGGCGAGCTAAATGGTTTGCCTGTGGTGGCGGTGGCGTTCGAGTTTGCCTTCCACGGTGGCTCCATGGGATACGCTGTGGGTGAGAAGTTTACGCGGGCCGCACAAGTGGCTTTGAAAGAGGATATTCCGCTGGTGTGTTTCTCGGCGACGGGCGGTGCGCGTATGCAAGAGGCACTGATTTCCCTGATGCAAATGGCAAAAACCAGTGCCGTCATTGAGCGTCTGAAGCAGCAAGGTACGCCTTACATTTCTATCATGACGGATCCTGTTTATGGGGGCGTCTCAGCCAGTTTGGCGCTGTTGGGTGACATCAATGCTGCTGAGCCTGGTGCGCGAGCCGGCTTTGCCGGTCCTAACATCATTGAGCAAACCATTCGCCAGAAGTTGCCGAAGGGGTTTCAGCGCAGTGAGTTTCTGCTGGATCATGGCGCAATTGATATGATTATTCCGCGCCATGAAATGCGTGAACGTGTTGGCAGTTTGTTGGCCAAGTTTACCGAACGTCCTGCGGCATGATGCTCAGACGGTCATGACCTGATAAACTAAGTCGCAGTAGAAGTTAGCTAAAAAGCCCCTTATGTAGGGGCTTTTTTGTCACTGTAGAAAAGCTACTCGTGGCCAAGGCCGGCGGGGTAATGGGGTCAAAAGGGGGGGGTTCGGAGTCTCATGAGATTTAATACGTTGCCAGAGTGGTTGGCATGGCAAGAGGGGTTACACACAGCCGAAATAGATATGGGGCTCGTCCGTGTGCAGCGGGTGGCCGAGCGTCTCGATCTGTTGAGTCCCGCGGCCAAAGTCCTCACCGTGGCTGGCACCAATGGCAAAGGTTCCTGTGTCGCCACGGTCGAGGCTATATGCCTTGATCAGAATGTCTCCGTCGGAACATTTACGTCTCCACATTTATTGCGTTACAACGAGCGCATCCGACTCAATGGGGTTGAGGTCTCCGACAAGCTGTTGTGCGAGTCCTTTGAACGTATTGATCAAGCTCGCGGCGACACCTCCTTGACCTATTTTGAATTCGGCCCCTTGGCAGCCATTGATATTATTACGCGAGCCGGGGTTGAGTTGATGGTGTTGGAAGTGGGGCTAGGGGGGCGTCTTGATGCGGTTAATATTATCGATGCCGATGTCGCCGTAGTCACCTCCATTGCCATTGATCACGAGGAGTGGTTGGGCTCAGATATCTCTGTTATCGGTCATGAAAAAGCCGGCATTTATCGCCCGCATCAATGGGCGATTTGTGCCGATGAACAGGCGCCAGAAAGTGTCGCCGATTACGCCCATAACATTGGTGCCTACTGGGTTGCCATGGGTATGTCGATGAATGTTTCCATGCAGGGCGATGAGCATGGAGAGGATCGGGCTTGGACTTGGAGCGGTGTGACCGACGACGGTGATCTTCTGCAGCTGCAAGATCTACCGATTCCTAGTTTACCTCTGCCCAGTGTCGCCGCGGCGTTACAGGCTTGGGTATTGCTTGGCAATGAACTGCCAACCAATGTTGCCACTCTGGTGGCGGGTTTACACTTGTCTGGCCGAGCTGAAATGCGCTCGTTCAAGGGAGTTGAGCTGTTGTTAGATGTGGCTCACAATCCGGCAGCGGCCGAGCTGTTGGCGGAGCGACTCTCTGCGCAGCCGCCTCACGGTCGCACTTTGGCGGTTGTGGCCATGATGGCCGACAAAGATCGAATGAACGTTTTACAGCCACTAATACCGCATGTCGCTGACTGGTTTGTGGCTGGTTTGCCTCAGAATTCACGTGCAGCTACAGGCCCGCAACTGGCTGAGAATCTAGCTGCATTAGGCCAGCAGGCGCAAGTGTGCAACGAGGTTGGCGAGGCACTTCAGGCAGCAGTCGATGAGGCTGGTGAGTATGATCGAGTATTAGTGATGGGGTCATTTTTTACCGTGGCCGCAGCGCTGCAATGGGTGCAGTAATTCTGTGATACCATTCCTCCAGAGTTTGAATATTACTGCAGTTGACGTGTTTTCTTCTGTGGTCGACAACAGTTAAGGGTCTATTTGTGGATGACGGTCTAAAGCAGCGGCTGGTTGGAGCGTTGGTATTGCTGGCGCTGGGAGTATTATTTGTTCCGGTGCTGTTTGAGCCCGAGAATCGTCGTGTGGTTGATCGCACCACGCAAATACCGCCGGCGCCTCAAGTGACGCCTTTGGTGCTTAAAGACCCAGTTCGTAACGATGCTATCGAGGCGGTTAAACCTGCCGGAGAGATGTATGAGTTGCTGCCCGAGCCGGACGCCCTAAGCTCCACGCCGACGCAATCCCCCGAGATTACTAAAACTACTCCGCCTGCCACACCTGATCGCACGGTGCTGGATGAGCGGGGCGTTCCCAAAGCTTGGGCGGTACAGGTTGCGAGCTTCAATACCGAGAAGCGCGCCAGAGTATTGCGCGATCAGCTATTGGATCAAGATTATCCCGCCTTCACGCGCACCCTAGATACCTCCAAGGGCCGCATGACACGAGTCTACGTAGGGCCGAAAATCAATCGAGATAAAGCCGTTAAGCTCAAAGCGACCCTAGACAAATCTCTCAAGGTAGATACCTTAGTGGTTAAATTTTCGCCCTAAAATCAGTGAATTATTCGAATTTTGCGCTAGGTGATTGCCCCTAGCCTTTGCTAGAATGCCGTCCATCAAAGTACAACCTTGGTAGAACCTAGACTATGAATTGGGCGGACTGGACCATTATTGGTATTCTCGCGATTTCCAGCCTGATAGGTCTCAAGCGAGGGTTTGTGAAAGAGGCCTTGTCTCTCGCCTGTTGGGCGGTGGCATTCATCGTTGCCATGACCTTTCACGAAGCCTTGGCGGTACTACTAACCGATTCTGTTTCCACTCCTTCTGTCCGTAAAATGCTGGCTTTTGGCGCTTTATTTGCTGCGACCTTAGTGGTGGGCGCTATGGTGAATTATTTGATCGGTGAGTTGGTTCGCATGACGGGCCTCTCAGGTACCGATCGAATGTTTGGTATGGTATTTGGATCGGCTCGAGGTGTAGTCATTGTGATGGCGATACTGTTGTTGTTACCACCGCTAATTCCTGTGAATCAGGATCCTTGGTGGAAGCAGTCGGTAGTGATCCCCCATTTTTTGGCCATGGAAGACTGGGCTCGGCAGCTGGGAAGCTTGATTTCGTCCAAAATAGTAGCTTTATTCTAATCTTAATCTGTGAATCCTGTTAGTAAGGTGAGGTAGTCCAGTATGTGCGGCATTGTCGGTATTGTCGGTAAAAGTGATGTCAATGTGCAGTTGTATGATGCATTGACGATGCTACAGCATCGCGGTCAGGACGCCGCGGGCATTCTTACGTCACACAAGGGCAAGTTTGCTCAGCAAAAAGCCAATGGCTTGGTGAAAGACGTATTTCGTACCCGCCATATGCAGCGATTGGTTGGTCACGCGGGCATTGGCCATGTGCGCTATCCCACAGCTGGCAGCTCTGGCCCAGCTCTGGCTCAACCTTTTTACGTGAACTCTCCTTACGGTATTGCCTTGGCCCACAACGGCAACCTGACCAATACTGCTGACGTTAGTGATGATATCTATCGCACTGACTTGCGCCACGTGAACACCGATTCTGATTCTGAGGTGTTGCTCAATGTATTCGCCCAAGAGTTGCTAAAGATCGGCAAATTGAAGCCCGCTCCCGAAGACTTCTTTACGGCCATCACGTCTATGCATAATCGTGTTCGCGGTGGTTACGCTTGTGTGTCATTGGTGGCGAACTATGGTCTGGTGGCCTTTCGCGATCCACATGGCATTCGCCCATTGGTGTTTGGCAAGCGTGATACAGAAAACGGCACCGAATACATGGTAGCCTCAGAAAGCGTCGCCATGGATGTATTGGGTTACACCTTGATTCGTGACGTGGCACCGGGTGAGGCGGTCTTCATCACTAGTGATGGCGAGCTGCACACTCATCAGTGTGCTGAGCCTGATTTGACACCTTGTATTTTTGAGCATGTCTACTTCGCGCGTCCGGATTCTATTATGGATGGAATCTCAGTCTACAAATCTCGTTTGCGCCAAGGTGAACGTCTCGCCGCTAAAATCCTAAAAGAGCGTCCAGACCACGATATCGATGTGGTTATCCCCATTCCCGACAGCAGTCGTGTGGCCGGACAAGCATTGGCTCAGCAATTGGGCGTTAAGTTCCGAGAGGGCTTGGTGAAGAATCGATACATCGGTCGAACCTTTATTATGCCGGGACAGCAACAGCGTAAAAAATCGGTGCGCCAGAAGCTCAACCCTATCCGTCTCGAATTTGAAGGTAAGAATGTTATGCTGGTGGATGATTCCATTGTCCGTGGCACGACCTGCCAGCAAATTATTCAGATGGCGAGAGAGGCTGGTGCTGCCAAGGTGTATTTTGCATCGGCGGCGCCAGCGGTGAAATACCCTAATGTCTACGGCATCGACATGCCCAGCGCCAAGGAGCTTATCGCTCACGGCCGCACTGATAGTGAGGTTTGTGAAGAGATTGGCGCTGATTGGTTGATCTACCAAGACTTGGATGATTTGATTGCTGCCTCCAGTGACGGCAACGAGCAAATTACCAGTTTTGATTGCTCTGTATTTACCGGTGAATACGTGACAGGCGATGTGGATCAGACTTACTTGGATCGATTAGATGCCGCTCGCAATGACAACGTAAAAGCCAAAGGTGACAAATCCATCGATCAGGGCGAGAATGCAGTCATAGGTTTGCATAACGATGAAGATGACGCTGCCGTTAGCTTAGGTTGATGAGACGCCTATAGAAATTGGTTAAACGGCAGCCAGTGGCTGCCGTTTTTCGTTGAAACATTAGAAATTGAAAGAATGATCCCGGGGCTAAAAGAGGGTTGCGGGAATCACAGAAGAGATGACGTATGACACACTTTGATGACGATCCTTACCTCAATGCCGGTATCGACACCTTGGCGGTGCGCAGTGGCCAGACTCGCTCGGCAGAGGGAGAGCATAGCGAGCCGATATACACCACGTCGAGTTATGTCTTCGATTCCGCTGAAGCGGCGGCGGCTAGATTTACCGGCGAAGACCCTGGTAATGTTTATTCTCGCTACACCAATCCTACGGTACGTATGTTCCAGCAGCGAATAGCGGCGATGGAAGGTGCTGAGGCTGCGGTGGCGACGTCTTCGGGAATGGCCGCGATACTTAGTGTTTGCATGACGCTGCTGAGTACCGGTGATCATGTCGTGTGCTCGCGTTCCGTGTTTGGTACCACCACCGCGCTGTTTAATCGCTACATGAAGAAATTCGGTGTTGAAACGACCTTTGTATCGGCGACCGATATGGCCGAGTGGAAAGCCGCTATCACTGACAATACCAAGTTGTTGTTTGTGGAAACACCGTCGAATCCTCTTTGCGATGTCGTCGATTTGCAGGCGCTATCGACGATTGCCAAGTCACAAGAGTGTTTGTTGGTGGTCGATAACTGCTTCTGTACGCCTGCGTTACAGAAGCCGCTGGAGCTCGGCGCTGATATCGTCGTTCACTCGGCGACTAAATACCTTGATGGCCAAGGGCGATGTGTCGGAGGCGTGGTGGTTGGGCCTCACGCCATTGTCGATGAAGTTGTTGTTTTTCTGCGTACTGCTGGTCCGACGATGAGCCCATTCAATGCCTGGGTTTTCTTGAAGGGTTTGGAAACACTGCGCCTGCGGATGGACGCACACTCGGCCAATGCTCTTGAGCTGGCGCAATGGCTGGATCATCAGCCGCAGATCGAAAAAGTCTTCTATGCAGGATTGAAAGATCATCCCGGTCATGATTTGGCCGCTCGCCAGCAGCGTGGTTTCGGTGGGGTAATGTCGTTTAGAGTGAAAGGCGATAAGGCTGCCGCTTGGCGTTTTATCGATGCCACCAAAATTATGTCACTCACAGCTAATTTAGGGGATGCTAAAACCACTATCGTGCATCCTAGCACGACTACGCACGGTCGCCTCTCGGATGAGGATAAGGTCAGTGCTGGCATCACGGACAATTTGATTCGAGTCGCAGTAGGGCTCGAAGATGTTAAGGATCTGAAGACAGACTTGTTGCGCGGCATCTCTGCACTTTAGTCACAGCGATTGGGTGTGTTGCGATCGCTTGTTTTGCGTCGGGCAGGTTAGGAATTAAGGAACTTCATGGAAAAGCTGATAAAGACCCTCGTTGACGATATCGGTCAGGTGTTGATGGGTAAAGAGGAACAGGTCAAGCTGGCGTTGACCTGTTTGTTTGCTCGCGGACATCTATTACTTGAAGATCTACCGGGCATGGGAAAGACGACCTTGGCCCACGCGCTGGCTAATGTTATTGGGTTAGATTACAACCGAGTTCAGTTCACCAGTGATCTCTTGCCCTCTGATATTGTTGGCGTTTCGGTGTTCGATCGCACCAATAACAACTTTTCATTTCATCCGGGGCCTGTCTTCACCCAGGTGTTATTGGCCGATGAAATCAATCGTACGACCCCCAAGACTCAGAGTGCCTTACTTGAAGCTATGGCTGAGTATCAAGTTACCGTGGATGGCGAGACTCGAGCGTTGCCTGCACCGTTTTTTGTGATCGCCACACAGAATCCATCGAGTCAATCGGGCACCTTTCCTTTGCCTGAATCTCAGTTGGATCGTTTTTTGATGAGAATTGAATTGGGCTATCCCAATGCCGAAGCCGAAATGTCAATTCTTAAGGGCTTGGATCCTTCCTCAAACGTTGATGCTATCGAGGCTCGTATTACCAATGAACAATTATTGGCGATACAGTCGAAGGTGGATCAGGTTCAAGCGAGTGACTCCCTGTTGGCGTACTTACAGCGTTTGGTAGCGTTTACGCGCACCTCGTCCGAGTTCGCCTATGGCTTATCGACTCGAGGGGCCTTGGCGCTATTGCGCTGCGCCAAGACTTGGGCGTTGATTCATGGTCGCAGTCACGTGCTGCCAGAGGATATTCAGCAAGTTATGCCCTCAGTGGCCGCACATCGGCTGCGTGACGCTGCAGATTATGGCGATCAAAGTGGTTATGCATTGGTAGAAAAAGTGCTCAATTCTGTCGATGTGCTTTCTTAAATTTGTGTTTACCGTGCTGTACTAGTGCTGATTGCCACTAACTTAACTGGCGAACAGTCACATCATCTTCTGAGGCGGCCGGAGGGGGAGTGAAACTCTGGCGTTGATCAAAGGAGGCGTTGGGGTCAACGGTGTACTCGATAATCCCAACGCTGATATTGTCTTTCCCTCCCAATAGATTTGCATCGTCAATCAGGCGGTAACAGCATTCCAGTGCCGGCCTGTGGGTCGACAAAACATAGTCCAATTGGCCGTTATCCAAGTACTCTGTTAGACCATCAGAGCAGAGCATCAATAAGCTATTTTGCGTTAGCGCGTAGTTGTTAATTGCTGGCTCCACAGTGGGTGATACCCCTAGTGCTCGAGTAATCTGATTTCGAATTTGACTGTGCCGCGCTTGATCTTCTGTCAGGCTGCCGCTATCAATCATCTCTTGAACGAGACTGTGATCTTTTGTGAGCTGCACAAATCCCTGCTTGTCCCATAGGTAAGCGCGAGAATCACCGAGGTGGGCGATCGTCATTTGTTTCTGCCAGATAACGGCAATCGCTACGGTCGTGCCCATTTGGTTGAATTGAGGATTCAGTTCCTTCGTTTCAAGAATGGCACTGTTAGCGGCGTTGATGGCTTCGATTAATGAGGATTGAATCATCAGTTCTTGCTGTTGCGGCGTACAGGCTTGAAATGTCGGGCTGATGATTTTCTCTAAGTGCTCACCGATGGTGTTTACTGCAATGCTGCTAGCCGCGGCACCGCCTGAATAACCGCCCATTCCATCAGCGACGACTACATAACCAAAGGGGATTTCGGAATGAGTGTGCCAGCGAATGTTGTCTTCGTTTTCATTGCGAACTTGACCGATGTCGGTGCGGCCATTGATGGCAATACGAGGTTTGTAAGATTGAGGCATGCAACAAGTCCGATTTGCAAGGGCGCAATTCCTAATATGCAGCAAGCTACATTGCGCGATCAGTGAAATAGTGGATAAGATTCTATCCCAGAACCTTTCGCAGTTTGAAGAGTTTTCTCCATTCTGCTTCAGGATTCCATCCGATTTTGGCGCATGAAACTCATTCACGTGATGGGTTTCTCAAAAAAACGAAATCTGTCTTCTAATAAAAAGGTATCAATGTTTTTTCATTGCAGAGCAATAGTTGATTTTGCATAATGCCCAGCTATTGCAGGAGTGAGAGTTTCTCCTAGAAGGGATTGAGCAAGCGTTAAGGATTATTCTCCAGTCATGGCACGACTCCCACGACTTAATATCGTTGATATTCCGCAGCATATTGTCCAGATAGGGCACAACAATGTTGCGTGTTTTTTTGATGATGAAGATTACCAGTTCTATCTTCACAGCCTAAAGTTAGCCGCCGATCAATATCAGGTGCATGTTCACGCCTATGTATTGTTGCCGAACTCCATTCAAATTGTAGCAACACCGAAGGTGTCTCAGGCCGTATCGTCGATGATGCAATCGGTAGGGCGTCGATACGTTCAATATGCGAATCATCGCTACAAACGATCAGGTACATTGTGGGCTGGTCGCTACAAATCCAGCCTGATCGACTCTCAAGCCTACCTGTTGAGTTGTTGTCGGTATGTAGAGTTAAAGCCGACAATACTTGGCGAGGTGGATGATCCCGTTGATTATCCTTGGTCGAGTTTTCATCATCACATTGGCGCGCAGCGAAGCCATTTGATACAAGACCACAAATTATACTTGTCATTAGGTGATACCTATCAGGAGCGCGCGATGGGCTATCAGCAACTGTTTAGCTACGATTTTGATCGACGCTTGTTCGACTATATCGCAGAGACGGTTAACGTTGGTCAGGTTCTGGGTGGCGATACGTTTAAAGATAAGATCGAAAAGATAGCCAACTTGAATGTTCGTCCGAAAAAAAGAGGACGCCCGAAAAAGTGTATTCGAGACGACTTGGTTAATGAGGCTTAGTTTGTTTTTGGTGTCTAGTTAAAAAGTATGGGTTTTGGTTTTTGGGGCTGATGGTAAAGTTTGTTTGTTTTGTCTTCGCCTTTAACTCCTTGTTGTTCTCTCTAAATTAATGGTGTCAGAGTCAAAATTAAAAGTTCGACTGATACCGATGTCACTCTTCACGCAATCGCTTGGGTTTAAGAGAAGGAGAGTGTTCTTCTTTGTTTCTTTGCTCGTTGGTTTCGAATAAATAGTGTCAGAGTGGATTAAAAAACGAAAAGTCTGCTTTTTTTTCAATAATTTTTTCTGTTTAAATCTCCATCATTGTCCAACGGGGCAAGTATTGATGATTCGGTCGAATGCCGGTAAATCAATTTTTCAAAGTCCATAACGAAAGAGGAATTCACTCATGGCTATTTACATGAATTTTAATGGTAACTCTCCAAAAGGTAATGTAACCGCTCAAGGTTACGAAGACTGGATTGAGGTTGATAACTTTAACTTTGGTATTGGTCGCGCCATCACTATGGAAGCCGGTGCTATGGCGAATCGTGAAGCCAGTCGTCCGAGTTTAAGTGAGGTGACCGTGTCTAAAGCACTGGATGCTTCTTCTGGTGGCTTGTTCAAGGCGTCTGTAACCGGCGATGAGGGTGTGCTGGTCGAGATTCACGTAGTACAAACCGGTGCTAACAATGTTGAGAAGTACGCGGTATACACTCTCGAAGATGCGATTATCTCTTCCTACAGTGTGAATGCGTCGGCCGGTGGCCCACCACAAGAGTCATTGTCCTTGAGTTTTGCTAAGATCGAAGCCGATCTTACCCATGCCGACAAAACTCACAAAAACACCACCAACATGCGTGTGGGTTACGACCTTACTACAGCGACTCCGCTGTAAGTACTGTCTAAAGATCAAACAAAGCTCCGAAAGGGGCTTTGTTTTTTTGGCCTAAAGTTGTTTTTGTTTTTCTGGTCTTACCATAGGGATGTTTGGACAGACTATGTCGGCACTTAATCAAGATTCTCGTCTTATTCATTTTGAATCCTCCCTTGGGAAAGATAAGTTTATCGCAACTTATCTAACCGGCGTGGAATCCATATCGGATCTCTTCCATTTCGACGTCGAACTCTTCTCGGATGATCACAATATTCAGCAAGCCGATATTGTCGGCAAGTCGGTCACCGTCACAATCTACAATGACGGCTTGGATAAGCCTAGATACATTCATGGCTACGTTAATCAGTTTGCTTTGTTTGATATTGATGGCAACGGCTTGCGTTGTTATCGAGCCTCTATAGTTCCAGGTTTGTGGTTTACGACGCTGAGCTCGAATAATCGCGTGTTTCACAAGAAAGACGTCAAGAAGATTATCGAAGAGGTGTTGGGAGAATACAGTAAAGCGGTTAAATTGAAATCGAAGTTATCGGCGGCCTATCTAACTCGTGAGTACTGTGTTCAGTACGAAGAAAGCGATTACCAGTTTGTTACGCGGCTGATGTCAGAAGAGGGTATTAGCTATTACTTCGAGAGCAATGCTAGCGGTCACCTTTTGGTTTTAGCTGACGAGACTCAGGACTATTTTGATTGTTGTGGAGAAACCGTTGAGTATGACGGTGGCGGCAGTCAACCGACTAAAAATACAGTCAACAAATGGTCTCGTCAGTATCAATATCATACGGGTGGTTATGAGTTTAAAGACTACAATGAATTTACTACCACTAAAGATAATCTTCAGACGATAAAGACTAAAAGTAAGCTCAACGATGTGGCGAGTTATAAGTACCGTCAATACGGAAATTACCAGTTCTTCCTTGAAGGCGAAGAGCACAAACACAAGTTGAAAAGCAGTTCCAATCAGGAGTTGTTGGAACGCTCCATAGAGTTTGACGAATACGGTTTTGATCGTGCCCAAGGTAGTAGCGATGTGGCTGAGTTCACCGCCGGCGGCCGTTTTAAGCTCGATCACAGCGTTAAAACAGAGTGCGATCAGTACCTTTTGTTACGCGTAAGAGTAACCGTGTCCGATGGAAATAATCGTGACACGGCCTATCGCAACGAATTTGAATGTGTACCATCGCTGGTCAATCCACGCCCCGACCCTTCAAGAGAAAAGCGTCAAATTAGCTATCCGCAACTCGCCACTGTAGAAGAGGTTAAAGCAACGGAGGCGCAGGGTTCAGAAGATCTCTATACTCAAGTCAAAATAAAGTTCCCATGGAATAGTAAGGACTGCTCTTGTTGGGTTCGTGTCGTTCAATCCTATGCAGGCAAGAATTGGGGGGCGAACTTTGTCCCTAGAGTAGGCCAAGAAGTCGTGGTCGAATACATTAATGGCGATCCCGATCGCCCGATAGTAACTGGCGCTGTCTATAACGGCACTAATACTGGACCCAACTATACGGCGACTCAAAGTGGCTGGAAATCCCAGTACGATAAAAGTGAATTCAATGAGCTGCGTTTCGATGATAAGGGTGGCTCAGAAGAAATTTACATGGAAGCCGGCAAGGACCACAACTTTATCGTTCACAACGATCAAACCGGCAAGGTCGAAAATGACCAAACCTTAGAGGTGGTTAATAACCGCACTCTCACGGTTAGCAAGGGGAATGAGTCCACTACCATTGCCAAGGGTGATCAATCCTACACCGTAAGTAGCGGTAATCAGTCCACCACCGTTAGCAAAGGGACACAAACCACAGATGTTCAAGGTGCCATAAAGATGACCTCAAAAACATCGATAGAGCTCAAGGTGGGTGGCAGCACCATTAAAATGACGCCGGCAGGAATCACTATTAAGGCGACGAAAATCGATTGTAATGCCAGTGCAATGGGCACCGTCAAAGCCGGTGGTATATTGACCCTCAAGGGTGGTTTGACGAAGGTAAACTAGGGAAATATAGATGAGTGATTGGATCAAAGTTGATGCCATCAACGCCTCAGAGTTATTGCAGCATTTTGATTTGGAGGATGATGCAATCGAGATTTTGCATCCCGATATGAATCCAGAAGGTGCTGTTGCCAAATTAGTCGAGCATGACTTCCTCTATGATGCCGTGCGTCTGTTAGCGCATGGTTTGCCTAAACGCGAAGCGGTTTGGTGGGCGTGTCTGGTTGCGCGTCAGGTGCAAACCCCCGATACCGATGAAGACAATATTAATGCTCTGATTGTCACGGAAGCCTGGGCCAGAAAACCTACAGAAGACAATCGTTTACGCTGTCGAAATTTGGCCGAAAAAACACGCTACAAAACTCCCGCCGGCTGGGCTGCCACCGCTGCTAGTTGGTCTACTGGAAGCTTGGCTGCCGAGGGCGAGCCAGAAATTGAGCCACCGTTCTATCTGTATGCTCATGCGGTTGCTGGTGGAGTTACCTTGGCCGGTGTTGAATTGAATGCGGATGAGCCCGCTGAGGCAATCAAAGGCTTTCTGGCGCAAGGCATTAATTTAGCTGAAGGCGGCAACGGCCTGTTGGCGACAGATGATTTAGAGAAGGCGTCTTAAGATGGGTAAACCAGCCGCGAGAATAACGGATATGCATGTGTGCCCAGCGACGAATCCTGGACCTGTTCCCCACGTAGGTGGACCCATTGTTACGCCCGGCGGTCCGACGGTTATCATCGGAGGTTTGCCATCAGCAACCGTGGGCAGTACCTGCATTTGTGTGGGCCCTCCTGATACGGTAGCGGTGGGCAGTGGCACCGTTATGATCTGCGGCAAGCCTGCTGCCCGTATGGGTGATAGTACCGCTCACGGCGGTAAGATTGTGGTAGGGTGCCCAACAGTGTTGGTGGGTGGTTAGGTTTCTGAATCCCAACAAAGGATCACGCTAAAGAGATCTCAATAAGCCCTCCCGTAAAGGGAGCTTAGCAAGGTTCTTTGACGGTGTTGTGAGGTTGATAACTTATTGGGTGCCCGTCGGTCACAATGTGTCGGTTGAGTATTATACGGGCGCTTATAGATGTTGGGTGCTAGTGGATTAGTTTGAATTGTGAACGCCGTTCAGGGCGAAAGATGTGAAATGATTATGAGAAAAGTAATCTTCTTTGTGAGTTTGTGTTTGGTTTCAAGTGTAGGGGTAGGTATGTCAATTCTTGATGTTGGTAAGGTTTGTACCTTTTCGGCGGTTTCCGGCGTTATTACGAAAGATGGCCAGCCAGTTAGAAATGCCAGAATAGTTAGAGTCGTTGATTTCCAGAGTAAGTCGCAGGATGAGACTACGACGGATGAACATGGGCGCTTCTCAATGCCTGCCCTATTTGAACGAAGTATTACCAAACTGCTGCCTCAGGAATTTGTTGTTGGGCAGTCGCTGCTGATAGAAGACGGCGGGGACTTGCAAGAGTTTCACATGGGGGTGAAAAGGCAGTCGGAAGAAAATGTCGAGTCAAAAGGGGTGCCGTTAGATGTGATTTGTGAATTGTCCGATGAAAACTCCGCTTTTTATATTGATGGAAACGCTTTTGTTACCAAGTGTAAGTGGGACGCTGAGCACGACGTGATTGATACTGGATTTTAGTTCAGTGCGATAGATCGACATAGAATACATGAATTCATTGATGCTTTCTTCATTAAACAATTAGAGTTTAACTGTGCCCGGAGGGTCCAAGGATGAGATTTACACCCCAGCAAAGTTCTTCGCTTGCGAATAGTGTATACGCATTGAGTCGAACGAGTTCTTTTGAAAAAGCTTACCAGTTGTTGAATGCCACGTATCAAGGCAATTTTAGGTTCTCCGAGTCTAACTTGGTGGCCGGAAAAACTGGTGCTGGTATTTTAAAAGTGAAAACAGGGTTTGGCTTTCTTTTGGAGGGGCAAGGCAATTATGAAGGCAATGCCGTCATTGTATTCAGGGGGACGCAATACCTTGCAGACTGGCTTAGCAACGCCAACATTCTTTATAGTAGATCCAGTAAAGGGTATCGGGTGCATGATGGATTCAATCAAGCGTTTCGTTCTATGTTGCCAGGCATCAAGGAGTTTGTTTCCGCTCTCCCCGCGGGTACAGAGGTTCATTGTGTCGGTCACAGTTTAGGCGGTGCTTTAGCAACGATTACTGGAGAGTGGGTGGCGAATAACTCATCTTTGAAACCACGTGTTTATACCTTTGGGTCGCCAAGGGTAGGTTTTACTGATTTTGCAGAGGGCTGCACGTCGTTGTTGGGATGTGAGCGAATCTATCGGACCTACCACACGTCAGATATCGTTCCTTGTATCCCAATTTGGCCTTTTACGCATACACCCTATAAATCTAAAGATTACGGCATCAAAACTCCGGGGCTAGTGCCCGGTGCCGAATGGCACGATATGTCGGCTTATGAAAAAAATGTGAAGAAGAAAAGCTGGGATGTACTCTACAGTGAACGTCCTGCTCCTCGCAGCGATGCGGGAATTGAGCAATGGTTGAAGAAGAATATTCGGGTTCCCAGTACCATGGAGGCGCTTGAGTGGATCAGTGACGCCATTGGTTACGTGGTTCGAAAGTGTGTCGCCGCAGTGGCATCAACAATCGATTTTGTCGGTGCGTCTATGTTTACCATTATGGATAAGCTCTCCTATATCTTGTCAAGAGCAATGCGTATAGACGAATTGCTTAGCGATTGGGTTCTTTATCTAATGCGTAAAATCTCTAACTTTCTAGGCAAGGTGTCTGCGGTAGAGACGACAGATATATCGAGAGAGACTATTCGCAATTTGTTGACCCAACTGTCGAAAAAAGCTAATGAAATGGCCTATCAGGCTTTGAGTAAGACTCTGGCGGCTGGTCGAGCGATATAAGTTAGGGGGCAAATTGTTTCGTTGCTATAGCAGGGTGCCAAACCCGACGCAGAAGATGATAAGCGTCCTAGGTTTAATTTTGCTGGCTTTTTCTGAGGGATTAAGTGCTATGTCGATCGCTGAGCTGGGGCGAAGTAGTGTTTTTTCAGCTGTTGAAGTTGTTCTCACTCGGGGCGGAGAGCCAGTTGTGGGAGCCGAGGTGACGAGAGTTTCTGAATGGCAAAAACAACAGACGGAAAAAGCTGTTACAGACTCAGAGGGAAAGTTCTCTTTCCCTGCATTGTTTGAAAACTCATTGGCAGGTGTTTTACCGTTTACTGAATTTGTCGCTTCTCAGCAAATTTTAGTTCAAGTTGGCGTGGAGAGTTTTGAAATTTGGGTTAACGGTAAGCGCAGTCCTAAGAACAACTCGGAGTTGGGCGGCGTGCCTATAAAGCTCTCTTGTGAACTCAATGAAGATGTTCGCTTGGTAGAGAATTTCGGTTCTTTACTAGTAACTAATTGCCGTTGGTAGACGGTAGAATCTAGGAGATGAAATGTACATCTCCCGATCACTTTGATAGCCACTCCGCTAGAGTGGCGAGCTCAGATTGAACCGTATACCAGTTTATAGGGCGGATAATCTGAGCAGCCTTCGCTGCCGAAGGAGAGGTATTCGTCATTGTTCCAGAAATCTCTGGATTGAAACGAAACTAGAAAACTCTGCGCATAGAGCCGACAACGCTCTTTCTGGCTGGAAATTTCAGGATCGTCCAGAAAGCGTTGTTTTAAAACTCCTGCACTTAGTTTTAGCTTTGTCATCGCAATACCGTTGTCTCCGCCATCCAGCAACATCAAGTTTTCTTGCTTGTCACTCCAAGGTTTCCATTCAATTTGGTTGCCGGCACTGCCTGTACCAGGATATCCGTGATGGGCAAAGTGACCCCAATAATTCATCATCGCTTGGGACAACTGCATGCGTTCTTCGCGATTGTCCTCGGTATTAATGTACGGAATGACCAAGCCTTTTTCGAAGTCACCAAACACAAAACTGATTTCCACTGCGTGACCGGCACCCAGTAGCCCAGGCAGATCTGCCAACCAATTTGAAGGGCTGTTGTCCCAGTCGAAACGGTAGGCAAATACTTGCTCGGGATTGTGCTGGCTGAGCCTTTCGGCCGGTTCGTCAACGGCTAGGATTTTCCATTGTTGAGAAAAATAAGAGGCGTAGCGCTGGTATTTTTCAGGGTCCTTCATGCGCGGCAGAAACCCCCAAGCATTTTCTACCCAGTTCTTGTCTTGCGACATAAACACTTTCATTTCGTCACGATTGCTGCCAATCAATGTCGGTACACTGTTGAGTTGAGTACTGTCTTCGAGCAGCGACATCAAAGGCGCTTTCGGCAGAACATAACCATCGGCGAGGCTTTCAGGTGCGTTGAACATGCCTGCGGTAACGGAGTCGATATGCGCCATTAATTGTTGTGGCGATTTGCTGCGTAGATAACGAGATAGAGATTTGTCGTCTTGTTTTTCCGCAAAGCTACTGAGCTGCTCCTTTGAATAGATTTTGTGGTCATCTAGGAGTAGTTGAGCGAGAACTTCATTGCTACTGGTGCCCGCAAAGCCCGCGCCGTCACTTACCAACGCTTCGGCTTCTTCCATGTGACTGGTTTGGGTGGAGCCGCTCTGAATAATGGCTTTGTGGAAGAGATCTTTGGCTAAAGGCGAGGTAAGTAGAGAGTATACATTGTGCCCTCCGGCGGATTCGCCAAAGATGGTCACATTCTCAGGATCGCCGCCAAACGCTGCTATGTTGGTCTGAACCCACTCTAGCGCCGCAATCATATCCAGTACGGCGAAATTACCTGAGGCATCTGCCGCTGAGTTGCTGGTATTTCTCAGGCTCTGATGAGCGAAGGTTCCGAACAATCCCAAGCGATAATTGATGCCCACATAAACGACATTTTGATCGCTGGCCAAATGGCTGCCGCGATACGTGTTAGCCGTGCCGGCTGTATTGCCGCCGCCATGAATCCACAACATGACGGGCAATGGCTTACTGGCTTCTATCGCCTTGGGCGCCCAGATGTTCAGCGTCAGGCAATCCTCGCTACCGACGATATCGCCATCTTTGCCATCGACTCCGGCCATAATCCCCCAGAATTGAGTACAAGGTTGCCCCAGTTGGATTGCTTCGCGTGTTTCAGTCCATGCGTGAGGTGGTCTCGGCGCTTGCCAACGCAGCTCATCGATGGGGGCCTTGGCAAAAGGGAGGCTGAGCCAGGCATGAGTGTTGTGGTCGTCGCTAAATCCAATCACTGCCCCTTGCTGGGTCTGTCGAACGCTGCTTTGATCGGCAATGCGTGGCGGCTCTTGGTTCGAGCTGCAGGCCGATAAGAGTAAGGCGAGTAGGCCGAGGATAAGATGGGTTGGTTTCATGGATGCCTCCCAGCGTTGTTTGTATGAGGTTGATAGATCGCTATCGTCCTGATGAATCCTTGATCGATCATTAAGAATTTAATCACTACCTGCGTTTTTTGCGCAAGGTCGGATGGGGTCAGCCTATGGCGATTGTGCGGCTGAGACTTGCTTAGCCGGCGGCTATAACGTCTAATCGCCAGTAATTTCACTGTTTTAACTATCGTTAGTCGCCATGATTGTCTGTCGTACTCGTTTGGATCGTTATCTTAGTCAACAGCTTGGTATTAATCGCCGAGATGTGCGGCTGTTGCTCGCTCAGAGACGTGTACTGATCAATGGGCAAGCGGCGACGGCAATTCATCAAGTGATCGATCCATTTAGTTCGGTGTTCTTTGACGGCGATTGTTTGCATCAGGAACAGCGTCATTATGTGATGCTGAACAAACCCAAAGGGGTAGTGAGCGCGACCGTTGATGAAAAACATCAAACCGTAATGCAGCTGTTGCCGCAAGTTTTGCAAGGGCAGCTTCATATCGTGGGGCGGTTAGATTTTAATAGTACCGGGTTGATGCTGTTGACCAATGACGGTCATTGGTCGCGAGCGTTGACACAGCCCGAGACGAAGGTGCCTAAAACCTATCACGTCACGGTAGAGAAAGTACTCACCGAGCAGACCGTAAAAGCCTTTGCAGAGGGAATGTACTTTGCCTACGAGGATGTACAGATCCAATCGTCGAAGCTCACACTCTTGTCAGATTATGTGGCAGAAGTGATTCTCGAAGAGGGCAAATACCACCAAATCAGGCGCATGTTTACCCGTTGCGATAATCGGGTGGTGGATCTTCATCGGGTTCAAATTGGAAACCTATTGCTGGATCCGCTACTTGACGCTGGTGATTCTAGGTTTTTGACCGGTGGTGAGTTGCAGGCGTTAAACGACTTGTTGTTTGCAAAGGGTTATTGCCAAGACTGAGGTCTTGAATGCTGAGCCCTCCAGAGAAATCGACTGAAATAGAGATGAGAAGATTGAAGGGGATGCGGAAAGAGGTAATGAGGAACAAATTGAAGGAGAAAGTACTGTGAGCCATTTTGTACTCAACACCAACCACACCGATCAGCGCTCAATTTCTCTGGTGCTCGGCAGTGGTGGAGCACGTGGATTAGCCCATATTGGTGTGATTCGAATTCTAGAGCGGTTTGGTTTTCACATCCGTTCAATATCCGGTTGTTCCATGGGAGCACTGATCGGAGGGATCTACGCGGCGGGTAAGCTCGATGAATTTGAGCAGTGGGTGTGTTCCATTGATCGGTTGGATATCGTAAATCTGTTGGATATTGCCTGGGGAACCGACGGCTTGGTAAAAGGCGATAAAATTATTGCCACACTCACAGAGATGGTGGGTGATATTGAAATTGAAGCCCTGCCGATCAAATACACCGCGGTTGCCGCCGATATCAGTGCAGAGAAGGAGGTGTGGATCAATTCTGGGCCACTGTTTGATGCTATTCGAGCCTCGATTTCGCTGCCCATGTTCTTTACCCCGGTGAAATACAAAAACTCTTTTTTGGTCGATGGCGGGGTGCTCAATCCTGTACCTATTGCTCCGACGTTTAACGATCAGTCGGATCTAACCATTGCGGTTAACTTGGGCGGGGCATTGGCGGTTATTGAGGAAGAGCCTTCTACAGACACTGAGATTGAGCCTGAAGGGTCCCTGCATCGGCAGGTGGTGGGTTTCATCAATCGTTTGGCGGGAACCAACCTTGGTGAAAGTAGTCGCAATGGCGCTCGCCAAGATAAGCTGGCTTTCTACGATGTGGCAAACCAAGCGTTTGACTCCATGCAGAGTACCATTGCTCGGCAAAAACTGGCGGCCTACCCGCCAGACTATGTCATCGAATTACCGCGTAATGCTTGCGGTACCCTGGAGTTTGATCGCGCCAAATCGATGATCGCGCTGGGGGAGAAAAAGGCGTTGGAGTGCTTGACTCGAATGGGAGTAAAAACCGATAGCGCTGTAGATTAAGGCCAGACCCGGTTGGCGCGTGTTATCACTGTCTGAATCACTTCGGTTTAGTGGGGCGTTTATATAGCACTTAGACAATGACTAATCGTAAAAAAGCCCCTTTCATACGGGGGTAGCGGAAGAGTTCTGGGGTGTGCTCGGCAAATGGTTATTGGTGCCGGGGGCGGGATTAGGGTAAGCTGCGCCGCCTTCCTTGCGGTTGGTCGTCCTCGAGAGGATGACACCAGAGTCTGGGCCTTTTACTCGGTAGATTAGAAAGCTCCACTCCCAATTCGGACAAGTATCCATTGGGAAGCGTCTTTAATAGGGCGTTTAGGCCGAGACATCCTTTGTTCGCCACACGAGTTGCTGTATGAGTTTTTCATCCCTGGGGCTGTCTGCTCCGATTCTAGACGCCGTTGCCAAACAAGGCTATGACACACCCTCTCCGATTCAGGCACAGGCCATACCCGCTGTACTGGAAGGCCGTGATGTTATGGCGGCAGCCCAGACCGGTACCGGTAAGACCGCAGGCTTCACTCTGCCTTTGTTAGAGCGCCTCTCCAAGGGCACAGCTGCCAAGGGTAATCAAGCGCGAGCACTGGTTCTGACACCCACTAGAGAGCTGGCAGCACAGGTTGCAGAAAGTGTTGAGACATACGGCGCCGGTTTACCGTTGAAATCGACGGTAGTCTTCGGTGGCGTCAAGATTAATCCTCAAATGCAGCGTCTGCGTGGTGGCGTGGATATTCTTGTGGCGACACCCGGGCGATTACTGGATTTGTATCAGCAGAATGCGGTTCGCTTTCAGAATCTTGAGGTGCTGGTATTGGATGAAGCTGATCGCATGCTGGATATGGGTTTTATCCATGATATCCGCAAGATATTGGCGCTATTACCTAAGCAACGACAGAATCTGATGTTTTCGGCCACTTTCTCTGATGACATTCGTCAGTTGGCCAAGGGTATTGTTAACAACCCTGTCGAAGTGTCCGTTACGCCTCGAAATACAGCGGCAGAATCCGTCACCCAATGGATTCACGGGGTCGACAAAAATCAAAAGACCCCCCTGCTGATTAAGCTGATCAAGGATAACGATTGGAATCAGGTCTTGGTCTTCTCCAAAACCAAGCATGGCGCCAATCGCATCACCAAGCAATTGATCGCCAAGGGCATTACGGCAGCGGCCATTCACGGCAACAAAAGCCAAGGGGCTCGTACCAAGGCTTTAGCGGAATTCAAGGATAAGAGCATTCGAGTGCTGGTGGCCACGGATATCGCTGCGCGCGGCCTCGATATTGATCAGTTACCGCAAGTGGTGAACTACGATCTGCCGAATGTGGCGGAAGATTACGTTCACCGTATTGGCCGTACTGGGCGTGCGGGAGCAACAGGGCAGGCGGTCTCTCTAGTAACCGCTGAAGAGTTTAAGCTATTAGCGGCGATCGAGCGGCTGATTCAGCAATTGATTGAACGTCGAGAAGTGGATGGTTTCGAGCCGGTTCATCCGCTGCCTGAATCTCGATTGGATACCCGTCCACAAAGAGCGAAAAAACCGAAGAAGCCGAAACCTGGGCACCGTGATGGTCAGCGCTCAGGCGACAATGCGCAGGGGCACAAGCCTCATCCGAGTCGCGGTAGAAATGGCGGTGGAACGGCGAAAGCGGGTGCAGGCAACGGTGGTAGTGGCAAGCCGGCCAATCGCCGAGGCGGGAGCGCCAACAAGAGTAACTCTGGGGCTAATAAAGCTCGGAGCCGTCCTGCTTCGACCAAATAGACACAGATAGCGCATGGCACTATTGCCGATAGAGTAGATCTAGAGGTGATGGTGCCATAGATGGCTCGTTGGTAATCTAATCGACGCTTTGCGCGCGGCGGCGTTTGCGTTTTTCCCAGTTACGCACCACGTGCCAGCGCCAGAATAGCTGAATCGAGATGTAGCCAATCCCACCAAATACGACTCCACAGATTAAACTGCCGACTACCAATGGCCGCCAAAGTTTGGTGAATTCGGTGGAAAACCATTCCCACGATAATTCTATGCTAAAGCCCACCGAAGGGGTGTCGAGAATCCAGCGCCCCAGTTCATAAGTGGCGAAGAAAATGGGGGGGATAGTGATGGGGTTGGAAATCCATACCAAGGCAACCGCAATCGGCAAGTTAACACGGCATACTAGCGCCAATAGTGCAGCAATGGGCATTTGCCCCAAAATGGGCAGGAATGCGGTGAACAGGCCAATAAAGAACGCCCCCGAGACCGAATGACGGTTCAGGTGGAAGAGGTTCGGATCGTGCAGTAGGTGGCTCATAAAATTGAGCGCAGGCCGTTTCTTAAATTCTGCCGGATCCGGTAACCAGCGTTTGAAAATCTTTTTTGCCATTCAATCGCCATAGGCTGACTTGCGAGGCGCAACATTATGCACGGAAAGCAGACGCAACTCTATAGAAGGATAGGTTTGCTTAAATACTTGTTTTATCAGCCAAAAATTGTCTTCGTCAAGATAGACTTTAGCCTCGTAAAGTTGTCGTTTTATGACGAAACGGCTTAGGGGCTCAATGCTAGCAAAGCTCTAGCCATCTGCCCGTTAAACCAGTGCAACGATTTGCTTGGCGGCGCTGTAGGGCGTTACTCGATTATCAATGACCGCTTGTTGCAAACCTGGCATTTGCTCTTGAACTGATTGACTTTGCTTTAAGCGTAGCTCAATCATTTCGTGAATGAGCTTGTTTAGCCACTCCGAATTTTGGCGAGAGCGTTTTTCGTAGAAAGCACTATTGTCGAGCGCTAGTTGTTGGTACTCGCAGATCATTTCCCAAATATCGCCAATACGCTCTTTTTCTAGAGCGGAGCAGGTTTCCACACGGGGATTCCAGAAGCTGCCGTGTTTGATCAAATGGAAGGCGTTTTGGTAGTGAGATTTGGTTCGATTCGCAAGGTTAATGCTCTCGCCATCGGCTTTGTTGATCACCAGTGCATCGGCCAGTTCCATAATGCCGCGCTTGATACCCTGCAGTTCATCACCGGCGTTGGGGATCATCAAGACTAAAAAGAAGTCCACCATGGCCGCGACTTCGTACTCGGATTGTCCAACGCCCACGGTTTCTACCAAGATTACATCGTAGCCCGCAGCTTCGCACAGCAGCATGGTTTCTCGTGTTTTCTGAGCAACGCCCCCTAAGGCGCCTTCAGAGGGGGAGGGGCGGATGAAGGCGTTTTCCTCGCGGGAGAGCTCTTCCATGCGGGTCTTGTCACCGAGAATACTGCCGCCTCGCAGTGGCGAGCTTGGGTCGACGGCAAGGACTGCGACTTTTTTGCCCTGAGCGATCAGGTGGCGACCAAAGGCTTCGATAAACGTCGATTTACCGACTCCGGGAATTCCGCTAATTCCGATCCTAATACTCTTTCCTGTTTTGGGTAGAATCTGCTCTAGGACTTGTTGGGCTTGCTCTCGGTGCGTATCCAGCTTGCTTTCGACCAAGGTGATGGCTTTTGCAAGGGCGCGTCGATTGCCGGCGGTTAATAGGTCCAGATCAATAGTGGGCATAGCGTAGAACTCTCGGTCAGGATAATACTTAGGGGCGAATTATCATCGAACTTAGGGGGCAGATTGTATCCTATAAACAAGCTATCAAAAGGCGCGTTGAGTCGGTGGCATGGACACGCACTTGGATAGTTTGTCTCGAAGATAGTTTGGCTCGACGAACAGTCAAAAAAAAGCCCCCAAAACGGGGGCAAACCATAGTACAGCAATTGTTATGAACGCATGGACTGGAGGTTGACCAGACCATTCGTTCAAATTGGGTTAGGCAGAAGCCTTGCGAACTTCGTCCAGTACCTGACGAGCAGAGATAGGAATCTTGGTGCCTGGACCAAAAATGCCTTTTACGCCGGCTTCATACAGGTAGTCGTAGTCTTGTTTCGGAATAACGCCGCCAGCGACAACGATAATGTCGTCGGCGCCTTGTTTCTTCAGCTCATCGATGAGCTCAGGCACCAAGGTCTTGTGTCCCGCTGCTTGAGAGGATACGCCAACCACGTGCACGTCATTCTCAATCGCCTGCTTAGCCACTTCCTCTGGAGTTGAGAACATGGGTGATAAATCGATATCAAAACCCACATCGGCAAACGCTGTAGCGATCACCTTAGCGCCGCGGTCGTGACCGTCTTGGCCCATTTTGCACACCAGCATACGCGGGCGACGGCCTTGTTCGTTTTCGAACGCCTCGATGTCAGACTTAATTGCCTGCCAATCGCTGTCGTCTTCGTAAGGTGCGCCGTATACGCCAGAAATGGTGCGAGCTTGGGCGTTGTAACGACCGAACTCAGCTTCCATGGCATCGGAGATTTCACCCACAGTGGCACGCAGGCGAGCGGCTTTTACGGACAGATCCAGTAAGTTGCCTTCACCGGTTTTCGCGGCTTCGGTAATCGCGGCTAGGGCGGCTTCAACAGCGGCATTGTCGCGGCTGGCTTTGATGTCATCTAGGCGCTTGATTTGCGATTCACGTACCGCAACATTGTCGACTTCGAGAATGTCGAGATCGTCTTCTTCCTCGAGGATGTGCTTGTTCACACCGACGATGACGTCTTCACCGCGATCGATGCGGGCTTGTTTCTTGGCGGCAGATTCTTCAATACGCAGCTTCGGAATACCAGCTTCAATGGCCTTGGCCATACCGCCGTTCTCTTCAATCTCTTCAATCAGCTCCCAGGCTTTGTCGGCGATCTCTTGAGTCAGAGATTCCATCATGTAAGAGCCACCCCAGGGATCAGCGACCTGAGTAATACCGGTTTCTTCTTGGATAATGATTTGGGTATTACGTGCGATACGCGCGGAGAATTCTGTCGGCAGGGCAACGGCTTCGTCCAGTGCGTTGGTGTGCAGTGATTGGGTACCGCCGAATACCGCCGCCATTGCCTCGATGGTGGTACGCACAACGTTGTTGTACGGATCTTGCTCTGTCAAAGACCAACCGGAAGTTTGAGAGTGAGTCCGCAACATGGAAGACTTTGGATTCTTCGGTTCGAATTCGCTCATGATGCGATTCCACAGCAGGCGACCGGCACGCATCTTGGCGATTTCCATGTAGAAGTTCATGGAGACACCCCAGAAGAACGACAGGCGCGGCGCGAAGGCATCAACGTCTAGACCAGCACTCAGCGCGGTACGGACGTATTCACGGCCGTCAGACAGGGTGTAGGCCAGCTCTAGCGCAGCATCAGCACCGGCTTCCTGGATGTGGTAACCAGAAATGGAGATGGTGTTGAACTTCGGCATGTGATTAGAGGCGTAGGCAATAATGTCGCCGATGATTTTCATCGAAGGTGCAGGTGGGTAGATGTAGGTGTTGCGCACCATGAACTCTTTCAGAATGTCATTCTGAATGGTACCGGCGAGCTGTTCAGTAGAGACACCTTGTTCTTCACCGGCCACGATGTAGTTGGCCAGAATGGGCAGTACGGCACCGTTCATGGTCATGGAAACAGAGACTTTATCGAGCGGAATGCCGTCGAACAGAATCTTCATGTCTTCTACTGAATCGATGGCAACACCGGCTTTACCGACGTCACCAGAGACGCGCGGATGATCCGAGTCGTAGCCTCGGTGTGTCGCCAAATCGAAGGCGACCGATACCCCTTGGGCACCAGCTTTCAGATTCTTGCGATAGAAGGCGTTGGACTCTTCGGCTGTTGAGAAGCCCGCGTATTGACGAATGGTCCAAGGGCGGCCAGCGTACATAGTTGCCATGGGGCCACGTACGTAGGGTGCCATGCCAGGGAAGGTGTCAGCGTGCTCTAAACCCTCGACATCGGCAGAGGTGTAAAGTGGCTTAATGTCGATGCCTTCAGGCGTCTTCCAGGTCAACTCTTCTGGGGTTAAGCCTTTGGTTTGTTTGGTGGCCAAGGCTTCCCAATCGGCTAATGTCGGTTTTTTGTCATCGGACATAAAGATTGCTCTCATGGTCTCGCTCAAGTCGATTGCGCTTGAGCATTGTATTTTTTGGAGGTAATCCGCTATCTAAACACACTCTCAAGCTTAGCTGGATTGAGAGTGTTGGCTAAATGATGGATTATCTTGCTGTCTATTTGTTTTGTTTACCCCACAGGGCAGCGACCTACTAATGGTCGCCTTGCGGTTGATTCAGTTCGATCAAAACGCCGTCGCAACTTTTGGGATGAATGAAAATCACCTTGCTGTTGTGTGCGCCCAAGCTGGGTTTGTCCGACAAGAACTGGTAGCCCTTGGCTTTCAAACGTTTAACATCGGCTTCGATATCATCGCTGCGAAAACACAAGTGGTGTAAGCCGCCGCCTTTCTTTTCTAAATAGCCGGCAATCGGGCCTTCGCCATTGAGAGGGTGGACCAACTCAATACTGGTTTCCGGTACAGGGAAAAAAGCCGTACTGGTCTTGGCATCGGCGACGTCTTCGCTACCTTTGTAGGTTAGCTCAAAGTCCTCCATAAAACGCTTGATGGCCTTTTCTAAATCCGGCACAGCAATGGCAATGTGGTCTAGTGCTACGATCATGACATTTTCCTCTTACTGTTGGGTTTAGGCTTCAGCCAATTCTGGTTGGCTAGTGGCTTGAGGCAAAGCCTCCAAAAATCGATTGGTTGCCGCTTGACGGCGCGCTTTGATTTCCTCTGGTGTTTCTTCAATCACTTTTTCATCGGGAGTGATTTTGAACAAGGGCTGACCACTCTTAATAATCGTGCCGTCGGCTTCGATCAAGACTTCCTCGATGGTGCCTGAGAAAGGCGCATTCACTTTGTTAAACATCTTCATCACTTCGATGATGTACAGCGGCTGGCCGGCATCGAAATGGGTGCCGACTTCAACGAAGGGTGGCATGCCCGGTGCTTCGCAGGAGTAGAACATGCCGCCTGTTGGCGCGAGAATTTCGTCAGATTTGGCAACCGGTGGTGGCACCAGTACCTTGGCCATGGTTTTTTGCAGCTCTTCTTCAGTGAGCTTCTCTGGAATTTCAATGCTCAAATCTTCGTTCACTTTCAGCGCAAAGAAATCGGTGGCTGAGGCGATGTAGGGAAGCAAGCTCAGGATGTCCGTACCGGCTTGATAGCCTTGATGGGCAGCTTGTGCAGCAGCCCATTGCTCGGCATCGATGCCAGCCGGTGCACTACCCGCAAGGGCCGCGTCAATGGCGCTGTAGTCGGTGGTGCCCAGTTTTTCTTCCAGTGCGTCATAGAAGGCAACCGCTTGACTGAGTATCTCGTTATCGTGGTCCCAAATCATGCTCGCAGCGGGTTTGCTGTCACAGAAATCGAGATTCAGGAAGTGATAAGTGTCAGACAGCACCCGTACTAGATTCGCATTCCAAACGACTTTACCGTTCTCGATAGAAAAGTTGTGTTGTTGAACAGAGAGCCAGCCCGCCAGCATGTGCGGCTCAGCCAATAGCATTTCGATAGGGCGTGTGAGTAGGATTTGTTTGCGCTCGAGGACTTCCTTCAGCGCCAACTTGGCCTCTTTATCAGCGGCTGCATTGATCTGAGTTTGGCATACCTGCTTATAGGCATAAACCAAGTCCAGATTGTTGGCTTCTTGCTTCAGCAAACCAACTGCCGTCAGGTAAGGCACAATAAAGCGGGTGCTTGGACGGGCATTAATATTGTTGCCCAAGAACCAATTGACCAGACCGTAGTGGAACTCAAGGTTGGTGGCCAGATCTTTGCCGCGCAGCTCGGTTACTCGCAATACTTCTGCCATACGCTCATAGGTATTAGTACGGTCGTCACCGACGGTCAACAGCAGGGCAATGTTGGAGTCGTAGGCGCCGGCTAAGTGGTACTTCATGAACACGTCAGTATCAGGGTTGTGCATGCTGATACCTTGGTCGTCACGGATTTCTCCGTCGATAGCGTCAGACCAATTTTCAATGACGCCACCAGCGTGCGGTGTTAGAGCTTGGTTGGTAGCGTTCATACGGGCTTCAACGGAGGCTTTGCTGCGCAGCTGACGCTCTGGTTTTGGCAGGCGTGGACCGTGAGCGGCCAGTAGCATCATAGTTTCCACTAGGGATTCAACCACGAAGCTTTCATTGGCATTGTCAGGGTTGCTGAATTTCAGGTTGTAGCACAGCTCGGTAACACGGTGCTCTACCTGAATACGGGTGTTCATTTCCATGAAGTAGTGAGCTTCACCATCAACAATACACTCAAAGGTGCCAACGGAGTCGAGTTTTACTGCCTCACCAAATACCGCGCCTTCGTGCTCCATCTTTTGCAAGATTACGAGGTCTTTTTTCAGCTGCTCTGCCTCTGCAGTCTTATCTGCACTTTCAGCAACCGCGATGGCGTCTTCCAGTTCTTCTTCAGTAACGGAGACTTCCAATAACTTCTGTTCGTGCATTTGCAATGAGCAGTCGCGACCGCCCATGGTCATGCACCATTCGCCGTTACCTACCACTTGAATCTCTTGGTGGCGGGTGGTGTCGATGTTCATCTCGATCAGAACGTTCTTGTTGTCACCAACGCCGTTGGTTTTCAGCTCGATCAAACATTCCAGTACCAGAGAAGGTACATTGGCTACCGCGTTTTCAAGTTTTTCTTCTTGCGTCGCGCCTTCGTAAGAGTTGGCAGACTGCAAAATACGCTGTCCCTTACCACCGCCACCGGCGATAGCTTTTAGACGGAAGCGGTTGTTGGGTTTTTCTGCCAACATACGCTTTGCTTCAGATTGCAGGGCGGCGCCAATGTCAGCGGCATCAATAATGTCGATACCCGCAGCGTAAGAGGCCGCTAGCACGGCTAGAGCTTTTTCTTCGTCGTCTTTGCAGGCGGCAAAGTCAACGTCGAGGTTGTTGTCTTTGGCGCAAGCTTCAAGACCGTCAGCGCCGTACTTGGCAAACAGAGCCAAGCTAGTGGCGTTGTTCACGCCTGGCGTTACGGATACGCCCGTTTCTAATGCGGTGCGTTTGGCTTGATCTTTCATGCCCGCAGATTTTTGCGTGAAAGAGCAAGGGCCAATAAAGTTGAGCCCAGCTTTTTCCATGCCTTCAACCATTTCCGCGTCTTCTGACATGAAGCCGTAACCGGCAAAAATGCAGTTGTAGCCATTGGTGAGCGCGATATTAACGATTTGCTGAATGCGCTGTGCACGCTCTTCTTTGTCGGCGCCGGTGTAGTCAGGCACACGATGAACGCGAGAGGGATCGGTCAGTTTACGCAGCTCAGGAGCCAGCGCGTTTTGATAAACGATGGAGTCTTTCTCGGACAACAGAATGCCGTAGTTATTGATGCCCATTTCATCAAAGACATCCATCGCTTCCTTACGGATAGGTCCGCGACAGATGATTAGGGGGCGCATGTGAGTGCAGTCAAAACCTTTGACCCAGGCGCTGGTGGAATTGCCCAGACGTCGATCGGCGTGGATCAAAGGGTTGTTCAAATAATTGTCGTTGGTTGTATTCACGGCTTCAGCCTCTTTCAAATTTTTTCGTGGTTCTCGATGTGAGAACCAGCCAGTGCGTTGCTAAGTGTCTATCGGTTCAGTCAACTTAGTGGAATTCTCGCTGCACACCATTGAAGGGTTCAGGTGTGTAGTGTTTCAAGTGGAATTCCATGTTCTTGCACAGAACTTCACGCAAGTCCGATGGCATCACGATTTGGGAAATAGAACCTAAGCTCAAGGCTTCGTTGGGGTTCATTAACTCGGCTTCGTAACGATCTTTAAGGGCAGCCTCTTGAGCGGCTTGCCAGGCACTGACTTCTGCAGCATCTTCGCCGGCTTTAAGGCGTTGCTGCACGCTACCGCGAATTTCTTGCAGTTCTTTTTTGTAGACAAACTCAACCCCAGCCGGGCCCATTACCGCAGTACGGGTGGAAGGCAGAGCGCAGACAAAGTCGGCACCGGTAGGATAGTTGTTGTAGGAGGCGTAAGCACCGCCGAAAGCGTTGCGCACAATGACCAAAAAGCGCGGAGTACGCAGATCAATGATGGCGTCGAGCATGGCGCGACCGGCTTGTACTACACCGCCATGTTCTTGATCGGTGCCAGGGCGGAAGCCGGTGGTATCTTCCATGAAGATCACTGGGATGTTGTAGAGGTTACAGAAGCGAATGAAACGAGCGTTTTTCAACGCTGCATCGATATCGATCTGACCGGAACCTACCGCTGAGTTGTTGGCGACGAAGCCGATGACGTTGCCGCCCATACGACCCAAGGCACAAACGGTATTGCGAGCGCGGTCGGGTTGAATTTCGAGAAAATCACCGTGATCACACAGTTGTTGGATCATGATGGTGATGTCTAATGGGGTGTTGAAACCACTAGGAGAGTTGAAGGCTTTTTTCAGCAGGATGTCGATGTCCCAGGTTTTGCGATCCTGTGGATCAGAGGTCTCTTGATAGGGGGCCAGTACCGAGTTGTTGTCCGGGATGTAGTTCAGCAGCTCTTTAACTTTACGCAGAGCTGATACTTCATCGGGCACCACAAAATCAGTGACACCGGTTTGGCTGTGAACACCAGGGCCACCCAGTTCGTCAGCGGTAACATCTTCACCCAGTACGGATTTTACAACGCCCGGGCCGGTCAAACCGAAGAAGGTCTCATTGGGTTGAATCAGGAACGAGCCTTGACGTGGCAAGTAAGAGCCGCCGCCGGCGTTGAAACCAAACATACACATAATAGAAGGAACAACACCACTGATTTTACGCAGTGCGGTAAACGCTTCGGCGTAGCCGTCCAAACCGCCAACACCGGCGGGTACAAAAGCTCCGGCGGAGTCGTTCATGCCGACTAGAGGAATTTTGCGTTTTCCGGCCAGCTCAAACAATCGGGCGAGTTTCTTACCGTTAGTGGCATCCATAGAGCCTGCGCGCACGGTGAAGTCGTGACCGTAAACGGCAACATCGCGGCCATTGATTTTGACAATGGCCGTTACCAGAGACGCACCGTCGAGATTCTTGCCCCAGTTTTGAAACAAAATCGTGGGGTCTTCATCGGTCAATACGCTCAGGCGTTCCCAAATGGTCATACGCTTTTTCGCGTGTTGACGCTCAATGCTGCGAACGCCTGCGGCTTTGCGCGGACGTTGAATGAGGTCGTAACCTTTTTTCAGGGTTTCTTCGTACAAACCAGGTTCGTAGCTGGCTTGGCCAGGTACGCTGAATTCAACTTCTTCGGCCGTGTCAAACGGGTTGACCAGTGAGGCCTGTGGCTTGGTTGCTTTGGTCATGCTCTTAAGGTTCCAGCTGAGTGTTATTGTGTCGGTGGAGAAATCGTGAGTTACGAATTTCTACCAATAGACCGATTTAAGGTGGTGAGATAATAAAGGCTAATGTCTATATCGCAAACCCGTGTTTTGATGTCTTTTCTTTGGGTGATTTTCTGTAAGCCTATGAATATAAAAGTAAAAAATAGAAATTGTCATCATTTATGGTAACAAAATAATATATTTAAAAGTGACATAAACGCTCGCTGCCTGCTCAATAAAGTGATTTGCTGTGGTAATTAATGTCTATTCTTGGTCTTTTGAGTGCGTCTTTAGGTCAATCCTTGTAGCCTGCCCGTCTTAAATAGGGGGTGGTGACCGCCTAGCTGATGGGTAATTTCAACTGAGCATAGTGCAAATGAAAAGAGTATGTCTGTTCAATTTGGAACAAGCAGGAATGATCATAGAAGGCCGCGCGGGTGTGTGTTTTTTTAACCAAGTCGGTTCGAGGCTGAATGATGCTGCGCACGAGGTGTTGTCTGCAGACTCTGTTCGCGAGCAGGAGGGGTGGTTTGTTCCGCTATCCAATGACGCGCCAACGGATTTGCCTTGCATGACAGAGCAGTTGCAGGCCTTACCCCAAGATGAAGCGGTTTCAGTCACACAGCTTAATGCTGTTTTGGCGCAGATATCTAGCAGCGACCAGCTGCAGGTCGATTCCACCCGTTTTCAGCACGCCTATCACGGTTGGCTACCGATTAAGGTTGTTCCTCAAGGCGATTACAGTCTGCTGCAGGGGTTTGAGGAATCGACTGGGGTTTTGACTTGGCCACTAAAGGTGAGTATCTAGCTAGAGACCCCAATAAGCGTCAGATTGCCGAAAAAGTCTAAACATACGTCGTTACGAGCGTGGCGAAGCAATCGCTATGATTAGGTTTGTTATCAAGCCGAGACCTAAATCAGTTTACCTCTCGCTTGGCGTTCGGCTCGATAAGCGCGAGGCGTTTTCCCCGACCATTGCTTAAATGCGCGAGTGAAAGCCCGCGGTTCACTGAAGTTTAATTGTTGCGCTATTTCGGCAATGCTCAGACTGCGGTTGGAGAGTAGTTTGGCCGCTAAATCACTGCGTAAGTTGTCTTTGATTTGTTGATAGCTGGTGCCTTCAGCGCTGAGCTTACGGCGTAGCGTCTGTTCGCTGATTCCTAGCTGATGAGCCGTCTCTTGAGAGTTTGGCAGCTGTAAAACTGTGTTCGCCTTGGGTTGTAACATTTGATTAATGCGCGCAGTGAGGCTGGTGTCTTCGCCAGGAATTGTCAGTAGGTCGATGGGCGCGCGGCGCAAGAAGACCTGTAATTCTCTTTGGCTTTTTACTAAGGGTTGAGTGAGATAGTTGCGGTGAAAGACTAATCGGTTGAATTTGCTTTTTAGGTGAGTCGGGCAGCGATAGAGTACGCGAAATTCATCCGCGTCGAGCGGCGTATAATTGACATAGGCGCCCAATAGTTTAATGGGTTTGCCAATGTACCAGCTGGCGAATCGATGCCAGATAACGTGCCAGTACTCGATATAAAAGTGTTCGAAATCTAATTCGGGACGTCGAAATACGGTGGTTAAATAGACGTGATCGCCTTCATGTTCCAGCGTCATCTGCAATTCGTCGGTAATTTGATTGTAGAAACGAATACCTTTTTGCAGCAGTTCTTCTAGGGTTTCACTGCTGGACACCCAGTCTGCCATTAACGCAAAGGTTCCGACTTTACACGGGCGTTCGGTAAATCCCATAAACTCATCATTGAGCGCTTTTCCGATACCGTCATAAAGCTTGGCGACCAAGTCAACGTGAATTCTTGCTTTTGGGTCTTTCAGTGGCTTTTCAGGTATGCGTGCTTGGCGTAACAGCGCTTTGGGATCGAGGCCCTTGGCTGTAGCTCCGCCGAGCGCGCTTTTGATGTAATGGGTGCCAATGGTGGCCATAGTTCGCAAGTTTCTTTAGAGGGGTAGCGAAAAAAGTTTATCAGAAGCCTAAGTTTGACGCACGGCTCCTCGGCTGATTTAAATAACTTTCACTAAAGTTATCACTCAAAAATCCGATATGAATTAGATGGTTAGGAACGCGATTGGTATTGGGGGAGGGTTGTTTCGAATGGTTAACCCCGTCATGTTGTGCTTGTTGCTGGGAAGCAATCGATCAATGGTATGGCCAGTTGAGCCGAATGAACTATGGTTGATAAAGAATAGAAAGGGCTTAAATAACATATGATCACTCAAGCAAGTCGATGGGCTTTAGCCGTTCAAGGGGTATTGGCTTCCTGCATTGTAGGATTCGCCTACGCGGGCTGGGTGTTGCCTGTTCTCATCGTGGCGTTGCTGTGGTTAGGGGTGGGCTATTGGTCGATCATAGGGGCAAAGAGTCAGCAAGAAGTGGTTACCGAGGTGTTGTCTAAATCGGATGAGCACTTTGAATATCTAAAAGACGTTTTTAATGTTACTTACTTACAAATTAATGAAGCCATTGATGATGTTGGTCACGTTAAGCAGGTGGTGGGTAATGCCAGTAGTCAGCTCAATTCAAGCTTGAAGGGGCTGCGCGATGCATCAAGTAGTCAGCAAGATATTCTGGGCGGGCTGATTGATGAGTTGGTGCAACTGGCGCAACAAGAGAGCAATGGTGAAGAGCTAGAGCACTACTCGGAAGTCTCTGAAAAGGTGGTGGCCTCGCTATTGCAGTCGCTTGAAGATATACATCACGCCAGCGTCCAAGCCAGTGAGCAATTCTCGGTGATGCTAAAGTTGATTGAGACCATTGATGTGCTCTTAGCCGACGTCGTCAATATTAATTCTCAAACCAATCTATTGGCACTCAACGCAGCAATTGAAGCTGCAAGAGCTGGTGAGGCTGGGCGGGGGTTTGCAGTAGTGGCAGACGAAGTTCGAAATCTCTCGAGGCGGACAGAAGAGTTTAGTGGTGAAATCAGTAACAAGGTGGCTGAGTTGGCGACCGCCATCCGTTCCGTAGGAGCGAATATGGAAACCGTGACCAATTTTGATGTCTCAGGCCAAGCCGCAGCACAACAGCAGGTGGCGGCCATGTGGGCAGAAGTCGAAGCGTTGGCCAGCGATGCTAAGTCGCGTTCGGCAAGAGTGTCGGACGTGGCTCAGAAGATAGATAGCTTGGTCGGTGAGAGTATTACTCAGTTGCAGTTTGAAGACATTACTGTACAGCAGTTGCAACAAATAAATTCGCGCCTAGATGTGATGAAGCAGCTAATGAGTGAGGCGTTGATTCACACAGAAGAAAGTCCAGGAGAGATGCAGGCTGTGGGAGAGCTTTTGGAGCAACTGCGAAGCTTTAGAAACGTCACTGTGGACTCCCGGCAAGAGTCGATGAATTCAGGTGACGTAGATCTGTTCTAATCTGTGTCGCGGCGGCCTAATTCTTGTGTTTGCTGATCCTTGACTCGTCCCTTGTTATGAATTTCTATTCGTCGTTTTGGTGTTTTTTCCTTCAGTGCAAGTTCTCTATTTGGTCTTGACGATGTATCAGATACACTGAGTCGTCATTATTGAGAGTAGGTTCATGAAACATCTGCTGATTGTGTATCACACGCAAACGGGCAATACCGGTCGCCTTGCTGAAGCCATTAATAGCGGCGCGAAACTTGAAGCGGAAAGCGTTTCTGTCAGATTAAAACAAGCTGCGCACGCGGATCTAGACGACTTGCTGTGGTGTGATGGATTAGTGTTAGGCACGCCGGAAAATTTCGGCTATATGAGCGGTATGTTGAAAGATTTTTTTGATCGTACCTACTATCCAGCAGAACCCTACGAACTCAATCGACCTTATGGAATATTTGTCTCCGCAGGCAATGATGGCTCTGGCGCGGTCAGGGAGTGTGATCGCATCTTGAAAGGGTATCCCATGAAGAAGGTTATGGATCCACTGATCGCCAAAGGTGAGATAACGGATGCGCATCTCGCGGCCGCCCGAGAGTTTGGTCAAACCCTAGCCTGTGGCTTGGCGATGGGGGTGTTTTAGAGCGGACTGCTGGTTAGGCATGTTTCTGCGATCATTTCCACTCAGTAACCCCTTCAAGGATGAAGTGTGTTATTTCGATTCTTGCTGTTTCTCAGTTTTGTTGTGGTGGCCTTTTTACCGCAATTACCTCACTGGCCCCAGTTGTTCTCTTTTCTTTGGGGGGCTGGCCTTTTCTTTTTACTCCTATGCTTTTCCGCTGACGCAGATTCGCGTTGTCGACTCTTAAAGTTCAGCTTGTTAGTGGTCGTTGCCTGTTGGGCTGTGATCTGGGGTAAGTTGCAGTTGGAGCAGCGTCTGGCGTCTGAGCTTGAAGGACTTGATCTGAGAGTCGAGGGCACAATCCTTACTGCTAAGCGAGATATGCTTGGTCGAGAGCGTTTTGATATCGATGTCGAGCGCGCCTTTAGGGCAGATGGCTCTGCAATAGGTGATTTTCCCTCCCGTGTTCGAGTCAGTCGCACAACCACAAAGGACTTTCGTTCCGCGTCGATTTTTAGGGGGACAGAGGTGAGTGGTGATCTGCAAACCGCCGCAGGTCAACAAGACTGGGGAGCTGAAAAGAGTGATATCGAGCCTGGCATGGCGGGACAGGGGTGGAGTTTTTGGGTGCGTCTCAAGCGTCCGCACGGTTTTGCCAATGCGCAGAGTTTCGATTATGAGCGTTGGTTGCTTGCCCATGGCATTGGTGCCAGTGGGTACATAAAAACTGCAGAGCAATACCCTGCTCATAGAATCGAGTTTCTGGACAATGGCTTTCAGTTGTGGCGAGCGGGAGTCGCGCAAAAATTGCAGCAACATTTCTCTTCTCGTCCCGAGGTCGTGGCGACACTTGTGGCCTTAGCGCTTGGTCAGCGCACGGGTTTGAATGAAGAATCTCAACAGCTCATTCAGCGTTTGGGATTGAGTCATCTATTAGCGATTTCGGGATTACATGTGGGGCTTGCGGCAATGTTCGGCGCTCTGATGGGACGCTGTATCGGCGCACTAGTGAGTGCGTTCCGGCCTCTCTCCAATGTGGGGCTGTGGATGGGGCTTTTGTTCGGTGTCGTGGTAGCTCTGGGCTACGCGTGGGTGGCTGGGTTGTCATTGGCGACTCAGCGAGCGGTGATCATGTTGCTCGTGGCGGCTGCGTGGTTTCTTTGTTATCGGCGCTATAGCCCTTGGTTGGCGTGGTGGTGGTCCATGTTGGTGGTGCTAGTTTGCCAGCCTTTGAGTGTGCTCGAGCCCGGTTTTTGGTTTTCGTTTGTGGCGGTGGCAGTACTTATGCTGCTGCTCAGGGAGAGGGCTAGCGGCTGGCGGCGATGGTGGTTGGTCATCAAGACGCAATGTCTGCTGTGTCTGTGTTTGACCTGCTTGCAATGGTATTTAGGCGACTCGGTCAGTGTGTTGTCGCCACTGGCAAATTTGGTGGCCATCCCTTTCGTCTCTTTGTTGGTGGTGCCGCAGATTCTTCTAGCACTCGGAATGTCTCTCATTTCATGGGAGGGATCATTGCTGTTGTGGCAGGGGGCTTATACCTGCCTTGAGTTGTTCTGGTGGTGTCTCGAGCAGTGTGAACACAGGGCGGTAGAAACGCTTCTTCCGGTGCCGCGACAGGTCACATTGCTGGAAATGGTGTTGGTGGTCGTGGCTCTGGCGCTGCTTTTGTTGCCTTGGACCTATCCTTCCAAGGCGCTAGCGCTGCTGATCTTGGTTGCCATATGGTGGTCGCCGACTCAGGCTGCGCGAGCCCCCAATATAGATGTGCTGGATGTGGGGCAGGGGCTGGCGATTGTTGTGAGCTCCGATGATCAAGTGCTGTTGTACGACACTGGACCGCGGTTCTCGCCGTTATTTAGTGCTGGCGAAGCGGTGGTCAAACCGTTCTTGACGGGTATGGGGGTGGGGCAATTGAAAGTCGGTGTGATCAGTCACTGGGACAATGATCATACCGGCGGTGTGTTGGTGATCGATCGAGAGTTTGATGTGAAGCAGTGGCTTTCGAGCGATCTAGTGACTCACGCACGTAAGGTATTGGGAGAAGGAGTCGCTGATTGCCTGCGAGAGCAAGCCTTTCAGCTCGGAGCTTGGCAAGTGTATGTGCTCGGTCACTCGCTTGGAGATGATGCATCCATAGATCCAGTGTTCAAGAAGCGAAACAACCGCTCCTGCGTTCTGCTGCTGGAGTATCAAGGTTTTCGCGTGCTGTTGCCGGGAGATATCGAGCGTCGTCGAGAGTTGGAGTTGTTGGCCCATCCCCGTCTGCAGCAACCGGTTGATCTGCTGCTGGCGCCCCATCACGGCAGCGGTACGTCGTCGTCGGCCGCTTGGGTGGCTCAATTGTCCCCGCGCTGGGTAGTGTTCAGTGCGGGCTATAGAAATCGATACCATCACCCCCAGCGTCAGGTGTGGCAGCGCTATCTGCAGCAGGGCAGTAAGGCCTGGGTTACTGCCGAAAGCGGTGCCATTAACGTCACTCAAGACCACTTGGGGAGGTGGAAAATTAGCGGTTATCGAGAATCTCATCGCCGCTATTGGCGTTAGTGCTCATTGGGTCAATGCCTCAGAATTCGACGTTGCAGGCGTTTTCATTGGCTCGCTTTGTGGTAAAGTCCCTGTCGGTGTTGAGGGGCTCTGGTGTTTCGCTATCACCTTGAAAATAGACAATAAAATGAGTGGATTTGGGGACGAGACGTGCTGGAAATAGTGTCTGCAGGTGGCTGGCTAATGCTGCCGATTATTTTGTGTTCAATCGCTGTAATTGCCATCAGTATTGAGCGGTATTGGACGCTCAATGAGCAAAAAATTGCACCTAAGCAACTGCTGGCGCAGGTGTGGAATTGGATTAAAAACAACCAACTTGACGCGGCCAAGTTAAAAGAACTGAAGAGCTCATCTGAGTTAGGTCAGATATTGGCGGCCGGACTAAGCAACTCACGTCATGGCCGCGACGTAATGAAAGACAGCATTGAAGAGGCCGCCAGCAAGGTTGTGCACGATCTGGAGCGCTATCTTGGCGCTATGGGCACCATTGCCGCCATTGCGCCGCTGATTGGTTTGTTGGGCACAGTGCTGGGCATGATTAAGGTGTTCACCGCGATCATGATGGAAGGCACGGGCAACGCTGGTGTACTCGCGGGCGGGATTTCTGAAGCACTGATCACCACGGCGGCGGGCTTGTGTGTTGCTATTCCAGCAATGATTGCGCATCGTTATTTTAGCCGCAAAGTGGATGGCCTCGTGGTGACCATGGAGCAAGAAGCGATAAAACTGGTGGACGCTTTACACAGTGAACGTCGTGTCGATGTGAAGTCGGCTTGAGGGCAGTAGCGTGAAGTTTAAACGTCAAAGTGCCACTGAAGAATCTGTCAACCTAACGCCATTGATCGATGTGGTGTTTCTGTTACTGATCTTTTTCATGGTGTCTACCACCTTTACTAAAGAGACTCACCTCACAGTTGATTTGCCCGAGGCCGATGGCGCTCCGGCACCGGAAAACGTTCAAACTCTAGACTTGTTGGTGGCTGCCGACGGTAGCTATTCGCTCAATGGACAAGCGCTGATCAATAAAAAGATCGATACCTTGAAGGCGGCCATCCTAGAAATCGCGGGCGATGACAATACTCAGCCAATGACGATCACCGCCGATGCCAATACGACTCACCAAGCGGTGGTGACGGCCATGGATGCGGCAGGGCAGTTGGGATTTGTTCACTTGAGCATAACCACTCGCAAGCCATCGACCGATGCGCCTGAGGAATAATTCTTGTCGAACTCCTCCGCAGAAACTTTCTGGCTAAACGCCTGGTATCAAGGGCGCTGGTGGCTGTGGTTGCTGTGGCCGTTGAGCGCCTTGTTGAGAGGTGTGGCAGCAATGCGTCGACGTCAGCAGAGCCGCACCGCAGAAACCCTAGCCGCACCCGTTATTATCGTTGGCAACATCACCTTGGGCGGCACGGGAAAGACTCCCACCATCATCGCCATGGTTCGCTATCTTCAGACTAAGGGTCTGAAGCCCGGTGTACTTAGCCGAGGTTATGGGGGCGTTGCTCCCGCGTATCCCTATTTGGTCACTGCGGCTACCGATGTCAAAGAGAGTGGCGATGAACCTCTGTTGATCGCCATGGAAACGGGTTGTCCGGTCGTTGTCGGTCCTGACAGAGTCGCATCGGCAAAAGCCCTGATCGAAGAGCATCAGTGCGACTTGTTGTTGAGCGACGATGGTCTACAGCACTATCGTTTGCAGAGACAGTGGGAATTGTGTCTGTTGGATGGCGAGCGCTTATGGGGGAATGGACTGTGCTTGCCCGCAGGACCGCTGCGGGAGTCCACCGCACGCTTGGCAGAAGTGGATGCGATTATAGTCAACGGCGAACGGACTGATACATCGCCGGCGGATTCAGAGGTCGCTAGTCGTTTGTCTTCTGCCCATACCATGACATTGTCCCCCAATAGCTGGCAGTGTTTGAATGATGGTAAGTCGCTGGATGTCCCATCGTTTACTCGGCGGTTCGCAGATTCAGTTGAGAATCACGCAGTGACTGGAATCGGCAATCCCAATCGATTTTTTAAGACTCTCACGAGTTTAGGGGTTGACTGTCACACCCGTGCATTCCCCGACCACCATGCCTTCAAACCGTCAGATCTAAGTTTCGCGGATAACAATCCACTACTGATGACGGCCAAGGATGCGGTAAAATGTCGCGACTTTGCTAAACCGGATTGGTGGTATCTGTCCGTAGATGCCAGCTTACCCAGTGCCTTTTGGGCTCAATTGGATGATTTCCTGCGCGAACAGGCGCTAATCTCCTAGTTGAATCTCGGTCATGACCGTGTGCCGTCGCGGTACACCAAAGCGCTGAATATTTTTTTGCCTTTCGACGAGTTCCGTTGTGGGGTTTTATACAGAGAATCTGTACATGAAGTTTACTGTCGTTATCCCAGCTCGTTACTCGTCCACCCGTTTGCCTGCTAAGCCACTAAAAGAGATTGCAGGCAAGCCGATGGTGCAGCGAGTCTATGAGCAGGCGTGTCTGAGTGAGGCGACTCGCGTAGTGGTTGCAACCGATGATGAGCGCATTGCGTCGGTGGTTAAGGCATTTGGGGGGGAGGTGTGCATGACTTCAAATGCGCACGAATCCGGTACCGATCGCTTGCAAGAAGTCGCACAAACGCTGGCTCTAGCCGATGACGAAATCGTCGTCAATGTACAGGGGGATGAACCCTTGATTCCGCCTGAGGTTATCAACCAGGTGGCAAAAAACTTGGCGCAGGCGAAAGAGGCGAGTGTTGCCACCTTGAGCGAACCCATTGAGTCGGCGCAGGACTTTGCCAATCCCAACATCGTAAAAGTGGTTGCGGACGTCAACGGTTTGGCATTGTATTTCAGTCGAGCGTCCATTCCTTGGCCAAGGGATGATTTTTCACAAACAACTGATGTCTTGCCTAACGGGCAACACTTTCAGCGACACATTGGTATTTATGCCTATCGTGTTAGCCTGATGAATCAATTTGTTACTTGGGATCTCGCCCCTATTGAGGGCTTAGAGTGCCTCGAGCAGTTGCGGGTTCTTTGGAACGGCCATCGTATCCATGTCGCCGAATCGGTTCTTGCGGTGCCGGGGGGCGTGGACACCCAAGAGGATCTCGATCGCGTGCGCTTGTTGCTATCGTGACTTTGGTTATCCGCTGGGATCAGGCTGTTGCGGCGGTGCAAGCTGAAGCTGCGGAGCGTTTGTTGTCAATCGTTTTCACTCACTGTAAAAATTTTGTCAGGGTTAGCTAAAACCGTTATGACTGTAAAAGTGATGTTTGTGTGTCTGGGCAATATTTGCCGATCTCCAACTGCTCACGGTGTCTTTGCGGCAATGGTGCAAGATGCTGGGCTCAGCGATCAGATTCTTGTCGATTCCTGCGGTACCAGCGGATGGCATATTGGCAATCCACCGGATGAGCGATCGGTTGCTATGGCCGCTGAGCGTGGATTTGATCTGTCGGTCTTGCGCGCCAGCCAAATCCAAGTTCAAGATTTTGAGACTTTTGATTTTGTGTTGGCGATGGATGCTCAGAATTTATCGGATCTACAGACAGTTGCACCAGCTGATTATTCTGGCCAGCTGGATTTATTGTTGAATTTTGATCCCTACTCAGATGTTAGCGAAGTACCTGATCCCTATTATGGCGGCGAAGAGGGATTTGTATTGGCCGTGGAGCTTATTGAAGCAGCTTGCCTGCAGTTGTTGAAGCACATAAAGGCGACTCTCTGATGGACTTTTCATCGACAGTTGAAGCCACTCCGCTGATGCAAACCGACGTCGATTTGACGCCCTACAACACCTTGGCGGTTACCGCTCGCGCCGCTTACTTCTGCGAGGTTGATTCCGAGCAGGGCCTAGTCAATGTCCTGAAATGGTGGAAAGAACAGCAAAAGCAACTGGGTATGGATTTGCCGATTATGCCGCTTGGTGGCGGCAGTAACATCGTTTTGGCGAAAGACTTTCCAGGACTGGTGATTCACGTGTCCATTACGGGTCGCGATCTTGTCGAAGAGGATGATCATTGGCTTTGGGTCAAAGTGGGGGCTGGCGAAAACTGGCACCAATGGGTTGAGTACTGCATGGGGTTTCACTACTGGGGCTTGGAAAACTTAGCCTTGATTCCCGGTACGGTGGGCGCGGCGCCGATTCAGAATATTGGCGCCTATGGCGTCGAGCTGTGTAACTATTTTGCTGAGCTGCGAGCCGTAGAAATCAATAGCGGTGTGGCGGTGACTTTTGATAGTGATGCCTGCAAATTTGGCTATCGAGACAGCGTGTTTAAGCAGCAGATGCGCGATAAATACATTATTACCTCGGTGACTTTCAAGCTTCGCCAAGAGCCTTCGCTGTGCTACGACTATCCCGCTTTGCAGAGCCATTTTCGCGATTTGGGTATCGACTCCCCAACCCCTCACCAAGTGTTCGATGCCGTTTGCCAGGTTCGTGCCAGTAAGCTGCCGGACCCTGCGGACATCCCTAATGTGGGCAGTTTTTTTAAGAACCCAGTGGTATCGGACGAGCAGCATAAACAATTGAAGCGCCAATGCGATGCCTTGGTGAGTTATCCGGTTGCGGGCGGCCACAAGCTTGCCGCGGGTTGGCTTATCGATCAGGCGGGCTGGAAAGGCTACCGCGAGGACGAAGTCGGAGTTCACGATCAACAGGCACTGGTGTTAATCAATCGAAAGGGCAGCGGTGAGCAAATTCTGTCGCTGGCCCAGAAGATACAGTCGGATGTACAAGAGCGTTACGGTGTCGAGCTAGAGATTGAGCCGCGAGTGTATTCAAGCTAGCGAGGAGCCGCGGCTTTCCCTGCGCGTATGGGCGATTGATAATGGCCGAGGCCTAGAGATTGATTGAGTCGTGAAAGGAGGGGATGTATGAGTGATCAAGATAGACTGCCTGTACAAGCTTCGCTGTTCGAGGAGCCTGAGCTCGAATCTTCATCGGTCGATGCTGTCTCATCAGGGCGTTCTGAGCCTCGCCGAGAATCCATTGTTATTGACGATGGTGAGCTGACACTCATTCATGATTGGCTTACTCCTGACCAATCCCACCAATTGTTCGATACCTTCACGCAGGAACTGTGCTGGGAGCAATCTCAAATACAAGTCTATGGCCGAACCGTGGCCATTCCTAGGCTCAACGCTTGGTACGGCGATCAAGGTTGCGATTATTCCTATTCTGGATATCGGTTACCGCTTAACGATTGGCATGTGGATCTACTGGGCATTCGTCGCAGGCTGCAAGAAGAGTTGGGTGTGCCTATGAATTCCGTACTGGCCAACCTCTATCGAGACGGTCAGGACGGCGTCGGTTGGCACAGTGATGATGAGCCGGAACTCGGTCGAAATCCGACCATTGCATCGGTCAGTCTCGGTGAGGAACGCTACTTTCATCTGCGTCGCCGACAAGATGACCCAAAAGACACCCTCAAATTGCTGTTGCCTGCGGGATCTCTACTGGTCATGAGTGGGGCTATACAGTCCTTTTGGCAGCATTGCCTACCGAAATCGAAAAAAATCACTCAACCGCGAATAAACTTAACCTTCAGACACATCATGTTGAAATGAACGGACTATACTCATTTCAACAGTTTCGTAATCAATCTCTTCTTCGGTAGTAACTATTTGTTATAAGCGCATTTTTTTTATGCACTTTGGCCTAGGATTAGTGAGTGTCCGATGGTAAATTTCATGTTCAGAGGGATATAGTCGCAACATCAAGGATAAGAAGAAGACCAACGATAAAAATGCCCTGCAAAGCTTCGGGGCTAGGGTGATGTTTTGACTAAAATACTGGTGGTCGATGACCACGAACTAGTGCGTATGGGGCTGGTGAGAATGCTGGCCGATGTTGAAGAATTCGATGTGGTTGGCGAAGCCAGCTGCGGAGAAGAGGCGATACAGCTGACACGAGAGCTGTCACCTGATGTTGTTCTAATGGATGTAAAGATGCCGGGTATTGGGGGCATTGAAGCCACCAAGAAGCTACTCGCTGTCTATGACTACGTGAAGATAATCGCGGTAACCGCCTGCGACGATGATCTCTTTCCCACTCGCTTGCTGCAGGCTGGCGCCATGGGGTATGTGACCAAGGGTGCTGATTTAGACGAGATGATTAAAGCTATTCGCTCGGTGTGTGCTGGCGATCTTTATATGAGCAACAGTGTTGCTCAGCAGTTGGCCTTGAAGAACTTCTCAGGCAACAAGAAAGATAAGTCACCGTTCGAGGCGCTTTCAGAGCGTGAACTACAGACTGCATTGCTGATCGCAAATGGTAAAAAAGCGCAGGAAATCGCCAATACCTTTTGCGTTAGTCCTAAGACGGTAAATAGCTACCGCTATCGGATTTTCGATAAACTAAGTATCAACAGCGATGTAGAGCTAACGCTGTTGGCGGTTAAGCATAAAGTCTTGGATGTTGAGGAAATCGTTTAGCGGAATACGCGTTTATTAGTCTATGAAAAAGCGCCCTTATGGGTGCTTTTTTTTGTTTCAGTCGTTGAGCGTTTAGCGCGGAATTGAGAAGTCGCAGTGTCCCACAGACGTCTTCAATAATGGTAGACTGCGGGTCCGTTGATTCATCAGTTCTCGATTTATGTCGCAAGTGGAAAACCCGACAGGCTTTGATGCCAAGACTTTTCTGAGCCAAGTGACGCGTCAAGCGGGTGTCTATCAGATGTTCGGCGCCGATCAGAAAATTCTATATGTCGGTAAAGCTAAGAACTTAAAGAACCGTTTATCCAGTTACTTCCAAAAGACGGGGTTAGCGCCTAAGACACAGGCGTTGGTTTCCCGTATTTGTCATGTCGAAGTGACCATTACGCCTACCGAAGCTGAAGCCCTATTGCTTGAGCAAAATCTAATCAAGCAGCAGCGCCCCCCATACAACATTCTGTTGCGGGACGACAAATCTTACCCTTACATCATGTTTACCAGTGCAGATGAATTTCCTCGTCTGGCCATGCACCGCGGCGTCAAACGTAAAAATATTCGTTATTTCGGGCCTTACCCCAATGCCGGTGCAGTAAAATCCAGTTTGGCGTTTTTGCAGAAAACCTTCCGTCTGCGCCAATGTGAGGACAGTGTGTTTAGCAATCGCACGCGCCCCTGTTTGCAACATCAGATCGACCGCTGCACGGCCCCCTGTGTCGGACTCATCAGTGAAGAAGATTATCGAGAGGATATGCGTCACGCCGAAATGTTTTTGCGCGGCAAGAGTGACGATCTTGTGGTGGAGCTGGCTGATCGCATGGAGGCGGCTTCTGAACAATTGCATTTCGAGAAAGCGGCAGAATACCGCGATCAAATTGCGGCGTTAAAGCGCGTACAAGCACAACAAATCGTTGAGAGTGGATCGGCTGATATTGATGTGATTGCCTTGGTGCAAAAGGGTGGGTTGGTGTGTGTGCATGTGCTGTATGTGCGCCATGGCAGAATTCTCGGCAGCAAGAGTCACTACCCTAAAGTGACCTACGTGGAATCCGAACAAGAATCGGATAGCGAGGTGCTAGCGGCGTTCCTGTCGCAATTCTATTTGCAATCTGTGGATCGGGACTTTCCCAAGCTGGTATTGATCAATCACAAGGTAGAAGGTTTGGAGGTGCTGGCCGAGGCCGTTCAGTCGCAAAGCGGGCGCTTGTTGAGTTTTCATGATGAGTATCGCGGGCAGCGTCAGAAATGGATGCAGTTAGCGGTTAGCGCGGCTCAAGAAAACCTTCAGGCCCAACTCAACAGCAAACAGAACACCTTGCAACGCTTTGAGGCGTTGCAGGATGTGTTGGGGTTAGACAGTGTGCCGGAGCGCCTCGAGTGCTACGACATTAGCCATAGCCACGGTGAGCTGACGGTTGCCTCTTGTGTGGTATTCGATACCAACGGACCCTTGAAGAGCGACTATCGTCGATTCAATATCGACGGCATCACCGGTGGCGACGACTACGCCGCCATGGAGCAGGCGTTGAGGCGACGCTATACCCGCCTGCAGAAGGGCGAAGGCAAGTTGCCTGATGTTCTGTTGATTGATGGTGGTAAAGGCCAAATCAATCGCGCACAGCAGGTGTTGGCGGAGCTCGCTGTCACCGGTGTGTTGATGTTGGGGGTGGCCAAGGGCACGACGCGTAAGGCGGGTTTCGAAACCCTAATTTTACCTAATGGCGGCGGAGAGATGACGCTGCAGTCGGATTCACCTGCTTTGCATCTGATTCAGCATATTCGCGACGAGTCTCACCGTTTCGCCATTACGGGCCACAAAAATCGCAGAGATAAGCAACGTCGAACGTCTCGTTTGGAGGACATTGCGGGGGTAGGGGCCAAGCGCCGACGCGAGCTACTGCGCCATTTTGGTGGATTACAAGAAATTCAAAAGGCCAGTGTCGACGACTTGGCAAAGGTGCCACTTATCAGTAAAAAAATCGCCGAGGATATTTACAGTGCACTGAACACCGAGTAACGTGCCACGCTGATAGAACAAACACCACCGCTGATCAAAAGCTGTACAATTTAATCCGATAGTCGCTGCTGTAGCCCAAATTATGACTCTAGCCAACCAGCTAACCCTGTTTCGAATCGTGCTAATTCCCCTGTTGGTGATTGTGTTCTATTTACCCTTTGCTTGGAGCTGGATTGCATCGGCTGCAATCTTTTCTGTCGCTGCGATTACGGATTGGCTCGATGGTTATGTGGCACGTCGCTACAACCAATCGACGGCCTTTGGTGCTTTTCTCGATCCCGTGGCGGACAAGCTCATGGTGGCGGTCGCGCTGGTATTACTAGTAGGCGAGCACGCGAATGCATGGTTTGCGGTCCCGGCGGTGATTATCGTCGGTCGTGAAATTGTTATTTCTGCTCTGCGGGAGTGGATGGCAGAGCTGGGTAAGCGAGCCAGTGTTGCGGTCTCTATGGTGGGCAAAGTCAAAACCACCATGCAAATGATTGCGATCATTGTCTTGCTGGCTTTCGATCCGGCTCAATTTCCTCTTTGGAAGCAGCTCGGCTACGTGACTTTGTATGTGGCTGCAGGCCTGACGCTCTGGTCAATGATTGTCTATCTTCGAGCCGCTTGGCCCGAACTCATGGCTGATGAGCACCAAAGCTAGCCTTATTTCATGCGCCTATCTTATGCCGAGTGCTAAGTTCGTCTTCCCTGTGGCTCAATTGGCAGGTCTGCGATTAGTGCTCCCGCGCTCTCGCTAAAGTGACTCGCTAAGGTGTAGGTGAGGAGCCGGCGAGTTCTCGAAAAGAAACCCGATTAACTCCTTGACTCCAAAGGAGATATCCGTAAAATCCCTCCCACTTCACCGACAGGTGATTTCGCCGCACAAGCTTTACGGCTCCCGTTGTAAAGTGGCGAAGCAGAGGCAAGCACTGTTTCTCAGTGTAAGTCTTGAGATTGGCGCGATGGCAGAGTGGTGATGTAGCGGACTGCAACTCCGTGTACTCCGGTTCGATTCCGGATCGCGCCTCCAATTTCTCCCCCCCCTTTTTTTAAGCTGTATATTCTTGATTCATCTTTTGTGAATAACAGTTGCAAAGTCTTCCTTTGATTGCTTGGCGTCCTTGTCGATTTTGGGCGGTTCTTTGTCTTATCATTCGGTGGGCAAATCCAATGCAAAAAAAAGGGGCCTAATAGGCCCCAAAAGAACAGACGAGAGAAAAACCTAAGATGCTTTTTTGGCTTGAATCCAAGCTTTAATGTTGGCTTCAAGCACAGGTAAAGGCACCGAACCTTTGATGAGTAACTGATCATTGAATTCACGCAAATCGAATTGTGTGCCTAGGGCTTCTTTGGCCATGGCTCTTAGTTCAAAAATGCGAATTTGTCCGAGCTTGTAAGAGGTTGCTTGCCCCGGCCAAACCGAATAGCGCTCGATTTCGCGAGTAACGGCGGCAACGCTTTCGCCGGTGTTTTTGTGCATCCAATCAATGGCTTCTTCGCGGCTCCATTTTTTGTAGTGCAAGCCGGTATCCACCACCAAGCGCCCAGCGCGGAACAGCTCAGATTGCAGGCGGCCAAGGTCACCGTAAGGGTCGTCTTTATAGAGCCCCAGCTCTTTGGCTAGACTTTCCGCGTACAGTGCCCAGCCTTCCCCATATTGGCTGAACCACAGCATATTGCGCAGCATTGGCATGTCACTGATTTCTTGTGCGATGGTGACTTGCAGGTGGTGGCCTGGGCTGGCTTCGTGGTACGTCAGAGTCGGCAGGGTGTACGAAGGCCAGTCTGCGGTGTCTTTCAGATTGATCCAGTAGATACCGGGGCGTGAGCCGTCTAGAGAGGGACCCGTGTAGTAGCCGCCCGGTGCGCTATCTTGTTCGTACTCGGCAATGCGGCGAACTTCCACCGGTGCTTTGGGGAGAGTGACAAGGATTTCAGGTAACAGCTTTTCAACCACACTCATTTGTTCATTGAGTGAATTCAGCAGCTCTTCTCGTCCTTCATCCGTGTTGGGGTAGATGAACTTTTCGTCTTCAGAAATGGCGATGTAGCGCTCCATGATAGGTCCCTCGGTGTGATCTTGGGATTGCATGATCGCGTCCATTTCCTTGTGGATTCGAGCGACTTCACTCAGCCCCAGTTGATGCACCTGTTCGGCGGTTTTACCGGCTGCACCATAGTTCTGAAGTGCTAGTTCGTAGAGGTGCTCGCCGTGTTCGATGGCCCAGATGCCGGCGTCGGTTTGAGCGTTGTCGGCTGCATTTTTCAGCGCCTGCTTGAGCACATCGTAGGCGGGGTAAACCTGCTCTTTGATCGCTTGGTCTACACGGTTTTGCAGCTGTTTGCGGGTGTCAGTATCGACGCCTTCAGCGCTGTCAAAACGCTTGGCAAAACTCACGCTCAGCGGGTGTTGCTCAGGACTGGCATTGGTCATGCCGTCGATGACATTAATAGCGCCTTGCAAAGCGAAGCGGGGTGGGGTCAGCCCTTTACTGGCTTCCAGATCAACGATGGCGGCAGTATCGGTTAACGCCTGATTCATGCCTTCGAGGCGGCTAATGTAATCTTCGGCATCTTGGACACTGGTTAGCGGGTGTTCAGTCTGTAGTGTGCGAGGCAGCTCAATATGAGCACCAGACAGTTGAGTCACCGAGTAGGGGGTGAAAACGCTCAATGGAGAATAAGAGCCATAGAGATAAGGCTTGAACTTAGCCGACATGGCCAGAGTACTTGCCATTACGTCGTAAGTGGTGGCGGCGGTACCCTCAAGTTGGCTGCGATCAAAGCTCTTCAGTTGGCGCTCAAGCTCGGTGTTGTAGTCTTTGTTTCGATCGATCGAGGCGACAGAGAAATCACCCAACAGGTGATTAAACTTCATGCCAACGTATTCTTCACTCACGCCTAAGCTGGTGGCAAATAGGGGCTCTTCTTTGAGTATGAACTTGGCTTGATCCTCGGTGAAGGTCAAGAAAGCATCAGAAGCCGATGGCGTTGGAGCGGTACTCATATCAGCACAGCCAGCCGCCAGCAGCAGAGTGCCGCAGGCGCTTAACAGTGATCGCTTGATCATAAAAAATCCTTGATAGCGGAATGGTGGATTATTCTAAGAGTGTTAGTGGGCTCTTGCAGGACTCAGCAGATTAGGGGGTTACGCCTAAATTGCATGGGCCTTGAAGCCGCTTATAGGGGTATAAACGAGCGGCGCGGTCAACTCCTCAATAAATCAGTTTAGAGGTTCGTCCCTAGGCTGCAACCATCACTAGAAAAACTTATCTAAGGTGTTGATTTTACTGTTGCTTTGCCGGCTTCTCTGGGGTAGCATTCCCTCCGCTCTGGCAGTGCCGAGTTTTACTCGAATCTGCCGCCGTAGAGTGCCAATCTCTACGTTAAACAGCGCTTCCTGTTAGCCCGGGTGGTGGAATTGGTAGACACAGGAGACTTAAAATCTCCCGATCGCAAGATCGTGCCGGTTCAAGTCCGGCCCCGGGCACCAATCAGTAATCACAGCTGATCGATATCGTCTCTTTAGCTGTTATCTCTCCTTTCTAAACGACCATTACTTCTTAATATCCGAGATAATCTTTCGGCTTCAATATTACTTATTAGGTTTCTTGATTTGTGCTTAAAATTTTCTGCAGCAGCTATGCTCACAGAGTCTATCGTTTGATGCGTGCACGCTTGTCGTCGAAGGTGTTAGCAACTTAGGGATTTCAAGTCGGGGATGAAACTGCAGGAGCCTACTGGGTTTGCTCGTATCATAATTCAATACTGTTGTTTTCTAGGGAGAGATTTTATGAAGTGTTTTGTGTTGATGGGGCTGAGTTTATTGTGTTTCGGATGTGCCGTGAATTCCGATTCAGATAGCGCCCAGAGTATGACTCGTTGCACTGAGCCTCGCCCGCAAATGTGTACTATGGATTATCGTCCGGTGTGTGGGATGAGCGCTGAAGGGCAGCAAAAAACTTATTCCAACGGCTGTGGTGCATGTTCCAATGCTCTTGTTGATTCTTGGCGAGAAGGGGCGTGCCCTGAGTAGAGGGCGATGAGGCCCTAGTGGAGTGGTTTGTTACTGATTCTGAGCGACGGGAATGGAAACGCCTCACGGCCATTTGGGGGGACCACTTTTAATTAAAAGCTCTCTTTCAAACGCTGGCTATATACGCGATGGAACTCAGTTAAGCGTTAGCTTATTTTGCTTTTTTTGAGTCGGCAGGCGAGTCAGTAGAGGTCGACAACCACACGAAAACCAACGTCTATGTATCCTTTCTCTGGCGATCGTTTATCTCGCAGATGATTTTTCAGTTCTTGTAGATTGTTCTTGATGGAGCCACCGCGGACACTGTGTGCTGTGCAATTGCTTTCAATCACTGCCTTACCATCTCTAGGTGCGCCAATGTAGTGGTCGACATAACAATCCTCCACCCATTCTGCGACATTACCGGCGGTATCAAAGATCTTGAAGTCGTTACTCTGGTAGGTGCCTACAGGAGCCGTTTTTGTGCGGAAAAGATTACTGAATTGGCTGCTGCAATTGCGGCGACAATTGGCCATCTTCTTGCCGTCGCCATCCCACCAATAATCACCCACGGTTTTGGCTCGCGCAATGTATTCCCATTCTGATTCGGTCGGCAAGCGATACTTGCTGCCGGTGGTTTTTTTCAGCCAGCGAACGTAGTCCTTGGCATCTTGCCAGCTCACATTGATGACCGGGCGACTGCCTTTGCCCCATCGATTGTCGCTAGGAGTAGTGCGTTGGGTTGCGCGAGTAAACTGCTCGAAATCGGCAAAGGTTATTTCGTATTGGCTGACAGCAAATGGGTGCTTGAATTTGACTTTGCGCGTGGGGGAGGTGGTCGCCTCACCGACATGTCCCATGGTAAATGATCCCGCTGGGACTATGACCATGGAGGGGCCTTTGGCACCGCTGTCTAAGGTGTTGGCAAAGGTGGCACCGGGCACGGGCGTTTTGCGCAGAGAAATCGATAGATCGACATCCTCTTCGACAATTTCAATCCATTGCTTTTGGCTGTCGTGACCTTTGCTGTCAACGGCGATGTGATAGCGACCGGGCAGCAGAGGGATGCCGGTGTAATAGGTGGCGGCAATGTTGAGGATGCGCACTCTGGCGTCAATCGGGGAGGCGTTGACGGCTAATTTGTAGCGCGGTGGTTCGGGTGGCTTTGGTGGAACTACTACTTCCGGCGTTGCTTCAATAGCCGTGTCTTCGGCCTCGGCTAGTGGAGAAGAGGTGAGATCAATGCTGTTGTCTTTGTCGGTGTTTGTGAGTTGTTCATTGATGTCTGGAGTCAGATCTTCTTCGTTGTTATCGTCGCCGTCATCGCTCAAAAGTGTTGTGGAAATCCACTCATCGGTCGCGCTGCTGGCTTGCAACAAGCTCTGTGGGAGCTGATGTTTCGCATCTATGTCGATACGATTCAACGCCATACTAAAGGCGCCCCAGATGATGCCAAGAATTGCAAGCAGTGAAGTGGCTCGGAACAAATGACCAATCTTTCGATTCTCTACCGATTGATAGTGCGCGGCCTTCTGGACACGAGTAGATACCACGGTCGCGCGATCATCTTCCGCTGTGGCTGATGAGGTCTTTATTTCTGTGACGGTGACGGTCGGGTGTCGATAGATGCCGCGTTTAGGGGTCCAGCGCCAGCTGAATAGCCAGTGCAGAGCGGTCTTAGTTTGCGAGGCGACCGCAGCATAGCTGGTCAGAATCAGCGCTTTAAACAGCGACATGATTTGAATGGCGGTGGGCTCGGTCTCTGTTAGGTAGCGTGGGCTATTGCCCGAGCGCGCGACGCCTTGTAGGTTTTGAATGGCGTCGACCACCTCGCGTCCGCGTTGAAAACGATCGTTGGGGTCCTTGGCGAGCAGTTTGTTGAGCAACGGCTGGAACAGGGAAAACTGCGGCGGTAATTTCGGGATGGGAGCGGTTAGGTGTTTGATGGCAATCGCCACCGCTTCGTCCGCACGGTAGGGAACACTGCCGGTTAGCATCTCAAAAAACACCACGCCCAGGCTGTAAATATCGGAGCGCCCGTCGATGGGTTTGCCTCGGGCTTGCTCTGGGCTCATGTAGTGGGGAGTACCAACAACGGTACCGGCATTGGTCATGTTGGATGCCGTGCTCAGGGTTTTAGCAACCCCAAAGTCGGACAGTACCGAGGCTTCATCTTCGCGAAACAGGATGTTCTCAGGTTTGATGTCGCGGTGTATGTATCCTTTGTCGTGAGCGTGATCGAGCGCGTTGGCAATTTCCTCGGTGATACGAAGGGCTTCGTTGGCGCTCAGGCCGGTGCTCATTTTGTCATGGATAGACCCTCCTGCGAGGTAGTCCATGGCGATGTAGTTGAGATTCTTGAAGCGGCCAATGTCGTAAATGGAAACAATATGTGGATGAGAAAGTTGGCCAACGATATTGGCCTCACGCTGAAAGCGTTCGCTGAAGACCGGGTCGGCATTGAGCGCCGGCGACATGACTTTCAGTGCAACTTCTCGGCCGACACTGAGTTGAATAGCCAAGTAGACGGTGGACATGCCGCCTTGATTGATTTTGCGAATGATTCGGTAGCCGGGGATTTGCATAGTCGTGAGTCCGGATTCCTACCGCAGTGTCCAGTAAGCAATCAACACAACACTCAGTAATGCCATGCTGTATAAGCTGGTATCAATCCACTGGTGGCCTGTAACACGGGGTAGCCACTCATTAAGTTTGTGGATTGGGCTGCGCTTAAAAAGTGGCGACTCAATGACTTGCACGGTTACATTGTCGTTGCCGCCATTGTTGAGAGCTTCTTGCATTAATTGTTCTGTTGCCTCTTTCGGTGTGCGCGCATGACAGAGTATTTGAGCGATACTGGTGTTATCCACTTCATCGCTGAGGCCGTCGCTGCAGAGGATAATCCACTGTTGTTTTTCCCAGCTACCGCGCACGGTATCGACCTTTATTTGGGGAAGATCCAGCGAGCCAATACACTGGGTGATAATGTTCTTCTCAGGGTGACTATCAACTTCGTCCGGGCCTATTGCTCCTGAGGCTAGCAACATCTGTACGTAGGAGTGATCGGTGGTGAGTTGTTCGAGACGTCCTCCGTCGCGCTCTTCTGACCAGAGATATGCACGACTGTCGCCTACCCACGATACTTGGTACTCAAGATCATTGCAGTTGAGGGCGACCACGGTCGATCCCATGCCGGCAGCGCCTTCACCTTTTAGTGCGGCTTTCAGTACGGCTTTGTGGGAGGTGTGAATGGCGTCTTCGAGGTTGCGCCCGCTAACCTTTGCTTCATCGAGTGTTCGTTTGACGATGGCACTGGCCACTTCACCCGCTTCGTGTCCGCCCATGCCATCGGCCACTGCCCAGAGCCCTTCGCTGGGTTTGCTCAGGTAGCAGTCTTCGTTGTTATCCCTTACGAGCCCTTTGTCGGTCAAAGAATGGGATTGTAATGAGGGCATAATGGGTCCGTGGCCGTTTTCGGATCAAGTTTCCGGTTTATTCTGCAAGGCCTATGGGCAATGCTGTCTATACTTGTCGAACCGCTTATCGTACAGAGTAGGCGATACGATGGCTTTCGTTTATTTTTGTTATTCGCGCTATGCTCGCTTTTGAGCGTCCCGGTGGTTGAGCCAACTAAAGCACAGTTGGCAGTAACCTTCCGCTTCTAAACGAGTCATTACGCCGAGGCGATGGGGTTTTATCGATGAAAACACCACTTGAATCAACCCCAGCGACAGCAAAATGTATATTACCGCTAAATCTTAGAGAATAAAGTGAATTATTTCACCTAACCTATTGATCGGCCTCAGTCTTTTATGCATTATCGGCTCAACTTTAAGGTCAATTGAATTGAGGATATCGCCTTTATGCTCAAGCTCCGCTTTACTAATAATAAACAAAATGCGGTGTGGCTTGTGGAACCGAAAGTCACTATTGGTCGCAGCGCAGCCTGCGATCTGGTCTTGGATGGCGCTGGCATTGCTGCCAATCACGTAGAAATCAGCGTCAACCATGAACAGCTCGAGTTAAAACTATTGACCGAGTCGAATAATGTCGCGGTCAATAATAAGCCCGTTGTGTTTGGCCGAGCGGTACGCGTAGCGCCGGCTGACGTGCTCAAAATCGGTAATACTGAGTTGCAAGTGGTGGATCCGAAGCAGGAATCTCGTCCGGCACCTACAGTAACTCGACAGGAAGAAAGCACAGGCTGGGCGCTAAAGGCCAACCATACCGCGCTGTCGAATCGAATTTTTGCCCTCAAAGCAAACAATACCGTCGGCCGCTCCAACGAGTGTGATATTACTTTGGCGGCCGCACATTTAAGTCGTCGTCACGCTGAATTACGGGTTAAAAACGGTCTGCTCTACGTTAAGGATCTCGATTCTTCCAATGGCACTTACGTCAATGGTGAGAGAGTTCGTGAGAGTCGAGTTAAGCGCGGTGATGATCTGCGTTTTGATACCTTGAGTTTTGGCGTGATTGGTCCTTCTGATGATCTTGATAAAACCACCGTGCGCTCAGTCCCCAAAGGTGGACCGAGTCCTTCCAAAAATCCCAAGCCGGCAGCGGGTCGTGCTGCGCCGCAGCGCTCCTCGGGTCGAGCCCAGACAGTGCGTCGCCCAGCGCCAGCGGAGAAGTCACGAGCGGTAGAAACTATCGAGCCGTCGGCCTCTTTGAGCGGGCGTGGTGGATTAATAGGTTTGGGCTTGTTGATTATTATTGCGGGTGGTGTGTATTTCGCCATGCGTAATGGTTGGTTGTAGGGCAGAATTGCGGGCTACGGGCAGTACCTAGTCATTGCAAAGGCTGCTTTTTAAAACTCACCTAAGACCATAGTGAATGGCTTCCTGAGGCGGGGCTTTCTGCTCGTTTTATGTGGCGCTACCTACCTTAGACTCCAATGTGCATTGGAGCTTTCTCCTTAGAACCTATCGGTCCTACAGTTCTCTTCGAAATCGCCGACAACAGGGTATTCACCCTGATGTGCCTTGCTTCAGCGAGTCGGGCAGTCGACGAGAAAACGGGAGGTTACCGTGTTTCCAGCAGCGCTATTCAATCAAGACGTTAGTTACACTCGATCGGAGCAATTTCAATCGCGCCAAGACTTTATGTTTGGCCGGCAGGCCGCTGCACGCCCCAGTGAGGCGCCCGACTCGGATGCTGGACAGTCTTCGCCGCGTCGAGATGCTAGCCCATCGGCCGTTTTTATCCGCTCAGAGCGCTATGAGTCTTATCAAAGTAGCTACCGTATATCGACGGGTGTGGATGATCTCTACGGACCTGCGGAAACCCAGAAGGCGGCGCAGCCCTCAGAGGGCGCGTTGACGGCGTCCAACAACATCCTGAGCTTCATCGAGGCGCAGTTACAGCGTGACTTACAAGATGGCGCCACTCAAGAAGAGTTGGAATCTCGTTTGGCGGCAGGATTGGAAGGGTTTGAGAAAGGATTTGCCGAAGCTGCAGAGCAACTAGAGGAAATGGGCTTTTTGTCCGATGATATTCGCGCTGACATCAATCAAACGCGCGAGCTGGTGCTGGCGGGTGTTGAGGAGTTGAGGTCTCAACTTATCGACAGTGACGAGCAGGCACCTGTGGAGCAGACTCCTACGGATGCTGCTGGAGCTGGGCAGGTGAGTACACAGCCTAGTGGTAGTCTAAGCAGTGTTTCCGCTTATGAGCGCAATGACATCGCCCAAAAGAACAGTTTCCAATTTAGTCTGACGACGGCTGATGGTGACAAGGTGACCATCGATGCCAGTAGTATGCGTGCCAGTGTCACTCAGCAATATGCTTCTTACCTTCCCGGTGTCGAGACTTTATTGCAGTATTCCGAAGCGCAAAGTGAAAAGCATCAATTCTCCTTTTCAGTGGCTGGCGAGTTGGATGAAGCAGAGCTTGCTGCGATCAATGACTTGCTTGGTCAGGTCAATGATTTGGCGGAAACGTTCTTCTCTGGCGATTTGGAAGGAGCTTTCGAACAAGCGCTGGAAGTCGGTTATGATTCCAGTGAAATCAGTGCATTTGCACTGAATTTGTCTCAGACCTCAGTGCAGCGCGTGACCCAGGCCTATGAAGGTGTTAGAGACTCAGGGATTGGTGAGGCACCTGCGTTGGCAGATCGGCTGCAGCCGCTCGGTGGATTCGTTCGAGATGTATTGGAGGCGCTCGATACCGCATCCAATTTCCAGCAACCTGGTGCCTTACTCGAGAGTCTAACCGAGTGGTTTGATCGCTCCGAAGAGGGGGCTTTTCAGAAAACCGTGAACCAAATTCTCGAGGGTTTACCGGCTCTTGAGCGAGACGATGACTAAGCGAGAGGCAGGTGTCGGGCAGTTGGTTGTTTGGTGAGTAATGACAGGCCTGCCGGATATGTGATTCTGTTTAGCTTTATCGTACCATGGCGCCTGATTTTCAAGGCGCCTTCCTATGCAAACACTCTATCTCTACACCACTTTGGGTTGTCATCTCTGCGAAGAGGCTAAGGCCCTGGCTTGGCCATTGCTGTCAGAGGTGGGCTACCGTCTTCAAGAGGTGGAAATTGCCGATGACCCAGCTCTGATGGAGCGCTATGGAGTTCGTATCCCGGTGATGGCGGTTGAGCCACTCAGCGAAGGGCTTGGTTGGCCCTTCAGTCAAGATCAGTTGCTGCAGTTGCTCAAAGCTGAACATGGCTAAAACAGCGAGCTTAAATCCCTTACGCCTACTAATGATTCTGCGTTTGCGGCCGATGAATTATCTGGGTAATGCATGTAGATGCACTACAATTACATTGTTGTTTAATCGAGGGATGATGGGTTATGTCCAAACTGCTGGATTCTGTTGATCAGCGCACCCAGTTGGTAGGTGAAAATCGGCTCGAGTTGTTGATGTTTCGCTTGGCTGGAAGGCAGCTATTCGCCCTCAATGTATTCAAAATACAGGAAGTGCTCCAAGTCCCCGCGTTAACCGCTTTACCCCACAGTGACCCTCACGTGGTCGGGGTCACCCACCTTCGCGATCAAACTATCTCTGTGATTGATTTAAGCGCCGCTATTGGCGGGCCGCCACTGCGCAATCATGAGAACTGCAATCTGATCGTCACTGAATACAATCGCACGGTACAGGCGTTCTTGGTGGGTGCGGTGGATCGTATCGTCAATCTCAATTGGGAGCTGATTCTACCGCCACCGAAAGGCTCAGGGCGCAGTCATTTTCTGACTGCCATTACACGCTTAGAAGAGGAGATTGTTGAAATTCTCGATGTTGAGCGAGTACTGGCCGAGATTATTCCCTATGAAACAGCCGTCTCTGCCGAGGTGGTGGATGATGAACTGGTGGATTATGCCAGTGTTCATGAGGTGAAGGTATTGATGGCTGATGATTCCTCAACCGCCTATCGTCAGGCCAGTAGTACGTTGAAAAACATCGGTATTGAGACAGTTTTTCGTCAGGATGGATTGAAAATGCTTCAGTTTTTGAAAGATGAAGCGGCGAAAGGTGTCAATGTTCCGCAAGAATACTTGATGTTAGTTACCGATGCCGAAATGCCAGAAATGGATGGCTACCGGTTAACTCATGAGATACGCAGTGATCCCGCTTTACAAGATTTGCATGTCATTCTGCATACCTCGCTATCTGGGAATTTCAATAAAGCGATGGTGAAGAAGGTGGGGTGTAATGATTTTCTTTCAAAGTTCCAGCCTGATGAGTTGGCGGAGAAGGTTCAAGCGCATTTACGTCATCGACTCGATAGCGGTGATTGGCGTTAGCCATCATCGATGGCTGGTCGATGGGTTAAATCGATTAGTCATGTGCTCCATTTAAAGTTCTTTGTTTCAGAGAACGGCTCCTCCCCTTAAAACAGTTCTACCTCGTCGCCATCGTCTTCACCTACCTCTTCTTGGCTGAAATGATGTTGGTAGATTTCTAAAGCTTCTTTGACGGAAGCACCGCGCATAATGTGTTCGAACATAATGCGTTCGGATTCCATCGAGTAGCTGTTCTTGACCTCATTTTGAATGTTGGCCCAGATGCTCGGGTTATTGATGTCATCAGGATTGCCGATCACATCGCTAACTTTCTCTAAATTTCGGGCCACGTGATCGAGTCGCTGGCTGACACGGTCATAGAATTGAAAAGCTGTGATGGCTTGATTGATTTTACCTTGCATCTCGGTCGAGGTTTCACTGACTTGGCGCTTAATGTCGTTCAACTCGCTCAGATCGTTCATTGCTTGGACGTGTTCATCCACTTCTTGAGAGTGTTTCGCCAAATCGGTAAAGGAAGTTGTTAAAGCGTCGACAGAGTTGTTACTGTCTTTGATCGATGCTTCTATTTGGCACACGGCTAAGTAAAGCATGGAGATCGTCTCTTTTACATGCAGTAAATCACTCTTGCTGGTTAGGATGTCATCGTTGTTGGTGTGCGAACTGGTCACTCTTAATCCTTGATTTCATATCGAAACGTTGTCGATCTAAGCACAGTATAATTCACTCAGCGCAGGCGTCGGTTAAAGCGTTTTGTTTTGCTCTAGCGGGCTCAGCATCGCCGGTGTGGTACCGGTTCGATAGCCGTAAATTACGGAGTAGGCCAGTACGTTCTGTACGTATTTCCGAGTTTCTTTAAAGGGTATTGTTTCAATCCAAACATCGTGAGGTAGGTTGTTGGCGGATGATTTTAGCCATCTATCCACTCGATGTGGGCCTGCGTTGTAAGCTGCGGCGGCTAGAATGCGGTTGCCTTGATAGCGGTTTAGTAATTCAGTGATATAAAAACTACCAAGTTGGATGTTCGTGTCGGCTTTGAATAGGTCGCTTTTGCGATATTTTATGCCCGCTTTTTTAGCGGTGTAGCGAGCCGTACCTGGCATAAGCTGCATTAAACCCATAGCACCGGCGGGAGACGCGGCCTGTTCGGCAAAAGCGCTTTCTTGGCGGGCGATGGAGAAGAGTAGTAAAGGAGACACTTGTTGTTTCTGAGCCGAAGAGAATACTTGTTTGTTATAGGCCAGTGGAAACCTCAAACGTAAATCATCCCACGACTTTGCCGAGGCCATCGACGTAATGGTCTTATGGTGCCAACCCCATTGATGGGCAAGTTTGGCCGCCGCGATGTGCTCCTCCTCGCGATTAAAGCGGCTGGTCATATACAGCCATTCACGATTGGCGTTGAGGTGGTCATTGACGGCTTTGAGCTCGCGAGCTCTGATTGTGGCGGGATGGTTGGCAATGGCCAGCAGAACGTCTTTTGTGGGCGTGACAGGGCGATCGCTGAGTTGGTAGCCGCGCCCTAAACGATCAGCCGCCAAGAATGCGTAGAAGCCTCTCTCCATGGCGAGTTGCTGATAGATCTCTTCAGGCCTGGGGAATTCTGGGTCGGTAATGCTGAGCTGTTCCAAGGCACGTGCGCGCCAATAGAGCCACTTTTCTGCGTGCTGGTCTTGCTCAGGCAAATGTCTTAAGTAGCGATAAATCTTGGCCCAGTCTTGCTGTTTAAGTGCATCGCGAATCAGAAACTCGGTGACTTTTTCGCTGGTGATCTGTGGGATGTTCGCCACCAGTTTGTCGGCAGAGTTTTGATGGCCTTTTTTTACCAGTTGCATAGCAAGCTGCTGCTGTGTCGCTAGTCGCTGTTGGTCATCGAACAGCTGCTGGGCGTCGTAGCGGCCCCATTCATTGAGTGCAGTAATCGGATCTCTGCGAGCGTAGCGGGTGAGTCCCTGCAAAATGATTGTTTGCATGGCGGGGGACTGCTGTTGGAATCTATGGCGTTGGCGAATTCGCTGCGGGTGGCTGTAAATCTCCAGATGCAGTTGAGCCAAGTCTTTTTGCTGGCCTTCGAGTGACTTCGCCAGATAGCGAGCTAGGGTGCGATTGCCCGCAGACATGGCTAGATTGAACCGCTCCCAATTTAGAGCTTGAGTTCGGCTACCGGCTGCAATCCAAGCTTTGAATAAGGGGTCGCATTCTTTGGGTTGTGAATGCTCGACTGTCCAAAGGGGGGCAACTTCATCGAGAGCTGTTGAGTCACCCGTCTTATGCCGAGCTAACAGAGCTCGACATTGCAAAGAGGTCGTGTTGGCGACGTTAGCATCATAGTAAGCTAGGAATTCGGTCCAGCGATTATTTCGCGCCAATTGGTGAAGCCAACGCTGACGGAGCTTGTCACCCATATAGGTGTTGGGATGAGCCTCTAAAAAGGCGTCAACGTCCTGAAAGGGCAAGCGACGCAGGCGTTTGTTGAGCTCAAAGAAGTCCAAGTAGTCAGCCAGCGCATAGCCATGCAACCGGTCGCGATACTTCCTGTAATTGACTTTTTGTCCCCTGCGCAGCGCTTCTTTGGCAGATAGGTAGTGCTGCCGGTGCTGCAAGATCAGTGCAGGGTTAGTGGGTATGGGGGGCGAGTAGTAAGAGTTGTATGGGGCTTTGAGTGCTTCGGTAGAGGCAGACAGCTGGAAAGACAGGCTCGCGAGTATTACGCAGCAGGTGCTGAGCCAAGAAGCGTTTCGCCAGGCGTTAAAACGCGTGAGTCTGTGTCGTTCGGGCATAGGCTCAAGCTACCATGAGTTCAAGTGGCCGCTGATGATTGGTGGCCATATTCTACAATGTTGCGGTTGCGTTAATGACGTCCTCAATGATGAGAAACATCTTTCACAACCGGCGTTAACTCTTTCATTGTAGGGCAAAAAAAGTCTCTTGAAAGCCCTTAATGGCGACTTTATTGGCGTCTATGGTCATTTCTTCATTCCAGGATTTGAAGCAGCGTTAGCCGGCAGTCGAATTTGTCGGTACCATTGCCGCCTGAATTTTAGCCCCGTCTTTAGGTTGTTTACGGTTATGTCTTTGATTGAATTGAAAAAAGCCAGTTTGCACTACGGCACGCAGATCCTCTTGGAGGGGATTGATCTCTCCATTGAACGCGGCCAGCGCGTGTGTTTAATCGGGCGAAATGGCGCCGGTAAATCCAGCCTGCTGAAGGTGTTGGCTGGCGATGTGCTATTGGATGATGGCGTGGTTTGGCGGCAGCCGACGCTAAAAATTGCTCGTCTTGAGCAGGACTTGCCCGAAGCCGATGATTTAAGTGTCTACGATGTCGTCTCAAGCGGCTTGGAAAAGGCAGGTGAACTCTTGGCCGAATATCATCATCTACTGGGGCAGGTGGATGATGAAAAATCACTGGAGAAACTTGCTCATGTACAGCAGGCCATCGACGGCGTCGATGGTTGGAGCTTGCAGCAGCGCGTAGATACGGTCATTACCCGCTTGGATTTACCGGCGGATAAAACCATGGCTGAACTTTCCGGTGGTTGGCGTCGCCGTGTCGCTTTGGCGAAAGCCCTGGTGGTCGAACCGGACTTATTGCTGCTCGATGAGCCGACTAACCATCTGGATGTTCTAGCCATTGAGTGGCTGGAAAAGCAAGTGCTCGAGTTTCGAGGCGCTGTGGTGTTCATCACGCATGATCGCTCATTGCTGCAGAGTCTCGCCACGGATATTGTCGAGCTTGATCGCGGTCATATCCGCAGCTGGCACGGTGATTACAAGAGCTTTCTGGATTTTCGCGAGCAACAGTTGGCGGAAGAGGAAAGGCACAACGCGCTGTTTGATAAGCGTTTGGCGGAAGAAGAAAAATGGATTCGCCAAGGCATTAAAGCTCGTCGCACCCGCAACGAGGGCCGAGTTCGTGCACTCAAGGCCATGCGAGTGGAACGATCTGATCGCCGTGAGTTGCAGGGCAAGGCAAAAATGGAGCTCAATGCCGGTGGTTTGTCGGGTAAATTGGTCGCTGAGCTCACTCATGTCAAACATGCCTACGATGGCAAAGTGATTATCGAAGATTTAACCACATCGGTAATTCGCGGTGATCGTATTGGCTTCATTGGACCCAATGGGGCCGGCAAGAGCACGCTTTTGAAAATTATTCTGGGGCAGCTTCAGCCAAATGCTGGTGAGGTTCGCTGCGGAACCAATTTGGAGGTTGCGTATTTTGATCAGTTGCGCGATCAGTTGGATCTGGAAAAGAGTGCGGTTGATAACGTATCGGAAGGTCGAGATAGCATCACTATCGGCGACAGAAGCCGTCACATCATCAGTTATCTCAGCGATTTTCTCTTCACTGGGGACCGTGCCCGGACGCCGCTAAAGGCGCTTTCTGGCGGTGAAAGAAATCGAGTTCTATTGGCCAAGCTGTTTAGTAAGCCATCGAATTTGATGGTGTTGGATGAACCGACCAATGATCTGGATGTGGAAACGCTGGAGTTGTTGGAAGACATTTTATCCGAGCACAAAGGTACGATTTTATTGGTGAGCCACGATCGAGAGTTCCTTAACAATGTGGTCACCAGCACGATTGCCTTTGAAGGAAGCGGTAAAGTGAAGGAGTATGTCGGCGGCTATGATGATTGGCTCCGACAAGGCGGTCAATGGCAGTTTGAAGAAGTCGGCAAGGCCAGCAGTAGTGAAAGTACAGCCACTTCATCTGCAGATAATCGTAACAGTGACGATCGTCAAACAGAGACCGATCCAGTATCGAAGAAGAAAAAGCTGAGTTACAAATTACAGCGTGAATTGTCCGCATTACCGGCAAAAATTGAAACTTTAGAAGCTGAAGTTGAAGCCGTCGAAGCCGAAATCGCAGCGCCGGAGTTCTACCAGCAAGACCATGAAAATACCGCGGTTACGCTAGATAAATTGGCCCAGCTTCAAGCGGAGTTAGAGAAGAAGTATGAGCGTTGGGATGAGTTAGAAGCCATGTGATTGTCTGTTGCAAATTTGCTATTCGCCTCGCTGCGGCTAGCAAATTTGCAGAATGTTCGGCGCTCTAATCTTTCACTCGAACCGCTAGTACGTCAGTCTTGGCACCGTGGAGTATGCCGTTGGCAGTGGAGCCTAATAGCAGTGCGAGGCCTTTGCGGCCGTGGCTGCCGACCACGATCAGATCAATGTCGAGGTTGTCGGCAAGATCGTGAATTTCGGTGGTTGGCTGTCCGACTAAAACGTGCAGATTATCGGCGCTGACTTGATAGGGTTCAATCAAGGTGGTCAATTGTTCTCGCGCTTGTTTGTGTAGCTGTTCTTGAATCTCACTGAGGTCCACTGGAATGTCACCGCCATAGGCGAAGGTAAGTGGTTCGACGATGTGGACCACAGACAGTTTTGCTTGATTGGCCACTGCCAGATTGGCCGCTCTTTCTAGTACCTGTTGCGATTCATCGCTCAGATCGACGCCCGCCAAAATATGAGTGTAGTTAGACATGAACCGCTCCTTTTCCCTTTGGTTGTTAACCGTCATACTAGACCGTCTGGAATTTATTGCCTAGACCCAGATCAATTGATCCCACGCTTTTCAGGAGTCCGATCGCGATATTATGTGGTTACCCATTGTTATTTGTCTTGCCGCAGTAGCATTACTGCTAGGCCCAATCATGCTCATGCAACCGTCGGCGGGACAGCGACGTGAAGCACTCCTGCGTCAGCGGGCAATAGATCTTGGCTTGCGTGTCCACTTACAGGTGCCGCCTACGGGAACCGATGTGGCTCGTCATATCAAGTCTCTACCGATGTATTGCTTGCCGTGGACGGATCAGCGCGACACACGGCATGCTTGGTCTTTGGTGAAGAAAAAGTATGAGCATGAATTGCATTGCCAAGGACGCTGGGATTGGGAAATGAAGAGTGAAAATCCCAACGTCAATCAAATCCTTGGCAGGTTAGAGGGGGCGCCAGAAAAGGTAATGGCGGTCGTCGGCGGACCTCAGGGATTGTGTGGGTTTTGGAATGAGCTTGGCTCTGAAACCGATGTAGAGGAAATTGCTCAGTGGTTAAAAGAGAGCTCGGAGTTGATCAAGTCTGGTTAGTGGTCGGCGGGAAATCACGCTTTGCTGGATTGTGGTTCAGTGTTGCCCGGGATAATTTCTGGGACTATAGCGGTTGACGTGTCGGAGTCGTTTGCGTTGTCTGTGTTTTCTCTCAGGGCGAGCTTTGAGGCCGCCATTGCTGTAGCAGAAACGGTGCTGCTGGGCTCAGGGTTGAGGTGTGTCTCGGGCATAATATCGACAGAGATCGCCGTGCGCTTGTTGGCTAAGATTTCCGACAGTTCTTTGATGAATCTATGGCGACGCTTATCGGGATGATTGGATTTCATCAGCAGTTGTTGCGCCTTTTTATAGAATGCATGAGACGATAAAACATCTTGGCGGCGTTGCGCTTTGTGGCCCTGGCCGACATGAGTCACCACTTCTACCATAAGGTGGCCCCAGCTTAATTCAGATAAAAAGGCATTCATTTCTTCAAACGATAACTTGCCAGTGGCCTGTTGGCGACGAAGAATCGCAGCCGCTTCTTCTAGTGACTTCTGAGCTCTCGCAATCTGTGCGTCACTTTCTTTCACTCGGTCGAGAGCGATGGGAATACTCTCATCGTTGAGGGTTTCGGAGCGGGCGATGGCAGTCTGTTGGCTGGCATCCAAATACCCGTTTTCGGGATTTGCAGTTTTCATTGCATGGATCATTTCAATGATCTCATCATTAAGAAGTTTGGCGATCGCTCGGCTTTCCACCATTTGTTCGATCTCGATGATCAGCTCTTCTGTGGAGCCAATTTGATGGCGCATCTGTTTCAGCTTCTTAGTGAGAATTCGCTGGCGCTTTTCTCGCTCATTGACCCAGCTCACGGCAATCAATGAGACCACCGCGAGGGCACAAAACAGTATTAAACTGGCAGAAACAGACATATTGAGTAACGCATTATTGAGTGATGAACGAGCCTTGAGGATCGAGAGTCTTGTTATTGAGTAGCGGCCTGACAGCGGGCTTCTTTAGTGTCGCATAGCAACTCAATGCTCGCCAGCTAGACCTGATCATTACTGTAGGGCTTTTCAATTTAGTGATTTGTATGCTATCTGTAAAAAAGGCGTTTCAGGCCTTGAGGGCATAAAAAACTGGTTTTTGATGGTTTTTCCACTTAAATCCACACTGATGGCTTGACCCTCAGAGGATCAGCCCTTATATATGCGCATCCGATACCACCGTCGGCCCGATTTGAGGGCTTAGGGGTTAATTGGGTATTTTCGCAGGCCATCGTGCCTAGCCGCTGGACACTAGATTCTTTATATAGAAGGAAGATATGGGAAAATCTTTAGTCATCGTTGAGTCACCCGCTAAGGCGAAGACCATTAACAAGTATTTGGGCGATGAATTTATTGTAAAGTCGAGTGTCGGTCATATTCGAGATCTGCCTACTAGCGGCGGAGCCAAAAAGGCCGTAGATCCCAAAGAGCGCGCGCGCCAAGCCGCTATTACGCGCAAGCTATCGCCTGAGGATAAGGTGATACACAAGCGTAAAAAAGCCAAAGAACAGTTAATCAACCGCATGGGCATCAATCCGGAGAAGGATTGGGAAGCTCATTACGAGATCTTGCCCGGCAAAGAAAAGGTTGTGGATGAGCTTCGAAAGTTGGCCGAGAAAGCCGACACCATCTATCTCGCGACGGATTTGGATAGAGAGGGAGAGGCTATCGCTTGGCATCTGCAAGAGGCCATTGGTGGGGACGAAAGTCGCTACCGTCGTGTTGTGTTCAATGAAATTACCAAATCTGCGATCCAGGAAGCTTTCAAACAGCCTGGCCCAATTGATCAAAATCGGGTCAATGCTCAACAGGCACGACGTTTCCTCGATCGAGTGGTGGGCTACATGGTCTCTCCGCTATTGTGGGAGAAGGTGGCACGAGGTTTATCCGCAGGGCGGGTGCAGTCGGTAGCAGTACGCTTGGTGGTTGAACGAGAGAGAGAAATTCGCGCGTTCATCCCAGAAGAGTATTGGGATGTGTTTGCTGATCTTGCCGCACAGAGTGGCGATAAGGTGCGGTTTGAAGTTCGCCGTCACAATGGACAGGCGTTTAAACCACTTAACGAAACTCAGGCGATGGCGGCGGTAGAGTCGTTGCGCAGCTCCACTTTCAGTGTCAGTAGCCGAGAAGATAAGCCCACCAAGTCCAAGCCTGGTGCCCCTTATATCACTTCAACGCTGCAGCAAGCGGCCAGTACGCGTCTGAGTTTCAGTGTGAAAAAGACCATGATGTTGGCCCAACGACTGTATGAAGCGGGTTACATCACTTACATGCGAACGGATTCGACCAACCTCAGCAAGGAGGCGGTGGAGACCTGTCGCGATTTTATTCTAGACAGCTACGGCAAATCTTATCTGCCCGGCACTGCGATATCCTACAGCAGCAAAGAAGGTGCTCAGGAGGCTCACGAAGCTATTCGCCCGTCCTCCGTGACCACTAAGCCGACTCAGCTCAAAGGCATGGAGCGAGACGCTGAAAGGCTATACACGTTAATTTGGCAGCAGTTTGTGGCTTGCCAGATGAGTCCCGCTGAATTTACCAGTACGTCTCTTGCAGTCGCTGCGGGCGATTATGAATTAAGAACTCGTGGCCGCGTGATTCGCTTCGATGGTTTCATGAAAGTGCAGCCCCCGATTGGCAAAAAAGACGACGATGTGGTTCTGCCTGAATTGGCGGTAGGTGAAGTTCTGCAACTGCAAGAACTGGAACCCAATCAACACTTTACTAAACCGCCTGCCCGCTACAGCGAAGCAAGTTTGGTTAAAGAGCTGGAAAAACGAGGCATTGGGCGCCCGTCAACTTACGCTTCGATTATCTCGACCATTCAAGATCGCGGCTACGCGCATGTCGATAAGCGTCGTTTCTACGCCGACAAGATGGGAGACATTGTTACCGAGCGCTTAACGGAAAGCTTCACCGACCTAATGGACTATAGCTTTACCGCCAATATGGAAGAGTCCCTGGATGATGTGGCCGATGGTAAAACGGAATGGCATCAGTTGTTGGACAGCTTCTACAGCGATTTCTCTGCCACCTTGCTGACGGCACAGAACGATGAAGCGGGCATGCGCCCCAACGAGCCCACTGAAACGGATATTCCCTGTACGACCTGCGAACGTCCGATGCAGATTCGAACGGGTACCACAGGGGTATTTCTCGGTTGTTCCGGTTATGCGTTACCACCGAAAGAGCGCTGTAAGTCGACCATGAATTTGGTTTCCGGCGATGAGGCGGTTAATGCCGATGAGGATGAAGAGGCGGAATCCAAGCAGTTGCGCAATAAGCGTCGCTGCAAACTCTGCAATACCGCGATGGACAGCTATTTGTTGGACGAGACTCGCAAGCTTCATATCTGTGGCAACAACCCAGATTGCTCTGGTTTTGAGGTTGAATTGGGAGCCTTTAAACTCAAGGGCTACGACGGACCAGTGATTGAGTGTGACAAGTGCGGCAAAGAGATGCAGCTCAAAACCGGTCGTTTTGGCAAGTACTTTGGCTGTACTGGTGAAGAGTGTAAGAACACTCGCAAGCTGTTGAAAAACGGCGAAGCGGCTCCACCCAAGATGGATCCTGTCCCTATGCCTGAGTTGGCATGTCTCAAAGTGGAAGATCACTATATCTTGCGAGATGGCGCTTCGGGGTTGTTCTTAGCGGCGAGCCAGTTTCCGAAAAACAGAGAAACCCGTGCGCCTTTAGTGTCGGAATTGTTACCGCACAAGTCAGAGATTGATCCCAAGTACAACTTCTTGTTTTCTGCGCCGGTAGAAGACAGCGATGGGAACCCAACGCTGGTGCGCTTTAGTCGCAAGACCAAAGAGCAATATGTGCAGTCTGAGATCGAAGGCAAGGCGACGGGTTGGAAGGCTTTCTTTCAGAACGGCGGCTGGGTTGTGACTGAAAAGCCGATTAAGGCCCCGGCGAAGAAAAAGGCGGCCAAGAAGAAGGCGCCCGCTAAGAAAAAGGCTGCAGCGAAGAAGACCGCTGCAAAAAAAGCGGCTCCCAAAAAAGAGGCTTAAGTTGTCGCTACGAGGTTAACTCGAGCGTTCTATTTTCAGCTCTAAGAGTGCTGTGTGCTGATCGATAGGGCTTAGGCCTAACGATCAGCGCACACACTGTAATCATCCCAATCCTTGCTCTCATTGTTTATTCCAGTCGAGCCAGATATTCGCTGACGCGACCCAACGCGATGTCGTGCTGGTTGAGCCAATCAACTCGATTCCGAGAACTATTCAGGTACTAAGATCAATGTCTTCCAATCCGTACTTCTCAAGAGTTCAGCAAAAGCTGTCGCACAGTCGATTGCTATTGAATCTCTGTCAAACTGCCACTCAAAGTCAGGAGCAACAGGCGCTATTGGAATCTTGCGTGGTGAGTCTGGCGATTTCCATGCGATTGTATTTTAGAGAGCTGGGGCACAATCTTAGTTACCCTATGCCTGAGCGACTGTTTACGCTTGAGGATTTGATCTCCGATGTTAGCGGCGGTGTTGGTGTTGAAGAGCTATCCGCTCAGGAGTCTGTTGTCAGTATTTTGGCCGCAGAGAAGGCTATCCTGAATCCCTCTGTAGGTGCAGGTCAAATGATCGGTTCTTCGGCGGTCTTTAGTCCATCTGATCTTGATCGTCGCCTGTTGCTGGGATGGCTGTCGTCAGTAGAGGAGTTGATCGAACGTCAGCGGCAGTCATTTCTGGAATACTGACCCTCAAGGGTGTAGAATCCGCGTCCAGCTGTTATTGCATCAGTCTCGAGAGTTAGGATCTCCTCCTTGCTCGTGCCTCATGTGGTTGTAGGCGCTATCACAGAGGAATTCACCTATGTCATCATCCCTATTCGAAATTGTTGAGCTCGCTGACGGTCGGGTCGGCCTTCGTCGTGCCGGCGAAGAGGGTGAGCCACTGGTGTGTATCCAATTCTCCAAAGAAGCAGAAGAGTACTTGAACGATTCTCGATTTGAGGTTGTGAAAGCGATGATTGAGGCTGGATTAGAGACCGTCGGTGAGCTGGCAGAGCAGTCTAGCGCTGAGTTCGAACTCGAGTCTGAGCGTCGCACACTGCATTGAGTACCTCCCTGTGACTCTCTTCAGTAGCAAATTTAATTGTCTACCAGAGCGCCAAGTCCATTCCCATATAGATGGATCTGATATTGCGCTATTCAGCTGCTAACCTTTTTGATGGTTCGCTTTGATTCAGTTAATTCTCCAGTAGCGCTCTTTCACTAGGAAATACCGATCGCAATCTTTTTCGGCACTTTGTGGTCTGCGTAAGGGAACTGCTATCTCTGATGTGGCTGTCAGTGCGGATTGGAGATGGAGAGAGCCGGTTGCGGGCTTTCTATATCGGCCAAATGAGCCAACAGGTTGAAAGGGCTGCTTGCATGCTCCTTAGGTGAAGATGATTTCCGAGCGTTAGGTTGTTCACAACACTGATCTCGAAAAACTACCTATAGCGAATAAAAAGACCTCGGCTGTTGCCCAGTTGTGCCGCATTTTCAAAATGCCGCATGGCTTCATCGTTCAAATCACCTGGTGCGGCAATAACGGTGTGGCTGGTACCCGCATTAAGTGCTTCCCACAAAATCCAGTGTGTATCTTCCGGTTGATTACTGTAAATAATGCGAATTTTGTCGGTATCGACGCCGTAATCTGCCAGCTTGTTACGATCCACTTTGTGGTCGCAAATCCAAGTAATCCAGCGCTCAGAATCTTGACTGAGGTGCGCCAGCATCGGTAGCAATAGCTGTTTGGCGTCAGGGCTGTGTTTGGTCAATACCAGCTCGGTGATGTCTGAGCTGGCTTTTTGTGGCTTTGGCGCCGTGATGGGTGGTACAGCGACAGTTGCAGCCGAATGTGCCGGCGAGTAGTTAAGTTGAAATGCGGTGGACATTGGCTTCTCCTAACACTGTACCTGGTGGTCATTTACAATCAGTAATTGATTTCGATTTGGCTGGATCAGTCGCGACGCAAGACGCCGACGCTCAAGCCTTCAATGGCAAAGTCGGTATCTCTGAGATCGACTTCAATGACATTAAATTCTTCATTTTCAGGCCACAGCTCAACTTGATGGCTGGAGCGCTTGCGCTGATAGCGTTTCACCGTAACTTCGTCTTCTATTCGCGCAACCACTATGTCGCCATTTCTGGCTCTTTCGGTTTTATGAACGGCTAACAGATCGCCGTCCATGATGCCGATGTCTTTCATACTCTCGCCTGTCACTCGCAGGAAATAGTCGGCGGCGGGTGAGAAGAAATCGTGTGGAATACTGCAGTAATCTTCGATGTGTTCAGTGGCAAGTACTGGGCTACCGGCAGCTACACGACCAACAATCGGGATGCCGGTGACTTCCTCGGGAAGTCTAATGCCTCTGGAGGCACCGGCGACCATTTCAATGGCCCCTTTGCGAGCGAGCGCTTTCAAATGCTCTTCGGCGGCGTTGGCGGATTTAAACCCCAACTCTTTAGCGATTTCTGCGCGTGTCGGTGGGTAGCCGGTTTCTTCAATGTTTCGTTTGATGAGACCGAGTACTTCTTCCTGTCTGGCTGTGAGCTTAATCATTGGGTGATTACTCTTCCTGATTTTTTATACAGTACATGTGATTATATACAGTAAAGGTGCTCGCGCAAGTTTTTTTCAGAATACTGACTATACTGATAAGTAATCCTTTCTAAGTTGTTGTTTTAAGGAGGTTTTATGCTAGATGCTAAAATGCCTGAAGCATGGCGGGTGCTGCGCATTCAATCCGAGTTGGTGGATGGGATTGAGCAATTAATAAAATTAAAGGGGGCGGTAACGGTTTTTGGTGGTGCTCGTTTTGCTGAGTCCAGTGATACCTATGCCCAAGCGCAGCGGTTGGGTGAACTGTTGGCTGCTGAAGGCGTACCGGTGATTACTGGTGGTGGTCCTGGGGTTATGGAGGGTGCCAATCGCGGAGCTTTTGAGGCCAGTGGCGAATCCGTTGGGTTGAACATCACTTTGCCCCGAGAGCAAGATGCTAACCCCTATCAGAGCATCAGCTTATCTTTCCGATATTTTTTCGTGCGCAAATTTATGTTTGTGAAAAACGCCGTTGGTTTTGCCATTCTTCCAGGCGGATTCGGAACTTTGGATGAGTTGTTTGAGGCTCTTACACTGGTACAGACATGTAAGGTAGAGGCCTTTCCTATCGTGTTGGTGGGACAAGACTATTGGAGTGGCTTAGTCGATTGGATGACGTCAACGATGATCGAGCACGGCTGCATAGAGGCGGATGAGCTCGAGCTGTTCACGGTGGTTGATAGTGTAGAGCAGGCCCGGGATATCTTTATTCGGCACATTATTAGTCATGCAACCTGAGACATGCTGCCTCAGAAATACCCATTCACGTGAGCGCTGCGCAGCTAAAACTCTTCAGAGCCTTGGAATAGATCGGGTTCGATGGAGTTGAGCGGATCGCTGCACGGATTGTAGTGCGCGGCTAAATCGTTGTCCCAATTGTTGTCGGGCATCGACATTTCGAATGCAGCGCTGGCATCTTCGGGCGGCGGGGCGGAGTTCAAGATCATTTCGTTCCAGCTGTCTTGGTCTATTTCGCTCACTTCACCATCTAAATATTGGATTTCAATAGAGCCTTCGGCGCTGTCGTGCGCCACCACTTCAAAATAGAGGTTTTCAACCACGTCTTGGTACCAGTTTCCAATAACTACCGGGCGACCGGGGTTCGCAGAAGCCATGCGCACAATCCCTTTTGTTATATTGATGAGGGTGTTGATCTAGCTGAAACATACCGCCAATTGTCAGGTCTGAAAAGGTGCAAAATTACCCGCTAGAACTCGCGTTAATCGGTCTATTTTGGACGGTCTAAATAACTCCCTAATTTTTAAACGTTTTTTCCTCGTGTTGGGGCTCGAGTGTGCTGCTTTTAAGTCTAGGGGTTATTCGAGGATGCACCGAGAGAACAAATTAATCTAAAGCTGTCGATAACTGCGAAGCCCTAGAGCGCTAGTCGCTTGCTTGACATCAATATCTTCTAAACGTATGTTCCAAATCCTTGTTTTATTAAAGAGATGTCGTGGAAATGGGGCAGCCGGATACCATTGAGAGAATTTTAGATGCTGCGGGAGTTTTGTTCGCTGAGCGAGGCTACGCGGAAACGTCGTTGAGAACTATTACCAGTACGGCGAATGTAAATTTGGCGGCGGTCAATTACCACTTTGGCTCGAAAAAAGCCCTGATTCAGGCGGTGTTTGCTCGCTTTTTAAACCCATTTTGCGAGCAACTTGATCGAGCGCTAAGCGAGCGTATTGAGCAAAAAGCAGGTCAGACTTTGACTGTTGATGAGCTGATTGAAACTCTTTTTTCTACGTTGCTGGCGTCGACTCAGAGCTTGGGTGAAAGCCCGAATCAGTTTATGCGCTTGCTCGGGCTTGCTTATACTCAATCCCAAGAACATTTACGCCACTTTATTATTGCCGAATACGGTGACTATTATTCGCGTTTCACGGGTTTGTTGAGGGAGGCCATGCCAGAGGTGCAGCCGGAAGTTTTTTATTGGCGTTTGTATTTTATGCTGGGGGCCTCGGTGTTTACTCTGTCGAGTTTCGACTCCATCAGCAGTATTCTCAAAGCAGACTTTGATAAAGACAGCACTGTCGATGACGCTGTGGGGTTGCTGGTGCCGGCGATTACCGGCATGTTGAACAGCGAAGATGCCAAATAAGCCTAGCCATTGGATAGACTCCTGAGTGGCCGTCAATGACGGCTAGAGCGACCATCCATTTCTTACCTATTTGTACCTCTGTTTTAATCCACATATTGAGAATTTTATGACCTTAGGCCCGGTTGTCCTAGATTTAGACGCCACTGAACTCACCGCTGCGGAAGTCGAACTGCTCCAGCACGATGCTGTCGGCGGCGTTATTCTATTTTCTCGAAATATAGAGAGTTACAGCCAGCTGCAACAATTGGTGGTGTCGATTCGCCGTGTGCGCCCGGAGCTGTTGATCAGCGTCGACCAGGAGGGAGGCAGAGTGCAGCGCTGTAGAGAGGGGTTCACTCGCATTCCTCCCATGCAGGTATTCGATAGCTTATATCAGAGCAATGGGGATGACGCACTGGCACTGGCTCGTGATTGCGGGTGGTTGTTAGCCAGTGAGATTTTGGCGATTGGCATTGATTACAGTTATACCCCCGTGCTTGATGTGGACGATGAGTTTTGCAGTGTTATCGGCGATCGTGCTTTTTCGGCTGTCCCTGAGCGGGTGAGTCTGTTGGCGGGCGCTTTCATAGAAGGTGCTCGTGAAGCGGGCATGGCGGTGACGGGCAAGCATTTTCCCGGCCATGGAAGTGTGAGGGGCGATAGCCATCTAGAGCTACCGGTCGATGAGCGAAGCTTGCAAGAGATTCGAATCAAGGATTTGATACCGTTTGAAGCGCTTAAGGCGTCTTTAGATGCTGTGATGCCGGCGCATATTCTCGTTCCTCAGGTAGACGCTGAGGCCGCTGTGGGTTTCTCAAAAGTGTGGCTGCAGGATATTTTGCGTCGACAAATGGGCTATGGTGGCGTCATTTTCAGTGATGATCTTACGATGGAAGGTGCCACGCAAATGGGCAGTTATACGGAGCGTGCTCAGGCGGCAATTGAGGCGGGTTGTGACATGATCTTGATCTGCAATAATCGTCAGGGAGCTCTGAGCGTTTTGAGTGAATTGGCGCTGGACGATTATTATCGCAATGACGCCAGTCGAGAATCTATGCGGGCACGTGAAGTCGTCAATTCGGATGAGCTGCGGCTGAGCTCTCGCTGGCGGTCTACACAGGCTCGACTCGAACAAATTTCACAGCAAGCTACCACTCAGCCAAGAAATAAGGCAAAGGAAAGGGACTATGGAGTTGAGTAAAACCGTCATTGAATGGATCGGCCGTGGCAACTACTGGATTTTCGAAGTGTTTGTCATTGTATTGATGACTTTAGTGGCCGCACTTACCGTGCGAGTTACCTTGGATCGTTTGTTATTGAAAGCCGAAGCGACCCACAACCTTTGGGATGATGCATTGCTCTGTGCGGCTCGCCGACCATTGCGTTGGTTTGTTTGGTTGATGGGCTTGTCTATCGCTGGTCAAATCGCAGCTCAGGCTGCGGACAACAGCTTGTTGGAATTGGTGGTTCCGGTTCGCAAGGTTGCCGTCATTGTATTGCTGAGTTGGTTTCTGGTGTTGCTGATTCGTCGCGTTGAAGACAACTTAATGGATCCCCGCTACGCTGAGAAACCGATGGATGCCACCACGGTGCGAGCGATTGGAAAGTTGCTGCGCATGTCGGTGATGATTACGGCCGTGTTGGTGTTGCTGCAATCACTGGGTTATAGCATTTCTGGTGTGTTGGCGTTCGGTGGTATTGGTGGCATTGCCGTGGGCTTTGCCGCCAAAGATCTACTGGCAAACTTTTTTGGCGGTTTAATGGTGTATTTGGATCGCCCCTTCAGTGTCGGTGACTGGATTCGTTCACCGGACAAGCAAATCGAAGGGACAGTCGAAGACATCGGCTGGCGTCTCACGCGGATACGAACCTTTGATAAGCGCCCGCTCTATATCCCCAATGCAACCTTTACTCATATTTCTCTGGAAAACCCTTCGCGTATGAGTAATCGGCGCATCTACGAAACGCTAGGTGTTCGCTATGATGACGCCAAGCAGCTGCCGGAAATCGTTGAGAAGGTGAAGAGCTATTTGAGAAGTCATCCAGAAATTGATCAACAGCAGACCTTGATTGTTAACTTCAATGCTTTTGCTGCTTCTTCTCTGGATTTCTTTGTCTACACCTTTACCAAAACCACCGACTGGGTGCGTTTTCATGAGATAAAACAAGACATTCTGCTAGGGATTCTAGACATCATAGATTCCTGTGGGGCTGAGTGCGCTTTCCCTACATCAACACTGCACATTCCAGACGGGTTGGATGTGAGTGGTCCGCACAGCGAAGCAGAACTACTGGCGTTACAGCAGGGCTTGGTGAAAGGGGAGCAAAAGTGACGCTCGCAGTCATTGGGGGGACGGGACTCAGCGATTTCGATCAGGTTGAGTGGTTGGAGGCTCTTCGCCCGCAGACACAATTCGGTCAACCCTCTGCAGAGATAAAGCGTGGGCGTTTGTCCGGGCAAGCTGAAGAGTTTTTTTTCTTGCCGAGACATGGCGGTGATCACTCCATTGCCCCCCACAAGATTAATTATCGAGCCAATATTGCAGCTCTAGAGACCATAGGTGTAACGGGAATTTTAGCGGTCAATGCGGTAGGTGGGCTGTCGCCATCGATGGGGCCTGAAGCTTTGGTCGTTCCCGACCAAATTATTGATTACACCAGTGCGCGAGAAAATTCCTTTTTTGATGGTGTTGCCGGTCCCTTGGATCATATTGACTTTACCGAGCCTTATCACCCGGCCGCTCGTCAGCGCTTACTCAATGCTGCAAAAGATCTGGGCATCGATTGCCTAGATGGTGGTGTTTATGGCGCGACTCAGGGGCCTCGTTTGGAAACTGCGGCGGAAGTTCGCCGCTGTCGTAACGATGGCTGCGACCTAGTGGGTATGACCGGGATGCCGGAGGCCGCGTTGGCGAGAGAGTTAAAACTCGATTATGCCAGCTTGTGCCTAGTGGTGAATTGGGGAGCGGGCATGACCGAGCAGACAATCACTCTCGAAGAAATTCACCGGGTTGTGGAGAGAGGGATGAGCAACGTCAAAGCGGTGCTGCTACAGGCGTTGGAAAAGTGACGCCCCATTTTTGGGCGTCCTCAGCTGAGTGAGCTGTTGTTCCTCATTTTTTTTAGTTTTTCCGTGTTGTTTGAAATATCATCAAAAAGGTTAATTTTTTTCTGGACAGCCTTCTTAAATTGTCTTAAAAAGGTACTGTTTTCTACGTGGTATGTCTTGCTATGGGGATAGCGTCGCGGAGAAATACGCTAGGGTGTAAGCCGAGCTTGAGGCATCGTGGATCTCCCTCGTCCTAGAAGGGTAGAGCACGTGTTGAGAGGTTTGTCTCGATTAGGCTTTAACAGCATGAAACGAATATAAAAATAATGAGGTAGACAGTATGGCAGTTCGTGAAGTTGGCACAGTGAAGTGGTTTAATAATGCTCGTGGCTACGGCTTTATCACTCGCGGTGAAAGTAGTGATGATATTTTTGTTCATTACCGAAACATTCAGGGAGAGGGTTACCGATCTTTGGCTGAGGGGCAATCGGTAGAGTTTGATATCCTTGAAGGGGACAAAGGTCTACAGGCCGAAAACGTCAACTGCGTATAACGCTCATTGTTTATTGAAAAAGCCGGATAACTATCCGGCTTTTTTGTGCCTGTTTCTTTTCAGTATTTAGTGCTCTTACGTCGCTGGGGTCGCAGTTCGCAGAGGGACCGCTGAATAGGTCGCGGCCTAATTATTGGATGAGCTGGTCTCGGTGGGCTGAGTATCGAAAGGGGCTAATTCCGCGTTGGGCTCTTCGGTGTGATCCTCTTCCACAGGCACTTCATAGGGCTCTATAAGCAAAATTATGCCCACATTGGGGTGATCCACATAATGTATTTCTTTGCTTCGCATGCGTCTTTTTTGTTTGATCAGTGCGATGCGTTCAGGCACAAAAGGGCGAGCTAGAATCTTATCGTATTCATCATTGAGCGGTTCAATTTTGTCCCAAGGCGAGGTGATATCTTCTTCGATCTTGGTGATTGAATAATCCAGTTGTTCGGGGCTGGTGGGAAGGTCTGGCCACAGGCCTTTGTCCTGTCCGTAATTGTGAGCAAACTGGGTAAACCACAGGTTGGTTCGAAGGTGTAGATAGCGCGAGACACTGATTGAAAAGGTCCCTTCCAGCTCTTTGTGTTGACCATAGCTTTCCCCTGCTGAAACCAGAATCGAAGTGGCTCGATCGCTGTTGAGAATTGGCTGGCGCCAAGCTTCATGGAACAGTACTCGGTGCGCACGCGACCATTTCAGTTCTTGGGCTTGTTCGTTGAGAGCTCTCATCGCTTTGGGTAGCAGGTAGTAGGCTTCTCTCTCTAGATCCACCAGCTGGCGCATTGCCTCGTCGCGGTCTTCGCTATCTGCCATTTGTGGGCAAAGTGAATCGTGAGTCTCTGCGGTGGTTTCAGCCGTATTGTCAGTGGGCTCCAAAGCGCTAATATCGCGAGCAGAGTCAGTGGTGGTAGAGCTTTGTTCCGCTTGTGCGGCAGCTTCGCAAGCCTCAACAAGCGCCTCTGGGTCTTTCAATTGAATCCAGTTGGGTGGATAGGCGAGGGCGATGTCGTTGCGAAGGATTTCGTCACTTGCGGTTTGTTTGTGAGCGAACAGTATGACTTCAACTTGATACCAGCGATCCGCCTCGGGTTGCTCCTGAGCGCTGTTTGAATCCACTTGCGCGAGCGCTGTGGTGCCGAGCGTTGCCGCTGCCAATAGTAAACTTACTGCTGGGGCGAAGAGTTTTGTTAGGCTAGCGGGTGTCGGCATTATTAGGGATTCCGTTTTCCTGAAAAAATAGCATCTGAGGACGAACCTATGACGGCGCTTCTAGCACTATCTGTCCGAGCGTATTGTGTCGACCGAGTCTCGTTCAAGCGGCACTGAGCTGTTGCAATAAATCAGTGACGCGTTGAAGACGAACATCACTATTATCCATATCGAGATTGAATTTAAAATGATTGCCGCCATCGAGTCGGTATTTCTGTGGTTGGCTTTGCACCATTTTTACAATTGTCAGTGGATTCACCTCTGTGACGGAACCAAATTCAATGCGGCCATTGGTGGCGCTGGCCTCCAACTTCTTAATGCCGAGTCGTTGCGCAACGATTTTTAGGCTGCTGATCTTGAACAGGTTCTTTGTGCTTTCAGGCAGTAGACCAAAGCGGTCGATCATCTCCACCTGCAGTTCGCGCAGGGCCTCATCCGTCTCGGCACCTGCGATACGTTTATAGATCATCAAACGGGTGTGGACGTCGGGGAGATAGTCATCGGGGATTAATGCAGGTATTCGTAAATTAACGTCGATACCTGTGTCGAAAGCATCTTCAATATTCGGTGTGCGGCCTTCTTTGATGGCTTTAACCGCACGATCGAGCATATCCATGTAGAGGGTAAAACCCACCGCTTGCATCTGACCGCTCTGATCGTCGCCCAGCAGTTCTCCAGCTCCTCGAATCTCCATGTCGTGTGTGGCTAGAGTAAACCCAGCGCCAAGGTCGGTGGTTTGAGCAATAGCATCTAAGCGTTTTTGAGCATCCGCGGTCATCGCTTTCTTATGAGGGGTCAGTAGGTAAGCGTATGCCTGATGGTGCGAGCGACCGACGCGTCCACGTAGCTGATGCAGTTGTGCCAATCCGAACTTGTCGGCGCGATCGATAATAATGGTGTTGGCGTTGGGAATGTCGATACCGGTTTCAATGATGGTGGTGCACACCAACACATTAAAACGCTTGTGGTAGAAGTCCGACATCACTTGTTCCAGCTGTCGCTCTCGCATTTGGCCGTGACCTATGGTGACTCGCGCCTCAGGGATCAGCTCTTCCAGTTCTCGTGCCGTCTTTTCAATGCTCTTAACTTCATTGTGGAGGTAGTAAACTTGCCCGCCGCGCAGTATCTCTCGCAGTACGGCTTCTTTGGTCATGTTGTTGTCGTTTTGACGTACAAAGGTTTTTACCGACAGCCGTTTGGCTGGGGGGGTGGCAATGATCGACAGGTCGCGAATCCCGGACATCGCCATGTTGAGTGTGCGCGGAATGGGTGTCGCGGTGAGTGTCAGTATGTCGACTTCAGAGCGCAGCGATTTGAGCTTTTCTTTTTGTTGAACACCAAATCTGTGTTCTTCATCGATGATGAGCAGGCCGAGGTCTTTGTAGTTTAAATCCGACTGCAGCAGCTTGTGGGGGCCGATAATGACATCGATTTTGCCGTCGGCCAGTTTGTTTTGGACGCTGTCGATCTCCTTGCCGGAGCGGAACCGAGAGATCACATCAATTTGTACGGGCCAGTCGGCAAAGCGATCTCTAAAGTTCTCAAAGTGCTGTTGTGCCAGTAGGGTGGTTGGGGCAAGAATGGCGACTTGTTTGCCACTGTGAGCGGCAATAAATGCGGCGCGCATGGCGACTTCGGTTTTACCAAACCCCACATCACCACACACCAAACGGTCCATCGGCTGTTTTGAGGTCATGTCGCGGTAGACGGCTTCAATCGCGGTTTGTTGGTCGGCGGTTTCTTCAAACGGGAAGTCCGCAGAGAAGCGCTGGTAGGCTTCGCGGGGATCTTCAAAAGCGAAACCCTGTCGTGCTGCTCGACGAGCGTAGATGTCCAGCAGTTCAGCGGCGGCGTCCCTGACTTGCTCGGCGGCTTTGCGTTTGGCTTTTTGCCATTGCTCACTGCCTAATTTATGCAGTGGGGCCAAGCCGTCGTCGGCGCCCGAGTAGCGGCTGATGAGATCGAGGCTGGCGACGGGTACGTAAAGTTTGGCTTCGTTAGCGTATTCGAGGGTTAGAAATTCACTGGTTTGGCCGTCGATAGCAATGGTTTCCATGCCGCGGTAGCGACCTACGCCGTGGTCGATGTGAACCACGGCCGCGCCTATGCGCAGTTCCGTCAGGTTGCGAATAACCATCTCGCCCTGGTCTTGCTGTTGTTTACGGCGGCGGCGCTGTTGAATTCTCTCGCCCAACAACTCCGATTCTGTAATCAGCGTAATATTGCGTGACGGGATGGAAATCCCTTTGTCCAGCGGGGCCACGGTAATGGCAATGGTCTCGCTGCTGTCGACAAACTCCTGCCAGGAGTTGACGGCTTGTGGTTGAACGTCAATACGCTCCAGCAGTTCTAGAATGCTCTCTCTACGGCCAGCAGATTCTGCGCTAAACAGAACGCGTTGATCGGTTTCAATCAGATAGTTCTCTAGCTGTGCCAATGGGTTCTCGGCGCGAGAATTAATAGTAATGTCGGGTGTACTCGCGCAGGCGAAATTGAAGTGGCCGGCACTGACTTCTAGGCTTTCTGATCTGAGCGTTGTTCGCGGGTAGGTGTTGATGTAGCCGAAGACTTCGCTGGCGGATAGAAAAATCTCGCTGGGGTTGAGGATCGGGCGCTGTAGGTCTCCGCTGTGGCTGTCAAAGCGAGAGCTCAAATCTCGCCAAAACTGTTCAGTGGCTTGATCGATGTTGTTTTGCAAAAACACCTGACTGGTCTGTGGGAGGTAGTCAAATAGGGTGCTGCAAACATCGAAGAACAGTGGCAAGTAGTATTCGATGCCCGCAGGGCTGATGCCAGAGCTAATGTCTTGATAAATAGAGCAGGCCTTATGGTCTACATCGAAACGCTGATGCCATTTGTCGCGAAAGTGTGAAATCCCAGCTTTGTCCAACGGGTATTCTTTGGCGGGCAGTAATTCGATGGCTTCTACTTGTTCAATAGAGCGCTGAGTTTCGGGATCAAAGGTGCGAAGGGTTTCAACTTCATCATCAAACAAGTCGATGCGAAACGGCTGCTGACAGCCCATGGGGAATATGTCGACCAGAGAGCCGCGAATGGCAAATTCGCCGTGTTCGTAGACGGTATCCACACAGTGGTAGCCTGCGTTCTCAAATTGCCGGCGCATATCGGCGATAACAAAGCGCTGCCCAGGTTTGACCATCAAACTGTTGGCGTTCAAAAAGGTGGCTGGGACCAATCTGTGCATCAAGGTGCTAACGGGCACCACCAAAATCCCCTGTTGGGTTTGTGGCAGTTGATACAGTGTTTGCAGTCGCTCCGAAATAATATCTTGGTGGGGCGAGAAGTTGTCGTAGGGGAGTGTTTCCCAATCCGGCAGGTGCAGAATAGTCAGCTCGTTACCGGCATAGAATTTGAGATCGTTTTCCAGTTGTCTTGCCGATTCAGTGTTGTTAGCGACTACTAGCGTGAGGCTGTCGTGCAATCGCGCGGCATTGGCGAGTACGAGAGCATCACTGCTGCCGGGTAAGTTTCCCCATTGTTGTTTGTTTCCGGGTTTGACGTTTAGCACCGGTGACAGGGGGGACTGCTGAATCATTGGGCGGCTCTCAAGACTGGCTATTATTGGCGGCGCTATTGTAGCTATGTTTGTTTGTGTTTGCAGTGTGGTCTAGGTCTTATATTGCGCCTATGTCCTTCTCAGGGGTCTTTTTCAGGCTTGTTTTGTGGGGGGTGCAGGGGCTCTGGTTGGGGGTGGTTTTTCTGTCGAGGGGCAGTCATGGCGGTGGCTTGGATGTTAATTGAATTAAATTTCCATCCGCTAATGGTAGGGATAGCGTGTAATTTACTTAGATTTGCCATAGAACCTTGCACGCCTAGGGTTGAATCACGATAATAGCGCTCCTTTTTGAAGGTAGCCGTGGCCGTCTGCTGTTGTATTGGCCACATTGGTATTTCTAACATAGTTTAAGGTGACAACTCGTGAACCGACCTAAGCCAGACGATTTTTTCAAGGATTGGAAAGAACGTGAAGCCCTCGCTGAGGCGATGATCCCAATGATTGGTAAGCTGAACCGTGAAAGCAATGTAGGTATCTACATGTACGGTCGCACTCTGGTGAATCGCTCTGTGATTGATTTGATGAAGGCGCATCGCCGTGTTCGTCAGGTAGAAGAGAACGAGTTGTCCGAATTTGAAACCTTCCCAATTGTCGAAGCTCTCTCCAATTTGAATCTTGGCCCTGCTCACGTTGATGTGGGTAAATTGGCGGTTAAGTTCATGAAAGAGGGCGCGGCGGATGTTAACGCCTTTGTTGCTTCTGAAGTGGCCGATGCCATCGACAGTGACAGCAAGCCTCTGCCCGAGCCGCAAGATGTCGTGCTCTATGGTTTTGGCCGTATTGGTCGTTTGGTTGCCCGCCTATTGGTTGAGAAGGCCGGTTCTGGTGATGTATTACGCCTAAAAGCCATTGTTGTTCGTAAGGGCAAGGCTGTTGATGATCTGGTTAAACGCGCTAGCTTGCTGCGTCGTGATTCAGTTCACGGTACCTTTAAAGGCACCATTCGTGTTGATGAAGAAAACAACACTCTAGTGCTGAATGGTAACGAAGTTAAGATCATTTACGCCAACTCACCGTCTGAAATCGATTACACCGATTATGGCATCAATAATGCCATTATCGTCGACAACACCGGAGTTTGGCGCGATGAAGCGGGGCTTGGTCAGCATTTGGAGTGCAAGGGTGCTTCCAAGGTGATTTTGACTGCACCAGGCAAGGGCGACATTAAAAACATCGTTTACGGTATCAATAATGGTGACATTGCCGCAGAAGACAGCATTTTGTCTGCAGCTTCATGTACTACCAATGCGATCACGCCAGTGCTGAAGGCAATGATGGACGAGTACGGTGTTAAGCACGGTCATGTTGAGACTGTTCACGCTTACACCAACGATCAAAACCTGATCGATAACTATCACAAAGGCGAGCGTCGCGGTCGCAGCGCTGCTTTAAACATGGTTATCACCGAGACCGGTGCTGCAAAAGCGGTATCAAAGGCTCTGCCTGAGTTGAAAGGTAAGTTGACGGGTAACGCCATTCGCGTACCAACACCTAACGTTTCCATGGCTATCTTGAACCTGCAGTTGGATAAAGAGACCACTTCTGAAGAGCTGAATGCTTACATGCGCGAAACCGCTTTACATTCTTCTCTGCAGCAGCAAATCGACTATACAAACTCGCCAGAAGTGGTATCTAGCGACTTTGTGGGTTCTCGCTACGCCTGTGTATTCGACTCCAAAGCGACCATTGTCGACGGTAAGAGCGCAGTGCTTTACTGCTGGTACGACAATGAGTTCGGTTACAGCTGTCAGGTTGTGCGTTGTCTAGAGGATATGTGTGGGGTTAGCTTCGATATCTATCCGAAAGCATAAGCACCAACCTATATCGTGTTAAAAAGCCGTGGCAGAAATGCCGCGGCTTTTTTCGTTGTCGAGGTTGGTGGCTGGCTGGTCAGAATTTGTTCGCGATGCTGTGTTTCTACTTAGACCTTGGTCTAACATCTTGAGAATACAGACTTTTTTCAGGTTAATTTGCACTTAAGTGCCAACAATGACTGGTCAGCGAGGTCGCCCGTCTTTATAATTGCGCCGGTTTAATTTGGGGATGCTATCTGTAGGTAGTGATTTTGCCTGTGAACGATCGGTCAGGGTGCCTGTTTGGAGCACAATCTGGCAGATATTGAGGCTATTACTTTCTAGAGATAGGGTCACCTCCCGGTTTGATGCATTTTAATCGTCTTTGACTACACTTGAAGTGGCCGTATTAGTCGCTTTTATGCCTTTTCTGAGCATAATCGCTGCGGTTTCTTCGGTTTTCACGCGGTATGTGCACAAGCTGAACAAAAATATAAGGTCGCGCATCCGCGCAGCCACACTTATTTAACGAGTGATTAGGCAGAGACGTATGATAAATATCCGTCGGGGATTGGATTTACCCATATCCGGAGCTCCCGAGCAGGCCATCGTTGATGGTCCGCAGATCCGGTCTGTCGCCGTCATTGGTGCTGATTACCACGGTATGAAGCCTACCATGGCCGTTCAGGTCGGCGACAAGGTGAAGCTCGGTCAGTTGTTGTTTACTGATAAGAAGACAGAAGGGGTGCGTTACACGGCTCCCGCAGCTGGTACTGTTGCCGCGATTAATCGCGGTGCTAAGCGCGTACTGCAATCTGTTGTTATTGATGTAGATGGTGACGAAGCTGAGACTTTCAACCAGTACAGTGTCGATCAGTTAGCTTCGCTAACTGAAGAGCAAGTCAAAGATAATCTGGTCAATTCGGGCTTGTGGACTGCATTACGCACACGTCCATACAGCAAGGTACCAGCTCCGGCGACGACTCCAAATTCAATTTTCGTGACTGCAATGGATACCAATCCATTGGCCGCCAACCCTGAGCAAATCATCAGCGAAAAACGCGATGACTTTGTTAACGGTTTGACGATCCTGTCACGACTGACCACAGGTCAGGTGTATGTGTGTAAGGCACAAGGTGCAGATGTTCTGACGGGCAATAACAGCCGTGTTAGTTCAGAAGAGTTTGCAGGCGTGCATCCTGCCGGTAACGCCGGTACCCACATCCATTACTTGGACCCTGTGAGCGCAACCAAGACTGTCTGGACTATCGGTTACCAAGATGTAATCGCTTTCGGTCAGCTGTTTGCGTCAGGCAAGCTGCCTACCGAGCGTGTTATCTCACTCGCTGGTCCTCAGGTTGAGCAACCGCGTTTGGTTCGTACTCGTGTCGGTGCAAACATTGACGAGTTGACTGCCGGTCAATTGAAAGACGGCGACAATCGTGTCGTCTCTGGTTCAGTGTTTGGCGGTCGTAGCGCTGCTGGCGCTTACGCTTTTATCGGTCGTTACCATCAGCAAATCTCTGTGTTGCTAGAGGGGCGCGAGCGTCCGTTCTTGCATTACTTACGTGCTGGTTTTAACAACTTCTCAAGTTTGAGTATTTATATCTCTAGCTTGTTCTCTGGTAAGAAATACGATTTCGATACCACGACTAACGGTTCTGAGCGAGCCATGGTGCCAATTGGTGCCTATGAGCGCATCATGCCGTTGGATATTTTGCCTACTCAATTACTACGTGCACTGATTGTTGGTGATACCGACATTGGTCAGAAATTGGGTTGCCTCGAGTTGGATGAGGAAGATTTGGCGTTGTGTACCTTTGTTTGCCCTGGCAAATACGAGTACGGCCCAATTTTGCGCAACAACCTGACTCGCATTGAGAAGGAGGGTTAAAGCATGGGTATACGCACTTTACTCGACAATATGGAGCCGCATTTCCATAAAGGCGGTAAATACGAAAAGTTTTACGCTTTGTACGAAGCGATTGATACCGGTTTGTTCCGTCCCAATGACGTGACTAAAACCACCTCGCACGTGCGTGATGGTATCGATCTTAAGCGCATCATGATCACCGTTTGGGTCTGCACTTTCCCAGCGATGTTTTTCGGTATGTACAACGTGGGCTGGCAAGCCAACACCATCATGGCGGATTTGGGGCTCACTCAAATCGGTAACTGGCGCGACATGTTCATTATTGGTTTTGACGCCAATAACTGGTTGCATAACATCTGGCATGGCGCCTTGTACTTCTTACCCATTTACGCAACCACGTTCATCGTGGGTGGTTTTTGGGAAGTTCTATTCGCGGCCAAGCGCGGACATGAAGTTAACGAAGGTTTCTTCGTATCTTCTATATTGTTTGCCTTGATTTGTCCTCCAGACGTACCACTTTGGCAGGTTGCTCTCGGCATTAGCTTTGGTATCGTAATCGCTAAAGAAGTGTTTGGTGGAACGGGTAAGAACTTCTTGAACCCTGCTTTGGCTGGTCGTGCATTTATGTTCTTCGCCTACCCGGCAGAGATGTCAGGTGACGCGGTTTGGACCTCTGTTGATGGCTACACCGGTGCTACCGCGCTGTCAGTTGCGGCTTCTCAGGGTGTTGATGCTCTAAGCGCAGCGAAAGAAGCTGGCGGCATGGGCTTAACGTGGATGGATGCTTTCTTCGGTAAGATGCAAGGCTCTATCGGCGAAACCTCTACCTTGGCGATTTTGATCGGCGGTGTTGCTCTGGTTGCTATGAAGATCGCTTCACTGCGTATCATTCTAGGCGTCATGGCGGGCATGATCTTAACCTCTCTTCTATTCAATGCCGTAGGCAATCCAGAAACCAACCCAATGATGGCTCTGCCATGGTCTTGGCACTTGGTTATTGGTGGTTTCGCTTTCGGTATGATTTTCATGGCGACTGATCCTGTATCAGCTTCAATGACCAACGCAGGTAAGTGGTGGTTTGGTGGCTTGATCGGTTTCATGGTGGTTGTGATTCGTGTGGTAAACCCTGCTTTCCCAGAAGGCATGATGCTGGCAATTTTGTTTGCTAACTTGTTTGCTCCGCTGATCGATCACGTTGTTGTTCAGTCGAACATTAAGCGGAGGTTGTCACGTGGCTAGTAACGATACGGTAGGAAAAACAATTGGTGTCGCACTGGCGCTGTGTATCGTGTGTTCAGTGGTGGTTTCGACCGCTGCTGTAATGCTCAAACCCGCACAAATCGCCAATAAATCACTCGATTTCAAACGCAATATCTTGGCAGCTGCTGGCTTGTTAAAAGAAGGCGTTAGCGTTGAAGAGCAGTTCAAACAGATCTCTACCAAATTGGTTGATCTTGAAACTGGTCAATACACCGAAGTCGCAGAAGGCGTTGAAAAATACGATCAGCGTAAGATGTCCAAAGCCCCCGGTCGCTCAATTGAGTTAACCGGTGCAGAAGATGTTGCTAAAATCTCACGTCGAGTAAATGTTGCTAAGGTCTACTTGGTTGAAGGTGAAAACGGCGTAGAAACCGTTATTCTGCCAATTAAGGGCTACGGCCTTTGGTCAACCTTGTACGGATTCTTAGCACTGGGCTCAGATCTGAACACAGTGGTTGGTTTGGGTTTCTACGAGCATGCTGAAACTCCGGGCCTTGGTGGTGAAGTTGACAATCCAAAGTGGAAAGGTCTATTTCCTGGCAAGAAAGCCTATGACGCCGAAGGCAATGTCGGTCTGACCGTTGTTAAAGGCAGAGCTAATCCTGATTCTGATCATGAAATCGACGGTCTTTCGGGCGCTACTTTGACTGGTCGCGGTGTTGATAACCTGATCAAGTTCTGGCTTGGCGATAAAGGCTACGCCGGTTTCCTCAACAATCTTAAGAATGGGGAGGCGTAATCATGAAAGTGAAAGAGCTTTTACTTAAGCCCGTTTTTGAAAACAACCCAATCGCTTTACAGATTCTTGGTATTTGTTCAGCTTTGGCTGTGACCAGCTCACTGAAAGTGACCTTGGTTATGTGTATTGCGCTGACCGTTGTTTGTGCTTTCTCTAACCTGTTTGTGTCGCTGGTGCGAAATCATGCTCCTGGCAGTATTCGTATCATTATTCAGATGACAATCATTGCCTCTTTGGTAATTGTGGTTGATCAGGTACTGAAAGCTGTGGCTTACGACATCAGTAAGCAGTTATCAGTATTCGTTGGCTTGATTATTACCAACTGTATTGTCATGGGTCGCGCTGAAGCTTTTGCCATGAAAAACCCTCCCGGTGCCAGCTTCATGGATGGTATTGGGAACGGCTTTGGTTACAGCGCCATCTTGATCGCACTGGGTACCATTCGTGAACTATTCGGTTCCGGTAAGTTGTTGGGCTACGAAATTCTGCCTCTGGTCACCGATGGCGGTTGGTACGTATCAAACGGTATGCTGTTGCTGCCACCGAGTGCATTCTTCTTAATCGGTTTGATCATTTGGGGCATTCGTGCCGCTTTCCCTGATCAGGTAGAAGAAGAAGAGTTCAAGATCTGTCCTAATACTGTGAAGGAGGCTTAAGCTATGGAACATTATTTAAGCCTGTTCGTTCGGGCAATCTTTATCGATAACATGGCTTTGGCTTTCTTCCTTGGCATGTGTACCTTTTTGGCAATTTCTAAAAAGGTTGAAGCTGCATTTGGACTGGGTATTGCGGTTGTTGTGGTGTTGGGTATTACCGTGCCGGTCAACAACTTACTTTATACCTACTTGTTAGCCGATGGCGCTTTGGTTTGGATAAGCCCAGATTTTGCCGAAGTAGATTTGAGCTTCTTAGGCTTGATTACCTACATCGGTGTTATCGCAGCGATGGTTCAAATCCTGGAAATGCTGCTCGATAAGTATGTTCCCGCCTTGTACAACGCTTTGGGCGTATTCTTGCCTTTGATTACTGTGAACTGCGCCATTATGGGTGCGGTATTGTTCATGGTTGAGCGTGATTATGACCTCGCAGAATCTGCCGTATTTGGTATCGGTTCGGGTGTTGGTTGGGCGCTAGCGATCACTGCGTTGGCTGGTATCCGTGAAAAAATGAAGTACAGCGATGTACCTGACGGCCTTCGCGGCCTAGGCATCACTTTCATTACTGTGGGTCTCATGTCTCTTGGCTTTATGTCGTTCGGCGGCATTGATCTGTAATCAGCGAGGTATTACGAAGTATGGATATTACAATCGTATCGGGTGTCGCCATGTTTACCGGCATCGTACTTGCGCTGGTGGTGATTATCCTCAGTGCGCGTGCAAAGCTGGTTAACAGTGGTGACGTTAATATTGAAATTAATGGTGAGAAAACTCTTACCGTACCGGCTGGTGGCAAGTTGCTCCAAACCCTAGCGGAAGGTGGTTTATTCCTGCCTTCGGCCTGTGGTGGTGGTGGTAGTTGCGCCCAGTGTAAGTGTGTAGTGAACTCCGGTGGTGGCTCGATGTTGCCCACCGAAGAGTCTCACTTCACCAAGCGTGATGCCGCTGAAGGCTGGCGTTTGTCTTGTCAGGTTCCTGTTAAAGAGAACATGACCATTCATGTAGAAGAAGATGTATTTGGTGTTAAACAGTGGGAGTGTACTGTTGAATCAAATCCAAACGTTGCTACCTTCATTAAAGAGTTAACGCTCAAATTACCTGAAGGTGAAAACGTTGACTTCCGCGCGGGCGGTTACGTTCAGTTGGAAGCGCCGGCACACCATGTTAAATACTCTGACTTCGATATCGATGAAGAGTACCGTGGTGACTGGGAACGTTTTGGATTCTTTAACGTTGAGTCTAAAGTTGATGAGCCGGTTATCCGTGCTTATTCAATGGCGAACTACCCAGAAGAGAAGGGTGTGGTTAAGTTCAATATTCGTATTGCAACGCCACCTCCAGGTTCTCAAGGTATTCCTGCCGGTCAGATGTCATCGTTTGTCTTTAATTTGAAGCCGGGCGATAAAATTACCGTCTACGGACCTTTTGGTGAGTTCTTCGCTAAAGACACCGATGCCGAAATGGTATTCATCGGTGGTGGTGCGGGTATGGCGCCCATGCGCTCTCACATCTTTGATCAGCTTAAGCGTTTGAACTCTGATCGTAAAATGTCGTTCTGGTATGGCGCGCGTTCTATGCGTGAAATGTTCTACCAAGACGAATATGACATGCTGGCCCGTGAAAATGAAAACTTCGATTGGCATGTGGCACTTTCAGATCCACAGCCAGAAGATAACTGGACCGGTATGACAGGCTTTATCCATAACGTACTCTATGATGAGTATCTTAAGGATCACCCTGCGCCAGAAGATTGTGAGTACTACATGTGTGGGCCTCCAATGATGAACGCTGCGGTTGTTAAAATGCTGAAAGATTTAGGTGTTGAAGACGAAAACATCCTCTTGGATGACTTTGGCGGCTAATCGAAGGTGTTATTGGATATGACTTGTAAAAAAAGTCAGACCCTCGGGACGAGGTCAGCATTGCTGGCCTCGTTTTGGTTTTGTCTGTTTGTTTTTACTGCCCTAGCTGGGTGCAGCGATGAGGGTTCAGTTTATAAGGCGCGCCTTACTGGGGCGACTATGGGGACCAGCTATAGTATTACGCTGGTTACAAATGAGCCTATTAGTGATAGTGATTCTCTACAGCGAGACGTTGATGAAGCCTTAAGACAATTGAATCAACAAATGTCGACCTATATTGACAACTCTGAAATCAATACTCTTAAGACGAGTCCCGTTGATCAATGGATTTCTATCTCCAAGCCCGTTGCCGAAGTACTCGGTATGAGTCTTCTGGTATCAGATTGGTCACATGGCGCCTTTGATGTGACTTTGAGGCCCTTGATTGATCTTTGGGGGTTTGGCCCAACCCAGACAGATGATCAGATACCAGAACAGTCAGAGATCCATAGAATACTGCAAGAGGTTGGCTATGAGCATATTCAATTGGATGAGAAGAATTTGAAAGTACTTCGTACCGCAGCGGTGGATATGGATTTTAGCGCTGTTGCTAAAGGTTACGGGGTTGATGTTGTGGCGTCCTTGTTAGAGCAAAAGGGTCTTAACAACTATTTAGTTGAGATTGGCGGTGAGATACGCTTGAAGGGGCATAATCCAAAACGACAAGATTGGCGAGTTGCGGTAGAGCGTCCGCAAGCGGGATTGGGCCAACGGATCTACAAAGCGATACCTCTGACGGATAAGGCGATAGCGACTTCGGGTGATTATCGCAACTATTTTGAACAAAACGGTCAGCGTTACAGTCATACTATTGATCCGAGAACCGGAAAGCCGGTTGTTCACAACTTGGCTTCGGTCACGGTCATACACTCGTCTGCGGCTATGGCCGATGCCTTGGCAACCGCATTCAACGTGATGGGGGCCGAAGAAGCCCGACTATTGGCTAATAGTAAAGAGATAGCCGCTTTCTTTATCATTAAACAGGAGAATGGGTTTATCGAACTGTCCTCCGAAGCATTTAAACCTTATCTGGCGGCTGCGCAGGCGCTGCAATAAGGAAGGAACTATTATGCAAACATTTGTGTTAACTCTGATTGTTTTATTGTTGTTCGTCGTTGCCATGTCTGTTGGCGTTTTGATGGGGCGAAAACCTTTGAAGGGTTCCTGTGGTGGTGTCGGTGCTGCACTGGGCGAAGAAGATTACGTCTGTGATCTCTGCGGCGGAGACCCTCAAAAGTGTGAAGAGGAACAACAAAAAGGCAGTGTTGGTACTTCTAGCTTGTCCTACGACGCAACTAAAAAATAGAATCACTTTTATACGAGGGAGTAATAAAGGCAATGGCAGAATACACCTACGATCTATTGGTAATAGGTTCCGGTCCGGCGGGCGAGGGGGCAGCGATGTCTGCGGTCAAGGCGGGCTTGAAGGTAGCCATTGTGGAACGCCGGGAAATGGTCGGTGGTAATTGTGCTCATAAGGGGACTATTCCATCAAAATCTTTACGGCACGCGGTAAAGCAGGTCATTCGTTACAACACTCACGCGTTATTCCGGACCATTGGTGATCCGCAATGGGTTTCGTTTCCGAAAGTTCTGGAAGCCGCTGCAAAAGTAATTCCCACTCAGGTTGAAATGCTAACCACTTTCTATGCGAGAAATCGCGTGGATATTCACGTGGGCGAAGCCTCATTTGTCGATTCGAAGCGTGTTCAGGTTACTCTGGAGGACGGGGCAAAAGAGTATATCAATGCCAAGCATGTGCTCATTGCGACGGGATCTCGTCCCTATCGTCCTGAAAACGTGAACTTTCATCATCCACGGGTCTACGACAGCGATACCATTTTGGGGATGCAGCATACTCCGCGGACGATGATTATTTACGGCGCTGGTGTGATAGGCTGCGAATACGCCTCTATCTTTGCCGGTCTTGGCGTCAAGGTTGATTTGATTAATAGCCGAGAGCAATTGCTCTCGTTTCTCGATGACGAAATCTCTGACGCCCTCAGTTACCACCTGCGAGATGGTGGCGTAACTGTGCGTCACTGCGAGGAGTATGAGTCAGTGGAGGCGGATGCTCGCAGCGTAACTATGCACTTGCAGTCCGGTAAGCGTCTGCATGCCGATGCCTTGTTGTGGTGTAATGGTCGTACCGGTAACACTGATCGTTTGGGATTGGATGCCATCGGGCTTGAAGCTAACCATCGTGGTCAGTTGGATGTGTCTGAGCGCTACGAAACCAATGTTGAGGATGTCTACGCTGCCGGTGACGTAATTGGTTGGCCAAGTTTGGCCAGTGCCTCTTTCGATCAGGGGCGAGCTTGCGCTCGAGGAATTTGCGGCATGACGGTACGGTTTGTCTCCGATGCTCCAACTGGAATCTACACTCTGCCGGAAATCAGCTCGATCGGAAAAACAGAGCGTGAACTAACCGACGCCAAAGTGCCTTACGAAGTTGGTCGAGCATTTTTCAAAAATACCGCACGCGCACAAATCAGTGGCGAAGATGTGGGTATGTTGAAACTGTTGTTCCGTATCGATACCTTGGAGATTCTAGGCATACATTGTTTTGGTGCTGAAGCGTCCGAAATCATTCACATTGGCCAAGCCATTATGAGCCAAAAAGGTGAAGCCAACAGTATCAAGTTCTTTGTCAAAAATACGTTTAACTACCCGACCATGGCCGAGGCATACCGTATTGCAGCATTAGATGGGTTGAATCGCGTGAACCGCGTCTAGCGCCGAGTACGAGTTATAGCAAAGAAGAAACAAAAAGGGAGCCGATAAAAGCTCCCTTTTTTATTGTCTAGGTATAGAACTTGAATTATACGGTCGGACTTTCTTCGATCTGTTTTGATTCTATCTCTGAAGCACCGTTTGAATTTATGGTGTCAGCTTGTATCTCTGACACAGTAGCGGTCTCTGAGTGATCGTGGGAAGTCTTGCTCTTTATTGGTTGAGTCAGCGAAGGTTTGTCGTTGATCACCAAACTGAAATCGCCGTCCTCATCAATCGCCACGTGAACGTTGGATATTACCTGCTCGTTGGCCAATTGCTCGAGACATTCACTGGCCAGCGCCGGCAGTAGAGTTTTCGTCAAAATGCTCTCGATATTGCGTGCACCAGTATCTGAGTCGTGACAGCGGGCGACAATGTGCAGTAACACGTCTTCCTCATAGCTGAAGCTTGCATTGTAGTGTGACTGAATGCGCTTACTGATTTTATGCATGTTGATCTCGCAGATTTTCATGAGATCTTCATCTTCCAGTGGGTAATAGGGCACAACATTCGCTCTTCCCATAAAAGCGGGTTTGAAGCTCTGCAGTAAATAGGGACGAATGTTGTCCAGTAGCACGTCGGGTTCGGGCTTATCCTCAACTTGCTCCATAATGGCTCGAATGGCGTCTTCGCCGGCATTGGAGGGCATGATGATGACGGGATTTTTAAAGTCGATGTCTCGACCTTCACCGTCTTTGATGGTGCCTTTATCAAACAGATTATAAAAAATATCCTGTACACCGGGATGGGCTTTTTCCATTTCATCGAGCAAGATGACGGAGTAGGGCTTGCGTCGTGCCGCCTCGGAAAGTACACCTCCTTCACCATAGCCGACATAGCCGGGGGGAGAGCCCAGTAACATCGACACTTTATGCTCTTCCTTAAATTCAGACATGTTGATCGTGGTAATGTTCTGTTCACCGCCAAACAGCTCATCGGCTAGCGCCAAGGCCGTTTCTGTTTTTCCTACACCACTGGTGCCGCAGAACAGAAACACGCCCACAGGCTTGCGCGGATCGGTAAGGCCTGCACGAGACGTTCGAATGGCTTGTGCAACCGCCTCCAGTGCATGGGGCTGACCAATTACACGCTTTTCCAATCGAGAGGCAATGTGCTGTACCGCACTGATTTCGTCGCTGACCATCTTGCCGACGGGTATACCCGTCCAGTTCGCGATAACTTCGGCGATGGCCTGCTCGTCTACGTAGGCCTGCATAAGTGGCTGCTGTCCCTGAATCTGCTTTAGCTGACTGGTCAGATCTTGTAGCGAGAGCTTATCCTGCTCTAGTTCAGCCGAGGGCAACTCCTCACGCTGATTAAATTGATCATCAATGGTTTGTCGAATGTCTCGAATCTGATCAATCAGTGTTTGTTCGCACTGGCGTTGGTGAGTGAGTCGCTCCAAAGTTGCTTGAGCATCAGTTAGTTCTTGCTCGAGCTTGGTTAGCGTATCCTGATGATCGCCGGTGGCTGCATTTTCTCTAATCAATGCGGCTTTGGTGTGCTCGGCACGCTGAATGCGTCGTTGGCAGTCTTCAATAGCGCCTGGCGTTGATGATTGACTGAGTGAAACTCGTGCGCAGGCGGTATCCAACAGACTTACCGATTTATCCGGCAGTTGGCGGCCGGGAATATAGCGATGGGAGAGCTTGACCGAGGCGATGATGGCCTCGTCGAGAATACGCACCTGATGGTGTTGTTGCAGTGAGGTAGCTATGCCTCGCATCATATCAATGGCTTTGCTTTCGTCGGGCTCTTCGACTTTGACGACTTGGAAGCGGCGGGTGAGGGCGGGATCGCGTTCAAAGTACTTCTTGTATTCGGCCCAGGTAGTCGCGGCTATGGTTCGCAATTCTCCGCGAGCTAAAGCGGGTTTCAGCAAGTTGGCAGCATCTCCTTGGCCTTCTTTTCCACCGGCACCGATCATGGTGTGGGCTTCGTCAATAAACAGGATGATGGGAATGAGTGACGCTCGAACTTCTTCAATGACCGATTTCAGCCGATTTTCAAACTCACCCTTGACGCTGGCACCGGCTTGTAAAAGGCCCAGATCTAAGGTTCGCAGTTGTATGCCTTTGAGTGGTTGCGGAACGTCGCCGCTGGCAATTCTCAAGGCAAAACCCTCAACGACCGCAGTCTTACCCACACCTGCCTCACCGGTCATGATGGGGTTGTTCTGACGACGGCGAGTCAAAATATCGATGCATTGGCGAATCTCTTCATCGCGCCCCAGTACCGGATCGATTTCTCCTGCTTGCGCTCTTTGCGTCAGGTTTATGGTGTATTTGTCCAACGACGGGGTTTTACTGGCGGATACAGCTTCGGAGCCTTGGCTCTGGTAACTGGAATGCACGGCGCCGCTTGATTCCTGAGTGGAGCCGAACATTGCCTTGGCGGTTTCTCGTAGCGACTCAGGTGCAATGGTTTCAAGCTCTGAACAAATCTGCAGCAGAGGCAAACGGGTTTGATCATTCAGAAGAATGGCCGCTAGTAGGTGTCCTGAACTAATGGCGGGGTGTCCGTAATCGACCGATGCAAGCATCCATGCGTTCTTGCTGACATCGACAATTGCCGGCGAGAGGGCCGCTGGACGGCTGCTTCCGGTTTTGAATCGTGCAATGGCTTGCGCTAACTGCTTGGCCAATGTGGCGGCATTGGCTTCATGTTTTTCCAGCAGCGCCAACAAATCAGTGTCTCCTGAATCAAGGAGTTTAAGCAACCAATGCTCAACTTCGACGTTGTATTGCGTATGCGCGAGGCAAATTCCAGCGGCGCCTTCCAGTGCATCACGCATGGGGTCGGTCATTTTTTCGACCAGGGATTTTAGATTGACATGTATCATATTCAGGTCCTTTTGAAGAAAATTGAGGTCGTGGGCGATTACGACGCGAGGGGTAAGCTGTCATCAGGGGAGTGTAGGTCCTGGGAGAGCTTAATCTGCGTTGTTTGTTGGTCGCCGGGGTCATAGGAGAGATGGCTGTTCCAGCCTAAAAGCGGTTGGTAGTCGTTGCTGTCTGTCAGATTCGCGGGAGGTACCTCGCGATCCAGCAAAGTGACATTAATGTCAAAATCCAGCTCACTGCCAACGCTGAAGTGGATAAAGCGCTTCAAGGTGTCGAGTTTTTTACTGCCCGGTGCCAGTGTCATGAATTGAACGTAGGGCAGCGGTGCAATCACTACACTGAATTTATTTTGGATCTGAAAGCAGGATTCTCCCAGTACCGCATTGCTTCCCAATTGGTTGTTCATGCCTCGAGGGCATTCCTCCCCCGGCAGCCGAGTTTGGATATCTTTTGGAAGTTCTTGCCATTGGCCTTGGAACTGTTCAATGCTGACATCGAGATCAAAATGAGCACAGATCATTCCCTTTAATTCGTCGGCCGTCCTTATTTGCCGACTGAGACTACCACTAAATCCCGCCAGAGCTTCGTCGGCGACTGGAAGTCGGTAGGAGAGTTCCGATGTTCCTAACCCGGATAGCGATAGCAAGGCATCTGTAAACAAATCACGCTGGGGCTTAGAGGTTGATGATTTGTGCCGGTGTTTCTGGGCCTGCTGATAGCTGCGTTCGACGCTCGCCGGCAGTTGGTATTTATGCCAGGCCTTAAAAAACAGAGAAATCGAGCGGTGATCAAAGAGATTTAGAAACTCACTCAGTGCAGAATTTTTCTGTCGCTGCTCGCGCAACAACAATTCGGTCAGATAATAAGGCATGACACCCTGACTACCGGTCAGTCCCATAAAGTTGACACCCACCGCCCACTGTTTGTCGGGGCGATTGCTGTCACCGCAATCTTCGGTGTCTTTGGTGTCAATGGTACTGACATCCGAGCCTTTAAAACTCAGTTGTGGGGTGCTATGAAAACGAACTACCTCCCTGTTGGGTAGGGCGTTGTGGGCGACAGGCTCTGTGGCAAAACTCTGTTGTTTTTGACTTAGAGCAGAGCTGCGCTCCAATAGACGAATCGATTGAAAGAAATCGAATCGGTAGGGCTCTCTCAGCAACTGCTGAATTACAGTAAGTTCTTTTCGCCGGCGCGTGGTGACCATCGCTGAAGCTCTCCATCTTTACCCGACAAGGTTGCAATCAATCGAGTGAATGAATTTATCGAACAGTAGAGACCAAAAAAACGTTCGAGTACGGTGGCGAATAACAGCGGACTATTGCCGGCGAGCATCAAGGGATCTAGTTCCAGTCGAACTTCTGTACCTCGGCACATAGCAACCGTATCTTCGATTTGAATCGGCGCGGTAATCGGTCGAGTCTGCAAATTCTGGATAGATTCGATTAAGTTGCGAGTGGCTGCGGAATCTCGGAAATCATAGAGTCTTAGTATTTCTTTCAGAGCATCTACGGAGCCTGAGCCTTGGCTCAGTGACAGATGATTGAGGTTAAGGTGTGAAATCAGTCGCCAGTAGCCTCGCTCTCGGTGCGGAGGTCTCAGTACCGGCGTCGGGGGTATGAGAGATCCGATGTGCTCCACCGGTGCATCGCCGTCGACTATATGAAAATGTGGCTGGCCGTTGTTACTGGGTAGCTTTCTAGGTAGGTTACGGTTGCTACAGAGGAGCTTTAATTCCAAGGTTTTGTTGCTAACCTTGTGAGGGTTAAAGTCGAGATCCACCAGCGATATATCCATTTCAGTCGCGGTTTCGTTGCGGTGTTCACCTTCAATAATCGTACGTCGACGACCAAACCAAAATGCACCTTGCTGGCCGGACTGACCGTGTTTGATGCCATAGAAGCGACGATAGCGAGTGGAATTACCTTCTTGGTCTGAGGCGCATACTTCGTCGATGCTGTAGATCTCTAGGCCATCGCTGCGGCGTGCATCAGCGACCACCGGATATTCGTAATGACGATGAGATAAAGGAATAGGGTCGGCTGATTGGGAAAACAAATTTACGACAGGGGTGCAACCCAGCGCAAATATCTTTGACGATATTTGATGTTCAAGCTCTACATTGGTGTCGCGCAGATAGATGTAGAGATTCATTGTTTGTTGATAATCTGCACCCTTAAAACCCTGAAAACCATCAACGTCGATAAAGTGATGTTTTTCGGGAAAGGCGAAATACTCGGTCAGTAACCGGTATCCCTGAAAAGAGTGCGAAGGGTAGGGCAGCATGGCATCATTGCTGTCGAACCCCACTTGTTTTAGAACATCACTCTCCAGGAACTGTGGGTTTGGATCTGTCTCATCTTTGGCGACAATAACCTTGATCGCCTTAGTGAAGATTAAGTCGTATAGAGGAAGGATGTATTGGCTTGGCCCCGACAGAAAGAAACGTAATTTTGACAAGCTCAAGTCGCTGAAGTGAATGTCTTTGCTTAAGGTCTTTAGCGAGATTTTGAGAACGGCCCCTGCTCCGAGGACGTCATTGGAGCCCGGTGCGATAAATGGGCGTGGCAGTAGCGAAGCCGAATCGATTTGTATAGGAGCGACTTCGACGGGATAACACGTCTTAAATTGGCAGTGTTGGCCTTGGAAACTCTCGGTTTCCAATTGCGTGTGCCGCTCGACCCGTGCGACTTCGTCAGCTTGTGGGTCGGGGTTGAACTGTGTGACCGCCATAGAAGGGATGGGGCGCAAGTAGTGTGGATAGAGCGTCTCTAGAAAAGCATCGGTCATCTCTGGGAAGTCATCACTGAGCTTTTGCTGAGTCCTAGCATTCAGGTAGGCAAACCCCGACAGCAAACGAGCGACAAGCGGGTCGTCAACGGTGTTTTCACTGAGTTGCAACGCGCCGGCCGCTGATGGGTTTTGTTTGGCGAATTCACTGGCGGATTGTTGAATAAATGCCAGTTCTTTCTCGAAATGACCTAGTAGTTTTTCACTCATGAATAGTTCTCGAGGCGTCTTTGTGACGCACTTATAGGATCTCTGCGACTTGTACGCTTTGACTGACAGGGTTAAGTGTTGAATCAAACACGATCAACTCAGGGGCTGGATTGGCGTGAAGCATCGCTTCAACTCGAAATCGCACACAGGGGTCTTGATTGTTGATCTTCTCTTGGCTCTGAACTCTTACAGTTTTGATTCTTGGGTCATGGTTGAGAATGGTTTTTTCAATTTGTCGACAAAAGTGATTGCGGCTATCTTGAGTGTTCATATTGATGGTGGAGAGATCAGGCAGCCCAAAATCTAGGATTGAGGTTGACATCAGGTCGACATCGCCCTGAGGAGAAATACAGCGATAACGTGTATTAAAGAGATGCTCTAAATCTCTACGTACACTTTCTCTCAATTGCCTCAGTATTTGATGGGGTTGAGCATGTTGCCCAGAGCTGCCGATTAAGCGATCGAGTAACGGGGCAACCAGTTGCTTTTTGTGCAGGTCTTTCATGGTTTAGTCGGTTCCCATTGAGTTGATTGAGGTGGTCAGTTTCAATTCAGAGACTAGATGATCGACCGTATAGTGACATTTCAAATGAATCACGCTTTGGTAGCTGCCTGGTTTCTCTGGATCTTCATTGACGATGACTCTGGCTTGACGAAGGGGGTAGCGAGCCATCATTTCCCAGGTAAGGTCTTCACGACCAGTGGTGTATTGATCGAGCCAGTGCTGCAGCAGGCGTTCACAGTCCTTGGCGCTAACGTAGGAGCCGACTTTGTCTCTTGCCATAACCTTTATATATTGAGCCATTCGTGAAGCGCAGAGTATGTGTTGCAACATAGCGCTGATACGCGCATTGGCGTTGGCTGCCTCGCTGTTGTATTCCTTAGGCTTTTGGATCGAGTTACAGCTGTTGAATGCCGCGTAAGGCGTGTCATAACTGTGGCACAGAGGGATAAAACCCTGTTCTGCAAGATCTCGCTCGAGATGGTCTGAGACGAGAACCGAGGTGAACATTTGTTGCCGGCTAACCTGGCTATCGGGTTTGAATTTGAGTGCTGGGAACTGTGTTACCAGACCGCCACCGTTAAAGTCGCGAGGAGCGCCACGGATATGGGAAAACCAACCCACTTCGGCGAACTCTCTGATTAGAACCACGCCTAGAGCAAAGCAGCTGTTTCCCCACAAAAAGGCGCTCTTGTCGCCCGTGTCGGTGTCTTCATGAAATCGAAGACCTTGATAAGCATCGAGCTTAGTATTGTAGGGCTCGCGCATAAGCACTCGAGGCAGACAAATTGACACAAAACGGCTGTCTTCCATGGCTCGTAGTGAATGCCAGCGAGCATACTCGGCTTGTCGAAACACAGCGTCCAAATTGATGGGTAGCCCTAGAGTATCGAAATCGTCGAGACCAAACAGCTGAGGCGCGGTTGCACAGACAAAGGGTGCGAAAGCCGCAGCTGCGGTTTGGCTGATACTCTTAAGGGTATTGATGTCATCAAACGGATGATTCTTACTCGGCCGGTGCGACACCTCATAGTCACCCAGCAGCACACTGTAAGGTTCGCCACCAGGAGCTCCAAATTCTTGGCTGTAAATTAGGTGAAATAAGCCACTTTGATCGAAGTCGGCCGCTCGCTCGAAATCGCGGGAAAGATCTTTCCAGCTGACATCTAGGCACTTAATTTTGATGCTAGCTTCAACTTCAGCGGCTTCGATGAGATACCACAAGCCGCGCCAAGCGGCCTCTAGCTTCTGCAACTTATCATCATGAAGGATTGCATTGAGAAGTTCATTCAAGCGTTCATCAATGGTCGCTATCTGTTGGTTGAGGCAGTTGCGTACACTGACATCGGTTTGTCTTAATGCGGTAGGTATAAAGGCATCACACCACAATTCAAAGGCTTGAATATCGTCAAATTCCCGTAGAAACCGTTGCAGCCAAAACGAATCATCCTTAGGTGGTCTATCGAAAGGCTCAGACTGTTGCGCCGAAGGCGTTGAGCTAGGGGTGTCAATAACCGCTATAGACACGCAAAAGTCCTTTTGTCGTGAGAATAAATGGGGTGAGGGAGGGCGCTGATGACGATTAGATTTCCTAAGAAATAAATATCAGTCAGCGCCTATCGAACGATCAAGTTGAGATTTCTAGCCCGGACTTGGGATGTTCGCCACCATCCGCAACGAGGTGGTGAGCTCTTCCATTTGTAGCCAAGGCTTGAGGTACGCAACTGCACTGTAAGAGCCGGGTTGACCAGGAATCTCCTTCACTTCAACTCGAGCTTCTGCCAGTGGGTATTTGGCTTTCATTTCGGCGCTGGCGTCTGGGTTGGAGTTGGTGTATTGCTTGATCCATTGGTTCAGCCAACGCTCACAATCATTGGCTTCCATGAAGGAGCCCACTTTGTCGCGCGCCATGACTTTCAGGTAATGAGCGATACGAGCTGTGGCCATTAGGTACGGTAGACGTGCTGAAATTGACGCGTTTGCAGTTGCATCAGGGTCGTCGTATACGCTGGGTTTCTGAGCAGTTTGTGCGCCAAAGAAAACCGAGTAGTCGGTATTCTTGTAGTGACAAAGTGGTAGGAATCCGAGATTGCTCAGTTCAGCTTCGCGACGATCAGTAATGCCGATTTCAGTCGGACACTTCTGGTCGGTGTCGCCGTCGTCACTCTTGAATAGGTGGCTTGGGAGACCTTCAACTTTACCGCCTCCTTCAGCTCCGCGAATAGCAGTGCACCAAGAGTTTTCAGCAAAGGCTTTGGTCATGGTGGTGGCCAGCACATAGGCCGCATTCATCCAGCAGTAGTCGTGATGATCGGCGGGCTTAGACATGCCGGATTGATCCAGTTCGAACTCTTCAAAGTTGAAGGCTTCTACTGGCTTAGTGCTCTCGCCGTAAGGTAGGCGAGACAGGGCGCGAGGCATGGCTAGAGTCACAAAACGAGAATCGTCGCTATCGCGGAAACTGCGCCACTTAATGTACTCACCGGCTTCAAAGATTCCTGCTAGATCGCGCGGTTTGGAAAGCTCGGTATAGTCTTCGAAACCAAACATGCCTGAACCTGCTGCCGAGATGAAGGGGCAGAAACCGGCAGCGGCAACATTGGACATCTTGCTTAACAAGTCGATGTCTTCCGGGTGGCTAGTGAATTCGAAGTCACCAACCATACAGCCGTATGGTTCACCGCCGGCGATACCAAATTCTTCCTCATAGATTTTTTTAAAAGTTTGGCTTTGATCGAATTCAACCGCTTTGTCGAGATCGCGAAAAAGCTCGCGTTTACTTAAGTTCAACATGCGAATTTTCAAGGTGGTGCTGGTCTCGCTGTTCATGACGAGATGATTCAGTCCACGCCAAGAGCCTTCCAGTTTTTGCAGTTTATCCTCGTGGAGGATAGCCGACAATTGCTTGGACATGGCCTCGTCAATCGCCTGTACTGCTAAAGATATGGTTTGGGTCAAATTACGATCCCAAGTGACGGTACCTTTTAGAACTTGTTCCGTCAGGTTGCTCAATAGATCTTCAGTTTCAGAACGCTCTGTTTGCTTGGTGTAGTTGATTGCCTGTTCCAGCAAACTGGTAGATTGCTCTTCACTTGAGGATGCTTCTACTGCACTGTTCTCCATTGCTTCAGACATTATGCATCGTCTCCTTCAGTGCCTACACCTAGTTCTTTAGATAACTCACTAATGTGATCAGTATTCTTGAGAATGTCTTCCAGTACATTTTCAAGCTCTTCCGAGCGATCTGCCTTGCTGAGTAGATCGCGCAATTTACTGCGAGCTTCCAGCAGTTGCTTTAACGCAGGAACCTGATCGACAATCGCTTCGGGGGAGAAGTCATTCATGTTCTTGAAGTCGAGATCTACGGCCATCTTGCTGCCGTCATCAGCCAGAGTGTTCTCAACCTGAAGGTTGAGCTTGGGATTAACCTTTCCCATGGCTTCATTGAAATTGTCGCGATCGATCTGTACGAACTTGCGCTCTTTCAGGGCTTTGCGATTTTCCGTATTGTCACCGGAATAGTCACCCATGACACCGACAACGAACGGCAATTCCTTTTTAACTTGGGCTCCGTTAGTTTCAACATCGTAAGTGATGTGCACGCGAGGCTTGCGAACGCGTTTGATTTTGTTGTGAATACTCTCAGACATAAATGTCTCCTTTCCTTGTATTTTCCGTTACTAACGGAGCTAAAAAATAGTGGTTGTATTACCAAGCTGAGGTTTGTTCTGGCTCCGCTGTTGCAGGAGCTGGCGTCGTTGTGTCGTTAGCGGTGGTTGTCTTTGCTGTTGGCGTCGGTGGCGCTACGTATTTTTTTGTGTCGCTACCATCCATTTTTACGCCTGTTAGCTGAGCAAAAGCACTGCGCGAGTGATCTTCGGGCAACAATTCCATCATTAGCTCAGCCACAGTCATACGCCCCCAATCGATCAGCCGCTCTATGCCGGGGGCCAGAGGAGTATGAGGTTCGTTTTGACGAAAGTAATCGGCCACATCTTGCAGACGTTTGAGTGCATCTTCGCGACTTTGAATTGCGCCAGAGGCGACTGCGGTTCCGTTGATGGCCTGTGCCATCAGTGTTGCTGCAGGCGAGTCGTCAGTTGAGTCACTTTCACTGAGCTCTGCCGCGGCTGAGGCTTGAGCCGCTTCGACCCTGTCTTTGCTAAGAAAGCGGATGCTGCGCAGTACTTCCTCCAGTAGTTGTGAAATATTGGAGTGCGGTGGCGCATCGTGACCACAGTAGGTTTTGAGCTTCTCGTTTATCGCTTTAAAGCAATCGATGGTTTGTTGCAGAGTATCGATCATGTCGATATAGAAGGTAACGGGCGAGCCATTGATGGTGTCTACAATGTCTTGCAGGCTAAAGCCCAGATTATCTATTCGTGATGCTTTTTCGTCTTCATCGGCAATGCGGTCATTGTCTCTAGCTTTTTGGTACTGCCACAGATTGAAACTGCCATAATCGCCTTCGACAGTCAGCCCCGCATTTCTAATCGGAGCCATCAGTGTACCGTCGCCACCATCGCCATTGAGGCCGGTAATCGGTGCGACCTTGGTCTCTAGGCCATCTTCATCTGGCTGTGGATATAGCCCGTCCCAATAGGTGTCAACAAAGGATTGGATAAGCTCAAGGCCGTCTCTTAATCCTGGAATTCCGTGAAGACGAATCAGCGCTTCGGTGTACCAGGCTGCAACTTCTAGATCTTTACTTCGGTTTTTGAGAATGTTCGGCGCGAGCTCAACAACTGCTCGCCACGGCGTAATCAAGTCAACATCGTCATCAAACATTGATGAACGCTCGGCTGCCCGTGCATTGTTTCTAGCATCTTTTATGCTGTAATAATCGGAAGTGGGAGAGCGGTCTTCTCTGATGTCTTCGCCACCGGGGTTGGTGTCGGAAATTGGAGCGGTTAATGCGCCGATATCGATTACGTTGTCAAAAGGCATTGATGATGATTCCCTTCATTTTCGGTTAAGCTTCTGAGAATTATTCAGTCTCAAAAAAACACGCAAATTTAGCGCTGCTAACTATTCCATTAATGTGCCGCTATTCTATCCACAAAGGATGTCGTTGCGTACCGGTTTTTTTGTGATTTTTGTCACATGAATCTAGTAAATAAGTCGTAGTAAAAACACTGTTTTTAGTAATTTTTCAAAGCTAATGATTTAGTGTTAGTTTTCCCTGTGGTTGTTGGTTTTTTCGTAGTTGTTACCATTTACCGCTCAGCATAAAGGAGAATTGTTGAGCGTTGGGTAAACCTCGACAATTGATTAGAGCAGAGTTTCGATTTGGGGAGGCGCGGTTCCACCACAAACTTTGACTTTCTGGCGAAGAGGAGGTTGTTGAGTTCTGAAGTTGTTGCAATAGGTGTGCATAGTTACTCGAAAGCTCATTGTCGTTAGCGGTAAAAATCCAACCGTTGGCAGTGTTGGTTGTGGCCTGTTCGGTTCCAAATTCCGCTTGGGAACTTATGTTCTTAAGTTGTAACAAGGTGTCGTCTGCATCGAAACTCTGTTGCAAGCTGGCGATGGCGATATCCTCCAGAGCTTCATACCAACTGGAGTTTTTCATGAGAAACAAATGCGGGTTCGAGGACTCCGTGACCGGGATCGCAAAAGTTAAAGGGAAGTAGCGCCCGACACTATCTACGCTGGGTAAGAGCGCACCCGCCCAAGCTCCGCTGTCCAGGCAGCCGTTTGATAAGAAGAATCGCCACACTGGACTGGTGAGATAGAAGTCGAGCCAACTCGCACCGATAATTTCGCGGCTTGAAGCCAAGCCTCGTTGCAGCCAGTCGTCCCAAGGTGTGGTAAAGCTGCGAACCAAATTTCTTTCGACGAAATCACCGTGGGCAGGGAGTTTTCCAAACAATCCGATTTGACTATTCATCGAGTGTCAGCCTATAGGGTTTTCGGGCAGCGGTAGTTTCTCAAGAGCCCATTGTTGAATGGGTTGATACTGCTGTTTGCCATGAGATTAAACTGCGCTTGCCGACCCTCTTCTTCAAAGGTCACTCGATAAGTATTATTGCCGGAGGACTGTACATCGGATTCATCGAGTAGACGAAACCAAGCCCAGTCTCCTTCAAAGTGCTTGCGGTGAACCGTTTCGTTGAGGTCCTCGAAAATGACTCTGGCTCGAAGGTCTTCTCCACCGGTCCAGTTAAGGTTGCTCGTGGTTCTTGGGCCGTGAGAGTAGGGCACGCGTACATCGCCAATCTCCAAGGAAAACATGCGCACACTGGAATCCAGTTTGGCGGGCTCGATCCTGAACGCGACTTCTGCGTTACTGCCACTGCTGAAGAATGCGCGGCGGATATTCTCCGCACGTTTTAATTGCTTAATGGTCGACTGGCTGATAGCAAGTCCTTGACCGTCTAAGTGTTTTATTTTCCAGCGCCGTGTGTCGAGAAAGGGAGTGATATTCTCCGCTACAAAGGTTTGCTCTATACCGCCAGGCTTGAAATAGCTGTTGAAGTCATCCATTAGCGCTTCAGCGCTTCGATTGGCCACGATGGGGTAGCGATTCGAAAGATTGTGAGAGTAGGAGCCGTATACTTGGTCTTGCCATACCGCGTCCAAATGGTGTTTGGATTTCGTGAGAACCAACGACCAAGTGTTACTGGCGATCTTGTTTAGCCAGTTCGAAAAGGGAGCCGGAGCGTTATTGGCCTTAGTTCTCAGTTTTTGAATAGGATTGTTGCGGTTGCCATTGAAGCGCTGTTTGGCAGCCTCAAATGCCGCTTCATTGCTGTTGGTTGCCGCATCGAGTTCTGCCACATACTCATGAATTTCAGCAATCGCATTTAGATAGTCCTGGATTTTCGCGGGTCGGTTCTTTTCACTTTTCACTAACCGCTGCAGGTCTTCAAAGCGCATATCGACCGCGGTCGGTTGATAGTGAGAAGACAGCTTGTCTGATGCTAAGCTGCCGGCAGCGGATGCTACTCGTCGAGCGGTGCTGCTCACGGGAATGCGCAGCCCGCTACTGTCAATATCGGTGTCCATGCGCGGAGTTAGAGCCGTGTTCTCTGCAGTCACTTCGGCGATGGCCAGCAGAGGAGAGTACACCGGGTCAGCCAGTAGGTTGAGCTTTTCCAGTGCTTCAGAAGAACTTTGAAAGGGTTGTAACTCTAGGTTCTTCAGCAGCGCCTGCCATTGTGCAGTGTATTCATTCAGGTATAGGCGCTTGATGTCGTGTCCAAGCTTTTCACGATCGGCTTGACTGAAATCCTCATCCTCGGTGTTTCCTCCGTAAATCCATTGATTTTCTGAAAAGCTAAGCAGCAGTGGAGAGTCTGCGCCGAAGTCGATGGTTTCGTAGGTTTGCTTGGTGAAGAGAGTGGGAATCTCCATGGCCTTACTGTCTTTGGGGGGGACAAAGATGGTTTCCGCATCGCTACCCATTTGGCTGTAGAGATCGAAGCTGTCCCCGTTCTCGTTCTGTAACTGCGTATAGAGTCGCTGTGAAACTGGAGTGCGTCTCAACTGCTGGCGCGCTCGATCGACGACGCGCTGATTGGTTGTGATTGCGACAGTCGGATCGTTTAAGGCGTTGTAGAGGTGATCAAGTAGCTGTTGTTGTTCAGAGGCTTTACCTGGCAGTTGTTGCTGCCATTCTTGTTTAGCAAAGGCCAGCACATCGTCATTGTTCCTTTTGCTCTGATCACCTAGCATTAAATAGACCTTGAGCGTGGCGAGCAGCGCCGGATCTTTTGCGCTCATACGGCTGAGACGGGATTCCAAGTTACGAGCAAAGCTCGGAAGGTAAACCGATTGCAGTTTCTCGGCGTAGAGTGATTTAGCGGCAGTATCGACACTTCCGTCATATAGACCAACCCCGGTTAACCACGGGTTATTGTCGCGATCATAGACTTCACTGCTGCTCTTTAGTGGGTTGAGCGCAGGCAGGGTCTTCAGTAAGTTTCGATTGCTATTGCCAAGGCTATTTTGTGTGGCGACAAATTGTTGGAGATTGTCTTCAACCTCACTCATGTACATCTTGTTACGAGTAACACTTCCGGTCCAAAGCGTCAGGCAAGCGATGACGATTGCTGATAGGCTGACAAACACACCACGTCGCAACCAAACCATGCTGTTTTCTATTTTCCGATTCACACCTACCAACTCAGACTCTGGAAAAATGACATCACGCAGAAGACGTCCCAGAAAGAAGCTCTTTCCGGTACTGGCCTGTTGGCGGCCCATGTCTCGCTCGAGGCCAAAAGTGGCGCTAACCGAGGCCATCATGCGATCAATAGGGCATCCTTCTTGTGTGGCGCTGGTGAAGTACACACCACGTAATAGAGGCGGGCTGTCAAAGCGGTTGGCAGAGAATGTCTGTCGAATAAAATCTTCGAGAATCGTATTTAAACTCTCAAATCGCGCAGGGAAGCCTTGCAGGATCGAGCGTTTTTCGAGGTTTCTCTCTTGATGAATTCGCCACAATAACCGCTCATTTAGGCGTTCGACTAACTGATCGAACTGCGGAGAAAAGCTGTCGAGATCCACACCTTTGGTATTGTCGTCCTGTGCTGGGAATGTCACTCCCCAAACTTGCTCCCTCTCTGCATGGGACATGTTGGAAAAGAACTCGCTGAATCCGGCCACTAAGTCACATTTGGTGAAGGTGACGTAGATGGGGAAGCGAATGCCAAGCTGTTGTTGCAATTCATTGATTCTCTGGCGCAGTGTTTTGGCGAGATGAACACGTTGTTCGGCCGTTTGCACCATGAGATCTTGTAAGCTCACGGCCAGAATCGCGCCGTTGATGGGGCGGCGGGGGCGATAGCGCTTGAGCATTTCGATGAATTTGCTCCAGGCATTGTTATCGACGACTCGATGGCTGTCTTGCGTGGTATAGCGCCCGGCGGTATCGATCATGACCGCGTCGTTGGTGAACCACCAGTCGCAGTTTCTGGTACCGCCGATTCCGCCTAAGGCTTCTTTACCATGGGAATTCGCCAGTGGGAATTCAAGCCCTGAGTTCACCAGTGCGGTGGTTTTGCCGGCGCCAGGAGGGCCAATGATGACATACCAAGGCAATTGGTAGAGTGATTTGCTGCCGCCGTAGGATTTAAAGCGAGATTTCTTCAGCACACCAATGGCGTCTTTGAAACGCTCTTGAATGGCTTGTTGTTCTTCTTGCGAGCGCTCTTCATCGGGACTTAGCCCGTCTTCTTGGTTGAGGTTATCGAGAAGCTTGGCGTTGTTACGCCTTTCCATGAGCCACAAGCAAAAATTCCAAGTCAACCAGATCAGCACTAAGGTGGCGATAATGCTGATGCGGACAGAATGGGGAAGGGTGGTGTTGTTTTCACCGAACTTAATGTACTCAGCACCGAACCATATCAGTAGTGACAAGGCGAATAAGCCAATGACGCCGAGCGTCCATTTGTGGGTGAAAAATGCTTTTAGGCGACTCATTAATAAACTCCGTGTGTCAGCAATGCTGACGATTTCCTTGATGCGAGGGTCGGTAACAATCAGTTTTGACGAGAGGTTTCTTTGTCGGTCTCGACCGATTCCGTCATCAGCTTCTGAATACGTTCCGTTGTAGGCTGAGTGGCATCGTAGAGCCAATAGCGAAAACCAGAGTAACTCACCACCAGCACCGCGAGCATGATACTGGCGATAACCCACATGGGTATGTAATCCATCATGCTGGATTTCTTCTGTCCACAACCTTGCCATTGTGCTGACAGGTCTTGTTCCATATGGCCGCGATGGTTTTCGATAGTTTGATAGAGACCTTCACGTATGTGATCGAGTTGTTCGTGACCCCGTTGCTCTAGCTTGTACTTGCCTTCAAAGCCGAGACTCAGGCAAAGGTAGTAGAGCTCAAGGAGATCTAGATGTTGAGAGGGGTTCTCCTGCATCCGCTGCAGAATTAGAAAGCACTTTTCTCCACCAAAGGTTTCCTGATGGAAAATACTCAGTAGCGAGTGTTGGCTCCAGCCGCCATTAGTGCCCCAAGGCGTATTTAGTACGATTTCGTCGACCACGGTGCACAGCAGATAGCGTGCGCTGACAATAGTTTCGGGGCTAGCGCCGGCCTGTTGGGCGCGAACATCGAAGGACTTAATTTCTTCACTCAACCGTTTGTGCAACTCCACGATATTATCGTGTTGCAAGGTGGTTCTTAATTTTATCGCCACAGTGAGAAGGGTGCTGGCAGCATTGACCAGAGAGTTCAAACCGCGCTTTAGTTGGATTTGATCGGGTGCTGAGAAATGTGCTTGCATCGCAGGTGAAGGTGGAGGCGCACTCGGTGCTGCGCCGCCGGGCGTGGGAATCATCACTGTGCGATCACTAGCGCTAGGCGCAGGCTGCGGTACAAACCCGCCGGGGGGGTGTCCTTGATTCATATTTAATTCCTAACGGCCCATAATTCCATTGATAGTCCGGGAAACTCAGCTCCCAAGTGAACAGCAAAACCGCCGGATTTCGACAGTGCTTGCCAAAGCTCACTGTTTTGGTCCAGTTCGAAATAGGTGTAGCCCGCGTGATAGGGGATCTGCCGTGGAGCTACCGGAAGAGGACGCAGTTTCACGCCCGGCATCTGAGTCGAGATTAGCTCGCGAATATTCTCCACTGGAGCGACCTTGGCTTGGGTGGGGAAACGATTGCGTAAAAGCTCGGTCTGAATGTCCGCTTTTGCTGCCAATACAAAAGTGGCATTGCTCATTAGCGAATGATCGGTGATTGGAGCTACGTGAATGCCGTATTTTCGCTCGACTAGATCCAGAGAAATTGCGGACTGTTCCAGCACAGTACTGAGTGATTGTCTGAGCGCTCGAAACAAACCGGAAAACGTCTGTTGCAGATTGTCATGCAAGTAGGATGGAACCTCTTGGGGGCGCTTGTTACTGGCTGTAAACGTAGAGAGTTCTCCCGCTAGTTGCAGAAGCTCGGTATAGAGTGTCAGTGGGTGTAAACCATTAAGATTCGAGAAATGTTGAATTAGTGGCTCCGAGCGATTAATGACTTGTAGCAGTAGATAGTCGGCAATTTCGGCGGAGCCAGCGCGACCGCTGTCGGTGAGGCGGTGGCTAAGTGCTTCACCACGCTGCTCCATTAAACCCTTAATCTCCTCGAAGTAGGCCTTGATCTCGGGAGAGCTTTGGCAATTCATAACTGCAGGAATGAAGTTGCGATCGAGTTGCACAGGTTTATCGGGTTGACGCTCTCTAATTCTGGCGACGGCAATAGCGGCATAGCCGCTGAGGTCTTCAGATCCAAGTTTTAGGCATATTCTCAGTTTTCCCACCTGAATACGCACAGGTTCCCCGCTTTGTGAGGTGCTATTTCGAGCGTCAAAGTTGAAGGTTTGATAGCGCGCCTGTGGGTGCTCTTCTTGATCGCGAATTGATTCGAGCGCACCGGCTCGTTTTAACGGTATGCACAGATAGACCATTTCATCTTGAGTGTTTTCTGGCACATCGATGACATCAGGCAGGGACTCGTTTTCAGGAGCTACAAATGGGGTGCCATCTGGGAAGACTCCCTTTATGTGGGCAACCGACAACTTGCCCAGCGACAGAGGTTCGTTATCGATGGCGATTTCAGACAAGCCCCACAGGTAAGCGCCTAACGCCTGGGTACGGGCCTCAATATATTGTTCTACATAACGGTCTTGCTGCTGAAAATGCTGAGGACGTAGAAACATTCCCTCGGACCAAATGACCTTATTGTTAACTGACATGAGTCAATTTCTTCCTTGTAATAATGGTTTCACTGAATGAATGGCCGTAGTGTCGGGCTAGTCCTGCAACGCTTTGTTCTGTCGTTCCCAATAGCGGCGCTCATCATCAATTTGGGAAATCGTATCTTGGGTTGTTTTGTAGCGGCTATTTCCTTGGCGATAGCTAGCAGGTTGATTAGGGTCAACTAGCTGCAGCTGATCGGCGATGACTTGAATCTTGTTTTTGTTGTGGTCTTTGATGGGCACAACAACAATGGGTGACGATTTCTGGTACTGCATGTACTCAGCCATAAAACCGAGATAGCGAACATCTGGGGTTAGGGGAATTAGCTCTTGGCGCGCTTCACCGGGAACCAGCTCTTTCAGAACAATCACATCAATCAAGTCGTTCCCTAGGCGCTGTTGCGCGTTTTCGTAGAGATTGAGAAAGTCCTCTCGCTGAAACTGACGGGCATCGGTTAGCTTGAATACGCGAATGACGATAGGTGAGGCGCGACCATCCATGTCGGGATTTACCTCTGCTGCGGCGCTGAGATTGACTGCCGCTGAGGTTTCAAAATTGAGGCCTCGGCGGGTCGCCTGGCAACCGCTAATGCTGATAATCAATAGTGCGATAAAACACCAGCGAACATTCGTTGATAGTTTCATTTCATCGTCCTTTAAACTGTAGTTATAGGGGGGCTGTTTGTTACCCATAATGTAAGGCAAGCGATTTTGTCGGTAGAGAAGCGGCTTCTCTACGGGTCCTTGTGCAATGGTGCTATTGGGTTTTAGTCAGTGAGCGAGCGTTCTTAAGTTCTGACAGCTGTTTTTCATAGGAGCTTCCGAACTCTTCACCAAATAGCATTTCGTAGGTGCTTTCTCCGTCGCGAAGCAAATTCGCATAGTGCTCCTGAAAATCCTCCCAGTTCTTGGCTTTCTTGTTCGAGAGCATTCCTTTGGGGTTCTTAAAGCGTCGATCTAAATTTTCCGGATCAAAATGTTTCAGCATTGTGTCGTAGGCTGCGCGCATGCCCGCCAGTACCGCGACTTGATGATCGGAAAGGTCGTCGAAGCTATCTTGTACGGCTTCGTTGGGGCTGAGGTATGAGTGGTTTCCAGGGCTGAACATCAGTCGCATAGCTTCACTTGCGGATGCCGAAAACTTTAACGGATTGTTGTCGGTTGCCTGAATCATCGTGCGCTGAACACGCAGTTCGTTCTTGATGCTTGAACGTGCCCTCAGCAAATCGATGAGGCGATTAATAGTCTCCGTGACAATTCCAGACGCTTCGGACTCTAGTTGACTTAGCTGTTGCTCAGGAAGTTCTCCCAATCCCAGTGATTGGGCCAGCGTTGAAGACGCGGCTACTGCTGGTTGTGTGCCATAAGAGGTTTGCGGAGCTCCATAGGGCTGCTGTGCAACCGGAGGCTGAGAAACAGCATGAGGTAGGTGTGTGGCTTGCTCACCCAAATGCTGTTGCGTCGGCGCTGATTGCTGCGTCATTGGCTGCTGTCCGACTGCTGCTGAATTATGCAGTTGGGGTGCCGAGTGAAAGCCTTGAGGAGAAGCTTCGGTCTGATGTTGGGCCATCAGGTTTTTCGGTTGGCCTGAAAGAATCGGTTGTTCTGCTACGGCTTCTGCCGGAGGGGGAGTCGTATAGGTCCCCGCAGAGGATTGCGTCGCGTTGTTAACCGGTGGCTGGTTGTTGGCTAAGTGTTGGGGATTTTCCGCTCTAGGGGGCAGTATTGGTTGGCCGGTCGCCTGTTGGTTCGGAGATGAAACGCTCCCAGACCCATTTTGCGAATGAGGAGAATTGTAGTGTTCATCTGCAATAGATTCACGAGGCGATACTTCCGGTCGTGCGATGGGTTGCGCGATGGGTTGCGGAGCCGCTTGATGGAGGGCTGTGTCTTTCCGAGTGAGATGGTCTGAAGAATAGGGCGCACCACTTGTAGGTGTGACAGGGTTTGGCTCCTCAGGCGGAGGTGAGCTCACTGTTTCATTGGGGATAACGTGGGCGAGAGCGGATGCATTATCGGCTTGGCTGGATTCCATCCACCAGTCATCATCGCTGTCCTGCCAGCCGGTGTTGTTGGTTGACTGAGGCCCAGCGCTTTCCCACTGAGCCATGGGATCAAGTGTGTTTTTTGCTGCCCCCGTCGAAGAGGTGCCCGAGGAGGTGTTAAGGAGTTCTAAAGGATCTTGTGAAACTTGATTCCCATCTCCATGGATTAAGCTGGAAGGTTGGTTAAGCGATGAAAGACCGACACTTTGAGAGCCTGTGTTGTTCCAGCTCTGCAGGGAATCATTGTTTAACAGTCGCGAGTGATCATTAGTATTCGGTTGGTTTGTGGCTGATGGTTGATCCAAGAAACCGTCGAGCTGTTTAACTTGAGCGAGAGATTCCTGCTCAGATTGCACAGCCGCAGAGAATGTCGTTTTGTCTCCCCCGTCTAAAAAATCTGCGGATTGTAAACCTTTCCCAAGAGGTTTTTGATCAGACTTGATGGAAACTTTGATTCTGTAGTTTCCAATTCTCAATGTGTCGCCAGACGTCAAGGCTGTGATGTTGTTCGATCCGATTGGCTGTTCACTGTCGTTGTGAAAAGTCCCGTTGGTGCTTGTGTCAGTTACTAGATATTGATCGTTCTTGAACGATATCGTTGCGTGCGTTGAGGAGACCACGCGGTCATTGTCGGGTAGGACCCAAGTGTTTTTATCTGCGCGGCCTAGGCTACCACCCTCGGCACTAAAGGCTTTGGTGTGGTTGATCATGTTGACGTCTTCAGGCGCTTCGGTAACTGTCAGCGTTAAATCCATTATTGCTCCGGGTCACATTTCCATTTGTGATCAAAAAATTCAGCGTTGAATTTTGACGCTGGGGACTGCGTCGATCGCGATTCTATATCAGTATCAGTGTTGGAAGGAACAAAAAAATTTCTGACCTGACTGCGAACGAATTCTAAATGAGCAGTTGGAATATTTTCTAGCGCCTTCTAGTGAAAAAGTCGGAAATGTCTACCAGTTGGCATTAAATTTTATTTTTCATTTTCACCGTTGATTTTTTGGTGCTCTGCTTTAACATTCGCGACTTCGAATTCGAACCTGTTATTGTTCGAGTTTCGAAAGCCCATAAGGATCGTGAAAACTAACGGAATGTGGCAGTTATATGGATGTAGATGATAAAACGAAAATCGTTTTGCCTGTCTCACAGCACAGCAAGGATGCTGCACCTGATGAGATTGTTGAGGGTGACGAAACTGTTTTTATTGATAAAAACCTGGTTGGAAAAATCAAAAACTCAAACTTTAGTATGGGTTCGGGATTCTCGGGTTCCCAAGACGAACTGGTACAAAAGTCTCAACTAGAATCAGTCGACGCCACTACCTTTGCTCCCTCGATTAATCCCAGCAGTGTTTCTGCGCCCGAAAATTCCACCAATAAAGGAAACAATGATTCCTTTGTAATAAAAAATCGTTTCGAATTGGGCGAGCTTCTTGGTGCAGGCGGTATGGGTGCAGTCTACAAAGCTACCGATCGTAGAAAGCTTGAGGCAAGCGATAAAAATCCCTTCGTTGCAATTAAGGTTTTGAACGATGACTTTCGCAGTCATCCCGATGCGTTGATTTCGTTGCAGAGGGAAGCGAGGAAATCTCAGACTCTAGCGCATCCCAACATAGTAAACGTCTACGATTTTGATCGTGATGGAGACATGGTTTTTATGACCATGGAATATTTGGTGGGTGATCCGCTGGATGTTTTGTTGAGAGAGCGATCAGGTGTCGGATTCTCGACGGAAAACGCGCTGTCGATATTGCGAGATATCAGTGATGCGCTTATTTATGCGCATTCTCACAATATTATTCATTCAGACTTCAAGCCTGGAAACATATTCGTTACCGAAAATAATGGTTCTAAAGTCTTCGACTTCGGTATCTCCAAGGCGGTAAAGCCCAGTGATTCCTTCGTATCGAGTATCAATGACCATACGGTATTTGACGCAGCGTCGTTAGGAGCGTTAACCCCAGCCTACGCCAGTTTGGAAATGTTACAGGGAAAGGATCCGGCCCCTGCAGATGATGTTTATGCTTTGGCCTGTGTTGCCTATGAGCTATTTTCCGGTCAACACCCCTACAACAAGACTCCAGCTGACAAGGCGCTGGAACAGAAACTGTCCCTTAAGCGTATTAAGAGTCTAGATCGTCGACAGTGGCGAGCGTTGGAGCGTGCACTGAACTTTCCGCGTGAAACTCGCACTGAGTCTGTATTGGCATTTACCGAGGAATTTTTTGGCAAAGCCCGCTGGGGTGTTTGGCTCGGCGCGGCCGCGATTGCCGGAGTGTCTCTAGTGGGGGCGATTTCTGCGGCTAACTACACCGCCACAACGATTGACGAAAACGCATTAAAAAAGGAAGTACAAGTTGAGTTGGAGCAACAGTTGCTCGCTGATCGAATCGTTGAGAAGCGAGAAGGTTTGTATCGTTTGCTCAACTTGGGGGTAGTGAGTGCGGCTTGGGAGGCAGACATTCGCCGAGCAATAGCCGACTACGCACGGTTGGCGCCAGAAGATAAGAATACGCAGGCTGACGTTCGACAGGGAGTTGCCCGTAATCTTATTGAGGCGGCGGCGGTCAGTATTGAGGCGGGACGTTTTGAGGAAACCGAGGCGCTGTTGCAGCGCGCGGGCTCATGGCAGGCGAATGAACAAGAGCTCTCTCGTCTTCAGGCCAGTGTCGCGCAGCAGCAGCAGGACCAAAAAGACAAAATACTCAGAGAAAAGGCGATTCAGCAGCAGCAGCAACAAGCTCGGGAAGCTCGTCGACGCAAAGATATCGAACAGCAGCAGCAACGTAGTCGGCAGCAGAGCATAGCAACGGTAATGAGTGCGATTGAGCAGCAGTTGCGCTGCGGCAGTAGTATCGACGTCCCCGGAAAACTCGCAACCTCAGTGGTTCGATTGCGAGGTTTAGATGCGTCTTTAGCGAAGCGAGTTGAGCCCAATATCGCTGCGGATCTCAATCAGTGTGTGACTAAGCTGTCATTGTCCAGTCCTCAGTTGGCTCAAACGGTACTGAATCACGCCAGGGCTTTGTTTCCACATCAATCCATGCTGGCACAGACCAAGATTGATTTTTGTAATCATTTGAAAGCTGGCAGCGGTGCCAGAGGCGAGCGTTTCACTTGTCGCGACAAGCTGATCGGTGGTGAGCAGGGCCCTAAGCTGGTAGTTGTCTCATCCGGCGATCAGCGTTTAGCCATCGGTCAGGCTGAGGTCAGTATTGAGGAATTTGATCGCTACTGCGACACGGACTCAGCTTGTAGCTTGCCATCGTGGTCTGGCGGTCGCGCTTCGATCGATAAAAGCCTACCTGTTCACAATGTTGATACTTCGATGATCGATGGCTATCTCGAGTGGCTGTCTGTGTCATCAGGTTATCACTATCGTTTGCCCACGGAGACCGAGTGGCGACAGGCCGCACGCCTAGATGTCGGCAAAGAGAATCCAGACAGGAACTGTCATCTACGTTTTGGTGCGATACAGAAGGGCAGTGAATTTGTTGCGGCGAAAAGCGGAAAGGCAAGTCGGCAAGGGTTGATAAATCTAGTGGGGAATGTCCAGGAGTTGGCTACCGCCGCACAAGGAAACTTGGTGGCATTGGGTGGCGCTCGAACCGATCCTATGAGCCGATGCTTAGCGACAACAGAAAGAGTTCACAGCGGAAACGCTGATGAGATTACCGGGTTTAGAGTGGTTCGGGATATTAGGGGGTAGTTTGAAAGATAAAATTCAGGGAATGGAAAGGGACTTTTATGTTTAGGGATCAGGCAGGGATAGCCACCTTTGGTGTGATCTTAACGGCGTGTAGCGTAAGTGTTCTGGGGGAAAGTGCAAACTTGCCCGTCAGTAATTTTCATCGCTCTCTTCAAAGCGAGTCGATTCATGCAACTACGCCGTTTTCTGAAGCGGATGTCACTAAGGAGTATTTATACCGAACGGTTGAAGACAATGCGCCTGTTCTGGATATTGATATACCCGAAACAGTTAATCGAGTCGACGGGCCTAGAATTACGGTTAAGGCATTTGAATTTCATCGTCTGCAAGATTTTCCAGAGTACGGCATACACAAACAAGATGTTGAAGAACTCGCTGAATCGCTGCGTATTAAATACATGAAAGAGGACCAGATATTCGCCAGCGGCTATACCCGCGAAAATCTCGAAGAGCTGGCCGAGTATTTGGATCGCATTGGGGCGCGTAATAGTGTCGCGAACTTAGATGCAGAAAACGTCAAAAATCTCGTTGAGCTAATAAAGACACAAAATGAAGAGCGGGGTATGAGCTACGGAGATTTGGAATCTATTGCTCAGGAAATTACTGCCTTTTATCGTCAAAACGGTTTGTTTTTAGCTCAAGTGCAAATCCCCGCACAGGATGTTGAAAATGGCGTGATAAAGCTGGCGATCCAAGAAGGGCGTTTGGGTAAGGTTGTCGTTGATAACAATAAAAAATACCAAACTGCGCTGCTGTCTAATCCCTTTGAAGATGGGGTAGGCAGTCTAGTCAGCCACGGTGATATGGAGGAAGCTCTGTATTTGTTGAATGATCTTCCCGGCTTAAACGTCACGGGATATTTCACGGCCGGTGATGCACCGGGTGAAACGGCGATGAACCTTCAGGTGCGCAAAGAGGATGGCTGGAAGGTGGCTGTTCGTTCGGATAACCACGGTTCCCGTTTCACCGGTGATAAGCGTGGCTATGTGGTGGGTGAGCTACTAAATCCTACCGGTTATGGTGATCGATTAACCTTTGGCTACTTGAAGTCTACCGATCCGGGTAATACTGAGTTGTGGCAAACCAGCTACAGTATTCCTCTGTTTGGCCCTCGTACTCAACTGGTGTTGTCGGCTGAACGAAATGAGTTCGAATTAGATGACGATGAAGATGTGAACTCTGTCATCAATCAATTGGATCTTGAGGGTACAAACGAGTCCTATGCGGTAGGTCTTGAGCACAAGTTTGTGCGTTCCAGAGATTTTAACATCAGTACCGGTATTCGTTTTACTGAAAAGACAACAGAAGTTAACTCGGTAGACTCGGTTTACGATCAAGAAGAGCATGTCTATGGCGGAGAGCTTAATTTCTACATCGATGGGCTTTCCGACTCGATCCGTATGTTCAATGTCGCCAATCTGGGTTTGAGCTACGGTGAGCATCAAACCGATGTTCCAGAAGAGCGTGGGGATGATTTTTACAAACTATCTCTAGATACGCATTCGCTATTCTTTGTTCCTCTGCCATTTACAGACGCTGAGAGTCGCTTCGTACTCAAAAGCCGCTGGCAGTACTCAGAGCAGTTGTTGCCATCGTTTGAGCAGATGTCTCTTGGCGGCGCCAGTGGTGTCAGAGGGTTTACCGTCAGGGATTTCTCCAGTGATCAAGGCGCGATGATCAATGCCGAATGGTATTTCGATGTGCCTCACCTGATGAATTTCGAGATCTACGATGGACGCTATCTAAACGATGTTCTTCAATTCGGAATAATTGCAGATGCAGCTTATGGAAACTTGGTGAATTTTGAAGATGGTTTGGATGATAGCTGGACTTACTTATCTAGCTTTGGGTTTATTACCAAATGGAGCTGGGATGAATTCATCACTTCTCAGATCACCTTCTCAAAGCCGTCCTCGTCGAAGTCTTCCGTGGAAGGTATTGGAGACGACGCCGAGTCTATTGAGATCTACGCGGATCTCACCATTCAGTTTTAGTATGTAGACCCGAGATTTTGGCCTCACTAGGCCAACGAAAATTGTATTCTAGGAAATTGACTATGCAAGACGCTAAAGGATTAACCGTTAAGTCAACCTCAGCAAAGACGCTTGTAAAGCGTCCACTCAGCCGCGGAATTCAGCTGCAATCACTGGCAATGGCCGGATTGATTGTTGGGCAGGTGATGATTGTTAACTCGGCTGTTGCTGCTCCAGTGGGTGGAGTAGTTACTGGCGGATCGGGTTCGATTTCGGCCAATGGACTGGCCACGACCATTAATCAAAAAACCGCTCGACTGGCCATCGACTGGCAATCATTTAATGTCGATGTCAATGAATCGGTGAAGTTCGTTCAGCCTTCCTCTTCCGCCTTTGTTCTGAATAAAATTCTTGATCAAAATCCGTCGTCAATTCGCGGATCGATTGAAGCCAACGGCAATGTGTTGCTCCTGAACCCTCGCGGAATCATGTTTACTGAATCGGCAACAATCAATGTCGGCGGGCTAATGGCCTCTGGGCTAAATATCGACACTGCTGATTTTATGAATGGTGATTTTATTTTTGATGGTGTCGAAGACACCTCAGGAACGGTCGTCAACAGCGGTATTATCAACGCTTCTTCTGTGGCGCTTCTGGGTAAGCAGGTTGCCAATGAAGCGGGAGCGGTAATCACCGCTGAAGTGGTTTCTCTTTCCGCAGGCGATTCAGCTGTACTGACGTTTGATTCTGACGGCATGATGGGCGTACAGGTTACCAAAGCTGTCTTGGAGAACGATCTAGGTGTGGATGCCGCAGTTCTGAACGATGGCACTGTGAATGGTCAGCAGGTCTTACTGCAAGCCAGTACCTCCGAAGATTTATTCTCGAAGGCGGTAAACAACACGGGCATCATTCGCGCTAAAGGCATCGATACCAGCGGCGGCAGTATCCGACTGATTGGCAGTGGTGGGGCTGTCAGCGCCAACGGAACTCTTGATGCATCCGGAATGGGTGGCGGAAGTATCCATATTGAAGGAGCTCAGGCCGTTGTCGGTGGGGCAGTCAGTGTCGATGGCGCTGCGGGTACAGGCGGAACTATAGCAGTTCTCGGCGATCAAGTAGAAATATCGGCTACGGCACAACTTTCGGCTTCGGGTGAATCAGGGGGCGGCGAAGTACTGATTGGGGGCGACTATCAGGGCGCAAATGCTTCCGTCCGGAATGCAAGTCATACAACCGTTGCGGCTGGAGCCGAGATTCGTGCGAGCGGGATTGATTCAGGTGGTGGCGGTAAGGTCATAGTTTGGGCTGACGATACCACTATTTTTTACGGCCATATTGATGCAAGTTCTGGATTAATCAACGGTGATGGTGGGTTTGTAGAAACCTCCGGTAAACAGGATTTGATCGTCTCTGGGCGCGTTGTGGCAAGGGGCGCATCTGGCAAAAACGGCCTGTGGCTGTTAGATCCCGATCATATGATTATTGGTGATATCGCAGTTCCAGAAACAACCGTTGATGTGGAGAGCATTATCGATTCTCTGGAAGCTGATACGGATATTAGTTTTACCACTGTCGACGGTGACATTACTCTAGCGAGTGCAATTCAAGTGGATGGTCCTGGTCAGACAGATGCTACATTGACTTTGGACTCGGGAAACAATCTTATAATTGATAATGTCATAGAGGGCGTTGGAAATCGCGATAAGGTGACACTAGTACTATCAGCGAAATCGAATATTGATATCAATGCCAATGTGACAACCCAAGATGGCCATGTAACGCTGACCGCCGATTCAGATGGGGATGGAGCTGGAGACTTAACCATTGCCAGTGGGGTTTCTGTTCTCACTGGTGATCCAAGCACCAATGGTGTCAGTGGCAATATTGCTTTATCGGCTGTCAACTTTGTCAATAACGGAACAGTAAGCAATGCGAAAGGCAGCGGCACAGAGGGTTCGCTCACTATTGATGCCGATACGATCGATAACCAAGGCAGTATCGTCGCTGCCAATACCGATGTTGTTGTAAATGTCGGAACGCATGGCGGCGGTTCCAACACGCTGGGAAGTATAGAGGCCAGTAGCGTTACAGTTTCTGCATTAGGTACAGCTGATCAATTCCAGTTTGTCGCAGATACTGCGGTGAGCTTTTTGGCGAATACGGATCTGTCCGTCAATAGATACGCGATTTCCGGTGCGGAGGTTGTCAATATCGCATCCGGCGGTAACGTCACTGCCGGCGCGGCTAGTGAAACTTTTTCTGTTTTGGGGTCGGGTAGCTTAGATATCACGACTGCCGATGGCACGGTGAGGTTCAATGGCGTTGATTCGGTCGATGCGGGTACCAACGGAGTAGATCCTGATCATATCGTTGCAGATGCTGATTGGTTGTTGAAAGGCTTCAAATCAGTAGAAGTCGAGAGCATTACCTTCAGCAACGTGGAAGCTGCGAGCGGAACTGGAGCGTCTAGTACCATTGTTGGCCAAAACAGCATAGATGAAGTTTTCACTATTACCGATAAAAATGACATCAGTGTTGATGGTGTTGCTTTCAACAATGTCACTGACGTGGAAGGGGGTGATACTGATACCGACACTATCATCGGAGATAGTGACTGGAGTTTGATTGGCGAAAAAGCTGTATCCGATGGTCACATAAGTTTCGTAAATGTTGATGCGGTCACGGCGACAGGAGCTTCCAGTACTGTTGTTGGTCAAAACAGTGTGAATGAAACTTTCACCATTGTTGATGTAAACGATGTCGCCGTTGAAGGAATTGCTTTCAACAATATCACTGAGGTCGATGGCGGTGATACCGACAGTGACACAGTTACAGGAAATACCGATTGGACGTTGAGCGGACCTAAAACGGTATCCGACGGGAACATTAACTTCACTCAAGTGGATCTGGTTACGGCCACCGGCGGCTCTAGTGCGGTCGTGGGTGGTGCAGATTGGTCATTGGGCGGAGCTAAGAGCGCGAGCGCCGATGGCGTTTCCTTTAATAACATCACCGAGGTCACTGCGGCCGGGGCGAGTACTTCGATCACTGGTCGAGATGGCGTTGATGAAAACTTCAGCATTACCGATACCAACGATGTCAGTGTCGACAGTATTGCTTTCAATAATATCGACAGTGTTGATGGTGGTACGTCCGACAGCGACACAGTTACGGGGAATACCGATTGGACGTTGAGTGGAGCCAAAGCGGTATCCGACGGGAATATTAACTTCACTCAGGTGGATGTTGCGACGGCTACAGGAAGCTCTAGTGCGGTAGCGGGTGGTGCAGATTGGACATTGGATGGTGCTAAGAGCGCGAGCGCCGATGGCGTTTCCTTTAATAACATCACCGAGGTCACTGCGGCCGGCGCGAACACATCGATCACTGGTCGAGATGGTGTTGATGAAAACTTCAGCATTACCGATACCAATGATGTCAGTGTCGACAGTATAGCTTTCAATAATATCGACAGTGTTGATGGTGGTACGTCCGACAGCGACACAGTTACGGGGAATACCGATTGGACGTTGAGTGGAACCAAAGCGGTATCCGACGGGAACATTAATTTCACTCAGCTGGATGTTGCGACAGCTACTGGAAGCTCTAGTGCAGTAGCGGGTGGTGCAGATTGGTCATTGGGCGGAGCTAAGAGCGCGAGCGCCGATGGCGTTTCCTTTAATAACATCACCGAGGTCACTGCGGCCGGAGCGAGCACTTCGATCACTGGTCGAGATGGTGTTGATGAAGACTTCAGCATTACCGATTCAAACGACGTCAGTGTTGAGGGTATAGCCTTCAATAATATTGACAGTGTTGATGGTGGTGCTTCCGATAGTGATACGCTTACAGGAGACTCCAACTGGGCATTGCGCGGGCTCAAGTCTGTATCTGATGGCCACATAGACTTCGCTCAAGTCGATGTGGTCACTGCCACAGGAACAGTCAGCAGTATAGCGGGTCAAGGTAGTGTGAATGAGATCTATACAGTTACCGATGAAAAAGATGTCAGTGTCGATGGTATGTTCTTTAATAATATTACCAGTGTCGATGGCGGAGCTGCGGATAACGATACTGTCATGGGCGATACAAACTGGGCGTTGAACGGCGCTAAGTCCGTATCTGATGGCAACATCAGCTTCACGCAGATTGATGTGGTGACTGCGACAGGCGTAGTGAGCAGCCTAACCGGTCAAGACAGTGTTGATGAGACTTTTGCGATTACTGATACGAATGACATCAGTGTTCAAGGCATTGCTTTTAATAATATTACTAGTGTCGCAGGAGGTGTTAATGATAGCGATACCGTTACGGGTGACTCCGGCTGGAGTTTAAGTGGACCAAAGACTGTATCCGACGGAGATATTAGTTTTACACAGGTCGATAGAGTGACGGCCACTGGAGGCACCAGTGCTGTAGCGGGTGGTACAGAATGGTTGCTAGAGGGACCTAAGAGTGCAAGCGCTCATGGAGTTGTCTTTGATAACATTACCGAGGTTACCGCTACGGGAGCGAGCACCTCACTGACAGGGCGAGATGGTGTCGATGATTCTTTCTCCATTACAGATGAAAGTGACGTCAGCGTTGAGGGTATTTCCTTTAATAATATCCGTAGCGTCGACGGCGGCGCGACTGACAGTGACACAGTTACCGGAGATAGCAACTGGAGTTTAATTGGATCAAAAGCGGTATCCGACGGGCACATCAGCTTTACACAGGTAGATGTGGTCACCGCGACGGGAGCCTCTAGCCGGGTTTCCGGTCGAGACGGGGTCAATGAAACCTTCATCATTACCGATGAAAAAGATGTCAATGTCGAAGGTCTAGCGTTCAACAATATCACCAGCGTAGATGGTGGTGAAATGGATAGCGACACTGTCAGTGGAGACAGTAATTGGAGTTTACAGGGCGAGAAAGCACTATCCGATGGACACATTAGTTTCTCCCAAGTTGATGTGGTTTCGGCGATCGGGTCGTCTAGCAGCCTCTCTGGTCAAGACGGCGTCAATGAGACCTTTGAAATTACTGATGTGAAGGATGTCAGTGTTGAAGGGATTGCGTTCAATAACATTACTAGTATCGACGGTGGAGATACCGACAGTGATACAGTCTCGGGAGACAGTGACTGGACTCTGAGCGGGCCTAAGGCGGTATCTGATGGGAATGTTAGCTTCACTCAGGTGGATATCGTAACAGTGAGCGGAAGCACTAGCGCAGTGACTGGCGGCATGGATTGGGTCTTGGGAGGTGCAAAGAATGCAAGTGCCCATGGTGTTGAATTCAATAACATCACAGAGGTAACTGCCTCAGGGGCGAACACCTCTCTAAGCGGTCAAGATAACATTGATGAAACCTTTACCATTATCGACGAAAACGATGTCAGTGTTGCAGGTATTACCTTCAATAATATTATCGACGTCGATGGCGGTAGTGCGGACAGCGATACTGTCATGGGAGACAGTAATTGGAGCTTGAATGGCGAGAAAGCTGTATCCGATGGGCACATCAACTTCTCCGCGGTTGATGTCGTCACAGCAACCGGAGTGTCCAGCAGCGTTACCGGTCAAGATGGAACTAACGAAACCTTCACTATAATTGACGACTACAACGTCAACGTTGAGGGTATTTCCTTTAACGCGATTACCAGTGTAGATGGCGGTGAAACCGACAGCGACACTGTCACCGGAGACAGCAATTGGAGCTTAACAGGCAATAAAGCGGTATCCGATGGGCATATCGATTTTACTAATGTTGATTTGGTCGTAGCGACAGGGACGCAAAGTGTTGTCAGCGATCAAGACGCAGTGATTGAGAATTTTGAAATCACTGCAAGTCAATCGGTGTCTGTTGCTGGAATTGGATTCAGTGGAATTACTGAGATTCAAGCCAGTGCCAATGATGTTTTAACCGATGTTGGAAGTTTCAATTACATCCTGTTTAGTAGTAACAGTGTGAATGTGGCAGATATCGATTTTTCAGGATTCGATATTGCTCAGTTCGATTGGGGTGCTTTGGATACCTTGGGTATCAGTGGTGATCACCTGCTCGATGGTCAAAGCTTTGATGCCAATGGCGCTTTATTAGTGGGTAGCACAGGCAATGATCAGTTTACTTTACTGGGAGCAAACAATGTTCGGATGATTTCCGGCGCGGACGTCAGAGCAACTCCAGGGGAGGTGACTTTTACCAATGTTATTGCCGTCGATGGTTTGGGTAGCTCCGCTGTCGGTGATCTTGTAGAGGGTTCCAGCAGCTGGCAGTTAAATGGCGCGAACAGTGTAATTGCCGAACTCACAACCTTCTCAAACATTGAACGTGTTGGTACCAGTGGAGTCACCAGTTCCATTCTCGGTCAAGCAGCATTAGCAGAGACATTCACTGTTAATGGAAATGAATCCGTAAATGTAGATGGCATTCAGTTTAGCGGTATCAATCAAGTCAATGCAGGCTCGGGTGCTATTGACAGTGTCTCTGGCAGTAATCAATGGCAGTTGAACGGAACCCAATCGGTTCGCAGTCAGGGTGTTGCATTCAGCAACGTCGATCGGATCGGTGCGCTCAGTGATGGCAGTACTGTTACCGGCCAAGATTTGGTGGCTGAGACCTTTACCGCTCTTGCTGCTGAGACTCTTAGTGTTGATGGAATGACTTTCTATGGTGTTGATACCGTACGCGCGGGTAATGGGCCTGTTGATGATACGGTACTCGGGTTGACCAATTGGCAGTTGGCCGGTAATGAACAGTTGGACGTGCTCGGTATTGATTTCGAACAAATCAATATAGCTGGAGCCAGTGGTGTTAATAGTATCTTGACCGGGCGTGAATCCAGTGACGATGTGTTTACCGTGCTGTCAAACAACACCGTCATGTCTGATGGTATCACTTTCCTAGGGGTACAAACTGTTAACGCGGGTGGGTCGAGCAGTGGTGATCACGTTGTCGGCGGTGGAACCTACACTTTGCTAGGGCTGAGTAAATTCTCTACTGGCCTGATGACATTTAACGATGTTAATCAAGTGGGACAATTTGGTGACAACAGTACAGTGATCGGTGAGGCTGATGTTGGCGAACACTACACCATGAACGGGTTGGAATCATTTAATGTTGATACCATTGATTTCATCGGTGTAGGCAGTGTGCAAGCCGGAAGCGGAGCCGTCACCGACACCGTCTCAGGTGCGCTGCAATGGCAGCTGGTTGGATCTAACCGCGTGTCTGCGCAAGGCGTAGAATTCGATCAAATAGAAACTGTTGGCTTGATCGGTGAAAACTATCAGTTGACTGGTCGCGCGGGTGTTGTAGATGGCTTTGGGGTCTCTGGCTCTAATGAGATCAATACACTGGGTATCGATTTTGTTGGCATTGGCTTCGTCGTGGGTGAGGCTAATGATGTTGTTAACGATACCGGTAACGTTACTTATGAGTTGCGTCACAGCTCTGAAGCAGTCGTTAACAATGTGGCGATTTCGGGTATTGATCTGAGTACCTACAACTGGTCTGCCGGTGACTTCTTAGGCGTCACGCAAAATCATCAATTTAGTGGTCAAGTTGTTGATAGTAAAGGCGCGACCATTCTTAGTAGTGTCGGTGATGATACCTTTGCCATCATCGGCTCAGGTCAACTGAATTACTCTCGAGGCGACTTTACCGGCAGCGGTAGCGGAGTGGTTGGTTTTTCTAATGTCACCCATGTCGGCTCCGATGATGGCGTTAGCGATACAGATTCGGTGATTGGCAGTTCGGTGTGGAATTTGCGCGGATCCAATGCTGTTCACGCACAGGATATCGAGTTTTCTAACATTGATGTGGTCGGAGAAGTCGGTGTCGCGTCTCAAATTGTTGCTCGAGCTAATGTATCCGAAACTTTCACTGTACTCGGGTCGCGGCACCTTTGGGTCGACGGTGTGCAGTTTTTGGGTACTGATCAAGTCGTGGCAGGCGATAGCGCGGGTATTATCGATTCAGTGATAGGTGCGAGTAGCTGGAACCTGATGGGTAGCAACAGCTTTTCTTCTGCGGGAGTGACCTTCTCTGGAATAGAGCAAGCAGGGCAGGTTGGGGTTGCTAGTACGCTCAATGGCAGTGATACCTTGGGAGAAAGCTTCTCGATTACAGGTAATCAAATGGTGAATACTCTGGGAATTGATTTCTCTGGAGTCAGTAGAATCAATGCCGGTGATAGTGCGGGAGATTCGATTGTCGGTTCAACGGTTTGGACCTTGTTGCCCGATGGCGCTGTCTCGACGCAGAACATTAATATCTACGAGTTTGAGGCGGCTGGAAGCGCTGGTGACAATGCTCAGTTATTGGGCTCCACGGGTATCAGTGAAGCCTTCGAAATTGTTGGCCATCAGCAAGTTCTAGTTAATGGCGTAACATTTAGTGGGGTAGACAATCTGGTCGCCGGCAACAGTGCTGGCGATGAAGATTCCATTGTTGGTTCAAACTCATGGTTAGTGACGGGTGATGAGAGATTGTCTCAGGCTGGCATTGACATCGAGCAGATCGAGCTGGCAGGACTGGCGGGCAGTGATGCAACCGTTATCGTGACCACCGGCTTTGATGAAGACTATGACGTGTTCGGTACTGAACAAGTCTCGGTGAGCGGCATTGCGTTCAGCGGTGTGACAACAGTCAATGCTGGAGTGGGGTCTGACGGTGATCGTGTCCTGGGCGCCAATCAATACTCCCTACTTGGAAGTGAGCGTATTTCTGCTGAGAACATCAGCTTTAATGATATCGAGCGTGTTGGGCTGGTGGGCGAATCTAGTTTCGTCGTTGGGCGGAACGATGTTCGCGAAGAGTTTGTCATCACGGGTATTCAAGCATTTGACGTAGACGATGTCGCCTTCACCGGTGTTGCTAGCGTCGCTGCGGGTAGTGGCTCGGTGAATGACTCCGTCGCCGGAGCATCCTCCTGGAATCTACTGGGTCAACAGTCGGTTAAGGGGGCGAGTATCGATTTCTCTCAGATCGAACTCGTGGGAACCAGTGGTGACATCGCCACCCTAGTGGGTCGAGATAATATTGCTGAAACCTATGTGGTACCTGGTGCAGGTTTGGTTCATGTGGAAGGGATGGAATTCTCAGGTATTGCGAATGTGAACGGCGGGGAAGGCAATGCAGTCGATACCGTGGAAGGCCCAACCAGTTGGACACTATTAGGGCAAAATAGCGTATTTGCCGAAGGCATGACATTTACTCAAATTGAGCAAGCGGGGCTCGTGGGTGACAATGGAGATCTATTAGGTCGAGATGGTTTGCAAGATTCCTTCGTCATTAACGGTGATTATGCTCTAAGCAGCTCCGGAGTTTCGTTTATTGGTGTGGCCACGCTGGATGCTGGGGACCTGAGCGGTGAGGACTCTGTGACTGGAGCCTCTAGCTGGAGCTTGCAAGGTTCCGAAAGTGTCCGAGCCAACCTCATTACTTTCTCCAATATTGAAACTGTAGGTATTGCTGGGGATGGTAGTCAGTTGGTCGGGCAGGACTCAGTCGCTGAAGACTATGAGTTGCTCAGCGGTCAATCACTGCGAGTTAACGATATCGTGTTCGATGGGGTCACTACTGTGTCGGCGGGAGGTGTCGCTGGTGTAGATACCGCGTTTGGTGCGTCTGAGTGGGAACTACAAGGTTCAGGCAATGTGCGCGGTAATAGTATCAGCTTCACCGGTGTTGACAGCTATGGACAGGCCGGTGATGACAGCCACCTGATTGGACAAGCGGCCATTGGTGAGCACTATGAAATTCTAGCGCCTGAAATTATCTCCGTGTCTGGAACTCAGTTCAGCGGAGTGGCAACGATTGCCGCAGGCAATGGTGCCGGTCAAGACAGTGTCAGTGGCGCAAGTCAATGGACGTTAAAAGGCACCCAATCTGTTGAAGCGCAAGGTATAGACTTTTCAGAGATCGAACTGGTTGGATTAAACGGAGAAAACAATGGCTTGATCGGGCAGAGTGGTGTCAATGAAGTCTATGCGTTAGGGAGTAACCGCGCGGTAACTGTTGCTGGTATGACTCTTCGCGGTGTGACGGAAATCTCTGCCGGTTCCGGTGACACCGATACTGTAGTGGGTCTCGATAATGAGCAATGGGTCTTGCATGATCTTGATACCGATTCTGTCAACGAAACCTTAGAAGCGCAAGGGATCGAGATGATCGGTATGGATGCTGCGAGATCTACCGGTGGCGCAACGTTGACGACAACGGACAATGATGAAGACTTCAGCGTGGCGGGTTCGATCATCGAGGTGTCTGATATTGAATTCCAAAATCTTGTTGAAGTGAACGCTGGTGGCGGATCGGATCGGGTTGTCAATGCTGTGGCCTCACAGTGGGCGACTCGAGAGCAGGGCGGCGCTGTGCAAACCAACTCACTTCAAGGTGTGGTCAATTCCGTCGCCGTTATTTTCTCGGACATCGAAGCGGTTTCCAATGCCGGGGTTGTCAGTGGTTCGGATTTCAATACTGATTATGTGCTCACCGGGGCTGACAGCTTAGAGCTGGCAAACGTTACGATATCCGGTGTCACAGAGTTGAGAGCCGGTAGTGCTAACGATCGCTTAGTTGGGGTCAATCTAGACGCTACCTGGAATATTAACAATGGCTCCGGGAACCTCGATAATCTAGTCTTCTCTGGCTTTGAGAGCTTCCAAGCAGGCAGCGGCAGAGATACATTTAATGTAACGGCTGGTAATGCTGGAGAGATTTTCACCGGTGGCGGAGACGACGTTGTTAATTTGTCTGGTGGATCTGCCATAGGCGTCTATTTAGAGGATGGTAACGATCAGGTGTTTCTCACCAGTGAGTTGTCTTTAGTCGATCGTTTTGACGGCGGCGCTGGCACTGATTCATTGTCTTCAAGTTTGGCCGACGAGACTTGGGTCATCAGCAATCCTATTAGTGGTGTCAATCGTCTTGGCGCGATGGAATTCACTCGTATAGAAAATCTCTACAACACCTCTGAAAGCCTGTCTGTTGAATCAGCCTTGTCTGCAGTGTTTTCCCCCTCCTCGATTCAATTCTCTAATGGAATCAGTCTCGGTTATAAAAACAGCGGCAATATCTCGTTCGCGAGCTCTTACGGTGGAAGCAATGGCATTACCGGTGCTGTTACTGCTGATCGACTTGAGATCACAGCTCAAACAGATGTCGAGTTGGAAACAGATATCAACACCCTCGGTATTACCGCGGTGAATGGGACCTCGATTGACGTATCGGTTTCTGAGTTGGATGATTTGACTATCTCCAAAATTGACACAGGAGCGAACGGAAATCTTGTTCTTAACTCTAAGCAATTCGGCGTGTTAACTGCGCAATCTCGTGGAGATCTGCACATTACTGCCAGAGACGTAACCTTGGGTTCTACTCAGCAGCGTTGGACGAACATTGGTGAGCAAATCAATCCATTGCGGATGGACGTTTCCAATACGCTCAATATCGTGTCGCTCAGTTACGTGAATCCAGAGTTTGTATCTCAAGTGCCTACGGTTAATGCGACCGGCGAGCGTATTGAATCTCTAATCGGCGTTGTGGCGTCTCAGGGGTTAAAGAGTGCGGTCCAAAACCAGGTTGTGGAATTTACTCAGGTCGATCCAGCGATTTTCACCGACGTGAGATCCTACGCGGTTGGTCTTGATGCGGTATACAGTCCGGAAACTCGCTTGGTGGCAGGAGAGCTGATTCCGACTACGGCAACTGCGACAGGAACACTTGATCAACAAGAAGAGAATACCGAAATAGAGGAATGATGCCGTAGTTCGTGAACGATCATCTAGCGTGATCGTTCAGACGGCGTAACAGTTATAGGAGGTAACACCTTGGATTATCAAACGTCTTATGCCAACGAGTCGAATTGTGACTTTAACAGTGTCACGTTGTTGGGCTATTTGGATATGCAAACTAATTTTTTAAAGAGTCATATCGAAAATGAACTCGCTATGGCCTGTAATGTTCAGGTTTTCGAGACCGGTTTGAACAATAGCCTCGAAACCGAAGGGCGTTTGGTGTTGATTGATTGCAAACATGTGCCTATCGATGAAATCGGACAATTCATTCATGGTTTGAGTCAGGATTATCCAGAACAGCGAGTCGCGCTGATTAATCTAAAAGCTACGGACAACTACGAAAAGTTGGTCCAATGGCCGCAAGTAAAGGGAATATTCTATGAGACGGTTGATCAGGAAAACCTGCTTTGTGGAATGAAAACCTTGATGGATGGTGGTGACTGGTTACCCAGAAATGTCATGCAGCGCTTGATCGATGAGTTTCGCAGTGCGCCGAGAATGAGGGCTCAGTCTATTAATTTGACGCGCCGAGAACGCCAGATATTGAAGTTGTTGTTAGAGGGAGCGACCAACTTGGATATAGCCAAGGCGTTGGAGTTGAGCGAATACACGATTAAAAGCCATTTATACAATGTCTTTAAAAAAATCGATGTTAAGAATCGAATTCAGGCCTATAACTGGGCGCAGATGAATCTGGCTGAATGATAGGCCTACTTTCTTGAGTGCTAGATCTGTAGGTTACTCCGTTTTCTGGCTGGAGTTGTAAATAGTCGTGGCGCTACTAGCTAGTCAGTTGTTTTTCTTAGAGCCAGACGGTCAAAAAGTCTAAACTGCAACTCTATCTATGAGTTAAGAATCTCGGCAACGAGATCAATCTGATCGATAGTATTGTAGATGTGGGGAGATAAACGTATCCCCAAAGTTCGTTGGTCGAATCGAACCTTGGCGTTTTCCAAATCCTGTAGAATTCGATCGCGATGATGAGTGTTGAGATCTAACACCAAGGTTCCCCCGCGTTTTGTCGTATCTTTGGGTGTATTCAGGGTGTGATCGTTCAGCTTCTCAATTAATCGCTGCGTCAGCGCAGAGTTATGTTGTCGAATTTTCGCGACGCCGATTTTTTCAATAATCTCTATACTATTTGCCGCCACTGCATAGGGCAGTATGGAGGGAGTCCCGCCCCAGAAACGCAGCGCGGATTGATGGTAGTCGAAGTGGTGTATGTCGAATTCGAACGGATCTCGATGTGAAAACCATCCGACATCCAGAGGCTTAAGGCTCTCTACTTTGTCTGGCGCAATCCACATAAACCCCGCACCTGAACCACCGCATAGCCATTTTACACTCGAGCCCAAAATGGCATCCGCCCCGAGTTGTTGTAGATCTATGGGGACCACACCGGCCGATTGCGCGACGTCGACCACGGAGAAAATACCTCTGTCGCGGGCGAGCTGGCAGATGTCAGAGGCAGGGGTTAACTTACTGGTGTTAAAGTGACTGTGCGCGATCAATACCGCGGCGAGATCTTGGTGTAAATGTTGCTCCCATAGGTTGATATCTAAAGTGTTCAAATCAGCGGGCAAACAACGGGTTTCAAATCCCATGCGCCGTGCCTGTTCCATCACGAAACCGATCGATGGAAAGTCGTTCTCACTGTAAAGCAACGTCTTCCTCGACTTGTCCAGCGGTAGTGACGCTAAGAGTTTACTGAGGCCTGATGAAATATTGGTTTGTGGGCAAAAATCCTCTGCGTTGGCACTAAACAGCCGGGCAAGGGCTTGGCGAAATTTATCAATAACCGTGAGCCATTGCGGCCAAGGGTCTCCTTCGGACGTTTGCCAAGGCTGGAGGTAAGAGCTCTTAATTATGGTTTCCGTTGAGCGGGGCATTTTTCCGACTGAGTGATTTAGAAAGTAGATGTCATCGTTGAGACAGAACATATCCTCGACAAGGCTGCTGTCAATCAGGCCTGATCGACTAGAGTGGGTCGTCATTAAATCATGCCTCGGAGTAATTTTAAGTCGTCGTGGCGAGTGGGGATATCGTCTCGGAGAGCCGCCGAACGCAGGTCGCAGAGTTTCTTCAGCGCTCTTAGTAGCACAGGTAAGGGAGGCCCAGAGGCGGTTATGCCTTGGCTGTCGGTTAGCGCGGAATCTTCGGCGGGAACTTCGATGAACTTCTTAACCAGCTTTTCATGATGTTGAAGGGCGGTATTTCCATGGGCCTCGCAGACATCCAAGAACTTCGACAGGTTTTTCTGAAAACCCAGGGTGTTTCTATTGTCTGCGGCATTGTCTAGAAAGCTGTCTAGAAGACTCTGACGGCGCATGCAGTCTCGCAAGATGAGTTGATCCTCGGGCCGCATAAATAGAAATTTGTCCACTAGCAGCTGTGAATAATACGGGTCGTCGGCCCTGCACAAGCCTAGTAATAGATCGATGACATTGATGCCAGCAAAGTCACCGGCATTGGCACCGCGATATTCGTGTAGGCCGACACGGTGGGGTTTGTAGTAGGGCCTCACGGCATAGAAAAAACGCTCAGTATCGAGTTTTTCAAATAACTCATCGTTGTAGTTCACTACGTCCTTGAGGGCTTTCTCAGCGCTGCATAAAAGATCGTAGGCCACGGGATGGGTTACGCCTATAGGGAGAGTTTGCAGCAGGGCTTGTGATGCGCGAATAAATGCGAAGACACTGCGAGTGTTGTAATCGATGAATAATTTTTCATCCTCGAGATGAGTGAACGATTTGTACTCACCATTGATGGCGCGGTTGTGGGTCTCTAAGTGACTCGACGCAAAGCGAGGTATCACGCCCAGCGACGCACCGAGTTGCATCGCGAGTGCGGAGGCTTCTTGCAGAGGAGATTTTGATTCTCTCGATGGCTCTGTGATGTCATGTCGGCGACAGGCAGCCATGTAGAAACCCACATTGCCCAGCAAATCAAAGCCGTTGTCGAAGCCTTCATCGGTATTGCCCTCTTGAAGCAACTCGACAATAAACTGCTTTCCCTCATCGACCAGTTGGTTTTTTAGGGTATCACCGATTCCGGCAACTTGATCTTTGGCATTTGCTTGTTGGTAAAGCTGTTCCAGTTCAGTGTTGTAGGTTTTGAAGTCGGAACGGATCCATTGATCAAAGGCTTGTGCGCTGGCTGTCGACATGAATTATCTCATTATTATGTTGGGAGGGGAGCTTGCCTAGCGACACATACTTAGACTCGCTAGAGAACTCTGCTTCACAGAAGAATAGGGAGGGGCGGGAATAAAGTCGCTCAATGACCGCTGGGCCTTCACTTTCAATGGCGACTCACTATCCGTATCCGGTAGAGCTCAGTCTATCAGCGCCAGAGTGATCAAATCGTGCAAAATTGCGCTATCTAGCATCTTCGTTTAGAGTATTCTGCTAACAAATCGTTTTATTTGGGTTGATGGTGCTATGCTGGATAAGATTGATCGACATATATTGAGAGTTCTGCAGCAGCAGGGCCGTATCAGCAATGCGGATCTGGCTGAGCGGGTAAACCTGAGTCCCACGCCTTGCCTGAGACGGGTGAGGCGCTTGGAGGAGACTGGAGTCATAGCACGCTATGTGGCGGAATTGGATCGCAAGCAGCTGGGTCTCAACGTCTCGGCCTATGTATTTGTTCGGCTGCAACGCAACAGTAGTGTGAACGCAGAGAAATTTGAGAGCATGATCAGTGAGCTTGAGCAGGTGGAAGAGTGCTCAGTGCTGAGCGGTGAGTATGACTATCTGGTGAAAGTGGTGGCAACGGACTTGGAGCACTATGAAGCTTTTATCAAGCAACGATTGGCCGCCATCGAGCAGGTCGATACCATCAACAGTACAATCGTGCTTAAACAAGTTACCTCTCGACATCCACTGCCTGTGTAATAGTTACTCTCTGCAGAGATCCGCTAGGCAAGCTCGCTGGAAGCGCACAAGGTTAATCTATGTTAAGTGTCTCCTGAGTGACTATTCCCGTTGGCAGAGCTTAGTTAGAATACGCGGCTGAATAATAAACTAAAAATCAAGATGGAGAGGGTGATGGTCGAGTTCTACCTACAGAACGAATATTGGTTCGCTGTGTTTCAGTTGGTGATGGCCATGTTTGGTATGGGGGCGACCTTGACTGTCAAAGACTTCCAAGAAGTGGTTACCGAGCCCAAAGCGGTGACCATTGGAAATTGCGTCCAGCTATTGTTAGTGCCGGTGATTGCTTTCGTCTTTATCCAAGTTGCTGGTCTGGCGGGAGGTGTGGCTATTGGTGTGGCGATCATAGCGGCAATCCCTGGGGGCACTTCCTCCAATATGTTCACCTTCTTCGCCGGTGGCAATGTGGCATTGTCTATCTCAGTAACGGCCATCACCACCTTGGCCTGCTTGGTGAGTACGCCGCTTATTCTTGATGCCATGATTTCGCAGTACATGCCCGCCGATTTTCAGTTGCCACGTGGACAGATTATGAGTGAAATCATCTGGACACTGTTATTGCCTTTGGCGTTGGGTATGTTGGCATTGCGTTATCTGCCCAAGCAGGCACCGGCTATCGCTCGCTATTCCATCAATGCTTCTCTGTTGGGCATTTTGGCCATTGTGGTGATGTCATCGTTGGCGGGACGACTCGACATCGATGCTTTTGGCTGGCACAACGTACTGCTCATTACTTTACTACTGGTGACAATGACTGTGGTCGCTTGGGTGGGGTGTCGATTGTTCGGTTTGAATGCCAAGGATTCAACAGCCATTGAAATGGAAGTGGCTGTGCGTAACGTCAACTTGGGGCTCTTGATCAACACTCTGCTGTTTCCCACGGTAATGGGAGAGGTGGATAGTGCGGGCAACTTGGTGCTATTTACCTTACTGCTTTATGGCGGCATTCAGTTGTTGATGGGGGGCGGCTTGATCGCCTATCGTCGCATTACCGCATCGACTCCAAAAACGATCAGCTGAGTTTTCTATAATTATTTTAGATCTTTTAACCCCATTTCTAGCATGGGCGCGTTTCATCAGTTAATCACTCCCCAGAAAGGTGTATTAACTGATGAAAACACGAGCATTCCACTCCCCAGAAATCCGTTTGTCGGCATTTCATAAGTCTATTTCACGTTCTTCGGCTATTGATGCAAGAGGCTTCAAACCGTTCATCTTGGCGATGGTCATTGGCGCATTGTTAAGTGGTTGCGGTAGCGATCCACGTGTTAAAGAAACCGATGAAGGAGGTGCACAGCCCACTGTGACGACCAAGTCCAGCGATACCACCGCTGAAGAGATTGCTGCTGCTTCAGAGGGACTGAGCGACGTGTCGATGCCTGCAGTTGTTTCAGCCGCTGAACTTCGGTCTTCTTCATCGACAAAAGCGGCGCGCTTAAACGAGCAGTCACGGCAGAATTACTCAACAGAGAAGAGGGAGCCCAAACGTGCGCGACATATGGCGCAGGAGAGCGATTCGGCTTTGTTTGCGGCGGTTCGTCCCATTCCTGAGCTACACGAGCAATCACTGGGGCGCGATAGAGAGCAATATCTTGCCCAGCAACATAATCCAATACGCCAAGTGAGCGAACATCCAGTATCGACGTTTAGTGTTGATGTGGATACCGCCTCTTACAGCAACGTACGTAGAATGATCATGCGTGAAGGACGCTTGCCTCCACATGATGCGGTTAAGGCGGAAGAGTTCATTAATTACTTTCGCTACCAATACCCGCAACCGGAAAGTGAAAGTCAGCCTTTTAGTGTGCACACTGAGTTAATGGCATCGCCTTGGAACCCCAAAAAACGCCTGCTCAAGATTGGCCTGCAAGGCTATCAGCCACAACAGCGACCGGCGGCAAACCTGGTTTTCCTGGTGGATGTCTCTGGCAGTATGCAGTCCGAAAATAAACTGGGTTTGGCCAAACGTTCTTTAAAAATGCTGGCGCAACAAATGCGTGATGATGATCGTATCGCATTGGTGGTCTATGCCGGTGCTGCGGGTGTGGTTCTGCCTTCGACCCCAGGTTCCGAGAAATACAAAATTTCTGCGGCCATCGAGCAGCTGACGGCAGGCGGCTCCACACACGGCAGCGCAGGCATTCAGTTGGCGTATGATATTGCTAAGCAGAACTTTATCAATGAGGGGATCAATCGAGTTCTGATCGCAAGCGACGGCGATATGAATGTTGGCACAGTGAATCACGAGGCACTTAAAAATCTTATCGCAGATAAACGCAAAAGTGGTGTGGCACTGTCGACGCTAGGGTTTGGCAGTGGCAACTATAACTACGCATTGATGGAGCAGTTGGCCGATGTGGGCAATGGCAATGCTAGCTATGTTGACTCCCTCAAGGAGGCACACCGAGTTTTGGTTCAACAAATGAATTCCACCCTGATGACGATCGCCAAAGATGTAAAGATTCAAGTCGAGTTCAATCCTCAAGCAATATCAGAATACCGCCTAATCGGTTATGAAAATCGACTACTTAAAAGAGAAGATTTTCGCAATGATCAGGTGGATGCTGGTGAGATAGGCGCAGGTCACAGTGTCACTGCTTTGTATGAAATCAGTCTCAAAGGTAGTGGGGCTGAATCAATCTCTCCTCTCAGATACGCAACGCAAAATCAAGTTGCAAAGATTGATCGTTCAGCGATTGTGACTCATTCAAGTGAGCTAGGTTTTGTCAAACTGCGCTACAAGCAACCTACGGAGAATGATAGCCAACTCATCAGTTTTCCATTGAGCCAAGAGCTGTTGACGTCAGACAAGGATGTCTCGGTCGATATGCAGTGGGCGAGTGCTGTCGTTGGATTCTCTCAGCTGTTAAGTGGTGCTAAGTACACGGCTGATTGGGGGTTTGATGACGCACTTGAACTGGCTCGCTCGGCGAAAGGGGATGATGTTTATGGCCATAGAGCTGAAATGATTAACCTGATAGAGTTGAGTCAACAATGGCAATTGGCTCAACACTAGCGCGATTCTACGAAGTTAGTTCAAGCGCAGTTTGCGTGCCTGAGCTAACTCTATTTTATTGATAACGGAATGTCATTTATGGGGTTACTGCATCGCCTTCGCTCAGACGAAGCACTGATGTTGGCGTTTCAGCGAGGCGATAGCGGTGCCTTCGAAGTGGTCTACCAGCGTCATAAAAGTCGACTGTTGCGGTTCGTATTGGGGCTTGGGCGCAGCTCGGGCTTGACCGTCGCCATGGCTGAAGAGCTAGCTCAGGATACGTGGCTGTCGGTGATTGATCGAATCGAGCAGTACAGCCCTTCGGCAAAATTTACCACCTATTTGTTTACCGTGGCCCGCAATGGTTGGATCGATTGGTTCAGGAAGTGTCAGGTTCGACGAGATGTGAATGTGTCCCTCGATGTTCCTCTAGATGTGAATCAAGAAGATGGTAATGCTGGAGCAGCGCTAGCGAATACCGAAGTGCGCCAAGAACGCGCGGCCACTATGGAAACCCAAGTGGAGTTTCACCGCCTATTGCTTGCCATTGATCAGCTGCCTGAGGTCCAGCGCGAGGTTTATTTAATGAAAGAAGAGGGCTTTTCATTAATAGAAATTGCCACTTGTATCAAGCAGCCCCCAGAGACCGTAAAAAGTCGATTACGCTACGCTCGTAATCGACTGCGCGAAACCTTAGGTGGCATCAGTCAGGACTCGTCAGTAGGAGGCGAACATGAGTAAAATCGATAAAGACGCCTCTCAGGGCAGTCACCAACAGCAACGAGATCTTTCCTCGCAATATGCACAATCCATGAACTCGGTGAAACCTAGCTCCGATAGCGATCGCCTTATACTGGCTGCGGCAAACACTAAAGCACAGACGATTGTTGCCGCAAAGCGTCACTCAAGTATTCCATTTTTTGGCAATGAGCAATTTGCAATTTGGAAAGCGGCTGCGGCTACCAGCATTGCAGGTGTTTGTTTATGGGTGGTGTTGCAACCCTCGGCACCCTTACAGCAATTGGATGAAATGATACCAGCATCGGAATCTGTTGCCGACCTTTCAAGCTTGTCAGAATTCTCAGACGCCGATCTAGAGGATAATAGCCGAAGTGATGCTGCAGAGCTTAGCGTTGAGGCGCAAGAAAGCGATATTGCCCTACAACAAATGGCACCTATCCCATTACAGAAAACCGGTCAAAAAAGTGTTCAAAAAGATGCTCAGGGGCTAACACTGAAGTCGCCCAAAACCATGGAAGATTCAATCGTTGAGACCAAATCACTTGATCAACCTAAGGCGCAAAAACGACACCAACAGGAGCAAGAGAGACTAGCTAAACAACAGCGTAAAGCTGAATCTGGTCATCGCCAGCAGAAAGAAAGAGTGATGCTTGAACGAGCTGATAGGAGTCGACGGCCGATGTTGGAGGAGCATCAAGTCGCTCCAGAGAACTTTTCGAAAGCGGCTCAAGAAGAGATGGCGCCGATGAGTGTTTCCCCACCGTCTACTGCAGCAACGAATGCGACGAATGCAGAAATGGAAGAACTCACTGATTTGATCGATGAGAAAGAATGGTTATCCGCTTGTGAACTCTATCGTGATCTGCGAGAGCGAGACGTGGATTTCGAGTTGGACGCTCCACGACGGGAATTGATTGAAAGTCAGTGTACAGCGTTACCGAAAAATAACCGGAATTGAAATCTCTTGCGACGCCCGCTATCGAGAGTTTGTGTTCCGCCTAGCCGGTCTCAGTAAAGAGATCGACTAGGCTCGCTTCTAGTTATAGCTGTAGCGCTTCATCTAAGAGTCGCTTGTGTTAGCTGGCATAGCTTACACTAGAGGTGGCTTCCGATGCGTGCTCGGGATCAACTTCATCCGGGCTGTGGTCTTTTGCCAACATCAAATACACGCACGGCAGCACAAACAAGGTAAAGAGTGTGCCAATCACCATGCCCGCCACCAAGATGATACCGATGCTGTTACGAGCCTCAGCGCCAGCGCCGGTGACTAGGACTAGCGGGAAATGTCCCAACGCGGTGGCCGCTGTGGTCATCAACACGGGTCGCAAGCGGGTTTCTGCGGCCTGCTTGATGGCCTCTAATTTATTGGCACCTTCTGTTTGCAGATGATTTGCAAATTCGACGATGAGAATACCGTTCTTCGCGATCAGTCCCACCAATGTGATAAACCCAATTTGCGAGTAGATATTGATGGTTGTCCAACCGAGGAAGGCAAACAGCATCGCGCCCGACAAGGCTAGTGGGACAGATCCCAGCAGTACCACTAGTGGATCCCTAAAACTGTTGAACTGCACGGCCAGTACAAAATAGACGAACACTAACGCGATACCTAACACGCCTACTAGAGTGCTACCTTCTTGTCGCAATTGCCGGGATTCACCGGCGTAATCCAAGGTGTAGTTTGCCGGCAAGATTTCTCTGGCGGCTTCTTCCAAGGTGTCTAGCCCTTGTTCTTTGGTTGTGCCGGGTAGCACTCCGCCAAATATCCGAAACGATTTCTTTTGTTGGAACTTGCCAAGAACTCTGGGAGCGGTAGAGCGTTCCAAAGAGGCAATGGCCGATACGGGAACTAGGGCGCCTTTGGGTGTGCGCAGTTGCAGATCCATCAGCGCTTGAGGCGTCAATCGTGAATGCCCCTCAATCATGGGTATGACTCGATAGGCTTTGCCGTTCAAATCAAAGCGATTGACATAGTTGCCTGACAATAGAATGCCCAGTTGTTGACTCACCGATGCCATGTCCAGTCCCAGTTCAGCGATGCGTTCTCGGTCGAGAATGAATCTAACTTGGGGCAAATCGATATTGAGATCAGTGTTAACAAACATAAATCGCTTACTGGCGTAAGCGGCCGCCATGAGCTTTTCCGCGTAGGGCAGCATGTCGGCGTAGTCGTCGGAGGATTGGATCACTAACTCCACATCAAAACGTCCCGCGGTGGGCAGTGCCGGGAACAGTACTGGAAAGACTCTTAGGCCGGTAATCGTCGAAGCTTGCCCAAATACACTGGGCAGTAGCTCTTGGACGCTGTGTTCGCGCTCGTTAAATTCGACAAACTCAACGCCACCAAAACCACCGCTGGAGCGGATGATTTGCCACATCATTTTGGAGCCATCAGTATCCATCATAGAGCTGACGACATCGGTCATATAGTCCGTGGTGTAGGCCAGTGAAGAGTCAGGAGCAGCCTCAAATATAATGTTGATACTACTTTGATCTTCGATAGGGGCGAGTTCTTTTTGAGAAAACAAAAAGAAGGGCACAATGAGCAGGGAGACAAAAATCCCCATAAATAAGATTTGTGATCGCCAGGTAAATATCTTGTCCAGTAATTTTCCGTAAGCGTGATGAAGATGATTAAACTTGTCATTTACCCAGCGAGTCCCCTTGCTTTCTTTGCCGCCCTCGGCACTGGCGTAGGCGCTCATAATCGGAGATAAGGTTAGCGCGACGACGCCCGAGATGAGAACCGCAATGGCTAGAGTAAAGGCAAACTCTTTGAATAACACGCCGGTCAGCCCAGAAAGAAAACCAATGGGGGCGTAGACCGCGGCCAAGGTAATCGTCATACCTATAATGGGAGCAAGCAATTGCCGCGAACTGGCTAAGGCCGCTTGAGTTCTCGACATGCCTTCGCGCATATAACGCGAGACGTTCTCCACTACCACGATGGCATCATCAACCACCAGTCCGACCGACAACACAATGGCCAAAATAGTGAGTAGATTGAGTGAAAATCCCATTAACGTCATGGCGGCGGTAGCGCCAAGAATTGATATTGGAATGGTGACGAGTGGTACAATGGCGGTTCGCAATGACCCCATTAATGCCAGTACCACGAGGCCGACCAATAGCACGGTTTCGATTAAGGTGATGAAAATTTCTTTGATGGCGTCACGCATGTAAAGCGTGCCGTCGTAGCCAATGTTGATGGTGAGACCGTCGGGTAGAGTGGGATTAATTTCATCCAGTAATTCATAGAGCTGATCGCCGATGACAATTTCGTTGGCGCCCGGAAGAGGCCACACTGAAATGTAGACAGACTTCTGCTGCGTCTCACGGGCGTTAACTTCGCCTTCTTCCTCGCCGAGCTCGATACGGGCAATGTCACTTAATCGGATTAACGAATCATCAGATTCTCGCACGATCAGTCGCTCGAAGTCTTCGACCGATTGCATAGTCGCGTTGGACAGTAGATTGATTCTACGTTGCTCGTTTTTGCTGTGACCGAAGGTGGCAATGATGTTGTTTGAGCGCAGTGCCGCTTGAACCTCTTCAGCGCTAATGTTGTAGGTGTTCATCTTTATGGGGTCGATCCACACCCGCATAGCAGGGTTGCGCCCACCTTCAATGCCAATTCTTTGCACGCCTTCTATGGAGCTTAGTATTGGATTGACATTGCGAGTGAGGTAATCGGTCACTTCCGAGCGAGAAAATCCCTCTGTTATCACATCCAGATAGAAAACCGCAGAGGAGCGGTCAGCGCGCTCAACTTCTACCACGGGGTCCTCTGCGCCAGCAGGCAATTCGAAACTGATTTGATCTAAGCGTGAAGAGAGTTCCGCCAGTGCAGCAGTACTGTCTTCATTGAGGTTTAGCCAGACATTGACCGTGCTCATTCCTGCTAGGGTATTGGAGTCCACATAATCAACACCCGGTACAGTGGATGCAACCCGCTCAATCGGGTCGGTGATAAAACCCTGCACGACTTCTGCCGATGCACCGATGTAAGCGGTAGTGATTTGCAGTGACGAGCTTTCCACACGAGGGTACTGCAGGATGGGTAATTCCAGTGCCGCGCGAATACCTGTGATGACTAAAGTAAGAGAAAGTACAATGGCAAGAATGGGGCGTGTGACAAACACATCCATTACCGTCGGGCTACCATATTGTCTGCTCATGGAGAGAATCCTTCTTTATGGGTGCTGCACAGTAGACTGCGACGTGGAGAGAGTTGTTGGACGATTTTTCACGAACACGAGTAGATCTTGACGCAGTTTGAAAGATCCGTTGGCGGCCACCAGTTGACCGACTTCTACGCCCTTAGTGATGGTTGCGGTTAAGTGTTCGTCTGGATTCTTTGTACGGTTTTCAGGGGTAACTTTGACGCTCGTTCTTTTGGCTCGATAGCCTTTATTGGCGGTATCTTCCTCAAGCACATAGACAAAGCTGCCCAAGGCATCGTGACGAATCGCAGACGCCGGTAAGGTGAGTGCATTGCGTTTCTCGGCGGTGGGAACCTCTATATTGACGATCGTGTTGTGGGGCAAATTGTGGCTGTTGGCGATTTGTGCTCGATACATTAGGTTGCGTGAGTCGGCAGACACCGTAGAGTCTTGCGCGATCACAGTTCCCGTAATGGGCTCTTTTACCGCTTTATTGGTAAACACCGTGACTTCAGCGCCCAGCGACAACTGAGATTGATTGAGCGGCAAGCTAAAGTCGACCCAAGTGTAATCGGTTAGGCCGACCAACCGAGTGATCACCGTATTGCTTGACAGGAACTCGCCCACTTCAAACTGATGTAATCCGGTTTGAGCATCGAACGGTGCTCGTAGAGTTTTCTTGTCAATGGTGGCTTTTAACTCTGCCATATCAGCTCGCGCAATATCGTATTGCGCCTGAGCTTGATCCAGTCGTTCTTCTGAGACGGTTTGGTTCTTTCGCAGCTTGCGTATGCGTTGCAGATCGAGATCGGCCAATCGAGCTCTGGCTTCGGCAGCTTTCAATCGAGCTTGTTCTTCGGCGATGTTCAGTTGTAATAATACATCACCAGCTTTGACTCTATCACCCGATTTGAAATTGATACTGGCAATACGGCCTTCAAGTTCGTTACGTAAATTGACAATTTGAGGCGCGACTACGGTTGCAATTGTATTGATACGTGATTGCACGGTGGCTTCCTCAACGGTACTGGCCTCAACCGTTTGTGAAGGCTCAGGAAACGACTCACCAAATGCAATAGCCGCACGGATCTGCATGACTTTGTAAGTGGCCAGTGCACCGAAAACGGCGACACACAATGAGATGGTGATTAACCAACGTCGAAAATTCATAATATTTACCTGTAAAGGACTAGCGCGATAGATCGTCAGTGTTTATCGATAGAATGATTGCCGAAGGTTATCGGTAACCCATTGTCGTTAATTGTGTTGCTGCTTTCTCGATGCCCTTGTCGTCCAAGGGGTATTCCCAATCAAAACTATTAATCAGGCGTTTCATGTTAAACACATGGGGCGCAGTCGTTTCTTGGGGAAAAGGCAATCGTTGGTCTGTAGTCCGGCTAGACGGCTCTACTGTTTGTAGCAGAACTTGAATGCTGCCGACGTTCAGCGACCAAACCGCCAAGGTGATCTGTTTTACTGTATTCAGCGGATCTGTATGAGGTTTCAGTTCACCGTTTTCGATCGCATTTTGGATATAAGATTCACATTGTAGAGTCAGGTCCGCTGCACTGGTTTGCAGTCGCGTGCGCCATAGGGGAGAAGCGCGTTCGAGGATAACGTGGTTGCTCACCAGCATTTCTAGATGACGTACGAACGGGTAGGCATCGACTCGATTGAAGTCCAGCAGGCTTAGTGCAATGAGACGTTCCGCTGGCGTGAGTTCAGCGCAGTGATAGATATCACGAAAGCATCGCAGCAGAGCTTCATGGGCCTTAGTCGCGAGTGCCAGCAGTACGTCTTCTTTACTGTGTATGTGTTTGTAGATTGACCCCATAGACATTCCTGCGCGCTTGGCAATGGCGGACATGGTGAAGTCTGTCAATGACGCCTCGTTGATGCAGTCAGCGGCGGCAGACAGGATTTTGTCTTCTTGCTCTATGGGGCAGGCTTTGTGGGCTGGGGACATAGGTTAAAGGCTCAAATTCGTCAGGTAATTAAGTTCGAACGGCATTATCCTTTCGTTTTTGGCTGGCGTCAACGGCTAATTAGGGTGCGACTTCCGCTGTCGATATAACCGTTTTATAGCTTTTGAGTTGAGCTCAGTCTCGATCCGATTCAGTAACAACGGGTCATCGGCGACTGGAAACAGGCTGGAGCAACAACTTACGGAATTACGCTATGTCCGCACGCTCATGAGCTCATTCAAGCTCTTGAACCGTTCGAGCCCCCGCTCGCGCGCCTGCCGATAGTCAATTATGGGAGCGGGATAGTTCAGCTGCTGGCGCTGTTGTGTGGAAGGGTTGTGTATGGATTTACTGTCTAAGCTGGATAGTTCGGGCACCATCCGGCGTATGAAGCTACCGTCGGGGTCGAACTTTTGCGATTGGGTGGTGGGGTTAAACACGCGGAACCAAGGTGAGGCATCGCATCCTGTCGAGGCGCTCCATTGCCAGCCGCCATTGTTTGAGGGGAAGTCGCCATCGAGCAAATGCCGCATGAAGAAAGCTTCGCCGTCACTCCAGTGTTCCAGCATCAGTTTGGTATAAAAGCTGGCGGAGAGCATTCGCAGGCGATTGTGCATCCAGCCAGTGCGCAGTAATTGCCGCTGGGCTGCGTCAATAATAGGGTATCCAGTTTTACCTTGCTGCCAAGCGGTAACGCAGTTTGTGTGCGATTCCCTCTGCAGATATTGAGTGTCCATCTTAAAGGGAAGGCCACGGCTTAAATTCGGAAAGTTGAGCATCAGATAGCGATAGAACTCTCTCCAAGCGATCTCTCTAAGCCAAGGGTCTAATCGCCAAGAGCCTGCAATGGAATGGTCTCGGTAACTGTCTTGGATGATTTTCAAGCAGCGACGAGAACTGATTAAACCACTGGCAAAATACGGTGAAAGGGTACTGGTGCCGTTGATACTGGGGATGTCTCGAGTATCTAAGTAGCGATGAATCTTTTCATCACAGAACTGTTGAGCTCGCTCGTGCGCTGCAGCTTCTGTTGCAGGCCAGAGATCTTGTCGGAAGTCCTCAGCGAGAGGCAATACGATGGTGTTTGAGGGCGTAGAGCGGGTCTGGGTTGATAATTGAGTTGGTGCAGGTAGAGGCTCTGCCTCAGCCTCAAGTTGTTGTATCCAAGCTTTGTACCAAGGTGTGAACACTTTGTAGGGACTGCCTTTCTGAGTTTGCAGCATGTCAGGAGCTACTAGAAACTCATGCTCGAAGCTGTGGCATTCGATGTTTATCTCATTCAAAGTGTTGCGGACATCTTGATCGCGTTGCTTTTCGTGCAAAGGGACTTCGGTGTTGAACCAGAGCGATGTCACCGAGTGGGCTTTGCAAAATTCCGCAATCACGGGTGCGCAGTTGCTGAATCGATTGGCGTGCAGCAGGTGTAGTTTTATGCCCCGATTTGCGAGTGCAGCTTGTAAATGAGACAAGGCGGAGGTCCGAAAGCCGAGTTTTACGCCGGCTTCGTTATGCTCTTTCCATTGAGCCTCAGTGGTACAGTAGATGACCGATACCGGACGATTGTTACGTGCAGCATTCTTACAGGCAAAATGCAGTGCAGGGTTATCATCTAGACGCAGATCATTTCTCAGCCAAACAGTATTCATGTGCGTGTCGGTCTCGATTAATGGTCGGAATTATTCTCAGGGCAGGGCTCGCAGGCTCTAGGTGAGGTTGGGGTATCGCACGCTAAGAGCCTCTCTTGCTTTATTCGCTATGGGTGTCGAGGACAGGGCTTTTGTCTGACCGTCTCAGTGATTCGTCAGAGTTTATTGGCAAGGCCCAAGTCTTGAGGGTAAGGTTCCCAGTAACGTTGTGCTTTGACATAGCCGCTACCCGATTGATCGATGTAGTGCCTTAATAGAGTTAAGGGCGTGATCATCGGTATTTTGGCCTGGCGGTAGCGGTCAATAATGTCGACGATACTTTGTCTCGCTTCCCCTGCAACCGTGTTCTTCAGATAGCCTAGTAAATGCAACATCACGTTGGCATGTCCACGTCGAGTCGCGGGCGCAGCCAAAGCCGCCATCAAGGTTTCGAAGTATGTTTTCAATACTTGCTCCAATGGCAGTGCGTGCGCATCAGCCAAATAACGCCCTAGCTGCTTGTAAACCGCTTGGCTGTGAGCCATCAACACATATTTGTAGCTGCTGTGGAATTGGATGAGCTTATGGTAGCAGGGGTCGTTTAGTACCTCGGTTCTGAAGTTGTGATGGGTGTAGACGCGCAACACAAAGTTCTCTCGCAAGGCTGGGTCGTGGAGACGACCTTCTTCTTCGAGTGGCATTAGCGGATAGCGTTCACGAAGAGCCGCGGCGAAAAGACCTTGTCCTTTTTGAGTGTGTGCATAGCCATTTTTTTGATAGACCTTGATGCGCTCCAGGCCGCAGCTGGGCGAATTTTTCATCAAAATATAGCCGTCTAAATGGGAGAGGGTTTTCAGCTTTTCGCTGTAGCCAGCTTCGAGCTGAGGGCTTAGGTCTTGTTCGTAGTCGCCATCGCTGAATGCGAGTCGTGGATCGTTGGGGTCACCGATTAGACGCATGGTGGGGCGAGGGGTGCCGAAACCCGCGGCCACCTCAGGACAAAAAGTGTTGAATTCGAAATATCCGCTGAGGGTTTTTAGGCACAGTTGAGACTGTGTGTGACCTCCGTTGTAGCGAACCTGCTGTCCGGCTAGGCAGGAGCTCAGGCCAACTGGGATACCTCTGGACGATTGCTTGTCACTGGCGATACGCTGAAACATGGGTTGCCCTTCCGCGTTTGAGTAGTCTTAGCCGTCAATTGTCGCTGATCGAATCGCTTTGATGATCCGATCAGCGCAATTGCGCGCGTTTACTAGTTGTACGTGGTAGCTTGGCTTATGGTTCAGCGGTTATGTTGAGCAGCTTTAGTTTAGTGAGATCTTAAGAGGTCCAAACTGGGGTGGAAGATTCTGCTCGATCAGCTCGCTCATCATCTGAATGTGGTCATCGTTGTCGTTGAGGCAGGGGATGTAATGGAATTCTTTGCCTCCTGCCTCGATAAATACCTCTCGATTCTCCCCCTCAATCTCTTCGAGAGTTTCTAGGCAATCGGCCGAGAAGCCCGGGCAGATCACGGCCACATGCTTAACCCCTTCATTGGGCAGTGATGCAAGGGTGGTGTCCGTGTAGGGTTGCAACCAAGTGGCCTTGCCAAAACGCGATTGGAAAGTGGTCATGATCTTGTCAGCAGGGTAGTCCAATTGTTCGCTCAGTAGACGAGTGGTTTGTTGGCAAAAGCAAGAGTAGGGATCACCTTGTTCAAGGTATCTTTGTGGTGTGCCATGGTAAGACAGTACCAGCTTGTCAGGAACACCGTGAGTTTCAAAGTGGCGCTCGACGCTGAGTCGCAACGCTCGCAGGTATTGCGGGTGCTGATGGTAACCGTTGATGACTTTCACTTCAGGTACCCAGCGCAAGCTTTGTAGATGATGGGCGACGGCATCGAACGTCGAACCTCCAGTGGCACCGCTGTATTGTGGGTAGAGCGGCAATACAATGAGGTTTCTCACATTCTGCGCAGTCAACTGATCAATGGCGCTGGCGATCGAGGGGTTGCCATAACGCATGCCAATTGTCACTGGAACTTCGCCTTCGCCATAGGTGTTATCGAGTTGCTGTTGCAGCTTTTCCCCTTGTTTTTGTGAAATCACCCAAAGTGGTGAACCTTCTTTTTGCCAGATGGAGGCATACAGCTTGGCTGATTTAGCTGGACGTAAGGGTAGGATAAAAAAGTGTAAAATCAGCCACCAGACGAGACGCGGGATCTCAACGACTCGTGGATCACTGAGGAATTCTTTAAGGTACACTCTCAGTGCTTTACTGGTGGGGGCGTCGGGTGTGCCCAAATTGGTTAGCAGTACACCTGTTTTGGGGCGAGGTCCATCGTGGTTGTAATCGGTTTGCCCTGTAAATCCCATGCTGTCGGTCTCTGTTGTATTCTAAATAGTGTTCTGAGTCGTGGTCCAACTCAGTAGGCGCAAGATACTCGTTGTCCTTATTCTAACCCTAATACGGATTGAACTTAATCTTGGCTTATCGGCCTAAGCATGGAAGTAGAAACGGGTTTTGTGAAAAGTGGTCAGTTTGATCTTTCTGTAATCAATATGGGTGGTTTTAAGTCAGGGGTGGTGGTTTGCGAATTAGGTATCTGATGTGGTTGAGCCTATTGAATTTTGCCTTTCAAGGGGTTGCCGTTCAGGCGTCAGTAGAGGGGCAATTCGAATGGGATTCGGGTGACACTAAGGTGGCATTGATTGAGCTGTTCAGTTCACAAGGCTGCAGCAGTTGCCCTCCAGCAGAGCGCTGGATATCGGGATTAAAAGATCACGATCAGTTGTGGCAATCATTTGTACCGGTGGTCTTTCACGTGGACTATTGGGATTATTTGGGGTGGCGTGATCCTTTTGCGTCTATTAAATACTCGCAAAGGCAGCGTCGGTATCAACTTCACGGTCGCTGTAATGCGGTCTATACGCCGGGATTTATGTTCTCTGGCCAGGAGTGGGCGGCTTGGTTTCAGCGACCAGAGTTGCCTGAGATTCAAGCCCAATCTGTGGGGCAGTTGAAGGTCTCTGTGGCTGAGCAGACAGCGCATGTGCGTTTTTTGCGGCAGGCCGACAATCGCGGATTGGTGCTAAATGTTGCGCTCTTAGGTTTTGGTTTGGTCACAGACATTTCTAAGGGCGAGAATAGCGGTAGGCGTTTGCCTCAGGATTTTGTGGTTTTATCACATCAAGAGACTGTTTCCGATGACGGTATGTGGAATGTAGCCTTGCCGCAAGCCGATAATGACGTTGAGAAAACAGCCGTGCGTTATGGCTTAGCGTTTTGGGTCAGTCACGGCAGTGATCCGACTCCGATACAGGCAACAGGCGGCTGGATTTCTGAGAAGGGTCAGTCCAACTAGCTTCTCGATTTTGTAATGCCGCTATTTTTAGCGGATTCAACTTTTTTCATCGGTCTTATTTGGGCGGTCAGACGTGATCAACACCACGCTACTCAGTGTCTTTGTTCCAACCTTTCTGTTTGTCTCTGCAACGCCAGGTATGTGTATGACCTTGGCGTTGACCTTAGGGATGCAAATTGGTGTGCGTCGTACACTCTGGATGATGGCGGGAGAACTGGTGGCCGTTGGCCTTGTAGCAACTGCCGCGGTTGTGGGGGTGGCGGCGATTATGTTGCGCTATCCGGAGATGTTCGTGTTGATGAAGATTGGCGGTGGCTTGTATCTTTTCTATTTGGGCGTTCAGTTGTGGCGGTCGCAGGGAAATATGGCCGTGCAGATGGATGCTAAGCCTCGAGATGTATCACCGCGCGCCTTGATGTTGCAGGGGTTTGTCACCGCTATCGCCAATCCAAAAGGCTGGGCATTTTTTATCGCGCTCTTGCCGCCGTTTATCGACCCCGATCATGCGCTTCTGCCTCAGATGACCGTCTTGCTGAGTCTCATCCTGTTGATCGAGTGGTTGTGCCTAATGGGCTATGCGTTGGGTGGGCGAACTCTCAGTCGAGTATTGCGCAACAGCGAAAACGTGGCGTTGATGAATCGTACCGCGGGCTTGTTGATGTTGGGGGTTGCGGTGTGGCTGGTGGTGTCGTGAAGGGCGATTGATCCGATGATGCTGTCATCGAAGACGTAAGCAAGAGATTGCCGCGCTGCGTTCGCAGTGATGTATGTCTAACCCCTTTAGCTCGTCTGAGGGGACTTAAGTCACCTTTTTTCATTCCCGCCTAATTTGTGAGGACTAAACATCGGGTAGTTGATCTGAATCATTCGTTTAATGGCGGTTTTTCTCAATACTAGCCTCATCGAAATTACAGCGAACCACGCCACTAAGAGAGGCCTTAGATGTTGGAAAAACACGATTTAGTTCATGAGCTACCAGAATACCGTGAAGAGATTCATGAGCTGAAGATGAACGATGCGCACTTTGCACGTTTGTTTAAGGATTACCATGAAGTTGATCATGAAGTGCATCGCATCGAGTCGGGCGCAGAATCGACTTCGGATGAATATCTTGAAACACGCAAAAAAGTTCGCTTGGATCTTAAAGATCGACTGCTCGAAATGCTAAAGTCGGCCAAGGCTGAAGCTTGAGTTAAACTTATCCAAATGAAGCGGGTAGATCACTCTGTCCCGCTTTGTTTTCTTCTATAGCATTCTTCCAGCTTAGAGGTGCTGTTCAATGGGGAGCCACCCCATTAGAGTCGCGCCAATTCGTCGCCATAAGCTCGCCTGTGGCTCTTTGTCATAAGTGCCATCAACGCCAATCCAGCGCAACTCATTATCATTCAACTCTACCTTATAGGTGACCTTCGCAATTTCAGCGCTGGCTTTCTCTTTAATGGCTTGAATCAATTCTGGGGATTCGATCACAATGCCGAGCTCGGTGTTCAAGGCCGCAGATCTTGGGTCGAAATTGAAGGAGCCGACGAACAGAGTGGTGTCGTCGACGTAAAACGTTTTCGCGTGAAGGCTTACGCGGCTAGAACCTTTCCATGAACTGGGTTTGGCTTTGGCATCCACTCGGACTTCGTAGAGTTCCACACCTGATTCCAACAGCGGCGCGCGGTATTTTTGGTAGCCACCGTGAACGGCGACTACGTCGGTCGCGGCCAGCGAATTTGTAACAACGGTCACATCAATTCCCCGTTGACGATATTGAGTCAACAGTTCAACGCCTGCCTCACCGGGGACAAAATACGGAGAGACCAACACCAGTGATCGCTGAGCCTGATCAAATACGCTGATGAGTTGTGGCAGCATATAATTATCGGGCAGGGCAGAGCTCGAGGACACTGTGTGGCTTGGAGTTGCTTTGGAGGGAGGATCGTAGACTGCATGAGCTTTCCCCCAGTAGATAGGGGCATCCTCTCGACTAATGTCTGAAATGATATGAGCTCGCTTTAATCGCCGTACATAGTCACTGCCTTGGTAGTCCTGTATCAAATGATTGATACGGTCTCTCGTCTCAGACCAAGGACTGTCCAGCGGTGGAATGAGCGTCGCGACCGGGTAGGCGGCTTCGCTGTTCCAATAGAGATCGAATTGTTGTGAGATTTCATTGACCACCGGTCCTATGGCGAGCAAATCAAAGTCACCAAATTCCAGCGATTGGTCTGCTGAAAAGTACTCGTCACCAATGTTGCGCCCGCCGACAATCGTGACTCTGCCATCTACCGTAAGCGACTTGTTGTGCATTCTGCGATTGGCGCGATTGACGTTTCCAAGAAACTCCAGGCCGCGTCGAAAGCGGTTTAGGAAAGGGTTGAACAATCGAATCTCTACGTTGGGATGATTTGAGAGCAGGGCAAAGGCGTTATCTTTACC
>PANW01000075.1 GCA_002707785.1 Cellvibrionaceae bacterium | reverse complement strand
TTCATTTGGATGGTTACGATCAAACTGATCGCCTGTTAGGGAAAGGCCCCCACAAACGCGAAACCGTTTTCTTCTTCGACGACAACGCCAGTCTCAACGCCGTGCGCTGGAAAGATTGGAAGATTCACTTCTCCGTGATGCCCGACGGTTGGGGCGGTGAGCGAGAAACACTGAATTTTCCTATCGGCATGAACTTGCGAACCGACCCTTTTGAAACCTCAATGGATTCGAAAATGTACACCCGTTGGATGGCGGATAACCTTTGGCTCTTTGTACCCATGCAACAAGTGATCGGGCAATGGCTGATGACCTTTAGGCAATACCCACCCAGACAGCCCTCTGCCAGTTTCACCATCGACAAAGTGGTTAACAAAATGAAAATGGCCACTGAACAAGCTGCACGAGCAAAGGCGATGGGCCAACTTCCACAGTAAGCGTTCACGCCAAGCTCCAAGAACTGGAGCGTCATTTGAGGCCTTCGATGTATTTATTCCATCGAAGGCCTCAACGCATTAACTCCCGCTACACAACGATTAGAGATTTACCATGTCTAGCCAAGCATCGATTCGTACTCACGCCGACATCACACTGGACCAATACCCAACACCCTTGGAAAAGTTCTACCACAACGAAAAAGCCTTGGCCGATCGCCTCTGTTTTGTACAGCCCCATGAAGACGGTCGTATTGAAGAGTTCACTTGGCGTCAGCATGCCGATCACGTGCGTCGCATGGCGGCCTATTTGCAATCATTGAATCTAGAGCCCGGCAGCCGGATTGCCATCATGTCGAGCAATTGCGCTCACTGGATTATGGCCGATTTCGCCATTTGGATGGCCGGGCATATTTCAGTGCCGCTCTACCCTGTGCTCTCGGCCAACAGCATTCAACAAATTTTAGAACACAGTGAAGCCAAAGCGTTGTTTGTCGGTAAGCTAGACGGCTGGAAGGCGATGTCGGCCGGCGTTCCAGAAAGTGTACACACCATTGCCATGCCGCTTGCACCTGACAGCGCTGACACTCGAGCCAATTGGAACGAGATCATTGCCACCACCGCGCCGATGATCGAGAGCCCAACCTTCGATCGTCAGCAACTCGCCACCATCATCTACACCTCGGGCACCACGGGCATGCCCAAAGGTGTCATGCATTCGTTCGCTACCATGGCCACCGTTGGCGTTCTCACCGGCAAACTCTACGACACCAACCAACACGATCGCATGCTTTCTTATCTGCCGTTGGCGCATGTTGCCGAGCGTGCAGCGGTGGAGATCAATCAACTCTATCAAGAATTTCCCGTGTACTTCTCCGCCTCCTTGGAAACCTTTGCCGATGATCTCCGGCGCGCGCAACCGACCTTGTTTTTTGCAGTCCCGAGGATTTGGGTCAAGCTGCAACAGAGAGTGTTTCAACAAGTTCCAGAAGAAAAACTCAATCGTTTACTCAAGCTACCGCTGATTTCTCGTCTGATTAANCGCAANCTCACCAAAGCGCTGGGNATGGATAAAGTTCGCATTGGCGTTAGCGGTGCCGCGCCACTGTCNACCTCGCTGATGAACTGGTANCAATCGCTGGGNATCACTATTTTGGAAGGCTATGCGATGAGCGAAAATTTCGCTTATTCCCATTCGACACAATTGGGTGAAGCCCAAATTGGTTATGTCGGTACCGCCAACCCATTTGTGGATTGCAAGATTTGTCCACAGGGTGAAATTTTGATCAAATCACCCACCAACATGATGGGCTACTATCTCGAACCCGAGCTCACCAAAGACGCCATTGATCAGGAAGGTTATCTGCACACTGGCGACAAAGGCGCTATTGATCAACAGCAGCGCCTGAAGATAACTGGGCGTTTTAAAGAGATCTTTAAAACCAGTAAAGGTAAATACGTCGCGCCNGCGCCCATCGAAGATNTNCTNCTGCGCAATACCGCGCTCGAGCAAGTCTGTGTTACTGGCCCCGATTTGCCGCAACCCATTGCTCTGGCGACTTTATCCGAAACCGCACTGGAACAATCGAAGGACTCCGTTGCCAGAGAGAAACTGGTACAGTCTCTGATCAGTTTAATCAATGACACTAACTCGCGTTTGGATAAACATGAGAACATTAGTGCTCTAGTCTTGTTCAGCGAACTCTGGAGTGTGGATAACAACTTTATGACGCCCACTCTGAAAGTCAAACGTGCACAACTGGAAGACGCTTACCAAGATCAGTTTTCCGCCTGGTCGAGCAGCAAAGCGAAAATCTGTTGGAGCAGTTGAGACTTTTTTAGAGCGCCATTAAANAATAGCTGTAGCCCTACAACAGCCTGACAGATTTTTAGTCTGGCTGTTCAGTTGTTATTCCCACTCTGAGCCGATAGTATTTCTGTCACGCTGATCAATACCGATACCGAGGTATGGTAGGTTCATGGAAATATCCACAGTCTCAGTTTTCTACGTCAATGCCCTGCTCGCCTCACTGGCACGCCACGGGCATGACGCCACATCAGCTCTGCACAACATAGGGGTTAATCCTGAGATTCTGGCAAATGAAAAGGCCAGAATTCCCAGCGAGGATTTTGTCGCCCTGTCGGACAAGATTGTCGAAATCCTAAACGACGAAAATACGGGGTATCTCGACCCACCCACACGCCCCGGCACTTTTGCCATGATGTGTTACGCCAGCATTCACCGCCCCACACTGGGGCTATTTTTACAACGCGGGATAGACTTTTATCACACNATCAGTGATTCCTATCAANTNGANATAGTGGCCGACGGTGATTACGTTAATTACACCCTGGCCACAAAATCAGAGGCAACCGATCCCTATCGTATTTTGCCNATGACGTTGCTGGCGGTGATTCATCGCTTGTCCTGCTGGATTATTGGCCAATCCCTGTCACTGCGATCGGTGAACTTTAGCCACCCGCGACCCGTGAATGCCAAAGACTATAANTTGCTGTTCAAAGCGCCTATTGCTTTCGATCAACCGCACAACAGTTTGCGCTTTAGCAAGAGTCAATTGGATTTGCCCAATCAACAATCCGAACAAAACCTAGAAGAGTTTCTCACCATTCCTTCACTGGCATTGATGTCGCTACCGGACTATGAAAACAGTCTGGTGGACAANATACGCATGATGATTCAACGCGATGTCGGCAACANTTTTCCAGAGTTTGATGCCATTGCAGAGAGCATGAAGTTAACCTCTGCCACCTTAAGGCGACGCCTCAGAACGGAAGGCACATCCTACCAGAACATCAAAGACGACATTCGTCGCGACACCGCCATCTACCTATTGAGCAGCGGTAAAAAGAGTATCGAGCAGGTTGCCGAGGATGTGGGTTTTACCGAACCCACCTCATTCTACCGGGCGTTTAAGCGCTGGACAGGTGTTACCCCACGCGATTACATCAAAAGACAACCAAGCTCGGACTAAACGCCGTTCAACCAAGTAAGTCGTCGTTCAAGGATTGCACGTTGTTTGGGAAACGAAGAAAGCCGTTAACTTTTTCTGACCTTAATAACGTGGGTTCGGCTCAATCGATCATGTATCAAATTTCCCCCCAAAAAAGCATTGGTAATCCACGTAATCTTCGCGAAGGGCAAGGTGATCATAAACATGAGCATGCGCCAAAGCCCGAGGCCATAGCCCATNCGACTGAGGTCTTTTCGAGTGACCTGAAATCCCATCAGACGCTTACCCGGCGTGGCTTGCCAGGAGGAGCTTTCCATGATTAACGCCATAAAAAAGTAACCTACGATCGCGAAAGCCAATGCGGTGACATCCAGTTCGTCGGGATCTGAGAAACCCGAAAAGGTTTGAACGAGACTAAGCAGCATCCAAAACCCCATGAACAAAATTAAAACATCGATGACGACAGCGATACCCCGTTGAAACAGGCCACCAAAGTAGTAAAACTCCCCCTCCTCTTTGTCGCTCGATTGATATTGGGCTCCGTTATCCAGCACTAACTGCGCACCTCCACGCAGCGGCTGTGACGGGTATTGAACGGCAGAACCATCGGCCAACTTGTCGAGCACGAGAGNAACATCTAAGCCTTCCNCCTGCTCGTATAAATACTGAGCGTTAGAGCGCCAGCCAAACAACAGATCACAATACTGAATCACGTTGTCGGTCACTTCACTGGAATACCCTTTTGAGCGCTTATTTCCCTCGGCGTTCAAGACATCACTGTTGTGTTGTAATACCCGAAGAAATACTTGTACGCCGAGATTCCAATTGAACTCTTCATCTAAGAGATAGGGGGTGTCTTCAAGGAATTTCCAATTTTTCTCTTGAGGATAAAGGCGGTTGTTACCGAGCAATTCGTCTACGCGATCCAGTAATTGTTGGTAATCTTCAATTTTNCGTTCTAATTCGGGATCGGGCTCTTCGGCTGGAGCCTCATCTGCCTCATCGGTGATTGAGGAACCATCATTGCCCTCGTCGCTGTTCTGGTCGAGCTCAGCCTGAAGGTCACTATTGCTAGTTTCTTGCAGAGTTTGAGTAACATCATTGTTTGCATTGTCACTATCGAATTCCCCCTCACTGGCAGCAGAGTGAATGTTCTCAGTAGAGGATGAAATCAAATCGGTTTCGGTGTTTTCTTGCTCTCCTGATGTTAGTGGGTCTACTCGCTGATCTGCCGCTTGCTCCTCTAACAGCTGTTCTCGCTCTTGCAATTCGTCTTGTCGATAGCGATAGAGTTCAAGCGCCCACTTATAGGAATCATGCAGCTCTTGGAATGCTTGAGGATCATCATCGGGGCGCGTTACCTTGAGTTTTTTGGCATAAGCTCGTTTGATGGCTCTGGCATCGGAGTCCTCTGAAATGTCCAGCACACTCCACGGAGCCATCAGTGCCATTCCTCATTTTCTAAGTTCTCCAAGATTTCTATGGCTTGGGCGCGACACTTCTCAATTTCTGAAGGGTTTTGCCCCTCCAAGGTGCGCTCAAACTCGGCCAGAAGCCCAGCGACGAAATCTCGACGCTCGCCAAGACTGGTTTCATAAATACGCTCGGCACGGGCGAGTACGGCTAAGTTCTCCTCCTTGTCTCGAGGATGATATTTTAGAGCGGCCAGCCGCTCCTTGGATTTTTTCCGCTCAGACTCGCTCAAGGTACCGGGAGAGTTATGAATGACCTTGTTGTAGACTTTCCCCGTTGAGACCACTTTCAAATCCACTTCCAGTAAGCCATTCATGTCGTAGCTGTAGCGAATATCCACCGCCTCGACACCTTCCTTACCTTTGGGTACTCGAGCGCTAACATCTCCCAGCAAGATGTTCTTCTCAACGTAGCGGCTTTCGCCCTGATAGACTTGTACCAGTAGTTCCTCTTGATCATCGTAGGAGGTACATACTTGCTTCACATAGCTGGTCGGCACTACGGTATTACGCTCAATAATCGGCAAAAAGTAATTGCCTTTTTCTGGCGCATCGCGATTCACGATGCCTGTTCCCAAGGTATAGGGGCAGACATCGGTAAGCACAACATCCTCTAAACCTTCATCTCTAGCGATGAGTCCTGCCTGAATGGCGGCCCCCATAGCCACCACGGTATCGGGATCAAGATGGCAGGAGGGAAGACGACCAAACATCTTACCGACCATGGAGCGAAAAGCCCCCAAACGCGTGCTGCCACCGACCAAGACCACATCGTCAATTTCACGTAGGGGAATATTGGCATCGCGTAAGGCTTGTTCGATCGGGCGTTTCGAGCGTAACAACAAAGTGGAGACCGTTTTTAAAAACCAAGTTTGATTGGCGGTCCAAGAAACGGTTTTTTCATCGATTTGCAGTTCCAGCTGGTGCTCTTCCTTGCTGCCAATATGCCGTTTGAGCATTTCCATTTGTACGGTGAGCGCTTGCAGATGTTGAGGCGATAACTGTTCGCGTCCGAGCTCCAGCTCCCGCAATACCGAATCCACCATAGCATCGACAAAATCCTCGCCGCCTAGGAAGTTGTCGCCGGCACTAGCGTGTACCTCCATGACACCGTCAAAGAATTCCAAGATAGAGACATCGAAAGTACCACCCCCCATATCCAAAATCAGATAGGTACCCTCGCTTTTGTCCTGCAGGCCATAGGCCATGGCTGCAGCGGTCGGTTCGTTGATCAGACGGTTAACGGTGAGCCCCGCCAATTCTCCGGCGAGCTTTGTGGCGTGACGCTGATTATCATTGAAGTATGCGGGAACACTGATTACCGCTTCGGTGACGGCTTCGCCCAAATGGGCTTCAGCATCCTCTTTGAGAGATTTGAGTACCAGCGCCGAGAGTTCGGCAACTGTAAACTCCATTTTTCCGATACGCGCTTTGTGATTGGTTCCCATCAAGCGCTTGAACGCAGCCACAGTACGAGCACTGTATTTGACCAGTCGCTCACGGGCAGATTTACCCACAATCAGTTCGTTCTTGTCGCCAAGGCTAACCACAGAAGGGGTCAGGTAGTCTCCGAGACGATTGGGAATCAGCTCGACTTGCCCATCTTTCCACACACCACAAGCGCTGTTTGTCGTTCCTAAATCAATTCCAATGACTGCCACAATTCATCCCTTATCAACACATTCCATTAAGGGTGAAAACATATGCTACAAACCGATCATTGTCTAGAGCCCGGTTCTTTTTCAAGCGGGCTAACAGCGGTGATGTTTGAGCTGAAAAGCTAGCCTCCCAGCCAATACCAAATACCGTTGGTCCACTGGCAATCAATGGAATCAAGGGCCATGTGAATCAACAGCCCCAGCCCGATCCAACGGGTTTGCTTGAAGGCACTTAAGCCGCCGTAAACAATAAACCAGGGCCATTGGTGCAACGGATGGAAACCAATACTGCAACGGCTTGGGTCGTAGATGGGATTGGCGAGCAAATGATCGAGATCGACAGCCATGGTGGCCATCATGATCAGCCAGATCTTTAACCAGTGTTGTCGACTGACGGCAAGACTGGCTAATAAAGGCACGAGAAAATGAAGGAAGATATGAAACACAGAACTCACTTGAAGTTAACGAATTTAACCTTCTACGTTGTAAGCGGCTTCAATCAAACGACGATCGTCTTCATCATAGAGGTTGTGCCAGCGTAACAGACTGCGAATTAATCGCCACCACCCCCAAGGACCGGCGGCGATGGCGACGGCATCCATAGCCGCCAGAAAAATCCCGCGCAACAGACGAATGGCCGCCCGAAAGCACAGCAGTTGATGATTCAATCGCTGAAAGAGTTTTTGACTCTCTTGAGGGGCGACGTCTTGATCCAGAAACACTTTAAAATCAAAATCCTTATCATGGTGCAGCGCCGCCTTCTGCGTTGAACCAGCCACCGCAGGCTTCCATAAAAAGGACGCTGCTTCAGAAAATATTTTTTGAGTACGGCGAATAACGCTAAAGCTATCTGCAGCGAGCTGTCGCGCAGCTCGAGCTAACAGTTTGATGCGATCAATAACGGCGCCAACGAAACACTTCAAGAAGCGCCACACGCGTTTTACACCGTCCCATAAACGCCCCATTAATGATTGCGATTGCCATTGTATTTCGACCGCAGCGGCATCCTCGTCAATTTGTGTGATCAGGTTATTGATATCCGAGCCGTTGGAAGGGGATACTTCATCGTCTTGGAGCTGTGCCAAATGCGACAGCGTCTGCAAGATCAACCGCTCACTCTCTGCATGCTCGAGAGTCAGCCCTCGATCTCGCCAGAACTGACGCAGCACCGAGTAAAATTGAGAGTATTGATAGCCCGCGCTTTTGCCCCGTGCCCCGGCTCGCTTACGTCGCTGGCGGGTGAGCTTGAGAGGTTTACCATCGGGCTTGAGTTTGTCATAACCCAACAACCACAATTCAATTTGTAACAAACAATTGAGAAACCGATGCAGGGTTTCTGAATGCTGTTCACCGTCACTCTTCCGTGCTGCAAGATCTGCAACCAGCGATGTGAGCGCATCAATATCAAACAAGAACGCGATCACTTGAATGCTGATTGGATCAGTGCCCGAGTCGATACCGGGGGCATTGATCGCCAACAGAAGATCGCGCCAAATCTGTAGGTGTTGATCCTTAAGGCTGCTGGCGCTTGCGCGTGGGCTGCCGACGACAACCCCAAGGCTTACCAAACGCAGATAGACCGCACGGCGCATGGCAATACTCATGCCTTGGCGATCAATCCAACGCTCTACAGCGGTTGACGGCTCGAACGCAAACAGTTCCTGAAGTGCGCTCCAGCTATTGCTCCCAATCCAACCGTCGACGGTTAAATGGGCTTCACGCTGCAATTGCTCGATGGCGCGCGTCAGTGAATCATCCACATGATTGGGGCCTCCGCGACGAGCTAAATACCCCATACGATAGAGTCGATCTCGCAGCACTTGGAAAAACTCTGGGTCCTGCGAGATGTCGCGAAAGCGCTCGGCAGTTTCTGCCAGCGGGTGAAGTACGCCTTCAGTCGCGGCGCGATTGAGGTCGCTGTCGATGGTAATCAACCCATCGATCAGTAATGTGTCGGACGACAGTGTAGCTAGGGACACGACGATACTGCTCTAATCGCCGCAAACGTCTAGGTAAACGCTCATACAGCCCAACTACAGCTTTTTTATGGAATCGCTCACCAACTCCATCAGATCGGCTCGAACCGCCTGCCCCGCATGCACGGCGCTGTCATGAGCGACGCGCACATCATTGGGAATTTCACCTTCGGCAATGAACAAGGTGGCATCGCCGTCGACGTTAAACTTCGAAGCCAGTTTGAGGTTCACCACACCGCCCGCGTCTTTTTTGGCTTCATTAACCAGTTTTTCCCAGTCGATGACACCCTGACCGTCGCTACCTTTAATATCAGCAGTAATCTTTCCGGTATAGGTTTCTACCGACAGTGAACTTAAATCACCGACAGCATTAGACAGACTATTAACTACATCTTTGAATGACATGGCTCGCATCCTTTGCAAGTGAACAGAAGGTGTTACAACAAGACGAAACTTATCCCTGTGTCCTAGGCTCTGCAAGCATTTTTGGGGCTGCGAACAGACAATTCCTTTGCCTGTCGCGCAATACCGCATATTCACGAAAATAATTGGGCCCTACCACCGAATCTGATGGTTTTAGCGGTGGCACTCTAAAAACTAGCGCCCTCGGATCTCACGCACTCGAAATTGGCGGCCCTTGAGTTTGTCTTGTCCCAGTTTTTTCAGCGCAACTTTGGCGGTTGATCGCTCAACGGCAACATAGGCGTAGGTAGAAAACACGTTGATTTTCCCTACCTGGTTGCCCTCAATGCCGCTCTTGCCGGTGAGACCGCCGAGAATATCGCCAGGGCGCAGTTTGTCTTTCTTACCGCCATCGATTTGTAAGGTGGACATTTCCGGTTTCGGAAACCAAGCCAAATCCAAATCTTGCTCAGGCAGAGCCGACTCTTCAACGGTGATATTCTGCTCTTCTTCCAGGGCGCGAACTTTGCGAATCTCACGACCACTGAACAAGGTGTAAGCCTTACCCTTCTGACCGGCACGACCGGTACGACCGATTCGATGAACGTGCACTTCAGCATCTAGGGCAACGTGATAGTTGATCACCAAATCCAGATCATCCATATCCAACCCTCGAGCCGCCACATCGGTCGCCACCAATACCGACGCACTGCGATTGGAGAAGCGCACCCAGGTGCGATCTCGATCCCGCTGTTCCAGATCCCCGTGCAGAGCCAAGGCCTCAATACCGTGGGAGCGCAATTCATCGGCGACATCCTGGCATTCACGCTTGGTATTGCAAAACACGATGGTCGACTGAGGTTTGTTGTCGAATAACAACTGCATCGCCGCCTCGCGCCGATGTTCTTCATCTCGCACTTCAAAAAAGCGCTGCTCAATGGTCGATTGTGATTTCTCTTCTGCCACCGTGACAACTTTGGGTGACTTCATCACTCGATCGGCAATGGCTTGAATCTCTGGCGGGTAGGTAGCGCTGAACAAGAGCGTTTGCCGCTGCTTAGGAGTCGCCTCCAAGATGGCATCGACCGTGGCCTGAAACCCCATATCCAGCATGCGATCGGCTTCGTCCAAGACCAATGTATTCAGCTCTGCCAAGCACAGACGCTCTTTGCGCAAGTGCTCTTCGATGCGACCGGGCGTTCCCACCACAATGTGAGCGCCGTGCTCTAATGATCCGATTTGCGGACCAAAGGGCATGCCGCCGCATAGCGTGAGAACTTTGATGTTGTGAATGGCGCGAGCGAGACGGCGAATTTCCTTGGCGACCTGATCGGCCAATTCACGAGTGGGACACAGCACCAAGGTCTGCACACGGAAACGTTTAACGTTTAGATTCGACAGTAACCCCAAACCAAACGCCGCGGTCTTACCGGAACCGGTTTTTGCCTGAGCAATTACGTCCTGCCCTTTGAGAATCAATGGCAAACTGGCGGCCTGAATCGGTGTCATGGTCTCATAGCCCAGAGAGGACAGATTCGACAGCAATTGGTCAGACAGGGGGAGAGATGGGAACGAGGTATCGGTCACAGGTGGCGCCTTCAATAGAGATAGATCAGAAAGCGGCGATTATACGCTACCGCGACGGAAGATGCTGTGCTGGTGTAGTCTAACACCGACGAGTGTGGCCTACCGCTAGAACGGTAGAACGGTAGAACGGCAAAAAGGATAGTACGCTGGAAATGCCGCGGGGAATCGAGACCGACACCCCACGGCCATGACCTTGGCTAAGCTTTGACCGCATCCAAAGCTTGGGATACATCGGCAATGATGTCATCGATGTGCTCGATGCCCACAGAGATGCGTATTAAATCCGTGCTCACCCCCGCCTTGGCCAGCTCTTCCGCATTCAGCTGACGGTGGGTAGTAGAGGCTGGGTGACAAGCCAGTGATTTCGCATCACCGATATTCACCAAACGCAGAATCATCTGCAGCGCGTCGATAAACTGTCCACCGGCTTCGATACCGCCCTTGATACCAAAACTCAAGATACCGGAAGCCTTGCCGCCGGTTATCTTCTGGCAAGCATCGCGATAAGGGCTATCAGGCAGTGCGGCATAGTTAACCCATTCGACCTTGTCGTGAGCGGCTAAAAAGCCGGCCAGCTGTTCGGCGTTTTCACAGTGCCGCTCCATACGCAACGCCAAGGTTTCCAATCCCTGCAATAGATTAAACGCGCTTTGCGCCGACAAGGCCGCGCCCATATTGCGTAATGGCACCACTCGACAGCGACCGATATAGGCCGCTTCGCCCATGGCTTCGGTGTACACCACGCCGTGATAGGACGGATCGGCTTCATTCAACATTGGGAAGCGCTTTTTATTGGCCGCCCAATCGAATTTGCCGGAATCGATAATGGCACCGCCAATGGTGGTGCCGTGGCCACCGATGTATTTGGTGAGGGAATGAACCACGATATCGGCACCTAGCTCGAAGGGACGACACAAAAACGGTGTCGCCACCGTATTGTCGACGATCAGCGGCACACCATGGGCGTGGGCAATATCCGACAAGCGTTTTAAGTCAACAATATTACCCGCGGGGTTACCAATGGATTCACAGAAGATAGCGCGAGTGTTGTCGTCGATGGCGGCTTCAAAGCCGGCGTAGTCATCGGCCGACACCATGCGCACATCAATGCCCTGACGGGGAAAGGTGTGGGCAAATAAATTGTATGTACCGCCGTACAATTGACTGGTACTGACAATATTGGAGCCGGCATCACAGATGCACTGGATCGCATAGGTAATGGCCGCCATTCCCGAGGCGACCGCCAGGGCACCAATACCACCTTCCATTGCCGCCAGGCGCTCTTCTAACACGCCCACGGTGGGATTCATAATGCGTGAATAGATATTGCCGGGTACTTTCAGATCGAACAGATCGGCTCCGTGCTGGGTATCGTCAAAGGTGTACGAAGTGGTTTGGTAAATAGGTACTGCCGCGGCTTTGGTGGTGGCCTCGGATTCGTAACCATGATGCAGCGCTAGCGATTCTAGTTTCATAAAAAAATACCTTTCAACACTATTCAGTGATCCATGTTCACATCACAGCGGTGCCGCGGCTTTCGGTGCAGCCATCGCCAAGTTGTGATTGTTGTTTAATCGAAAATTCAAAGAACGAAGACGACCGCCTCTGTCCAATCAATCGCCTCCCATTATGCGCTAAAAAGGTGCATGAACAAGAGGCAATTTGAATAAGAACTGTTGGCCGAAAACTAAAGGATGCGATGTCGTGCGGCTGACAATCGATTCCCTCACTGACAAGAAGATCGCTACTGCTGATCCGTGGTGTCGCTGAAGCACTTTTGTTTTATGCCCCTTGATCCACCGCAATACCCACTTCTAACGCCTCGAACCAGTCGAGGAAACGTGCAATATCATCACCTTTGAAAACCCGTCCGTGCTGCGGTGCCATGATATCAATATCCAGTTTCCGAACTCGCTTAATCCAATCGTTTTTAGCGACGTTGGAGGGCATCCAACGCTGATGAAACATTTTCATTTTAGCCGTATGAGCGTCGAAATCGGACACCTCAATGGGGGCATCGGCAGGCTCTAAAGCCGCGCCGACATCACCACTCATCAGCACCTTGGCGTGCGGATCATAGATATGGAAATTGCCTGAGGAATGCAGATAGTGAGCGGGGATCATTTCAATTTCTACACCGCCTAAATTGATGTTGCCGCCCTCATCGGCAATGGGTTCATAGGAAATGTTATTCATCCCGAAATGTCGAATGAAGCCCTCCCAAATCCAAGGGGAATGTAACTTGGCATTGGGCAGCGCTTGGTCCCACAATCCCAACGAAGAAATAATGTCGGGATCTTGATGGGAGGCAAACAGATCCGTCAGCTCATCCAGTGGCACTTCCCGCAAGACCGCCGCCAGCATCGGTGCAAACAACTCAATTCCACCGGGGTCCATCAGCAGCGCCCGCCCTTCGGTTCGCAGCAAATATTGGTTGGTATCGATGATCTTTTCCGGTTTATCTGGGTCGCGACCAAACACCAACCAATGGGTTTTATCGCTTGCGGCGAGTTTGTGTGCCTTCATTGAGTTGTGCTCCCTTTAATACTCTCTGTAGCGGTTCTTGCGCAGCGATTCATTCGCCTGCGATAACAAATGCCGAGCTTGCTGTAAGTAGGTTTTGATTTCTTCCGCGGCCACCGCGATGTTTTCTGCAATGACCTCCAGCTGCGGCTTGAAGTTGCCGGCTTGTGACGCCTCTACTTTGGAGGTACTGGAAATCACCGAAGCGGCGCGAATCTGCTGCTGGGTCTCTTCGAGCTGCAACTCCAATTTCAGCAGTCGATCGGTAAAGTCTTCATCCATGTGGCGCAAGGCGCGTCTCGCCGCGCGTGCAGGTGACTGAATGGAGTCGATGTAGAGCGCATCCGCGGCGCCGTTTTCGACATTTTCGAAATGCTCAAGGGCCTGGGCCGTGCGCTCACGATTGGTCGCCAACGCGGCAATGGACACTGCATTTTCACTGATATAACTGGCTTGACTGATGGTGTTAACGGCGAGGTCTTCGATAAAGCTGGTGATGGCTCGAAAGCCTGAGGCCTGCTGGCCCGCCCTTGCGCTAACCGCATGCGCGTTCTTAGCGGTCAGAGATAATTGCTCGGCCACTTTGGTGGCGCGATGCAGTCGACCTGCGATCTCGGCAGCCAGCACAAAAGTACCCGTGGATTGTGGTTTACGCATAATGTTGAAGCGGCGGATACATCCGTTCGCCCTTTTCCTATCTCGTCCTGTCTTGTTCAACTAGAGCTCAGCAGAGTCCATTTCTTCTACTCAGTGTAGAAGTGTTCACGGCCAAAGACGGAATATATTTAGTGGCTTGCCCATAGCATTGAGTCAAATGGAGGTTTCAGACGTCACGACGACAAGCACCCACGAAAAGCGCGATTCTCTTGACCCTCCACTTGGGGTAAGGTTTATAAACTCATCCATGACATTGAGAAACAGCGCGCGCTCAAGTTTAGGGACGCGAGCGACCACCATTGAGCTCTCAACGATAACGACTTGTACGCAATGAGCAATCGATCCAGACGCTAGATTTCACAAAGACGAATAAGGACAATTCCATGCTTGAACACAAAATACCGCCACCCATTGTCATGCTGACCAGCTTAGCTGGAGTCTATTTGAGCAGCCAGACAAGCTCGCTCAGTGCGCTGACTATTGAGGCACCACTATGGCTAAGTATCGCCACGGCGGTGCTTGGTCTTGGCATCATGCTCAGTGGAGCACTGGAATTTCGCAAAGCCAAAACAACGGTGAATCCACTCAATCCCGAACAAGCGTCTGAATTGGTCATCAGTGGTGTTTTCAAAATAACCCGCAACCCTATGTATCTCGGTATGAGCCTTATCATTATTGCCGCCAGCTTAGCACTGGGCAACTTGATTGGTTTGGCTTGGATGATGGGGTTTATGCTGTATATTCAGGTGTTTCAAATCAAGCCTGAAGAAAAAGCCATGCACAAATTATTTGGGGATAGCTTTGCCGATTATTGCCAACAGGTGAGACGCTGGATCTAATCAACACGGTCGGCGTACACTAGTAACAAGAAGGGAGATTGATGATATGAATCCCCCTTCTTGTTGTTGTTGAGAGATGTAGTTTACCCCATTCTCTGCGGGCACAATTTCAAACGGTGTTGATGCCCCCGAAAATATCGATTTCAGCTCTTTTTACGGCCCCATAGTGCCTTAATCAATCCGCCCACAGCCAATAGAATAAACACACCGAATTTCTTCAAGAACACCAAAGCCAAGGCAAAAAAACCGGTTTTAGCGACGACTTTACCCGCCACTAAAGCACCTAAACCATAGGCCGCCACTTGATCGAGATCGGGATCAAAATCAGCGTAGCGCGAACCGTCATCAAACTCGGCCAAGTTTAATACCGTCTCCAAGTTTTCTTCCACAAGCCCCTGCTGCTCAATACCGGCAATAAAGTTCAATACCAATACGCCTTTACGGCCTAGTACTCGAATGTTGTAGTTCAAGGTGTTGAGCTCTTGGCCTCCAAACTGCAGCTCTTTTGCCCAGTGCATTTTGTGGGTTTGTGCATCATAAAAAGGGGCCGCGGCCCAGCCCACTAACTCGATGCTTTCGTAACCCTGACTCTGACGCGATTGACTGGCTAGGCGAGTATCCTCCTGCATTTGCGACAGCAGATCAGAATAATCGATATCTTGCGCATCTTCGTCGGAAACATAACCCTCTTGCTCGTATTCAACAGAGACACCCCAGGAATCATCATCAAAGGGCGTAGAACCGGCTGGAAACAACATGCCCAAGACATTTTGCCCGGGAGGGTTGCCCCAAATTTCCACCAACACCGTTTCAGCATCCTTGCCATCGAGAAAATAAAAGCTCTCGGGGACATTCAATGTAGCCCCGGCGTCTGGCAACAAAATTTCGCCAGTTTTTGGATCCAGTTGCTCCCATAGATTTCTCGCCCAGGCCCAATACTGCTCTTCCTCTGAAAGAGCCGGTTGATCCGTCGAAGACGGTTGCGAGCTTGAAGCGTCCTCTTGCTCATAGCCGGTGGTGGCAGTCTCTGTTTCTGTCGAGGTTTCTGATGCGACGGCTGATGCACTGGCGCACATCCATATCGCTAGCAGTGCAGAGAATAATGCAGCGGTGCGAGCTTTAGGCTTGCTCGACGTCGTTGGAATCAGTCTATTATTGTGTGGCATGGGTAGGTCCTTTTTCATTTACTTGCAGCATTCTGCAACAGAGTATCGGGGCTTGAGAGTTCAACTCAGATAAGAAAAAGCAGCAGTGCACGCCGGCGACAAGATTGAATCACGCTATGGAGAACAACAATCCGTGTACGAATGGAGTGGGCTTCATCATCCTGATGATTGAATTCACAACCCGCTCACCCTAGCAAACTTATGCCTGCGAATACAGAACAGTTGTTTATGGAGAGCCTCATGGACTCAATCGAGAAGAGAGCGCTTCAAACTTTAAACACGCTCAATTTATCGCCCAGCTGTCGACCAATATCCGCCAAGGATTTCCCCGACGACAGTGCATTGCTGGAGTACTCCGCACACTGTCGTGCCAGCCCATCAATGCGCTCAACATTCACCGCAACTCTTTCCACGATCTGTTGCTGCTCATCACTGGCCTGATGAATTTGTTGCGATGTTTCACCGATAGTATGAATGCCCTGCACGATGGAGGCTAAAGCGCTACCGGCAGTCTGCGCTTGAGTCACTGCAGAGGTTGTCGCTTCGGCGCCCTTGATCATATCGCGAGAGGCGGCCGCAGCACCCTGTTGAAGGTTGCTGATGATATCTTGGATTTCCTGAGTCGATAAGGCTGTGCGACTGGCCAACTGCCGAACTTCATCGGCCACTACCGCAAAGCCTCGCCCTTGTTCGCCTGCCCGTGCCGCTTCAATGGCGGCGTTAAGGGCGAGTAAATTGGTTTGCTCGGCGATGGATTTAATCACCTCCAATACCGTACCGATATTGTCGCTATCGCGCTTCACACTCTCCATTCCGCCGGCGGTTTCACGCACGACACTGGCCACATGATTGATGGCGGTGACCGTATCCATTACCGTTTGATTGCCGGTTTGCGCCCCTTGCTGTGTCTGCTGACTGACTTCTGCGGCGGCATCAACATTAGCCAACACCACGCTAACGGATTCCTTGACCTGTTCCATCTCTCGCACCACCTGTTCGATTTCTCGACTCTGGGCTTGAGCCTGTGCCGTGCTGCGCTCATTGTCGTCCACCAAGTTATCGGCCGCGACAATCATCGAGCGCCCCATGGATTGCATCTGCGCCATCAAGGAGCCAATTTCGCTCATCATGCGATCGAAGCGTCGGCCCATATCTCCAAACTCATCTCCCGTTGGCAAATCCACGCGAATGGACAGATCTTTGTTTTGCTCAATATCAGTAATCACGCTCAACAGTCGTTGCATGCGGCCATTAATGCCGGCATTTAGCCACCAGCCAAACACCAACAACGTCACCATCATCAACAGCGCCACCCACATCAACTGTCGCGCGCTCCTGTCCGCCACCGCCTGGGCTTCTGCTCCAGCTTGCTTAGCCAATTGCCCTTGCACGGCTTCCAACTCAGCGATCAAAGCCAACACCGGCTCAACATCTTGATAGAGCTCCAAATCGACATAATTGCCCATGCCATAACTGGAACGCTCCGCGACGAAGCCTGCGACCTTTTCAATCGCCTGAGAAGCCTGAGCCACCGCATTGGGGTGCGCATCGAGCACCGCCTGCTCTTCAGGGCTCAAACCGTGGCTCATGTAGAGCGACCACTGTGATTGTAAGTCTTGCTTGGCGGCGGCCAGAGCCTCATCGGCTTCTTGCCAGAACATCATCTGAGCCCGTGTCTTATGGGCCACATCGACAAGGTGGTGAGTGTATTGCCGCGCAATCTTTTCCAACAGTAATACCGGCACCAAGCGCTGCTCAGTCAGGTGGGCCGCGGTTCCCGAGACCCGCGACAGGGAGGTTATCGCCAGAAAACCGATGATCAGTGTGGCGACCAAGGGAATGACAATAAGGAGAATGAGCTTTGTTCGGACTGTTAACACCATGGTATGCCTACTTTGAAAACCTTTCATTTAGATCGGATGAATTGTCGATTTCTAAAATGAACTTTTTGTTACAGCGCTTGGAACCTTTTCTTCTAATCGAATCAAGAGTCCAAACCAACGCTGCTCCCGCCACCTCGGCACAGCGCTAAAGACACTGCACATCGATGCAAAGAAGCCGTACTCGTCCCTGCTAAAAAGGCGTATACTTCCTCGTTTGCCATTTGTAAGAGCGACGGTTTTCTGTGGATACAATTAGCGTTCGAGGTGCTCGCACCCATAACCTGAAAAACATCGACCTCGATCTACCTCGAGACAAATTAGTCGTCATTACCGGGCTATCCGGTTCAGGCAAATCCTCGCTGGCCTTTGACACTCTCTATGCCGAGGGACAGAGGCGCTATGTGGAATCTCTGTCGACCTATGCGCGGCAGTTCCTTTCAATGATGGAAAAGCCCGATGTCGATCACATCGAAGGGCTGAGCCCAGCGATTTCCATTGAACAAAAATCCACCTCTCACAACCCGCGTTCCACCGTTGGCACCATCACGGAAATTTACGATTACCTGCGCTTACTGTTTGCCCGCGTCGGCGAACCGCGCTGCCCGATACACGGCGAGCCGCTGGCCGCGCAAACCGTGAGCGAAATGGTGGATCAAGTATTGAGTCTTGAGGAAGGCAGCAAGATTATGCTGCTGGCACCGGTGGTCAGAGATCGCAAAGGTGAACACTTGCACACCTTCGAGCAGTTGCGCCGTGACGGTTTTATTCGCGCCCGTATTGATGGCGTCGTGGTGGATCTCGATGACGCCCCGGAGCTCGACAAAAAGAAGAAGCACACCATCGAAGTGGTCGTCGATCGCTTTAAAGTGCGCGACGACTTGCAAATACGCCTGGCCGAATCCTTTGAAACCGCACTCACGCTCACCGACGGTCTCGCCAGCATCAGCTTTATGGACGGCGACCAGAACGATCAAACCTATTCTGCCAAACACGCCTGCCCGATTTGCGAATACTCGCTGACAGAGCTGGAACCGAGATTGTTCTCTTTCAACAATCCAGCCGGCGCCTGCCCCAGCTGTGACGGCCTCGGTATCAGCCAGTTTTTTGATGTCGATAAAGTGGTTCAGTTTCCGGAAGCCTCGCTGGCCGAAGGCGCGATTCGCGGCTGGGATAGACGCAACATGTACTATTTCCACCTGTTGCACTCACTGTCTACCCACTACGAGTTTTCCATCGACACGCCTTGGCAAGAGCTATCTGCCGAACACCAGAAAGCCATCTTGTATGGCTCCGGCGATGAAGTGATCAATTTCAGCTACACCAACGATAAAGGCGATGTTTATCAGCGCAATCACACCTTTGAAGGCGTGATTAATAACATGAGTCGGCGCTACAAAGAGACAGAGTCCCAGAGCGTTAGGGATGAGCTGTCAAAATACGTCTCCAGCCAAAACTGCCCAGACTGTAAAGGCACGCGCCTGCGCAAAGACGCCCGCAACGTATTTGTGGATGAGCGCACGCTACCAGAAATTACCGATTTACCCGTAGGTGATGCACACGACTACTTCAGCCAGCTGGAGTTCCAAGGCGCCAAGGCGGAAATCGCCGACAAGATCCTGAAAGAACTGCGCGACCGCTTTCGCTTCTTGGTGGATGTGGGCCTCAATTATCTCACCTTGAATCGCAGCGCCGACACACTCTCCGGCGGTGAGGCCCAGCGCATTCGTCTGGCCAGTCAAATTGGCGCCGGCCTTGTCGGTGTCATGTACATTCTCGATGAGCCCTCTATTGGCCTGCATCAACGAGACAATGATCGCCTGCTCAATACCCTGACTCACCTGCGCGATATCGGCAACACCGTCATCGTTGTCGAGCACGACGAAGACGCCATTCGCCAAGCCGACTATGTTGTCGATATCGGGCCAGGCGCCGGTGTCCACGGCGGTGAAATTGTCGCCAAAGGCAGTCTCGACGACGTAAAAAATAACCCCAACTCACTGACCGGGAAATACCTCAGCGGTACCGTCAAAATTGAAGTACCTCCTCAGCGCACGCCCTACCCCAAGGAAGAACTGATCCTAGAGGGTGCCAGTGGTAACAATCTGCAGGACGTCACTCTGAAGATTCCCGCAGGGTTGATGACCTGTGTGACAGGAGTGTCCGGCTCAGGAAAATCAACGCTGGTGAACGCCACGCTTTATCCGTTGGCCGCCACGCAACTGAACGGTGCCACGACCCTCACACCTGCCCCTTATAAAAAGCTCCACAATATGGAGTTGTTCGACAAATGCGTCGACATTGATCAGAGCCCCATTGGTCGTACCCCACGATCTAATCCCGCAACCTATACCGGTATATTCACTCCTATTCGAGAGCTGTTTGCGGGTACCCAAGAAGCGCGTTCACGGGGCTATAAACCCGGACGCTTCAGCTTCAATGTTAAAGGTGGTCGCTGTGAAGCCTGCCAAGGTGATGGCGTGGTGAAAGTCGAAATGCACTTTCTGCCCGATGTCTACGTGCCCTGTGATGTGTGTAAAGGCAAACGCTACAATCGCGAAACCTTAGAGATACAATACAAAGGCAAGAACATTCATCAAGCGCTGGATCAAACCGTCGAAGACGCTCGAGTGTTCTTCGACGCTATTCCGGCCATTGCCAAAAAATTGCAAACGTTGATTGATGTAGGCCTGTCCTACATTCGCCTCGGTCAAGCCGCCACCACACTATCCGGCGGTGAGGCGCAGCGAGTCAAACTCGCCAAGGAACTGTCCAAGCGAGATACCGGCAAAACACTCTATATTCTCGACGAGCCAACGACGGGCCTGCACTTCCACGACATCCAACAACTGCTAAATGTACTGCATCGACTGCGCGATCACGGTAACACTGTGGTGGTAATTGAACACAACCTTGATGTCATTAAAACGGCAGATTGGGTGGTCGATTTGGGCCCCGAGGGCGGCAGTGGCGGCGGACAGATTATCGCCACGGGCACGCCCGAAGAAGTGGCTGACTGCCAGCAATCTCACACTGGACGTTTTTTGAAAACGATGCTGTGACTCTTTAGGAGGGGCGATTCTTAAGTACGGATCGCCCTTCTAAACGCGCTAATCTCTGAGCCCAATCACCTTCATCCTCACGAGCGCAAGCCTCCTCACTATCAAACACCACTTGCCGAGGAAGACTCTTGAACTTCACCCCCACCTTCAACAAACTTGACTGAATCGTCTTTTGTAAACGGAAGGTATGCTCTTCTTGGTGTGCGAGAGTCAGTGCTTTATCGGTCGAGAAAACACAGGTTATCAAGAGACTGGCGGGAAAGTTTGTGTAGTTTGCTTGATGGGTCAGCCATTCAAAACCAGCCACCTCGCCCAACGTTTTTTCACACACGGCCGTCAGTGCGACACGGATATTGTTGTCGATTTTTTTCTGGGTTTTACTTTTCGGTTGACTCATTTTTCACTCGGCTTCAATCACTCGATATAAAAAAGGCGCTAACTTTCGTTAACGCCTTTCTCAGAACTGACTTTCAGAAGAACTACTTCACTACTTTCAAGCTTGGACGCTTAGTTTCGCTTTTCGGCTCATCTGCAGGCTCAGGTTTTGGAGGTTCGGGCGGCTCCGGATCACGATCTGGTTCAGGCTCGAACATCATACCCTGACCATTTTCCCGCGCGTAAATTCCTAACACCCCAGAACAAGGCACATAGAGATCGGTTGGAATTCCGCCAAAACGCGCGTTAAAACTCACGGCCTTATTTTCAATCGTTAACCCCATGACCGCACTAGGCGCGATGTTCAGCACAATCTGCCCGTCTTTGTTAACGTACTGCAGCGGCACCTCAACACCTTGTGCGTGAGCATCCACCAGCAAATAAGGCGTGCAACTGTTATCCACAATCCAATCGTAAAGCGCTCGGATCATATAAGGTCGGCTAGACGACATACTCATGAAATCAGACTCTCCCAAAACGTCGTTTCAAGACACCTCAATTAGAGGCGCATCTCTTTTTCCATTTCGGTTAGACTTTCCTGGAAAGACTCACGGGCGAACAAACGCTCCATGTATTCCAGTAAAGGCTTGGATTGCTTAGTGTTGGGTATCTCAATATCCATATCTTGTAGACGCCACAAGATTGGCCCCAAACAACAATCAACAATGGTGAACTCTTCGCTCATAAAGTAAGGCAGCTCAGAGAAAATGGGAGCAATCGCCAGCAGGCTTTCTTTCAGCTCTTTACGAGCCTTGGCAGCCGCTTCTTTGCTCTTACCGTTGACGATAATGTCGACCATTGGGCTCCAATCCTGCTCGATGCGGTGCATCCACAAGCGACTTTGAGCGCGAGCAACAGGATAAACGGGCAGCAGAGGCGGATGCGGGAAACGCTCATCCAAGTACTCCATCATGACTTTGGTCTCATACAGAGACAAGTCGCGATCGACCAAAGTTGGCAAAGCATTGTACGGGTTCAACTCGGCCAATTCTTCGGGCTTATTTTTGGGGTCTACATCGATGATATCTACCGATACCCCTTTTTCTGCCAGGACAATACGTACACGATGGCTATAGTGATCTCGTGCATCGGAGAAATAAGTCATGGAAGAACGCTTGGCCACAACGCCCATTAGCTTCACCTCAATATATAGAATTTAAAAACACAAACGGGCGGGGTGCCATTTTGACAGCCCGCCCGATCGCCAGAACCTTACGAATTAGTGGATATCTCTCCAGTATTCGCGGTTCAGCAGATAAACAAATACAAACAGCACACTGAGGAACAATAAGACGTAAACACCTAAGCGTTCACGCTCTACTGCTACTGGCTCAGCGATGTACTCTAAGAAATTGACTAAATCATAAATTGCAGCGTCAAATTCTTCTTCGCTCATTGAGCCTTTGATATCGCCAACCTTCAAACTACCGCAGGCATTTTCAGCAATCGGCTCACCGGTGACTGTATCGCGTTTAATCTTACCATGGCTGTCAAGTACCGGCCCTGGAGCACATTCAGGCAACCCCTGAAGCTCGAGCATCACGTGCGGCATGGCCACCTTGTCGAATACTTTGTTGTTCACGCCAGTAGGACGAGTATCGTCAGCATAGAAATTGCGCAGATAGGTGTACAGCCACTCGGGGTTACGAGCACGAGCCACCAGAGTCAGATCTGGAGGCGTCGCGCCGAACCAAGCTTTGGACTGCTGGGCCTGCATGGGAATTTCCATCAGGTTACCAATCTTGCCGCCATCAAAGACGATGTTATCCATCATCACGTCGTGGGGAATTTCAAGATCATCGGCGACACGCTCATAGCGAGAGAACTTTGCCGAGTGACAACCCATGCAGTAGTTGGCAAACCACTTAGCACCACGCTGCAGAGATTCTTTGTCGTTCAGATCAGGCACCATCTCGTCACAGGGCATGGTGCCACAGGCGAAAGCACCGCCAGCAGCAACCGCTTTGATAGGTACGATGGTCAAGATCAGGAACAACGCAAAACCGGCGAACACCAACAGCTTCGGTAGGCCGTTCGCTTGTACGCGATCAGGCTCTTGCTCAACACCATCTTTGGCCGTTAACCAAGGCGTAGCAGCAACAAACACAGCCAGCAGTACACCAAATACCGTCAATACCACAGAGCTGTACTCAACCGCAGTAAAGAAGGTCAGGTACATCAACTGTGCGCCCAACAGTAGCGAAATCACAATCTTCAGCAAGCTGGTAGGGTTGCTGTTCGGATTGGAGTACATCGGCATCTGCAGGAAGTAGGCAAAGTAATAAACGGTTGCCAACTGAGACAGGATGGTACGCTCTGGAGTTGGAGATTTAACCCCCAAGTAGCCCAACACGACGAACATAGCAGCAAACAACATCAGCGATACGCGAGGCATGAAACCTTTGTAACGCATAGACTTCACTGGGCTCTTATCCAACCAAGGCAGAACGAAGAGAATGGCAATAGCGCCACCCATAGCGATCAAACCAAGGAACTTAGCATTCAGAACCGAGTTGATGTCGAAGGTAACCGCACGCAAGATCGCGTAGAACGGAGTGAAGTACCAAACCGGCGCAATGTGCGGTGGAGTCTTCAGGCCGTTGGCCTCTTCGAAGTTGGCGTACTCGAGGAAAAAGCCGCCCATCTCTGGCATAAAGAAGAGAACAAAACAGAACACAAACAGGAAGACGGTTACGCCGACCAAATCGTGCACGGTATAGAACGGATGGAAAGGAACACCGTCTTTCGGAATACCGTTCTCATCTTTGTTCTTCTTGATTTCAACGCCGTCCGGGTTGTTAGAACCCACTTCGTGCAATGCCAAGATGTGCATCACCACCAAGGCGAGAATCACAATCGGCAACGCCACAACGTGCAACGAGAAGAAGCGATTCAAGGTAGCACCTGAAATCAGGTAGTCACCACGGATCCACTCAACCAAGTCAGCACCGATGTAGGGAATTGCACCAAACAGGGAAACAATAACCTGAGCACCCCAGTAGGACATCTGCCCCCAAGGCAGTACGTACCCCATAAAGGCTTCAGCCATCAGCGCTAGGTAGATGGTCATACCAAAGATCCACACCAGCTCTCGGGGCGCTTTATAAGAGCCATACATCAAGCCGCGGAACATATGCAGGTAAACCACCACGAAGAATGCCGAGGCACCGGTGGAATGCATATAGCGCAACAGCCAACCGTATTCGACATCACGCATGATGTACTCAACAGAGGCAAAAGCCTCTTCGGCACTTGGCGTGAAGTTCATGGTCAACCAGATACCGGTCAACAATTGGTTCACAAGAACCAGAATAGAAAGAACACCAAAGAAGTACCAGAAGTTAAAGTTCTTTGGAGCGTAGTACTTGCTCATGTGGGTTTCCCACGCATTTACTACCGGTAAACGCGCATCAACCCAACCGAGTAGATCAGTCATCCATTTCATGCTTAAGCCTCCTGATCCACACCGATGGTAATCACGGTGTCGGTGTCGTATGTATGCGGGGGAACTTCCAAGTTAATGGGTGCTGGAACACCTTTCAGCACACGTCCCGCCAAATCGAATTTGGAACCGTGACAAGGACAGAAGAAACCACCCAACCACTCTGCACCACCCAAATCAGCAGCGCCGACTTCTGGACGATACATAGGCGCACAACCCAAGTGAGTACAAAGACCCAACAGGATTACGAACTCTTCTTTGCCAGGGATGGTACGACCCACACCTTTCACGTATTCAGGCTGCTGAGGCTCATTGGATTCTGGATCGCGAACTTTATCGTTCATCTTCTCCAGATTGGCAATGCTCTCTGCGGTACGACGTACCACGTAGACGGGCTTACCACGCCATTCGACAACGATCATTTGACCGGGCTCGATGTTGGCAAGGTTAGCTTTAACAGGGGCACCAGCGGCTTTCGCCTTAGCACTTGGGTTCCAGGAACCCACAAAAGGAACGGCGGCCCCTACAGCACCAACAGCACCTACCACAGAGGTAGCGGCTGTCAGAAAACGGCGACGTCCTTCGTTTACTCCGTCATTGCTCATGACGATCTTCTCCCATAGCAGCGTCGCTGTCTTGAATTATCGACAAAAGCCTATAAAACAAGCAGTAACTTACTGAATTCCAAAGGTTTACGGTTGCTTCAGACAGTTTTTAAAAAATCGCCACAGTTTAAAGAACTTGCACACCTGTGACAAGGCATAACCACTTGTCATATAAGGGTATTCAGACTTTCGGCGCAAAAAAAAGCCCAGATTGAATGCAATCTGGGCCAAGTTTTTTGGCAGACGCTTCGAAAGGCGTTCGAAGCGCATGCAGAAACGAATTAACGTTTCGAGAATTGTGGCTTCTTACGTGCTTTACGCAGACCAACTTTCTTACGCTCAACTTCACGAGCATCACGAGTCACATAACCCGCTGCACGCAGAGCACCACGCAAGCTTTCGTCATAGGACATCAAGGCGCGAGTCAGACCTTGGCGAATTGCACCCGCCTGACCGAAGCTACCACCACCTTTAACAGTGACTTTGATGTCGAACTTCTCAGTCATTTCGACCAGCTCAAGCGGCTGACGAACGATCATACGAGCAACTTCACGACCGAAGTACTCGTCCAGAGACTTATCGTTAACAACGATATTGCCACTGCCCTGAGTGATAAACACACGAGCGGTGGAGGTTTTACGGCGTCCGGTACCGTAGTATTGTGTTGCAGCCATTATCATCCGCTCCTGATTATACGTTCAGTTCTTTAGGCTGTTGTGCAGCATGAGGATGCTCTACACCAGCGTAAACTTTCAGTTTCTTGAACATTGCACGACCCAAAGGACCGCGAGGCAACATGCCTTTCACGGCGCTTTCAATGGCGCGCTCAGGTGCTTTTTCGATCAGTTTTTCAAAGCTGATAGACTTCAAGTTACCCACATAACCAGTATGGTGGTAGTAGAGTTTATCTTTTGCTTTGTTACCAGTAACGGCTACTTTCTCAGCATTGATGACAACGATGTAATCGCCGGTATCAACGTGAGGAGTAAATTCTGGCTTATGCTTTCCGCGCAGACGGGATGCGATCTCGGACGCCATGCGGCCGAGAGTTTTGCCTTCTGCGTCGACTACGTACCAGTCGCGTTGGACTGATTCCGGTTTGGCACTATATGTCTTCATGTTGTATTTGCCTTCGACGTGTTTAGATACTTACATTCCCAAAAAATGGGAGCGCGGATTGTATAGACTAGAGAAGACAAAAGCAAGGGCGGGGCACATGGAAAACGGATACGAGATACGAGATACGAGATACGAGATACGAGATACGAGACTATCCACTTCCCTCGTATATCGTCAACTCGCACCCGAGAAAATCAAGGCCTATGCGGCTCCGCTAGATATTCGTGGCTCTGCATCTCTAATAAGCGGCTTGTGGTTCGCTCAAATTCGAAGTTGAGCTTGCCGCCTGAGTAGATCTCAGCCAACGGCTTTTCTGCCGAGACGATCAACTTAACATTGCGGTCGTAGAATTCATCCACCAAATTGATAAAACGGCGGGCCTGATCATCGGTGCTGCGTCCCAGCTCTGGAATATTAGCTACCAAGACGGCGTGATACTCCCGCGCTAGCTCGATATAGTCGTTCTGGGAGCGCGGTCCGTCGCAGACAGCCATAAAGTCAAACCACACCACATCCTCGGCCTCATAGCGGGCGTCAATGGGGCGTCCCTCAACCTCAATGGAGACGTTTGCACGAATCTCACCCTTATCGGGCACCAAGCTTTCAAAGCTCTTCAATAAGCTCGCATCGGCCGCAGCATCCAAGGGCGAATGATAGAGCTCCGCCTGCTCCAAAGCGCGCAAGCGATAATCCACCCCACCATCAACATTCACCACCAAGGTATGCTGATTGAGCATATCAATGGCCGGCAGGAAACGCGCCCGCTGGAGGCCGTCCTTGTACAGGCCATCAGGTACAATATTGGAGGTGGCCACCAAGGACACCCCGCGATTAAAGAGCGCCTGTATGAGATTGGCCAGTATCATCGCATCAGTAATATCGGACACGAATAACTCATCGAAACAGATAACCCGAGCCTCTCGAGCCAACTTGTCGGCCACAGTTTCGAGTGGGTTTTTCTCCCCATCCAGCGTGCGCAACTCCTGATGTACGCGGCGCATGAAACGATGAAAGTGCGCTCTCATCTTGTCGGGGAACGGCAAGCTTTCGTAGAAGTTGTCCATCAGATAGGTTTTACCGCGGCCTACCCCGCCCCAGAAGTAGAGCCCCTTCTGCAATTCACGTGGTTTGGGACCCGATAGCGCTTGCTTTATCCGTCCCATCACGCCCTGCGATATCGACTCCGACTGCCAAGCAATCACCAAGCGATCATAGAGATCCTGCAAGTGCTTGACCGCCATCTCCTGAGCGGGGTCATAGTTAAACCCCTCTCTCTGCAGGTCTTTTTGGTAACGCTCTAGCGGTGTTCCAGCCATGATAACTCACTCTCGATAGTCGCCTTAGGCAAGCCTTAACGACCGATAAATACATCTCCACCCCAAGGACCGCAGGGCGAAAGAGAAAACGGCGCACACTGTAGCGATCCTCTCGACATCCATCAAGCGCCCCAACACCAACCAATCCCTAGCAGATGACGCTGGATCTGGCCGGCCATCAGCGCCAACTGGATTAAGACAAGGTCCGCACGAGCAGATCCGTCAAGTCTCGCTTTACCTCAGTTAGCGCGCCGTGAAAAAAGTGCGTTGCCTGAGGATATTTGAGCAAACTCACCTCGCTTTTGAGCGCCTCAACCCACGTAAAGACACCCTCCACATCCACCAGCTCATCATTTTCGCCCATGACCACAGCGACAGGTGCGGCAAAACAGCCATCGAGATCATAGCGATAGCGCTCAACTGGTGGCGCCACCAACACCAAGTGCTGAAGTTTATCCGCCAAGCGATGACTGGCTTGAGCCGCCACCGAAGATCCGAACGAAAAACCGGCTAGCAGTATCTTTGCCGACGGATAACAACTTGCCACCCAGTCCACCACCGCCATCAGGTCTTCAACCTCTCCGACGGCGTTATCAAACACCCCTTCGCTAGCTCCCACGCCGCGAAAGTTAAAACGCACACAGGGAACCCCAAGATCTCTATAGGTTCTCGCAAGGGTGGTTACCACCTTGTTATCCATAGTGCCGCCATGCAGTGGATGCGGGTGACACACCACCGCCACCAAAGGCTCTGCAGACAAGCCTCCCTGCCCCGGCGCACTTGCAATAAGCTCCAACGCACCTACCGGCCCCTCTAAAACTATCCGCGCCTCCCTCTCAACGAAAGGTCCAACCGCACTCTCTGCCTGTACTGCCATTGCCAACTCCATCAAATTATCCTCACCTGAGACGGCCGAATACTTCGCCGTCACACTAAGCTGCGCAGTTTTTGCCCTCACAGATGGCCAAACTCCCCATAAAGAACAAGCGCAGCCACAAAGAAAACGCTTATAATAACAAAGAACCATAAAACGAGGTCTGACCGACAGTGGTTCAGCCAGTTGTTATGTCGTTGTAATTCAGGAGACTACTGTGTTCACACTCAGCACACTTATCATTGCGGTTATCGCCGCGCTCGTTACCGGTGCCGCCGTTGGCGCTCTGCTCGTGAAATCCCTGCACCCTCAGGAGCAACAGAATCGTGAGATGGAAACTCGCCTAGATAAGGCCGAAACAAAGCTAACCGATTATCAACAGGAGGTCTCCGAACACTTTGCTGAAACCTCTCAGCTGGTGAACAACCTTACCCAGAGCTATAAAGATGTGCATGAATATCTGGCCAACAGCGCACTCAAGCTCACCAACCCCGATATTAGCCGCCAGCTGATCGAAGCCGGCGATGGAAAACTCATCAGCAGCGCCGCGACTCAGGAAAAGTCAGACGAGGAAGGCACCGAAGCCCCTCGAGACTGGGCCCCCAAAAACCCTGGCGATACCGGACAACTCAGCGAAGAGTTTGGTCTCGACAACAAGCATGAAGAAGAGCTGAAAAACCCTTCCTAATCTTCGATCCTCTATCGGTTCAACTCGCCAACACACAGGTCTTTATGCCCCCAACCGCCATACGGCATGAAGATCTGCGAAGCGTGCCCCTAGCAAGTCACGGGGTGCGCCACTTATAATCACCGCATCAACCACGGATTTGGAATTGCGGAGCCCTATACTTGTCTATCTCCCGTCTCACCACATTTTTCGGCTGGCCTGTTGTAACAGGGCTTTTACTTGGCCTGTGCATCATTCTTTGGATGAACGGCAACAACTCCTACGACAGGGGCCCTTCCGATAACGGCTTTCAGCTCGGCTACCTCAGCCCCCAAAACGGGAACGACGGCTGGAGCGGCCCCATCTCCTACGCCGAAGCGGTCAACAATGCTGCTCCAGCGGTGGTGAACATTTATACCCGCACAAAACTCAAGAGACGTCGCCATCCCCTTTTAGACGACCCTCTGTTTCGCCACTTTTTCAACAACTCGGACGTCCCCTCCCAAGAGCGTATGCAATCAGCTTTGGGCTCTGGTGTGATTATCAGCCCAGAGGGCTACCTACTGACCAACAATCATGTCATCGAAGGTGCGGATGAAATCTTGGTGCTACTAAAGGACGGCCGCGAAGCACAGGCAACCTTGGTAGGAACCGACCCAGAAAGTGATCTCGCGGTACTGAAAATCACACTGGAGAAGCTCACCTCAATCAACATCGGCGACCCGGCCAATGCCGCTATTGGCGATGTCGTACTGGCCATTGGCAACCCCTTCGGCGTCGGCCAAACCGTCACCCAGGGCATTATCAGCGCCACTGGACGCTATGGTCTCGGCATCAACACCTATGAAAACTATCTACAGACAGATGCCGCCATCAATCCAGGCAACTCCGGCGGCGCACTGATTGACGCCAGGGGCAATCTTTTGGGTATCAACACCGCCATTCTAGATAAGACCGGCTTCTCGGTGGGAATTGGCTTTGCCATCCCCGCCGATACAGCGGTGAAAGTGATGCAGGACTTGGTTAGCTACGGCCAAGTCGTGCGCGGCTGGCTCGGTATTGAAGCCCAGCAAATGACACCGGAACTGGCGAAATCTTTTAAACTCAATTCACCCAACGGCGTCATTGTTACCGCTATCTACAACAACGGACCCGCCCACAAAGCCGGGCTGCGCCCTGGCGACATCATCCTAAGAATGAACAACAGTCAGGTCAGTGACGGACGGCTGAGCATGCACCAAGTTGCACAGGGACGCCCCGGGGACAAAATCGAAATCGAGCTGCTGAGAAACGGGGAAACCTTAGTGATGAATGGCGTTCTAGGCGTCAAGCCCAACAACAGCTAAGGCCCTTCAGAGGGATTCAGGGCATTAAAAAGGCGCAGCCATTTCTGGGTGCGCCTCGCTGTAACTAACCGCCGCACAAAAACGCTGCAACTGTATGCTTGCCTTGTGCTTGACAGCCTTCAACCTTTCTTGATTCGATACTCTGCCGAGCGAGCATGCGCCTCCAAAGACTCGCCACGAGCCAGAACTGACGCCACCTTACCCAACTCGGATGCCCCTTCAGGTGAGCAATTGATGATCGAGCTGCGCTTCTGAAAATCGTACACCCCCAGAGGTGACGAGAATCGTGCCGTACCGGAAGTCGGCAACACATGATTGGGGCCCGCACAGTAATCGCCAATGGCCTCTGCCGTGTGGCGCCCCATAAAAATGGCACCCGCGTGACGGATAGACGGCAACCAAGCTTCAGGCTCTTCAACGGAAAGCTCCAAATGTTCAGGTGCAATACGGTTGATCACGTCGATCGCTTGCTGCATATCTTTCACCGCGATAAAGGCACCGCGCTCGGTCAAAGACTGCCTCGCGATGGGCTCTCGCGCGAGAGTTGGCAGTAAACGCTCAACACTCGCCTGAACTTGTTTGAGGAAATCAACGTCCGGCGAAATCAGAATCGACTGCGCCTGCTCATCGTGCTCGGCCTGGGAAAATAAATCCATAGCGATCCAATCTGGATCAGTTTTACCGTCACAAACCACCAGAATTTCAGAGGGACCAGCAATCATATCGATGGCGACAGCGCCAAATACGGAGCGTTTGGCTGTGGCTACAAAAATATTGCCAGGCCCGACGATCTTGTCCACCTTAGGGACGGTCTTCGTACCATAAGCTAAGGCGGCAACCGCCTGCGCGCCCCCCACGGTAATCACCTTATCGACTTCGGCGATGGCGGCCGCGGCAAACACCATATCGTTCACCTCTCCATCGGGCGTAGGCACAACCATCACCACTTCATCAACACCCGCGACCTTGGCTGGCAATGCGTTCATCAGCACCGAAGAAGGGTAAGAAGCTTTGCCGCCCGGCACGTACAAGCCGACACGCTCCATTGCCGTCACCTGCTGCCCCAGCACTGTGCCATCGGCTTCGGTGTAACTCCAAGACTGCTGCTTTTGATGCTCGTGATAACGGCGAACGCGATCTGCCGCCACCTGCAAGGCTTGGCGCTGCGCGTCGGAGATTTTTTCGAGCGATTCCTGCAACCGAGTTTGAGGAATCACCAACTGCTCCATAGACTCCGCACTCATGCGATCAAAACGGTTGGTATAGCGAAGCAGAGCTTCGTCACCTTCGCGCTTCACGTCCGCCAAAATGGTGGACACGGTTTCAGCGACCGCATGATCAGACACCGACTCCCAAGCCAAAAGGCTGTCGAGCTGATTGTCAAAATCTGGATGACTGGCATCCAGTTGCTGAATAGAAACCGAGGAAGTCATGGCGCTATCTCTCTATCGGAAGATCAAAAAAGGAAAATTGCAGTGGCGGTTACAATGTCTAGAGCACTGCAGGCAGCCGTGCCATCAGAGGGATGATCACGGCTGCATCTGGCACAGCATCATCAAGCGACTTATAGCGCTGACTGCACCGCATCCAGCACAGACTGAATCTGCTCGTGCTTCATTTTCATGGAGGCTTTATTAACCACTAAACGAGAACTGATGTCAGCGATATGCTCGCGGGGCTCAAGCCCATTGGCCAGCAAGGTATTTCCCGTATCGACAATATCAACTATCTCATCGGCCAAATCCATGATGGGCGCCAATTCCATCGCCCCATAGAGCTTGATGACATCCACTTGACGCCCTTGAGCCGCGTAATAACGCTTGGCCACATTGACGTATTTGGTGGCCACCTTGATACGGCCTTCTGGTGTTTTTACATTTTTGACCGCCGCCGTCATAAGTCGACAGCGCGCAATACCGAGATCAACCGGTTCATAAAGACCCTCGCTGCCACTTTCCATCAGCGTATCTTTACCGGCGATACCCATATCCGCAGAGCCAAACTTCACATAGGTCGGCACATCACTGCCACGCAGAACCAACAGGCGCACATTGTCTTTATTGGTCTCAAAAATCAGCTTGCGACTCTTACTGATATCTTCAGCCGGCTCAATCCCAGCAGCCGCCAACAACGGCAGGGTCTCTTTCAAAATGCGCCCTTTAGTCAGGGCAATGGTCAACATTTGCGACATAACTCAACTCTTCCGCTTAACTTAGGACGGCACTCGACGAATATTTGCGCCCAACAACTGCAGTTTTTCTTCGATACACTCGTAACCGCGATCGATATGATAAATCCTATCCACCACCGTCTGCCCATCGGCCACCAAGCCAGCAATCACCAAACTGGCCGAAGCTCGTAAATCTGACGCCATAACAGGCGCGGCTTTGAGCTGCTCAACCCCAGTCACAATCGCGGTATTGCCTTCCAACTTAATATTGGCACCCATACGATTGAGCTCGTGGATTTGAATCAAGCGATTCTCGAAAATAGTCTCGATTACCGTACCCGTTCCTTCAGCGACGGCATTCATCGCCGTAAACTGCGCTTGCATATCGGTAGGGAACGCAGGGTATGGCGCTGTCTTCAGACTAACCGCCTTGGGGCGATTGCCTTTCATATCCAGCTCAATCCAGTCGGGCCCGGTGGATATGTGAGCACCCGCCTCTTCTAACTTCAGCAGCACGGCTTCAAGCATGTGCTGATCAGTATCTTTCAACATCACTCGCCCGCGCGCCGCAGCCGCTGCAGTGAGGAAGGTGCCGGTTTCAATACGATCGGGCATGACGGAATAGGTACAGCCGTTTAGCTTTTCAACACCGTAAACCGTCAGAGTATCCGATCCGATGCCTTCGATATTGGCGCCCATGGCCACCAAAAAATTACACAGATCGACAATTTCGGGTTCTCGAGCCGCGTTTTCTAATATGGTTTTGCCATCTGCCAGAGACGCTGCCATCAATAAGTTTTCAGTACCGCCAACGGTGACCGTATCCATGAAAATATGGGCGCCCTTCAACCGGCCTTTGGATTTGGCTCTGATGTAACCTTCATCCACCTCGATCTCGGCCCCCATGGCCTCCAAACCGCGCAAGTGAATATCCACAGGACGGCTACCAATCGCACACCCCCCTGGGAAAGAGACATTGGCAACACCGTGTCGAGCCAAAATAGGCCCCAGCACTAGGATGGAGGCGCGCATAGTCTTCACAAGATCATAGGGCGCCGTGAAGTCGTTGATCGAGGTAGGGTCGACTTCAACACACATTTTTTCATCGATGGTGACACCGACCCCCATACAACGCAGCAGCGCCAACATGGTAGTGATGTCGTTCAAGTGGGGCAGATTGCATATGTGCAAAGGCGCATCAGCCAATAGCGTTGCCGCCAAAATAGGTAGCCCGGAGTTTTTCGAGCCGGAGATACGAACCTCCCCGGAGATGGCGCGACCACCGGTAATAATCAATTTATCCATGACAGGATTCCAATCGTTATCGATTCAACGCAAGGTTGAATTACTGAGCTTTGGCCCATTGTGCAGGGGTATAAGTCTTCATATTTACCGCGTGGATGACGCCACTGGCAATCTCATCAGACAAAGCGCCGTAGACCAGCTGCTGTTTTTTCACAGGGTTCAAGCCTTCAAACGCAGGACTCACCACAATCAAATTGACGTGGCTTCCCTCGACATTCACCTGAACTTCACTGTCGGGAATTTGGCCTTCTAACAAAGCCTTAATTTGATCCGGCTGCATGTGCAATCCTCGTAGTAGATTGTAGATTACTGATTAAACAGGGAACCGCCAAAACGTCATAGTTAACCGCGCTTTGGTGCCAGCTTACCCATATGAACCTACTTCATTAAAAAAGGGCGCTAGTTTAAAGAAAAAGGCCAGCTGACGCACTAACAGCTGACCTTTTTTAGAAATTGTATAAACCCGTGAAGCCAAAGGCAGAACTAGCTCTTAGCAGACCAGCCGTTGATCACTTGATCCAAATCGCCCTTCTTTTTCATGGCTTGAGCAAACTGAGAGCGGAAGCTATTGCCTAGATTAATGCCATTGATCGTGACATTGAGCAGCATCCACTCCTGTGTCGCCTTACTCTTGCCCATCGTGTAGGAAACGACATTCTCGCCATCATCACCACGAACCTTCTGGATGATAGTGACTTTGCGACGCGCGCCCAGCTCTCCTTTGAGCGGTTCAACCGCGATGTCTCGATCGCCATAGATCGCCATACCCTTGGCGTAAGTGCTAATCAAGTTCATCTGAAAGACGTCACTGAAGGTACTTTTTTGAGCTGGCGTAGCTTGTTTTGCGTACTTCCCCATCACGCCTTTGGCGATATAGTCGAACGCCACCACAGGAGATAAGACATTGCTGACAGACTGATAAAACGCCTCGGGGTTTTCATCCAGCAGATGACGTTCTTCGCGAACCACCCGTAGCATATCCACTGTCAGCTGCTCTATTACCTGCTGAGGTCCGAGAGCGTCGGCCTTTACCACAACAGAACTGGCGACCAGCGCCACCCACAAACCAAACCACTGAACCAGTTTCACCACCCTGCAAACTCCTTATCTTGTATTTTTGTTATGACTCAACAACATTCGCTGCCCGCAAAACCGAAGATGGGATGCTGATCGGCAGCGAAACCTAACTGTAGATTAACACCACCGAACTGAACAAATCCCGAACACAGCCCATTAGCACTATGCCAAGGGGGTTTCGCTCAAGGTACAGAAAAAGGCGGTTTAAAGCTGACATTCAAGGCCGCTCACTATACCATCTGCCTCCTTTCAACTGCACCCCTATTATAAGGACAGATCATGCCTGAACTTTGGCTGGCTTGGCTGGCAATTCTCGCCGGCTTTGGCGGATTAATCTGGAGCGCCGACCGCTTTGTTGGTGGCAGCGCCGCTATTGCCAGTAATTTTGGCATCAGCCGCCTGATTGTTGGCCTTACCATCGTCTCTCTGGGCACCTCAGCCCCTGAAATTATCGTTGCGATTAGCGCCTCCCTGAAAGGCAGTGGCGACCTCGCTGTCGGTAACGCGCTGGGCTCCAACCTGGCGAACATTGGCCTAGTACTCGCGATTACCGCATTGATCGCTCCGATGCCGATTCAGAAGCACTTACTAACTCAAGAGGTGCCAATACTACTGGCTGTCACCCTTTTGGCGGGATACACACTCTGGGATGCGAAGCTGGTTGAATGGGAAGGTGCACTGCTGCTGGGGTGTCTAATTCCACTGCTGTACTTCATGATTCGCACCAAACAACAACACCCCGAAGAAGGCGAAGATTCAGACATACCGGAGATGAGCACCGGCGCTGCTAGCCTCTGGTTTGTGCTCGGGCTGACCGCGCTTATAGCCAGTTCTGAGGCATTGGTTTGGGGCGCCCAAATTGTCGCCACATCTTTTGGCGTCAGCCCACTGATTATCGGCCTCACCGTGATCGCCGTCGGCACCAGCCTGCCGGAATTAGCCGCCTCCGTCATGAGCGCACTAAAAGGTCACCACGACATGGCCCTGGGCAATATCATTGGCTCCAATATCTTCAATATTTTGGCCGTTATGTCGGTACCCGGCCTCATTCATCCCCCAGAAATGGATGAATCTGTCTTCAGCCGGGATTTTCTCGCCATGGGCGCTGTCACACTAGTGCTGGCGGCAGCCGTTACCGTCGACTACTGGCTGAGAAACCGACAAACTTCCGGCAATGGCACCGCGCGACTTGGTCGTCGCATTGGCGTATTGTTATTGGCCTGCTATATCGGCTACTACTATTTACTGTTCAGCTAAGAGCCAACTAAAATCGCTTAAGCTAGTTAACCTGAGACTCATCAACAGGAAAGCAACATTTAATGACGCCCACTATCGACAAGAATCAACTCATCGACGCCGGCCAGCGCACATTAAGAATTGAAGCCGATGCCGTTTCCGCTTTGATCCCTCGGGTAGATCAACATTTTGTAGACGCTTGCGAACTGATTCTGAATTGCAAAGGCCGCACCATCGTCACTGGCATGGGGAAGTCTGGGCATATCGGCAACAAAATTGCCGCCACTCTGGCCAGCACCGGCTCGCCGTCGTTTTTTGTGCACCCCGGCGAAGCCAGCCACGGCGATCTGGGCATGATTACCCGTGAGGATGTTGTTATCGGCATCTCAAACTCCGGTTCTTCGGCAGAAATTGTCACCCTCTTGCCACTGCTCAAGCGCATGGGCATACCTTTGATCAGCATGGCTGGGAAAAGTGATTCACCATTAGCCCAAGCCGCCAACGTGCATCTCGACATCAGTATCGACACCGAGGCCTGCCCGCTGAACTTGGCACCAACAACATCGACCACCGTCACTTTGGCCATGGGAGACGCTCTGGCGGTAGCCTTGCTGGAAGCGCGAGGGTTTACCGCCGAAGATTTTGCCTTCTCTCATCCTGGGGGCGCGCTCGGTCGTAAGCTGCTGCTCAAAGTCGAAACTATCATGCATAAAGACAGTGATGTTCCTCGCGTATCCCGCGACACCCCCGTCAGCCAAGCCCTAGTAGAAATGACCGAAAAAGGTTTCGGTATGACCACCGTTGTCGACAAGAACAACAAGCTGATCGGCGTATTTACCGACGGTGATTTGCGCCGCAGCGTCGATCAAGGCGCGGATCTCAGCAACGCCATTATTGAAGAGGTAATGTCCGCCAACCCCAAAACCGTGCACCTCAATATGTTGGCCGCCGAAGCCCTCGGCGTTATGGAGTCGGCAAAAATCACCGCCCTAGTGGTGGAAGATGACCAACACTGCCCCGTCGGCGTAATTCACATGCACGACATCCTCCGAGCAGGAGTCGTGTAAGCTTGATGATCTCGACACAGCCCCCATTAACAGACAAATTGATACACACGGCAGGAGAGAGCGGTCGTGCTTAAGAACTGGTTTGCGCCTGCGATACTGATTATCCTGACGCTGGTTTTCCTGATGATTTGGGACACGCCACCGCAGAACTTTCTTAAACCGAAGAAAGAAACCAGCGAAAAAATCACCTACCCCACCAACATTCTGCATAACGCCGTCAACCGAAAATATGACGAGGAAGGCAAATTGAGCTCGGTGTTTGAGGCCGAAGAAAGTCGACACTTCCAAATCAACCCCAAACGCGCGACCGCAAAAGATTACACCGAACTCAAACAACCCCAGCTCACACTCCACTCTGACAGCGCGCCGCCCTGGAAAATAACCGCCGACTCAGGCAAAGCCAAGAAGAACGGTACTATTATCCACCTATGGGGCAACGTCCACATCTGGCAAAAAGACACGCAGGGCAAGATCTCGGAGCTGAAAACACCCTACTTAATCGTCAAACCTGAGCAGCAATACGCCGAAACCAGCAAACCTGTTATGATTGACAGCCTAGGCAACAAGACCGAAGCCGTGGGCATGAAGGCGTTTTTAAAACAAGATAAAATCCTACTGCTTTCTAACGTTCGAGGCATTCATGAAATCTAAATCTATCATCCTGCACGGGATCGTCGCGCTACTAATGACTAGCGTCAGCGCCACTGTTTGGGCTCTCCCTAGCGATCGCGAAAAACCCATTCATATCAGCTCCGACAGTGCAGAGCGCAACGAAAAAAAGGGAATCACCATCTACACCGGTTCCGTACAAATGGATCAAGGGACACTGCGCATCAATGCCGATAAAGTGGTTATCCACAGCGTCAACAATGAAATTGAGAAAATTGTCGCCACTGGGCAACCGGCTAAATATCAGCAAAAACCCTCCGTCGAAAAACAAATGGTGATCGCCAAAGGTGACACCATCGAATATATGCCTGAGAACGAAAAACTGTTTCTCATCAACAACGCATCGCTTCGACAAAACGATGGCACCACCATGACCGGTAAGCGCATCGACTACGACATCAAAGAATCGCTGGTTAAAGCCAAGGGCAACAAGTCCAACGCCAAGGACGAGCGCATTCACATGGTGATTCAACCGAAGCGCAAACAGTAAACAGCAACCGACAAGCATCGAAAAACAACACTGATACTCGCAAGGAATTTATTCGCACATGCCCACTCTTCGCGCCCAACACCTGGCCAAAAGTTATAAAAATCGCCGAGTGGTTATCGATGTTTCCATGTCAGTTAGCAGCGGTCAGATTGTCGGCCTGCTCGGCCCCAACGGCGCCGGGAAAACCACCTGCTTCTATATGATCGCCGGATTGGTAGACGCCGATCAAGGCGAGGTCGCCATCGACAACAAATCCCTCACCCACCTGCCCATGCACGGGCGAGCCAGAGCCGGCATTGGCTACCTGCCGCAGGAAGCCTCCGTATTTCGCAAACTCACGGTGGCAGAGAATATCCTCAGCATCCTTGAAACCCGCAAAGACCTCAATCGCAAACAGCGCCTAGAGAAGCTCGACAAGCTACTGCGCGAGTTCCACATCACCCACATTCACAACAGCTTGGGCATGGCACTCTCTGGCGGCGAACGTCGCCGTGTAGAGATCGCGCGCGCGCTGGCAACTGATCCAGATTTCATTTTACTGGATGAGCCTTTTGCCGGCGTTGACCCCATCTCGGTGAACGACATCAAACAGATCATTCAACATTTGAAAGATCGCGGTATCGGCGTTTTGATTACCGACCACAATGTCAGAGAGACACTCGACATCTGCGAAAAAGCTTATATCGTCAGCGAGGGGCATATCATTGCCGAGGGCACACCAGAAACCGTGCTCAACAACCGCAAAGTCCGAGAGGTTTACCTCGGCCACCAATTCAGTTTATAGTGTGCCTACACTCGGCTCCGAGTGGCACCAAATTCCCTTTTTTTGTTTCAAATCAAACAGATAGCATTAGGCATAATTCTTGCTTGTTTGTGTTGCCCTAAGCGGTTACTCTGACTACACTTTATTTATCTTCAGAATGGACTCTGCGCTCAAAAACACTCGGCTCGCCAGTTAGTACAAGCTGCCCGCCACCACGCAGAGCGCAACTGCGCCGAAATACCTCTGTGCAGTGAGAAGTAACAGACGCACTAATGACTAGTGCCGCAATACACAAGTAGTCTTCATGAAACAGTCGTTACAACTCAAAATGGGTCAGCAGCTGACCATGACCCCGCAGCTGCAGCAGGCCATCCGTCTCTTGCAGTTATCCACTCTGGACCTGCAAGCTGAAATTCAAGAAGCCTTAGATTCAAACCCCATGCTTGAAGTCGGAGAAGATGAGGCACCTAGCGCCCCTACCGACACCAACTCACAGGCCGAAAAGCCAGAAGAAAAAGCCCCCACTGCCCAAGCGGAAACCACCGAAACAGACAATCAAGAAGCATCGACTGCCGAGGGAGACTGGAACGAAGCCATCCCCGAGGATCTCCCCGTGGACACCAGCTGGGATGATGTTTATCAATCCGGCACCAGCGGCACTGGACTTGCGGCACCAGAACAGGATGACAGCGACTACGAAAGTCGCCGCGGCGGAGACGAATCGCTGCACCAGCACATCATGTGGCAACTGAACCTGACCCCCATGTCTGATCGCGATCAGGTCATCGCCATATCGATCGTCGATGCGCTTGAAGATTCGGGCATGCTGAGCATGAGCGCAGAGGAAATCTGGGAAGGCCTAGTCGAAGAACTCGAGGAATTAGAGCTCGACGAGGTCCTGGCGGTATTACATCGATTGCAACAATTTGATCCTCCCGGTATATGCAGTCAGGATCTAAGCGAATGCCTACTCATTCAATTAAATCAGCTCCCAAAAGGCACGCCTTTGCTGGATGATGCTAAACTCATCGTAAAGGATCACCTACCGCTCTTGGGGAGTCGCGATTACAAGCAACTGATGCGCAGAGCCAAGCTCAAAGAAGCTCAGCTAAAAGACACCATCCTGTTAATCCAAGAACTCAATCCTCGCCCCGGCGACGCCGTAGACAACGGCGATACAGAGTATGTAGTGCCCGATGTTTTTGTCACCAAGCAGGACGACCGCTGGACCGTGAATCTGAATCCCGACATAGCGCCAAAGCTTCGTATTAACGACACTTACGCCTCCATGGTGAAGCGCGCGGACAGCAGCAATGACAACACCTTTCTGAAAGACAACCTGCAAGAGGCACGCTGGTTTTTGAAAAGTCTGCAAAGTCGCAATGAAACCCTGTTAAAAGTCGCCACCTGCATCGTCGAAAAGCAAAGAGGCTTTCTCGACTACGGTGCAGAAGCCATGAAACCCTTGGTTTTGCACGATGTTGCCGAAGTCGTCGGCATGCATGAGTCCACCATTTCTCGCGTCACCACTCAGAAATACATGCATACCCCGCAGGGCATTTTTGAACTCAAGTATTTCTTCTCCAGCCATGTCAGCACCGACTCAGGTGGCGAGTGCTCGTCCACCGCTATTCGAGCTATCATTAAGAAACTGGTAGCGGCGGAGAATCCACAAAAACCCCTCAGCGACAGCAAAATTACCGCACTATTGGCCGAACAAGGCATCAAAGTCGCGCGACGTACCATCGCCAAATACAGAGAGTCACTAGCAATACCCGCATCCAATGAGCGAAAGCGCTTGGTCTGATTTAAATCAATGGAATCAGGCGCTTACCGCTCTAGGATATAGGTCAGAGAGACAGCAGGGGCCACCCCGCACTGTCAATCGCCCCGAGACGCTTCGGCGCTTTGGATTATCTACAATAAGAGGAGCAACGCATGCAAATCAACATCAGCGGACATCATGTTGACCTGACACCAGCAATAAAAAATTACGTCAACGCCAAGCTAGATCGCCTCGAAAAGCACCATGATCGAATTACCAGTACCAACGTCATACTATCTGTTGATAAACTACGCCAGAAGGCCGAAGCCTCAGTCCATGTGAGCGGCAAAGATTTCTTTGCTGACAGCGAATCCGAAGACTTGTACGCAGCCATAGATATGCTCGCCGACAAGCTGGATCGACAGCTCATCAAACACAAAGAAAAAATGCGAAACCACCACCGCTAAACTATGCAAGTACGATCATTTTTGTCCCAACATCGCACCCAATGCGGTGTTGAGGCCAGCAGTAAAAAACGTGCCTTAGAAATCCTGTCGCAGCTGATCGCCAAAGACCAACCGACGCTCAATGCCGATGAAATTTTCATCAATTTCACCGGCCGAGAACGCTTGGGGTCTACCGGTCTCGGCCAAGGGATTGCCATTCCTCATTGCCGCACCAAAAACTGTGCCGGCATTGTCGGGGCGCTTATCACCCTCAACCAACCCGTCGATTATGATGCCATTGACGGCCAGCCGGTCGACATTTTGTTCGCCCTTGTCGTCCCAGAAGAAGCCCATGACGCTCACCTGCAAACACTGGCAACCATCGCAGAGCGCCTCAATCGCCCCGAATTCCTAAACGCCTTGCGTGGCGCGGAAGACCAGACAGCACTCTTTAGTCTGGCCATTGCCGAAGATCTTGGAGCGACAGCCTAGACGCCCCAACTTAGGCCTTAGACTCCAGCCTCTGCCGAGATACGCCAATTACAGCCACTGCGGACACTATCGGGCAGAGATAAAAGCCTATTGAAAGCAAGGCCGCAACCGATATCAGCACCGGAACAATTTTGTAATCCCATTGAAGTAAGGTACCTTTAACTTCAGTCCCAAACAGGAAAGAGTGAGGCTATGCGCTTAGTAGTTATCAGTGGTCGTTCTGGCTCAGGCAAGAGTACCGCACTGCATGTGCTCGAAGACGTGGGATTTACCTGTATAGACAATTTACCGGCGACCCTGCTACCCGCACTGGTGCAGCAGCTGGATCAGCACCCGCAGAGTCAGTCATTTGCCGTTAGCATCGATGCCCGCAACACTTGGCAAGAGTTGCAACAATTTCCTGAACTGCTCTCGAAAGCAAAGATTCCAGGCTTGCGCTGCGAAATTCTCTTCCTTGACGCTCGCTCCCCGATTCTCATACAGCGCTTTAGTGAGACCCGCCGCAAGCACCCTTTGAGCGGCGAGACCACCGATCTAAAAGAAGCCATCGCGCTGGAACGCCAATACCTCGAGCCCATTGCTAACTCAGCCGACCTCACTATCGACACCAGCAGCCTCACGCTGCACCAACTGCGCGACTTGGTAAAACAGCGCATTGTCGGCAACGAGTCGCTAGGCATGGCGCTGCAATTTCAATCCTTTGGCTTCAAACGCGGCATACCGGTCGACGTGGATCTGGTCTTTGATGTCCGCTGTCTCCCCAACCCCTACTGGAAGCCCCACCTGCGCAGCCACAGCGGGCAAGATCAACCAGTGATCGAATTCCTCGAAGGCCAGGAAGACGTCAACGAAATGTACGACGATATTTCTCAATACCTGCGACGCTGGCTACCCAAATTTAGCGCCAATAATCGCAGCTATTTTACCGTGGCGATTGGCTGTACTGGGGGGCAGCATCGCTCTGTATACCTCAGCGAACGCCTCTATAAAGCCTTCAAAGGGGATTACCAAAACACGCAAGTCAGACATCGCGAACTGGAAAAACAAAAATAATATCGGACCCGCCATGCCAATAGAAACTGTCACCATCATCAACAAGCTCGGGCTTCACGCGCGAGCGGCGGCCTTATTCGCCAGCACCGCTGCCCGTTATTCCAGCAACATCAACGTCGGCCTTAACGGAAAGTCGGTCGACGCCAAGAGCGTTATGTCTCTGATGCTGCTGGCCGCTAATCAGGGTACTGAAATTACCCTTGAAGTCGAAGGGCGAGATCAGGAAGAGGCCATGGGAGCCATAATCGCACTGATCAATGACCGCTTTAATGAAGACGAATAAGCGCCCTCACAATACCTAGAGCCCACCTCAGCCATTTATACGAAGAGCAACGCCACAGGCCGCCTTAAGTTGAGGCTCTTCCCTCAAAAACACAGACAATAGCGGCCATTTCTGGAAACTCCCGCGCTTCACGATTAGAATACACGCCGATAACCACTCTGTATGACTGCACCTGCATTGAAGAGAGCGCCTATGCCACAAATCGCCGAAGAACTGCTCGATCTTACGCAAGCACAGCTCGGTGAAATCAATGAGGCTCTTGAATCCGGTACCTTTATTCAACTGCGACGTATGCTCAATGGCTTGCAAGCCGCTGAAATCGCCCACCTACTGGAATCCTCCCCGCCACCCTCCCGCCGAGTTCTGTGGCGACTGATCGATAAGGAATTGGAGGGGGACGTACTGCAGGAACTGTCCGATGACATTCAGGGGCAATTTCTGCGCCGCATGGATACGGCGGAAGTCGTAGAGATTACCGAAGGTATGGACGCGGACGATCTCGCCGATATCTTGCAGCAGCTTCCGGATCGAGTTATCCGAGAAGTTCTGTTCGCCATGAGCGAACAAGATCGAGCAAGAGTCGAACAGGTACTCTCTTTCGATGAAGATACCGCCGGCGGTATGATGGATACTGACACCATCACCATCCGCCCGCGCCTGACCCTTGATGTTGTCCTGCGCTATCTGAGGCGCCACGAAGAACTGCCTGACTCTACCGACAATCTCATTGTGGTCAATCGCAAGGGCCAGTTTGTCGGTCTACTACCGCTGTCAAAGCTGTTGACGTCGTCAACCAGCATTACCGTGCGTGAGATCATGAATACCGACGTGGAGGCCATTCCTTCGCATCTTTCAGACACTGAAGTGGCCAATCTGTTTGAGCTGCACAATTGGGTTTCGGCACCGGTTATCGATGACGACGGTTTCGTTTTGGGGCGAATCACCATTGATGACGTGGTCGACGTTATTCGAGAGGACGCCGACCACTCACTGATGAGTATGGCCGGCCTCGACGAAGAGGAAGATACCTTTGCTCCGGTCATGCGCACGGCACCGCGCCGAGCGATATGGCTAGGGGTCAATCTACTCACCGCCCTATTGGCCTCCGCCGTGATCAATGTGTTCCAAGACACCATTGATAAGGTGGTCGCACTGGCAGTGCTTATGCCCATTGTTGCCAGCATGGGTGGGGTCGCCGGCAGCCAAACACTGACCGTTGTGATCCGCGGTATGGCGCTGGGTCAAATTGGTCGCAACAATATCAGTTGGTTGCTGTCGCGGGAATTCCGAGTCGGCTTGATGAACAGCCTTCTGTGGGCAGCCCTAATGGGATCCATCGCGGGCTTATGGTTTAACGATTACATCATTGGCGTCATCATTGCGGCCGCCATGATTATCAACCTACTGACCGCCGCCATTGCGGGAGCCTTACTACCGATTACCTTGCGCAGCATGAACATTGACCCGGCACTGGCCGGCAGCGTCGCGCTAACCACAGTTACAGACGTGGTTGGCTTTTTTGCCTTTCTAGGGCTCGCCACCTACTTTTATGCTTAGCTGAACTACTTTTAACGCTTCCTGAGCCTAAGGCTCAGGCCTTGAATTACTGGATACTTTTATGTCCCATTTTGACGATATTTCCAAAGACGATTTTGACGATGAGAACTTCCGTTCGAAGACTGACATCAAGAAGGAAATGACCGAACTGCAAGAACTCGGCACTAAAATCGTGGAGCTCAGTGAAAAGCACATAGAGCGTATTCCCATCGAAGGCGAATTGGCCGATGCTATCTATGAAGCGCGCTCGATGAAGCACCGAGAGGGACGCCGTCGCCAACTGCAGTTTATCGGCAAACTCATGCGACAGGACGACAACATTGACGGCATTCGTGACGCCTACAATAAAATCATGTCCATCGGCCAACAGCACACCAAAGTACAACATCAGACCGAGCAGTGGCGTGACCGCCTATTGAGTGATGACAAGCAGGCGCTACAGGCCTTTCTGAGTGAATTTGGTCACGCGGAGATTCAACATTTGCGCCAACTGATTCGCAACAGCCAAAAAGAAATCAGCCAACAAAAACCACCCAGTGCCTCGCGGAAGTTATTTCGCTATATCCGTGAAACCATAGAAAACGCCCAATAACACCAACGTCTAATCAAAGCGCGCCGAGACCAATAGTGACACACGGGATCTCATCGCGCACAAACGCTGACCAGCATGCGCCCAGCTAGAATTCTTACGGCTCATCAGGAATGAACTTTAGAGCGGCAGAGTTAATGCAGTAACGTAAACCGGTCGGCTTAGGACCGTCCTCGAACACATGCCCTAAGTGCTCACCGCATTTTGATTTAACTTCAATACGTTTAACACCGTACCAACTATAGTCATCTTCGAGAACAACGTTATCCCTGTCAAACACCTCCCAAAAGCTCGGCCAGCCAGTGCCTGATTTAAATTTGTGCGTTGAACTAAAAACCGGCAACTGACAACCCGACGTCACAAAAACACCCTTGCGCTTTTCTTTCAATAAATCGCCAGTAAAGGGCCGTTCGGTTCCAGACTTCCACAAAATATCGTACTGCTCAGGCGTTAACAGCTGCTTCCATATCGATTTAGGAATAGTTTCAAGCTTGTCTCCAGATGAGATTAACGCCTTGGCCTGTGCGACATCCATTTCAGCTGCTACCGGCGATACAAAAATTCCAGCATTGAGCACCACACCCGCCAAGGCCAACGCAGCTATTGATAGAGACTTTCCCATTACCACACCCCTCACTTTCATGTTTCAATCGTGTCTCTCGGAGCTCGCTGACTTAAACACGAACGAGTCGATTCACACTCTGTTAAACATAGAGCGCAAATAGGAAGAATAATTCCCAAATCCACTCAGTTATTTACTGTGCCGTATGAATGGAAGGGTTGAAGAGCATCAGTGAATCAAGGTGACTGCGGGGGGCCTTGGACTGGGAGAGCATGCCATGACGAGAGGAAAAGCTCTGCGGATCTGGCGACGGCAACGACCCCACACCGACCTGATCGGGTACGAGTTCAAGTTTTCGATGGCTGTTTTTAGCCGCTTTTTTTGCAGCCTTGTTGTCAAATAAACGATCGAAACTGACCACCGGCTCAGCCCAAGAACCCTCGATACTGTAGCTTACACTGGCCACTCGATCGACCTGCTTTTTGAATATTTTACTCACCGCGTAGACCCCAGCCGCTGCCGGCAACCCTGCCGCCAATGCCGTAATCAAAGTGGCATTCCCTCCCACCGGTAGGGTGGCCACCAAAGAGGTATCCAGCGTTTCATCTTTGAGATCAATTCTTCCACCCATTTGTAGCCGTGAAGAGGTATTGACGACTTCGATCGGCTCATCCAAATAGAGCACACCATCACTGATTCGTAGACTGCCCTCGATGCGCTCATAGGGGGTACCACCTTTATACACATCAGAGAAATCTAACTTCAAGCGGCGCACCCAGCTATCAAAATTAAACAACCCCACCAAACGCAACAACGCGTTGGAGGCCTGACCGGTACTGCGGTAAAAGCGCCCATCCTTAACCTTTAGTGAGAAGTCGCCCTGGGTTTTCACCAAAGCAAAGTCTTCTGGGGTTCCGGGCCAGGTAAAATCCAAACGAGTTCGCGCATACTGACTGTCGAGCATTTTAGGAAGGCGCCAGGCATTGGACACATCCTCTAAGTTCTTGGTCCGCAAGGTCACTCTTAAGGTCGTGCTCTGCGGCTCCTTATCGCCTTGGCGCCAGATCAACACCCCTCCTTTGTCAGCGCCAGACAGGCCTGCAACCTGAACACCGCGTATTGCACCAACTATGCTCTGAAGTTTAATTTCACTATCGGTGGGCCTGAGTTCAAAAGCCCAACGACCATAACTTTCATCACCTACTGATAACTCATCAATATTGGCATCCATGGCAAATAGATCTTTGGCCGAAAGACCGTCAAGAAATCGAACCCCGGGATCAACCTTGTCGACCACTTCAGCGGCTGACTCAGGGGAAAGGTCAGCCACAGCTTGTTCTGACACGACGCTATTAAGCTCAGTTGCTGTCGCCACTGCAGGCCAACGAATGTAATCGGCGTGCACGCTCACCGGCTCATCGTCTTTCATAACGATCTCTCCGGAGATCACATCATCATCCAAACGTATGCGCCAACCGTCTTTACTCTGACCGCCACTAATTTGAATATTAGAAAGCCTCACCTCTCCCCAGGACAAAGTATCGACATCCAAATCGAGTGCCAAAGTGGATCCATCAGTGCTTTTCACTTCGTTTTTCGAAGCTGCATCGCCCTTGACCGCGGCAGCGGAATCAACCGAAGAAAATTGATCTAGTAAGGTTTGATAGTGCTGTATGACCTGCCACCACTGCTGACCATCAGCCTGCATCACATCACCGCGGATAAGTATGCCGGCATGGTCGCCTTGCGTGTTTTTCTCGCCCAGAGCAACGGTTCCTCCTACTAACCCAGACTTTGGCTGCAGCAAACTCACAAACACCTGCTCATCATAATTAAACTCATAGGACACGGCATTTTTTGCCACCGCAATTTCCGCACCTAACTTTTTCGAATCCGAGGCTTCTTTTCCATAAGGCGACGGCAGTTCAACTCGGCTACCGGTCAAATCGCTTTCAATGGTTAACAATGCTGATGCCGGCGCCCCGTCGACTTGTCGCAGGTTCTTTCCGATTAAAACACTGCCTTTTACCGGCGACACGCCCCGTAGATAATTCACTTCGGGACGCGAGCTCCAGCGCTCGAGCTCGGAGAAATCCAAGCTTCCCTCAAACCCAACATCCGTCAACATTTGACTCGACGAACCCGAATCATCCACTCGAGAGTCGATGTGAATCGCTAGCGGCTGCTGCCACAACTGAGCCGTTAATTGTTTGGCACTTAAACCCGATTCGTTGTTAAAACTCAGACCACCGCTAAGCTCGGTAAAATCGAGTTTCAAATCCTGCATTGATAAATGAGCATCCTTGAGCTGTACATCCACCTGTTGACGATGACCATCAAGCCCAGATTGCAAGGGAATCGCCAAATCTACACGAGCATTAAGAGCCCCATTTAACAACCAAGCATCAAAGCCATCGCCCAGCGCATCTCTGATAGGGGTTTGCGTTAGAATCGCCAAACCAGAACTGGCTTCACCCTCCACCTCAGCCAGCACATTTAACAGTGAGCCATTGCCAGAAGGGTGCTTTTCCACATGTACATATGAGGGTTGCATTGCTGTATCGAGAAACGCACCGCGATCAATCCAACCATCGACAAGCGACGTATCAACTTCGATATAGCCATCGAAATCTCTTAATGCGGGCCATTTGGGATCGTACTGTAATTGCGCAGATTGAAGATTCAAACCGACCTGTACAGAGCGTGCCTTGGAAGCCCCTTTACCAAAATAGCTCTGCATCACAAAGCCACCGGTTGGCACGTCACCGCCGACAATAGAGCTATCCATCCAGTCCACTAGCGAATCAGGCACTACGAAGGGGACGAGTCGGTTGTGACTCAACGCAGCGGCCTCTTGCAAACCAATTTGAAGCACTAATTCGCTGGCCCGAGAATCTCGTTGCAAAGGTGCATCCAAATAGAAATAGCCATGGACCCGCCCCAGAGTTCCAAGCATGGTCAATTGCCCACTATTGACATAAACCTGATTATCTTCGGCACTCACCGACCATCCCACCTGTCCTTGGGCACGATCGAATCGAAAGCCTTCTTCATACACCTTAGGAAAGTGCATGAAGAAGCCTTCAGTACTGTCAATTTCGACAAATCCATCAAATGCACCCGCCGATACATAACCATCAAGCTGAGCGATTTGTGGCGCGCCCTTCCATTCGTTCACTGAAACGTCTTGAAGGTTCGCCTGAAACTGAAAATCGATGGGCTGCTCTCGCGGCACATCGACGAGAACATTGTGCAGCTGGCCTTTCACTCCCAACTCGTTGAGGATACGTCGAACAGTGGCAGGCACCTGAGGAAATCGATTCATTTGCTCAAGCCAATGCCCGACATCCACAACTGGAGTCCTTATTGACCAACCGTCTGATACCGAGTTGATGTGGGCATTAATAATTTGAGTTTCACCAGCCGTCCAAAAAGCCTGTCCGCCCTGTAACTCAAGTTGCCAGTCATTTGAATCTTCGAATGTCAGTTCGATATCGGTCTGAATTCGCTGTGGAAACTCACCCGTACCTTTTCCTTTTTGCTCGAAAGCCAAGTCCCCAATAACGGACAAAGGTTGATCGGGCGCAAACGTCAACCAAGCCTCTGAAGATAACATGCCCTCTTGCATTGGCAGGCGCTGTGCCAGCGACTCGGACCAAAACGCGGCAGGAGTCTCTAGATCAAAGCGATCGATTTTTAGGTAACCGCTCCCTTCAAATTCATCGCTATTTCGAGGATCTCCCACTCCTTCATAGATTAAGCGCAGACTTCCGTCTCCATCAGGCGAATGAACATCCGCCACCAATCGATGAAAATCAGAATCATTTTGCAGCAACAATGACGTTAATACCGACCTGTGACGACGTCCACTTGCGAAAGCGAATGTCACATGGATATCGTTCAATCGAATGTAGCGCTCGGTTAGGAAGCCCCCTAGAGGATCTGTTTCCGTGTCATCCTCGACCTGCTCGCCGCGCAGCCCCGCCAGATCCCACCCCTTGTCAGATTGTGTCAAGGTCAGCTTGACGTGATCCATCTCAACACGCCATAGGCTTAAACCCAATCCCCACAGAGACTTCATTAGATCAACTTGGGCAACCGCGCTCTCAACATGCAAAACTTCAATGCCGGACTGATCGTGAATACGAAAGTCCGACATCGTCAAAGAAGGACGAAGACCATCCCAGTCGGCCGTCAATCCCGAAATGGTGATATTGGAATCCACCTGCTGAGAAAGATAACTAGCGAACTGGTCGTGATTTTCGGACACCATCGGCGCCAGCTGTCGACCGATTTGAACCACCACCGCAACTAAGACAAGCGAGATCGCAAGGGTACCCCAGAATTTTCTAACCACCCAACGAGCCCGCTGTTTCATCATCACTTACACCAAAATGATATCGTATTGCTCTTGACTGTAGATGCCTTCAACTTGGAACTGAATGGTGCAATCAATAAACTCTTCCAAATCTGCCACATTGGAAGACTCTTCATCCAAGAGACGCTCGATGACCGTTTGCGAAGCCAATACCAAGAACTTTTCATTGTTGTAGGCACGTGCCTCACGAAGTATTTCACGAAAGATTTCGTAACACACCGTTTCCGCGGATTTTAACGTGCCGCGACCCTGGCAGACCGAACAGGGCTCACACATGACCTGCCCCAATGACTCTCGCGTGCGCTTGCGAGTCATCTCCACCAAGCCCAACTCAGAGACGCCGGTAATTGAGGCTTTGGCGTGATCGCGCTCCATCATTTTCTCTAGCGTGCGCAACACTTGCCGCTGATGTTCGGTATCTTTCATGTCGATGAAATCGAGAATAATAATACCGCCCAGATTGCGCAGTCGCAGTTGACGAGCAATGGCAGTGGCTGCTTCCAAATTGGTTTTGAAAATAGTTTCTTCTAAATTTCGATGACCAACAAAGGCACCGGTATTCACATCGACGGTGATCATGGCCTCCGTTTGTTCGATGATTAAATACCCGCCAGACTTTAGCTGAACCTTAGTCTCCAGTGCTTTTTGAATTTCATCTTCGACGCTGTAGAGCTCAAACAGCGGCCGCTCACCAGGATAGTGCTCGATTTTATCAGCAACTTCTGGTGCGTATTTTTGCGCAAACTCAACCATCTTGCCGTGAACCTCGCGAGAATCCACTCGGATTTTCTCGATTCGGGGTTTAACCAAGTCTCGTAGAGTTCGCATAAACAGCGGCAGATCTTCATGAATAGCGGTGCGCACAGGAGAGGTCTTTATCTTTTCTTCCAGTTCTTGCCAGAGACGAAATAGAAACGGAATATCCGCACACAACTCATCGCCTTGCACACCTTCGGCCACGGTGCGAATGATAAAACCACCGTCAACCGAACCCCCGTTTGCGGCAGTATCCTCTATGGCATCCTCAACCAGTTTTTTCAGACGTTCACGCTCTTCATCTTCTTCGATTCGCGTGGAGATACCAATATGTCGAGTTTGGGGCATATACACCAGATAGCGCCCAGAGACCGACAGATGTGTTGTCAGGCGCGCGCCTTTGGTGCCTATGGGATCTTTAACGACCTGCACCACCAATGGCTGACCTTCGCGAACAATGTTGCGAATGTCCTCAACTTCGGCGTTGCGATCTTCCATGCCGTCTTCACCCAATGGCGCGATATCGGCCGCGTGGATAAATCCAGCTCGCTCTAGACCAATATCCACAAAGGCCGCCTGCATACCCGGCAGCACACGCACAACCTTGCCCTTGAAGATATTGCCGACATAGCCTTTGCGCTGCAGTCGCTCAATATAGACTTCTTGCAGACTGCCGTTTTCCACTAACGCTGTGCGCGTTTCTGTGGGCGAGGCATTGACCAATAGTTCCTCACTCATGGAGCTTTCCCTGTTGTAACGCTAGGTCTCAGCAATACTCTCAAACTGCCAAACCCCCACGTCAAATTGTTTCAATAAATTCTGAGTTTCAAATAGAGGCAAGCCAACAACTCCGCTGTAGCTGCCACTAAGGTGATTCACAAATACGGCTCCAGCCCCCTGAATACCGTAACCACCGGCTTTATCTTTGGGTTCGCCGGTCGCCCAATAGCGTCTAGCTTGGGCTTCTGATATCTCCGCAAACCCCACCTCTGTGACCGCCACGACCAGCTGTTGATGCTGCTTATACGTTAGCGCCACGGCGGTGAATACACGATGAACACGACCCGATAGGCTCAGTAGCATCTGTACGGCGTGATCTTCATTGGCTGGCTTTTCTAGCACCTGGCCATCTAACTCTACGATAGTGTCAGCACCCAATACTGGCGCCGCTTCTAAGCCCTGTACAGAAAGGCTGAGCCAACCCGCTTGAGACTTTTCCAGCGCCAATCGGGAAACATAATCTTGAGGTGTTTCATCTGACTGCATCTGCTCTTCAACAGCAACGTCGAGCACTCGGTATTGGACACCAATTTGTGACAGTAATTCACGTCGACGAGGAGATTGGGAGGCAAGATACAACTGTGTCATAGGTCAGGAAGCAATCCGTTAGTCTTCCCCAGTATTGTACCGGATTGACGACGGCTGCAGTGAGCGCAATCACGCAATTCCACGCGTTTCCGCTTAGCCGATACGGTAGCTGACCCTGATACGTTCGAGAACCAGCCACACCAAAGGCCAAATTAACGCACTGGTGAAGGCCGGCAGAAGAAACACTAAAGAGTCTGCTGCATTGCCCTGAAGACTGTGTACCCAGTTGTCCACCAACTGATGCAAACCGACGATGACAAATACAAAGAAGGTCTGATGCCAGAGGGTATAGTTGCGCATACGCTGATAGGACAATAGACACACGTAAGCAACAATCATCAGCGCCATGGCATGCTGCCCAAGTGCGACGCCTTCGAGCAGGTCTTGCGCGCACCCCAGACACCAGAGAGAAAAGATACTGCTCTGCTGCGGCATAACCATCACCCAGTAGATGACCAACATGGGGACAAACTCAGGTCGCAGCCAACCATTTGTGCTACCAATGGGATAGATGGCAAGAACCAATGCCACGAAGAAAGTCACCAAAATCATGTAGCGATTATGGGATTTCACCATATTCACGGCGCCGGGTCCTCGACAGTAGTCTCCGCGCGCGCGCCACTAAACACCAATAATACGTGGCGACTGCGATTGAGTTGAGCTTGCGGTCGCGCCACGACACGCGCAAAGGGCTTGCCGGGATCGTGCGTAACCGATACCACTTCTGCAACCGGATAACCCACAGGGAAGCGCTGACCTAAGCCAGAACTCACCAACGCATCCCCCTCGCGCACATCAACGGTATTGGCAAGGTGACGCAGTTGGAGCTGATACAAGTCACCGGTACCCTCTGCCACCGCGCGCACCCCATTGCGATTGACCTGCACAGGCAATGCATGGGTGGCATCCGTAATGAGCAAAACTTGTGAGGTATTGTCGCTGACTTCGACCACTTGCCCCATGAGCCCATGAGCATCCAAAAGTGGCTGCCCCAGATAAACGCCGTGCTGCCGACCTTTATTGACAATCACTCGATGAGTCAAAGGATCTGGAGAAATACCCACTAACTCCGCCACAAGCACGCGATCTTTCACCATTTCCGCTGAATTAAGCAACTGACGAAGACGCACATTCTCAGCCGCCAGCGATGCCATTTGTTGAAGCTTGCGCTTGTGAATCAGCAACTCTGCCTTGTAGGACGCATTTTCCTGCTGCAACTGCTCGCGCGAACGCAGAGAGTCCTGAGTCCAGGAAAGAGCTTCACCAGGGGCATTAACCAAAGAATAGAGCGGTGCAGTCAGAGTAGACAGCCGCGCGCGAACGGGATCTAGAAGGTTGGTATAAATACTGAGAAGAATAAGAATCAGCGCCACCGCGCCCAAGCTCATCACCCGAGACGCGGCCGAAGGGCCTTGTGAAAACAGTGGCTTCAATGCTCAGCCCCTCGAATGATAAATAGCTAGCGGGTATGGCTCAAAAGCCCAGCAATTTAGCTGGACAACAGATCAATGCTGCGACGATCCATCAATTCCATGGCCTTGCCGCCACCGCGTGCCACACAGGTCAACGGATCTTCGGCTACGATCACTGGCAAACCCGTCTCTTCGGTAATGAGACGATCAATATCGCGCAGCAAGGCGCCACCTCCGGTCAAGACAATGCCGCTCTCGGCAATGTCTGATGCCAGCTCAGGCGGCGATTGCTCTAGCGCACTTTTCACCGACTGAACAATACCCGCCAACGGCTCTTGCAGGGCCTCGAGGATTTCATCGCTGTTGAGAGTAAAGCTGCGCGGCACCCCTTCCGCCAGGTTGCGACCGCGAACATCAATTTCTCGCAACTCACTGCCCGCATAGGCACAGCCGATTTCTTGCTTAATGCGCTCAGCGGTGGCATCACCAATGACACTGCCATAGTTGCGACGCACATAGTTAACAATGGCTTCGTCGAAACGGTCGCCACCGATACGCACAGAATCTGAGTAGACCACGCCGTTAAGCGAGATAATGGCAATCTCAGTGGTTCCACCACCGATATCCACCACCATAGAACCGCTCGCCTCTTCGACCTTGAGCCCAGCACCTATTGCCGCGGCCATAGGCTCCTCTATCAGGCGCACTTCTCGAGCGCCGGCACCCAGAGCAGATTCTCGAATGGCTCGCTTTTCAACTTCAGTCGATAGGCAAGGCACACACACCAATACCCGAGGGCTCGGCTGAAACCAGCTGTTCTCGTGCACTTTTTTGATAAAGTGCTGGAGCATTTTTTCAGTCACTTGGAAATCGGCAATCACCCCGTCTTTGAGCGGACGAATGGCGGTAATATTACCCGGTGTACGACCAAGCATACGCTTGGCTTCAACACCTACCGCTTCCACAATTTTCTGACCATTGTGCTGACGAATAGCCACAACTGAGGGCTCATCAAGGACGATCCCGCGTTCGCGTACATAAATAAGGGTATTGGCGGTGCCCAGATCAATGGAAAGGTCGTTGGAGAATACTCCGCGCAGGCGTTTTAGCATGAATTTGGTTAAACCTTGTCTGAATGGTCTTCTTAATGAGATTAAATGGATGATCTATCAAAGCATCACGACTCGAACAGTTGTTAATAGCACCCAAAACGACTAAAAAATCGACGATCTGATGCTCAACTCGAGAAAAACGCGACAGAGTCCCCTAAATCAACGAACTCTATCAACGGCGGGGATTTAGGGCAAGGCGCAAATATGGTAACTTTAGCGCCTTTAATCACAAAACCTCGCTGAATCCTTCAGCGCCGATGATGACTAGGCTCAACCGCCTGCTCGGCAACGAAGAAAAAGCCCAAATTTCGGAGACCCAAGTGGATCGTTCAGACATCGAAAAACTGGCTGAACTGGCACGAATTGAAATCTCAGAATCGACTGTTGATGAAGTCGCCAAGAGTATTACAGATGTGCTGGCCCTCGTAGATCAATTGCAAGCTGCAGATACCGACGGTATTGCCCCCATGGCTCATCCACTGGATGCCACCCAAAGATTGCGTGTCGATCGAGTGAGCGAAGACAATCGCCGCGATGACTTCCAGAAGCTTGCGCCTGCCGCCGAGCAGGGCTTGTATCTGGTTCCCAAAGTTATCGAATAATCGACCGACTGGCAGATAGCGAGCTAATGCGACATCTTTGCAAGTTGCGCTCAGGCCGCAGACTTCAAAACGTCGATCATCATCAGAGATGTGCTGGCGCTTCGAACCCACAGATTCAGGATCAACCAAGATATGCATAACCTCACCATTGCCGAGCTGATAAAAGGCCTGCGCAACAAGGATTTCACCAGTGTCGAGCTGACTCGCCACTACCTTGATCGCATCAAGCGCCTCGACGCCAACTACAACAGCTTCGTCACCGTGACCGAAGATATTGCTCTGGCGCAAGCAAAGGCCGCTGATGAACGCTTAGCTCAAGGTGACGCCCCGGCCCTGTGCGGCGTCCCCATTGCCCACAAAGACATTTTTTGTACCGATGGGGTTCGCACCAGCTGTGGCTCCAAAATGCTGGATAACTTCGTTCCGCCCTACGACGCCACTGTAGTTGAAAACTACCGCAAAGCGGGCGCGGTAATGCTGGGCAAGGTCAACATGGATGAATTCGCCATGGGCTCCTCCAACGAGACCAGCTTCTACGGACCGGTTAAAAACCCTTGGGATACCAATTGTGTTCCAGGCGGTTCTTCCGGCGGTTCCGCCGCTGCAGTTGCCGCACAACTTGCACCGGGGGCAACCGCCACCGATACCGGAGGCTCAATTCGTCAACCGGCCAGCCTCTGCGGCCTCACCGGATTGAAGCCCACCTATGGTCGCGTTTCGCGCTGGGGCATGATTGCCTTCGCCTCAAGTCTCGATCAAGCCGGCCCCATGACTCGCACCGCTGAAGATGCCGCCATCATGCTCAACGCCATGGCCAGCTTCGACGACAAGGACTCCACCTGCGTGGATGAGCCCCTGTGTGATTACACGGCTAGCCTGAATGACAGCCTGCAAGGTTTGCGTATTGGCGTGCCGAAAGAATACTTCAGTGAAGGCCTGCAGCCAGAAACTGCCGAGCGTGTTCAAGCCGCCATCAAAGAGTTCGAGAAGATGGGCGCTGAAATCAAAGAGATCAGCCTGCCCCACACCTCGCTCGCTGTGCCCGCTTATTATGTGATTGCTCCGGCAGAATGTTCCGCCAACCTGTCGCGCTTTGACGGCGTGCGCTATGGCCATCGCTGTGAGAACCCCAAGGATCTCAACGATCTCTACAAACGCTCGCGCGGCGAAGCCTTCGGCGAGGAAGTGAAACGTCGTATTTTGGTCGGCGCCTACGCTCTGTCTGCTGGCTACTACGATGCCTACTACCGCAAGGCGCAACAGGTCCGACGTTTGATCAAACAAGATTTTGTGGACGCCTTTAACGACGTTGACGTCATCATGGGACCGACTGCCACAGCGCCGGCGTTTGCATTCGGCTCCAAAGGTGATGACCCAGTCGCCATGTACTTGGAAGACATTTACACCATCGCCACCAACTTGGCCGGCCTGCCCGGCTTGTCGATTCCTTGCGGATTGGTCGATAGCAAACCTGTAGGTCTTCAGTTAATTAGCAACTTCTTCGATGAAGCCAAACTGCTCAACGCCGCGCATCAATTCCAGCAGGTGACCGACCACCACCAGCAAACAGCACCCGCGCTGGATTGATAGCCGGTAAGTAAAGCACTGAATTTTATCTCGGCAGTCAACAGTACTGCTTGAATGAAGCGGTCAGAATCTAGTTCCGGCCTCTCACGTAAAGAGAACACGATATGGAATGGGAAACAGTAATCGGCTTGGAAGTTCACGTCCAACTGGCCACTGACACCAAAATATTTTCCGGCGCCAGCACCGCTTTCGGTTCGGCCCCGAACACTCAAGCCTGCGCCATTGATTTGGCCATGCCCGGCACCTTGCCTGTGCCCAATGAAAAAGCCTTTCGCTACGCGATCATGTTTGGCCTCGCCATCGATGCCGACATCGGCAAACGCTCAGTATTTGAGCGCAAAAACTATTTCTACCCAGACTTGCCCAAAGGCTACCAAACTACACAGTTGGACGAACCCATCGTTGGCCCTGGCCACGTGGAAATTCAACTCAGCGACGGCAGCACGAAGAGCATCCGCATTCATCACGCCCATCTCGAAGAGGATGCTGGAAAATCCCTACACGAAGGTGATTTTGGCGGAATGGGACATGGCATGTCAGGCATCGATCTCAATCGTGCGGGCACCCCACTGATTGAAATCGTTTCTGAGCCCGACATGCGCAATGCCGAAGAGGCGGTCACTTTCGCCCGCAAACTGCATTCGATCGTCTCCTCTCTCGGTATCTGTGACGGAGAAATGTCTCAAGGCTCGATGCGTTTCGACGTCAACATTTCAGTGCGCCCGAAAGGCACTGAAACGCTTGGCACTCGCACTGAAACCAAAAACCTGAACTCTTTCAAGTTCATGGAGGATTGCATCGCCTTAGAGGTCGAGCGTCAAATTGACGTGCTCGAAGAGGGCGGAGAAATCATCCAAGAAACTCGCCTCTACAATGGTGACACCAAAGTCGCACGCTCCATGCGCAGCAAAGAAGAAGCCAATGACTACCGCTACTTCCCTTGCCCCGATCTGCTGCCTGTGGAAATCGACGATGACTACATCGAAGATATCCGCAAGCAGTTGCCCGAGCTTCCCGATGCACGTCAGGCGCGCTTCGTTGAACAATACGGCTTGTCGGAATACGATGCCGGCATTCTAGCTGCCGATGCGGCCACCGCTCAGTATTTCGAAACGACGACAGAGGCCTGCAACGATGCCAAACTGGCAGCCAACTGGATCATGGGTGACTTGTCTGCGAAATTGAATGCCGATGAGAAAACCATCAACGACAGCCCGGTCGCCGCCACCGCACTGGCAGGTTTAATCGTGCGTATCAAAGACAACACCATATCCAACAAAATTGCCAAGCAAGTGTTTGAGCACATGTGGAAGGGTGAAGGCGAGGCGGACTCGATCATCGACGCCAAAGGTTTGAAGCAAATGTCAGACACTGGTGAGCTCGAAAAAATCGTCGATGATGTCATTGCCAGTAAACCCAAAGAAGTGGCGAATTATTTGGGTGAAGAAGACCCCAAGAAGCGTAAAAAAATGATGGGTGCTTTTATGGGTCCCATTATGGCCGCCACCAAAGGGCAAGCTAACCCGGGCATGGTCAACCAAATCTTGTCGAAAAAACTCAACGAACAAGGTTAGTTTCTACAACATATTTGAAACCACCTTTTTGGAACATAAACGGCGCACAGATGTCATATCTTTGCGCCTAGATTTGAACTTACACTCATAGAGGTATCTCGTGGCCCTTAAAAAAGACAAACAGAAAGTACTTGGCGAAGTGTTCGATGACGAACGCATCAGAACATTTTTGGACATCCAGCCGTACGGCGACATGAATGCCGACTTCCACGTCATGGAAAAAGCGTATCGCGGCATGAAAGCCGAGAACTTCAAAACGTTTATACAGTTTTTCACCGAGGCAAAACGCGACATCAATGCCACTGGCCCTGATGGCAAGACACTACTAACGATCGTGAGCGAACACCGTCTCGGTGAAGACTATGCCGAGATCCTGAAAGCGGCAGGAGCACAATAACCGCTCTCAATTGGCCGCCAACCACAGTGGCGGCCAACCTGCTGATCTTATTGAAAGCCGTGTCAAAACCTAGCAGAGGAATTACCTGTGAGTAACAACTTAATCAATGGATTGAATCACCTCACTCGCGGGGCTCAGTTGATTGTTAAACCAGAATTGCGCTGGTTTGTGTTTGTTCCGGTCATGATCAATATCGCTCTGTTTGCGGTGTTAACAGGCATACTCATCGATCAATTTGGCATTGCCCTAGGCTGGCTACTCGACTGGATTCCCAGTTGGCTCGATTTTCTCACTTGGATTCTTTGGCTGCTGTTTTCGGCCGTTTTGTTGTTGATTTACGGTTATAGCTTTAGCGTCATCACCAACATTATCGCCGCCCCCTTCTACGGTATTCTCGCCGACCGAACCGAAGCATTGATAAAGGGCCATGGTGCAGACCCCGAACCTCTAGCGAAAATGATTCCCCGCACGTTGGGACGGGAAATGGTCAAGCTTTGGTACTTCATCGTTCGCGGTATAGCAATTTTCATTCTCACGCTCATACTGTCGTGGATACCCTTGGTAAACTTTTTAGTGCCTGTTATCGTTTTTGTGTGGGGCGCCTGGACCATGGCCATTCAATACGTTGACTACACTGCCGATAATCACCAGCTAGCCTTTTCCAACATGCGAGAATGCTTGGCAGCGAAGAAGTATTCCAGCATCGGGTTTGGCGGCCTAGTCATGATCGGTACGATGATCCCACTCGCCAATATCATTATTTTGCCAATCGCCGTGGTCGGCGGCACCGTTTTTTGGCTGGACGAATTGGAAGATCAGTAGATCATTCGCTCAACCTAGCGCCTTGCCTCCGCCGCGACCAAATGCAAGTGCTATATTTAGCGAAACACCCAACAACTTTGAGTACCGATGTCTTTTAGGCGTACGCTAATCAATCTAGCCATGACGCTAGCATTAACTCTAGCCACCGCCAGCGTGACGCCCTCTCTCGCCTCCACAACGGAGAGCGAGATAATCTTCGGTAACTCTCAAATAAAACCATGGGGCATGCTCATTGATGGGGTGCCACAAGGCTTATTGGTCGATGTAGAGCGAGCACTCGCCCTCGAAACTCATCAAATACACAAACTGCAACTGCTCCCCTATGCGCGCGTGATTCACTCTATCTATGTGGGGGACGTGGATATGGCGGGATTATTTGATGGCCGAATCAATCACTCAAAGTTGATTAAGGTCGCCCCCATTACCAACACTCGAGTTATCATTATTGCTAAAACGCCAGCATCAACAATTGATGATATTGGCGAGCTGCGTGGATTACTTGTGGGACATATGCGCGGGTCCAAGTACGGCCCCATTTTTGATGATGCCGACCACTTTACTAAAGTCCCTATTAACAGTATGTCCCAAGCGCTAGCCATGCTAAAACGTGGACGTATCGACGCCATGGCCGGGGTGGATCAAACTTTCTTTTGGTCGATGAAACAAATGCAACTGTCACCCGATGAATTTACAGAGCTAACCACCATTAGCCGCCCCACCATCAGTCTCTATATGTCTCAACACTCACAGCACAAAGCTCTCATTCCAGTCTACCGAAACGCCATGCAGCGACTCAAAGAAAAAGGCATCATCGAGAAAATATTCGGACATAGTGAAGACTGGAACTTGATGCAGGGCTGGTCGCAACCCTGGCAACCCGCGCCAATCAATACGCACTCACCGACTACTAGCGCTCCCACTGATCATAAAAGACCACCAATCCACTAGAGCCAGTGAACCAGTCGGTGATCACGGCTATTCGTCGTCATCGTCCCCAATGACCAAGTTACGCCCAGCCTCCTTGGCGCGATACAAGTGTTCATCCGCCAGATTGAGCTGCTCATCGAGATTGTCGCAATAGACATTACTGACGCCTGCACTGAAGGTGACAAACACCTCCTCACCATTCAACTCCACAGGAGTGGAGGCCGCAATGGAGCGCACACGATCAATCAGCGACAGGGCTTTTTCATTATCGATTCCAGCAAGCAATACAAAAAACTCCTCACCGCCAGCGCGAGCGACCAAAAAACGACCTAGGGTTTCGTACAACATTTGGCTAAAAGCTACCAATACCTGATCGCCGCCGTCATGCCCATAGGTGTCATTGATACGCTTGAAATGATCGATGTCCAGCACGACGGCGGCCAAAGGTTTATTGGTCGACTTAGCGTGCGCGTATAACTCTTCACCTTGCTCAAAGAAATAACGACGATTATAGGCAGCGGTAAGATGATCTCGATTGGCCGCATCGCGAATTTTCTCGATCAGCTCCAACGATTCGACGTTGTGCATGATACGGCAATAGAACTCTTCGTGATTGAAGGGTTTAGGCAGAAAGTCATTGGCACCATTCTTAATGAATTTTGCGGACAAACTGCCCTGACCTTCAGCTGAAAGACCAATAATGATCAAATCAGATTTTTCGTACTTAACACGGATGTTTTGCACCAACTCAAAACCATCCATTTTCGGCATATTGTAATCCGTGATCAGCAATTTAATGTCCGGATGTTCCAGCAACACCTTAATCGCATCAATGCCATCTACCGCAGACAGCACTTCATACTTGTGCCGCGTCAACATGTCGCAGATCACTCGGCGGCTGGTATCGGAATCTTCAACAACCAGTACTTTTATCTGCTGATTCTTGTAGAGCCGATTCACCAAATTGACCGCATAACTGTATGAAAAGCGCCCCTCTTTGCCGACGTAATCGACAATGCCTTTAGAGAGCAACATTTCACGCCGCTCATCATCAAAGCTACCGGTCAAGACGATAGTGGGCAGACCCTGCTTAAGGGCGTAATCGACCACTTCACCGTCTGGCGCATCGGGTAAGTTTAGATCGACAAGGGCAGCAAACAACTCATCGCCTAGAGTTTCCACCAAGGTTCGCGCCTCAGCAAAACTGGCAGCATAGTGGGCTTCAATGTTTGGCTCAGTGTTGATCACATGTCGAATAATTTTGGTGACGATGGCACTGTCTTCTACCACTAGAATCTTTATAAGCTCTGACATGAACATCACCCTAAGTTATTGAAATACAAACGTTAATAAAGTGTAGTAAATTGTCGGCCGATTTGCCGAGATCTACAGGACAGATACACAACAGGCCCTAAAAAGGGCCTGTTTGATTAAAACCTAGAAGGGGCGAGGGGCTCACCGTCTAGGACGGCTGTCTCTCGAGGAGTGACGCCCGCTACGTCCACGACCACCACCCCCACCGGAACGCGGTCGATCTTCGTTGCTACGAGGCTTGCGCGGCCCCATCGCCGGGGTAGCGTCCAACAACTCCAATGGCGGTTGTACGCACTTCAAACCGTTGCCCACTAACTCCTGAATAGGCATCAAGCGGAAAGCATCATCTTCACAGGCAAAACTGATGGAGGTTCCTGTTTTACCCGCTCGTCCCGTGCGACCAATACGATGAACGTAATCTTCTGGCTCTTCCGGCAGGGTGTAATTGACCACGTGACTGATGCCGTCGATATGAATACCGCGGCCAGCAACATCAGTGGCGACCAGTACTTTCAGTTTTCCAGTTTTGAAGCCTTCGAGAGTTTTCACTCGACGATTCTGGGCGATTTCCCCAGATAACAAGCCAGCCGAGATACCGTGGCGCTCGAGTTTCTCGTGCAAGCGACGACACTCATCGCGGCGATTGGCAAAAACGATCAAGCTTTCTACATCATCCTGCTTCAGAATGTTGTACAGCAGGGTGTATTTTTCTTCAGTAGAAGAGAGATAGACATGCTGTGTGACGGTATCTGTTGCCACGCTCTTAGGGGCGATTTCAATTCGACGCGGGTCGTCGGTCCACTGTTCGGCCAAGCCCAACACATCGTCGGTAAACGTTGCGGAGAACAGCAGTGTTTGGCGATGTGTCTTCTTTGGAGTTTGGCGGATAATGCGCTTCACTTGAGGGATAAACCCCATATCCAACATGCGATCGGCTTCGTCAATAACCATGACTTCCACCTGATCGAGATAGACATCACGGTTACCGCAGAAATCCAACAGGCGGCCCGGCGTCGCTACCAAGATATCCACAAAGGCATCTTGCAGACGCTTTTGCTGCTTACCGTAATCCATACCACCCACAAGGGTGTGGGTTTGTAGGTCGGTGTACTTAGTCAGCGCCTTAGCGTCATCGGCAATTTGAATCACCAACTCTCGAGTAGGAGCAATAATCAACGCTCTCGCTTCACCCGCAAAACGCTCGCCCTCGATGGGGTTTTTCATCAAATCATCGATGATCGACAACAGAAAAGCCGCGGTTTTGCCGGTGCCTGTCTGTGCCTTGCCCACCATGTCGTGGCCATTGAGAGTGTGGGGCAGCGATTGCGCCTGGATGGGAGAGCAGTATTCAAAACCCAGATCAGCAATTCCGTGCATTAACTCCAACGGTAAATCTAAATCATGAAAACGGGTTTCACCCTCTCGAGGAGCGACCTTGAATTCGTCGAGCGTCCAGACTTTTTTAGGAGCATCCGGTGTGCGTCGCTTGCGCTGATGGTGCCGTTTACCGCCGTGAGGATGCTGATCCTTGCCGCCGCTTTTCTTTGCAGCATTGGGACCACGGTTTGACGATTTGCCACCCTGCTTCGGTTTCGGGTCGGACTTACCAGCGGGTTTCCCAGAGGCTTTTTCGCCGCCGGAGATTTTGCGAAATAGGTTTCCAATCAAGGTGGGATCTCATTCAGGCTGTTCAAAACTGCGCCAGTATAGCACCCCTTGGGAAAAGATGTTGCCTCGCTCTCCGCTAGGCCAACATCCTTAATATTGCCTCAATGACTCACGCTGCCAACCGCGAACGAGCCAGCCAATAGTCCGCACTGACAAACCGTCCACCACCGTGAAACAGCAGCATTAGCAACATCACCAAATAGGTGACTGCAAATTCAATCCCATTATTGAGCACCACTACACTGCCCCGGTCGTAAAGCCAGTCAGTGTTACCGTGTTCGCTGAGAATGGACTTCATAGCAGTAAGCCTACGACCAACTTCACGGCTGTTTTCCAAGCTCTCTTCAGCGCCATCAATACCCACCCAAGCCAAGGGTTGAGCGGCACTCGACGCAGGATTACTGGGTGCAATGGCAAACCAGCCGTTATCCCAATGAGCACTGGTAGCGGCGATCACCATCGTGAAAATAAGAGGTAGACTCACCAACCGAGTGGCCAAGCCCAACACTAGTAGAAATCCGCCTAACAACTCTGTCCATCCGGCAGCGAAGGCCAACAACTCTGGTGCAGGTAAACCCAATCCCCACTCGCTATTTCCGAACCAAGATACCACGTTCGGATTGGCACCCAAGCGCTCAAAAAAGCCCAGTGAACTGTCGCTCAATTGCAATTTGTTGTAGCCCGCAATAATGAATATTGGCGCCAGGTACAGCCGTAAAGCTAGCGCCCCCAGCCCACTAAAGGATTGCAGTTGCTCTACTGAGCGTTGATAGAAGCTAGAGACAGACTGAGTCAGATTGTTCACAAATAAGATCCTTATTATTGCAGCTTTACCTTGATGCCTATCATAGACGCTTGAGCTGCAGCTTCTGATTGCATCAAATGGCGCTTAAGCCAATGGTAAGCCTGAGACCAGCGGGAATACTGGGAGTTCCAAGATTGACGGAAATATCCCGCCCGCAACTGTCCCTCTTGGCCGCGACCACACGTCCTCAATGGCATAACCACAACAAAATAACATAAGAGATTGCCAGTGACTTCAGTCCGTCGCTTGTCAGAGGCCTGTACAACAGAGACAATGCCAGCTCCATCCGATTCTCGCGGAGCTGTTACGCCGTTGTACCCTCAAGAGCACGCTTGGACCGAACTGTATCGGGCTCACCGAACTGAACTGGTCAATTACATCAAAGGCCAGTGGCATAAAGACGAAGATGCCGCCCAAGATTTGGCCCACCAAGCCTTTGAGCGCTTTCTCTGCCTGCCCGACCCAGCAGCGATTGATCGACCTCGAGCCTATTTGTTTCAACTGGTTCGAAACCTGCTCGTCGACGAGCATCGCAAAGAAAAGGTGCGACAGGATCATCGTGACAGCGTCAATGTATTGGAAGCGGAAGACGAGCAGCCAACACCCGAAGACTTGGCGATTCAGCAACAAACACTGGATCAGTTACAGACGGCTATCGAACAATTGCCGAGCAAGCGACAACGAGCATTTGTGCTCAGTAGAGTCCATAATTTGAGTTATCGGGACATTGCACAGGACATGGGAATCTCCACCGAAGGGGTGAAAAAACACGTGATGCGAGCATTGGATGCCTGCCATCAAGCCCTCTACCCCAAGTCAGTGCGATCGGCCACCACAAAAACCAAGCTCCCCCAACAGCGGGAGGGCGATAAGTGAAAACCATGACAGACAGCGAAGACAAGGTGGAAATCCCCACTGCAGAACAACAAGCGCACCAATGGATGGTGCTCTTGACCTCAGAGCGCGCGCGCGACGCCGATCGTTCACGTTTTCAGCGCTGGTTGGCCATCGATTCCGAGCATCAACAAGCTTGGCAAGAAACCGAAACTATTTGGCAAGAAAGCCAAAAGCTCACCTCGCTGGGTAATACTCACGCCCCGAAAACCGGCTTACCGCACAACAACCGATGGTCTTTTGCACGCTTTACCAGCGGCTTGGCTTTGGCCGCCTCTGTTGTTCTTGCTGTAGCGCTTTGGTTACCGAATCAAGACGAGACCCACCAAGGCGTGAGCTACCACTCTGAGCTGGCGCAATCTCGGGATATTCACTTGCCCGAAGGCAGCGTCGTAACCTTAGGCGCTGACAGCCGTATCGAGCTGCACCTTACAGAACAGGAGCGCAGAATTACCTTGGTACACGGCGAAGCTTTCTTCGACGTCGCCAAAGACCGTCAACGCCCCTTTGTCGTCACCAGCGGCAACACTCAAGTCTCGGTTCTCGGCACACGCTTTAATCTCAACACGTTCAATGACCGAACCAAGGTGAATGTGCAGAGCGGCTTAGTCGCCGTTAAGAATCTCACTTCGAATCAACAAGTCGAATTGGCTCCCGGAGAGCGAGTTGTCAGCCACAAAGCACAACTGAGTCCAGTTTCGAGGGTAGACGCACAAAAATCCGGCGCTTGGCGCAATGGACTCAGAGTCTACTTTGACACCTCATTGAACGATGTAGTGGCCGACTTTAACCGCTACAGTAAACGCCCACTGGAGCTCTCCTCGGACGAACTGGGAGACCTCAGTTTGACCGCGGTCTTTCCCACCGATGATATCGACAACATGATACTGTCGCTGAGCGATGTACTACCCATCATCATCACAGAGCAACAAGAGCGCATCCTATTAAGCCCCACCGGCTCTACCTCTCAATAATGGCAGCGGAGCTCAGGCTTACAGACGGATGCACAATCTCCAACAGTAGGCACGCTAACGCTCGGCTGAGCCCTAGGGTCATTATTCAGAGGCGCCCTAGCATAACTCTGGCACATTGACGGTAGACGCCATAGAGCTTTGGCCACACCTCTCACTCCACCACCCTCTGTGGGCAGTGCAGTATACCAGTTAGCCATTCGCCCAAGGTTTAGAAAACTTAACGCTTAGCGGCAGCTTTCTAAGGCCGTTTCCGGTAAACTTCGCCACAATTCTCGCGCTTGCATTAAAATCATAAGACCAACAAGCCGTTCTATGCCTTACCGACTATTAACGACGCTCGGCAAGCCTATTGGCGACCGAACAAAGCCACTCCCTTTTAGGGTTGCAATCTTGTGTGCCTGCTTGGCCGCTATCATCGTGCCTGTCGCTGCAAGCCCAGTAGATACCGAGCACTCAAAGACTAACAACAGCCACTTGGTGGCAGACCCTAAACATCACCCCGACCGCTTTTCGGTACCCCATCGAATAGTCATCCGCTCAAAACCGCTGCAACAAGCGGTAGTCGACTTTGTCGAGCAAACCGATATTGGTATCGTCATAGCCCCAGGTGTTGATAAGTCTCTGCGCCTGCCGGCCGTGCAAGGGCGTATGACGGCAGCGATCGCCTTACAAAGATTGTTGAACGGGCACGACCTTGAAGCAATCAATCACAACAATGCGTATTATCTCATCGATAACGCCAGCATCACCGATAGCGTCACCCGCCCCACTCATTCGGCAGCAATGATTGAAGAAATTGTGGTGACGGGTAGCTGGACATCCCCCTCTCGCTTCCCCAGTGCCAATAACATTACCGCTTGGGACAAGCCTGCCTTTGATGAATTTGGCTTGACCAGCGCCACAGATCTAATCGCTTATATTCCTTCTGTCAGCGGTACTGAAAACCAAAGCAACCAATTCGACAATAACTTCTCTGCCGGCACCAGCAACATTAATTTGCGCGGCCTAGGGGTTAGCCGAACACTGGTTTTACTCAACGGCCGCCGCACCGTCAACAGCGCTCTTCCCCACGATGACGGACAAGGCTATGTGGATTTAAATTCCCTGCCCATCAACGCCGTAACTCGCGTCGAATTACTCAAAGACGGCGCCGCAGCAACTTATGGCTCAGACGCCGTCGCTGGCGTGGTCAACCTAATCACGCAGCAACCGGAAGATGGCTTGACCCTCAAGGGACAATACAAAGCGGTCGACGAATCAAACGGAGACTGGAATCTAACAGCAATTTGGGCGCAACAAACCGATCGCGGGCAATGGATGTCGAGCGTTGAATACAATAAACGCAATGAATTGACCGTCGAGGACCGACAGGAAATCACTCGACCGCGCATCGACATTCCCAGCACAGGACGAGTCGTGTTTGGTGAGTCCTCTATCGGCAACCCCGGAGCCTTTGTTCCTATAGATGCAGCGACGGCGATCGATGGCGTCTCCGACAGCGAGCTCAACAGCTTGGTCATCGAAGACAATTTTGTTGCCGATCCTGGTTGCGCCGATTTCGGTCGTCTACTCAGCAACAACCGCTGCAGCTATGGCTATCTCGCGTCAGATAACTTGGTCGAAGAAGAAACACAGCTGCGCTGGTTTAATCGCGCCCTATGGCGCCTCAGTGAAACCACCGAACTGTATGGCGAACTGTTGCTGGCTCAAACTGATGTCCCCAACTGGAAAACATCCCCCAGTTACGCGCCCACTGAAGAAGTGGACATCGCCTACTACATTCCCGCCGACCACCCTGGGCTGACAGCATTCGCTGCCAGCAATCCTGAAACGCTGGCCGGAACACCCGCCGACTTTTCAGGGGGAGGACTCTACTTAGGACGCGCACGCCCTGCTGGTAGTGACGCTGGACAAGAGGGATCGAGAGACTACCGCACCTTGCGACTGCTGTTAGGGGCCACCATCGAACGCCCCGAATACAGTAGCGACGTTGCGATCATGTACGCGCGAAATCGCGCCAAAGCCTATACACCCGACACCCATAAAGGTCGCTGGCAACAAGCACTATTGGGCTTTGGCGGCCCCGACTGTAGCGGAACGGTCGCCGGTGAAAACGGCTGCGAGTACTTCAATCCATTTTCTTCCGCGCTGCCAGCAAGCATTATCTACGACCCCGCGTTAGCGAACTCGGACCAACTCAACGAATGGTTAGTGGGCGATGCCACACAAACCAATACCAGCGAATTGTTTACCGCAGACTGGTTAGTTCAATCTGAACAACCAGAAAAAGGCATAAGTATCGCCATCGGCGCTCAAGTTCGCCACGAAACCCTAGACATCCACTACAGCGAAAACTCGCAGCTAGGCCGTATCGACGACACCAACCAAGCTCCCGAGAACGATTTAATCTTCTTTGCCGGCGGTGAAGATGATCAACTGGAACAAACCACAGTTGCACTTTTCAGTGAGGCACGAATCAACCTTTCCCAAGATCTAGAATTACAACTCGCCATTCGCTATGAAGATTACCTCGATGAAGTCGGTAACAGTTTAGACCCAAAGATCGCCGCCCTGTGGCAACTCAACGACAACATCAGTCTACGCGCCTCGGCCAGCACATCGTTTCGCGCACCATCGCTAAATCAAACCGGACAAAACAGCACCACTCAAGAATTTTTGGGCTACGCTGGTACTTTTAAGTCCACCTACCGCATTGGCAATCCGGACCTACATGCAGAAGATGCCGACAATTTAAATATTGGATTATTGTGGCAAACTCCGGAAGGATTTAGCGGCAGTCTCGATTTCTGGCAAATCCACTTAGACGATCCAATTCTTCAACAGAGCGCCAACGACATCGTCAACCATGTAGTCAGCCAACCCAACTCAAACTATCAAGACCAAGTTATTTTCGACAGCGGCGATCATATTTCACACGTCATCACGCACTACGTAAATGGTCCAGACATCACCACCCAAGGGGCCGACATCCACTTCGACAAAACGTGGCTGGGTTCACAGCGGCTGATCAAATTGGAATTCAACGCCACCTACACACATCGCTACGATGTCGAAGGCTCGGAGCTGCGAGAAAGATTTGACGCCGTTGGACACTCAAACAGCGGTACATTTTTAAATCCAATACCCAAATGGAAAGGCAATGCGGCTTTGCGAATCGAACAGGGCAACCACATCGCCAGCTTGCGCTGGAATTACGTAGACGGCTATGTGGATGAAGGCTTGAGCATTCTGGCCAACAGCATCAATCAAGCGGAGCTCATCGATGGCAAGGTTAACAGCTTTCAAAGTTGGGACTTTCTCTATCGCTACCAAGTGAGCGAGCAACAGTGGTCGATTAGCTTGGCGATTAACAATCTAACCGATGAAGAACCGCCCGAAGTTAAAGATGAACTGCGCTATGAAAGCTCACTGCACAACGCTTTTGGCCGGACGGCCACCCTCAGCATTAACTATCACTACTTATGAGTTGTGATCGTCTCGCCAGAACAACACCGCCATATCAAGCCGCCGTGTAACCGCCGTCGAGCACTTGAACGCTGCCAGTAATATTATTACCCGCACCACCACACAAGAATGTCGCCATCGCAGCAATGTCTTTAACATCGGTAAAGCGACCGCTGGGCTGTGACCCCAGCAACACCTCCGACATGACTTCCTGCTCACTTAATCCACGCGCGCGCGCCGTATCCGATATTTGATTTTCCACCAAGGGGGTAAGCACATAACCGGGACAAATTGCATTGCAGGTTACGCCCTGCCGAGCGGTTTCTAGCGCGACGGTTTTGGTCAAACCAACGACCCCGTGCTTGGCCGCCACATAGGCACTCTTATAGGGGGAAGCCACCAAACCGTGTATAGAAGCCACATTCACGATACGGCCCCAACCTTTCGCTTTCATCAATGGCAAAGTTGCTTGAATGGTATGAAATGCACTACTTAAATTAACAGCGATAATGCGATCCCACTGCTCCACCGGAAAGGTTTCAATTTCCTCAACATGCTGAACACCGGCATTGTTCACCAACACATCCACACTACCCAATAACTTTTGCGTCTCTTCAATCATTTGATGCACCTGCTCGGCAGACGACACATCTGCGGCACAATAGCCAACTTCGACGTTGTGCTCTCTGGACAGACGATTGCGCAGCTCTGCGATCTCTTTGTCGTCACCGAAGCCATTCAGCATCAAATGACAACCTTGCTCAGCGAGAGACTCAGCTATCGCCAAACCAATACCGCTGGTTGAGCCCGTCACAAGTGCGACTTTGGACTGCAACATAACCACTACTCCCTACTCAAATACGTTCGAACAAAAACTCAAAAGATCACGCCAAATTTTCTGTGAGAAAACCGCGAATTGCAGCAATGGCCTGTGGCTCGTCAAGCACCGGCGCATGACCAACACCCTCGACGACAGCAAGTGCTGTCGCAGGCTGAACCTCTTGCATGCGCGCAAAACACTCGGCACTTAACAAATCCGACAACTGCCCACGGATGGCCAACATAGGCACCCGCAACTGCTCAAACAGCGGCCAAAGATCTGGCGGCACTGCCGCTGCTTCATCACTTGCAATGGGTTGTGAAATCTTAGGATCATAGCTTGGCACTGGCACGCCCTCAGAATCCTCTCGATACAATCGTTCAGCCATGGCTTGCCACTGCTGTTGAGTAAATGAAGGAAAGCACACCTGATTGATGGCTTGAGTTTGCTCAATCGCATCCCCCCAATTACGAATGGGCTTAGCCTTGCCGACGTAGCTCATAATTCTTGCCAAGCCTTGCGGCGCGACTTCGGGGCCCACATCGTTGATGACCAACCCCTGAATGCGATCAGGTTTTTCGGCGGCCATCACCATGCCCATCAACCCTCCCATGGAGGTGCCAATTAAGGTCACCTTATCTAGCCCTAACTGATCTAACAGGGACCACATATCCGCCACATAGGTCGGTAGTTGATAACGTTCGGGATTCTCATCCCACTGAGACAAGCCTCGACCACGTTGATCCACCACAATCATTCGATAGTGGTCCGACAACAGTGAACACAAAGGTTCGAAGTCTGCGCTATTGCGAGATAGACCGTGCATACACAGCAAAACTTGATCCGAATCCGCTTGATTGTAATCGCGAGCATAGAGTTGCAAGCCATCACTCACTTGATAATAAATGTTTTTATAGGTGGTCATAGTTCCCCTCAGTCACAAACAGCCTGCCTCTATTAAAACAGACACTCTCAATTAGAACATTCACCTTCATTTGAAACAGGTCGCTCACTGATCATTGCAGAAAATCTGACGCGAGCAAACGAAAGAGAAACTGAAAAATGGAGCCCTTAAAGGGCCCCTAAGCTCTTGTTGACCTTGCCGAGTCAATGACAAGAGGAGGACAAGATCTGATGAGACGGCATCATTTCAATTAGAAGTTATAACCAAAATTCAAACTGACCGTACGAGGGTTTCCATAGTAGCCAATGATTGATTCATCGCCACCAAGGTTGGCAAAGTTGTAACCACCGACGCGATACTCTTCGTCGCTTAGATTTTTTCCATGCAACCCGACCGTCCAATGCTCATCCGCTGAATACCAAACTGCGCTTGCGTCCCAAAGGGTGTAGCTGTTTTCATCCACCAGTGATTCTACTTGAGGAAATATCTGTGTTTCGTCGCGATAAGAAACACCTGCCGACAGTGCCAGTTCGCCGAGATTGCCGAGCGAGGTGTTGTACATCAACTTGAGGCTGGCGGTTTTTTCTGGGGTATTGGCAAAATTCCAATCATCCGCCAAATCTACCGTTCCTCCTGGAGTATCCGTTTCGACTTCTTCGAACTCGGCATTGATGTAACCCATCATCAAACTGGCAGAGAGATTCTCGGTCACTTGCGCCAACGCCTCAACTTCGAAGCCTCGAATTTCTGCTTCACCGGCATTCAACACAGAGCTGACGAAATTAGTACCGCCATCCGAGCTCTGTTGAACCGTCACTTGTACATCAGTGTAATCGGTATAGAAGGCTGCCGCATTCAAACGCACACGACCATCCCACAACTCTGTTTTAACACCCAACTCCCAAGTCTCGACCAACTCCGGATCATAACCATCGACCGTTGCCGGGTTGGCAGTGGCATCACCGCGCATGTCAAAGCCGCCACTTTTAAAACCCTCGCTGTAGGAGGCATAAACTAGAGTTTCATCATCCCACTTATAATCAACACTGACCCGTGGAGAAAATTCGTTCCAATCCTCATCATTTTCGTAGTCGGTAGCGACGGATATTGTTGACAATGTATCACCGCCTAGCTGATCGGAAGTCCCGTCCACCAACAAGAGCGCCTTGTAAACTCCGGCATCTTTTTCATCAACGGTATAACGGCCACCTAAGGTCAATGCCCAAGCTTCGTTGATGGCGTAAGTCGCATGCACATAGGCCGCGTAGCTGGTGGTATCCACAGTGCCTGCCGTGACAGCATCAAACTCACCCAACGATGGATCAAACGCACCAGCCGGATTAAACAAGCCAAGCAACACATCAAACGCGCCTGATGCGGTACCTTCGTAATAATACAGTCCGCCTACGATATCCAAATTATCTGAGCTGTAGCTCAGCTGAAACTCTTGAGTGGTTTGATCATCATCATAGACCGCCGGCACATGTAGCGATGGCAGTGACGTATTGTCAAAATCAATGTTCGTTTCAGTCTCACCTTCACGATAGGAAGTGATGGACTTGAATGTCATCGAATCATTAACATCCCAACTGACAATCAGAGACGCACCGGAGCTCTCCACTTCGTTGTCAGTATCCATATCGGAATTACTGTCAAACACGTCGGAGGGAACCGCTTCGGTCGGGTTCAACACACTGTCAGTTAATCGGTGTCCGCCTTTAGCATTGGAATCATCTTCGGTGCGATCGGCGCTGAATCGAACACTGACATCGTCGCTCGGCAGCCACTCAAGACTGATGCGAGCTGCCATCAAATCCTTGTCGTAGTTTTCGTCGCCGTTCTGTAAAAACTCGCCATAGCCATCACGCTTAAACTGCGCCACCGACGCGCCGAAGAACAGCTTATCTTCGATAAGCGGAAGTTGACCCGATATTTTTAGGTCTCGCTGATTGTAGCTACCGACAGCACCACTGATGTTCAATTCTGGCTCACCGGTGAGACGTTTGGTCACGTACTTCACCGCTCCGCCAATGGTGTTTTTACCGTACAAAGTCCCTTGTGGTCCTCGCAATACTTCGATGCGTTCGACGTCAAAAACATCCAGCACACCACCTTGGGGACGCGCCAAATAGATATCATCCACGTACAAACCCACACCTGGCTCAAACCCCCAGAGCGGATCGGCTTGACCAATACCGCGCACATAGGAGGTTAAGGTGCTGTTGGTGCCACGGCTCACCTGCATGGTGACATTGGGCGCTGTTTTTTGCAGTTCGGTCACATCCTGCACGCCGGCATTCTCTAGCGCAGAAGCGTCAAAGGCCGTCACCGCTACCGGGACTTCCTGAAGGTTTTGCTCGCGTTTTTGCGCCGTTACGACCACCTCCTCCAAAGCAATCGACTGCTCGGCAAAAGCGCCGGCGCCAATCAATAATCCAGCCGACAGACTAACGGCCTGAGACAATCGTGTTTTGGAAAATACGGTGTTTGATTTGCTGATACTGTTGATTGTTGTACTTTTTGTTTTCATCGCTCTGAACCTGCTCTCGGTATTTTTTATTATTGAGGGCTTAACGCACCTCAAGAGTTAGCAACATCATCAAGGGCATGGGCAGACACCCTGACCATGGCTTTTATTTAAATTCATCAACCGATGAATTGTCAATCCATATTTTCAACAGTTGTTGAAATTAATTTTTCAGAAGGATTATTTTTCTTTTTAATCAACGAGTTAGCAGCCAAATAAATTAGAGTAATAACCACGGATATGGCTATAGCATAAGTCGCGGATACCGCAGGGTTGGCGATATCAAACACGAACAAACCGATAATATGAGCCGACAAGCCACTCACGGCGGCCAACCATCCAGCGATTGGAGCAGGCGGTGTTTTCGACAAGGTACCCAGCACCACCGGCACTAGGGAGGCGGCAGCCAAACCATAAACCCCCTTCTGCGCGAAGAGACCGATGAGCTCTGGAGGATAGAGCGCGACACAGTAAGCGGCGACTCCAACGGCAACTAACACCAACCGTGACAACATTAAACCACTGCCCGGTTGGAACTGTTTTTTCCCGCTCATGGGCAAATAGAGATCCTTCACCACCATCGACGACAGCGACACCAAAATGCCATCCAGCGTACTCATGCCCGCCGCCAACAAGGTAATGGAGATAAAAACCAGGGCATAACCACCCCAAACAAAACTGGAAAATTCGTCTCCGATATAGGCGACCACGACACGATCTTGAGCGTCGATCTCCAACCCTTTTAGCCGTGCATAGAACCCCACCGCCAACATCAACATAAAAAAACTGCCGGCAATGAATGATGTAATTAAAAACTTATTCACATCCCCATCACTCTTTAAGTAGAGCATTTTTGTGAGAATGTGAGGCTGCATCATCAGCGCAAAAGTAATCACAAAACCGCTGAGGAATACCGAGAAAAAATCGTAGTACAAGTTGCTATCGGGGTTGAAGACTTGAGAATAACTCTCCCCCACCGAAGCCAGCGCGGCACCGACATCTCCGCCAAAATGATAAAAACCTTGAACAAATATAAACAGGGACACACCGATCATCATCAGTCCCTGGAAGGTGTTGGTGTAAGCATGGGCATAGCTGCCGCCCATCAATACGTACGAAAACACAAACAACAGAATAAACGTCAGTGACCAAGTTTGAGAAATCGGAAACAACTCGCTGAGCAACAAGCTACAGCCCACCAAAATGAGCACCACAAAAGTCACTGACAGCAGATTAATCAACGCAAAAAACACACTCAGTGATCGACTCTGATAGCGTTGATAGATCCAATCCGGCACCGTAATGGCACCACTGTCATCACCCAGCTGACGAAAACGTCGGGTTAGCAAAAGAAACGCCGTCATAATGCCCGCCGTACCGGCAACCGCGTAATGCACAAAGGCCGACAGGCCGTGCACGTAGACAAAACCCGGGTTAATCACAAAGGTTGCCGTCGACGAAATCGAAGCCGCCATAGTGACCCCCACCACCCAAGCCGCCATGTCCTTGTTGCCAATTGAAAACCCTTTGATATCTCGGGTTTTTCGCATCCCAACCCAAGACAACCATAAGGTTGCCACTACATAAAACCCAACACAGAGCACTTTGAACAGCTCAACAGACATGGCGAAACTCACTTTTTCATTATCGTTAGAACCACCATTTAAATTCAACGGTTGTTGAATTGTCAAGAGTTGCGTAGAATCCAATGCTTGTAGAGAGCCAGAAATCGCACCCGAAGATGGCAAAGGTAGATCGAGACTCCTGCAGCTCTCCCACCATTGAAGTTACTATAGTTGAAGTCACTATGAGCAGTTCGGCGCAAAAGAAATCTCCCGCCAAAGTGGGACGCCCCCGCAACAATGACAAAGAAAAGACGGAGCGAGGAGAACGCATTCTCAATGCCGCCGAAGAACTATTTGCACTGCATGGCTATGACGGCGTAACCCTGCGCACACTGGCCAATGCCGCTGGGGTGGATGTGGCTCTGATCAGCTACTACTTTGGCCCCAAACAACAACTGTTTGACACCGTCTTCAAACGACGCGCTGAAATCCTCAATCAACAGCGACTGGAAGCTCTACAAACGGCCAAAGATGAGGTGGCGCCGACTGCTGTCGAAGTCGAAAAAATCATCGAAGCTTTCTTGCGTCCCTTAGAAGTTGCCCAAGAAAGTGAAGACGAAGGCTGGAAGAACTACTGCGCACTATTGGCCTACGTCAATAACTCCGCCGTATGGGGGCCGCTGCTCATGAGTAAACACTACAATGAGCTGGTGGATGTTTTCATCGATGCGCTCAGACTAGCACTGCCAGATTCGAACGATGAAAACCTGTACTGGTGCTATCACTATATGTCGGGGGCAATGTCTCTAACGTTTGCCAATACCGGACGAATCGACAAAATGTCGAAAGGCCTGTGCCGCTCGGACGACTTCAAAGCAGCCTACGACCGCATGATTCCCTTCATTGCAGCGGGTTTTCGTCAGGTGTGCTGCTGATCGGCTCACCGGGAAGGAGATACCTCATGGCAAGACTCTCACCGCCCCACCCAACAGAGCAATAGCGCCCAGCAGCTACTAGGCTCGACCGCGCTTTGCCCGGAGCGATCTACCCTGCTTGAATTTGTGACTTCCTCCGCCATATGGGAGACTATTGCTCAATATCGAGTATCGACTCTTGATTGCTGCCAGCCTTTCCCAAAACTCGAAGGATCGTCATGTTAGAGCTGTTTATCTATGTATTTATCGCGGTGGGTTTTTCGTTCTTGTGCTCCATTGCCGAAGCGGTACTCCTGAGCACCACCACCTCCTTCATTGTTAACGCCGAAAAGAATGAGAAGGCTTACGGCCCAGTCTTACGCACCTTAAAGGATGACATTAACAGCCCTCTGGCAGTCATCCTTACTTTGAATACCATCGCTCACACCATCGGCGCCGCTGGGGCTGGCGCCCAGGCCGCGGCCGTCTTTGGCAGTGTCTATCTCGGCGTGTTTTCCGCGCTACTCACCCTGGTAATTCTTATTTTTTCTGAGATCATCCCGAAAGCACTGGGAGCGCATCATTGGCGTAAATTGGCACCTATAACAGCTTACACCCTGCGCTTTTTGATTCGAGCGCTCTATCCCTTCGTGCTCCTTTCCAACCGATTAACTCGAGGACTCACCGACGAACCCACGCTGCAAGGTTTTACCCGTCAAGAGTTCTCCGCCATGGCAGAGCTAGGGGAACAAGAAGGACAGCTGGAAGAACAAGAATCACGTGTACTACAGAATTTGTTCCGCCTAAGAGAAGCCAAAGTGCGCAGCGCTATGACACCGCGACCAGTGGTGTTTTCGATGCCAGAAAACAGCATGATTACCGAGCTGCTCGACAAGAAAAGCCGACGTAAATTTTCCCGCATTCCCATTTATGCACTCGATGATGTGATTACCGGCTTTGTGCTGCGAGACGACTTATTGGTGGCGCAAACAGAGGGGAAAAGCGACACCCCCTTAAGCGACTACCGACGTGATCTAAACGCCATCCCCGACTCGCTGTCGCTGCTGCAAACCTTTGAAGAACTGATACGCACCAGCTCTCACATCCTATTGGTAGTTGATGAATATGGCGATACCCAAGGCGTCATCACCCTAGAAGATATTTTGGAGAGCTTATTGGGTCTCGAAATTGTCGATGAGTCCGATACCGTGGAAGACATGCAAACCCTCGCTCGACGATTGGCCAGCATTCGCCAACAGCGACTCAATCAAAACAAACCCTGATGAAACACGCCATCGTCATCGGACGGTAGCGATAGAACAAAACACACAGACACAAAAAAGCCCGCTATTGCGGGCTTTTTTTATCATTAACATTCAGCGATAACACTGATTGCCCAATGATTAGTCCTGCTGGGGTGCGGCAGGAGCTTCTTCAGCGGCTGGCGCCTCATCTGCAGATGCAGCATCGTCAGCAGCAGCTTCTTTAATAGATAGCTTAATGCGACCACGCTGATCCACATCCAAACACTTAACGCGCACCATTTGCCCTTCGGACAAATAATCAGAAACGCTATTAACGCGCTCTTCTGCGATTTGTGAGATGTGAACCAAACCGTCTTTACCTGGCAAGAAGTTTACGAATGCACCGAAGTCGACAATGCGAACGACTTTACCTTCGTAGATTTCACCGATCTCTGCTTCTGCAGTGATCTCACCAATACGATCCAGCGCTGCCTGCAAAGATTCAGTGCTTTCGCCATAAATCTTAACGGTGCCATCGTCAGAGATATCAACCGATGCGCCAGTCTCTTCAGTAATAGAGCGAATAGTTGCGCCGCCTTTACCGATGATGTCGCGAATCTTGTCTGGGTGAACCTTGAGAGTTTCGAACTGCGGTGCGGTATCAGCAACGCCGTCACGAGACTTGTCGATCACCTTGTTCATCTCGGCCAAGATGTGCAGACGAGCGTGCAAGGCTTGCTCCAAAGCGATTTCCATAATCTCTTCGGTGATACCTTCGATCTTAATATCCATCTGCAGAGCAGTGATACCGTCGGCAGTACCCGCCACTTTAAAGTCCATGTCACCCAAGTGATCTTCGTCACCCAAGATGTCAGTCAGAACTGCAAAGCCATTGTCTTCCTTCACCAAGCCCATGGCGATACCCGCAACAGGAGCTTTTAGAGGAACACCAGCGTCCATCAGTGCCAAAGAAGAACCACACACAGACGCCATGGAAGAAGAACCATTGGACTCGGTGATTTCACTGACCACACGAATGGAGTAAGGGAAAGCCTCTTCGTTCGGCAGCACCGCAGCAATACCGCGACGAGCCAGACGGCCGTGACCGATTTCACGACGACCAGTACCACCCATACGACCTGCTTCACCTACAGAGTAAGGAGGGAAGTTGTAGTGCAACATGAATGGGTCGCGACGCGAACCTTCCAAGGCGTCAATCATTTGTGCGTCACGGGCAGAACCCAGAGTCGCGACAACGATGGCCTGAGTTTCACCACGAGTGAAGAGTGCAGAACCGTGAGTTTTCGGTAAGGTGCCCACTTCAACCTGAATCGGACGAACAGTCTTAGTGTCACGACCATCGATACGTGGCTCACCAGCAACAACGCTCTGACGAACGGTGCTTTTCTCGAGCTTGCTGAATACCGCTTTGACTTCATCGGCATCCACTTCTTCAGAGGCCAGTTGCTCAGCAGCAGCTGTGCGCAACTCACCCAAACGGGTGTAGCGCTGCATTTTGTCAGTGATTTGGTAGGCTTCTTTGATTTGCGCACCAAAGGCTGCAGTAACCGCTTCTTTCAACGGGGTGTTTTCCGCTTCCGGAGTCCACTCCCAAGTCGGCTTAGCGGCGTCTTTTGCCAGCTCATTAACCGCTTGGACGACAGCTTGCATCTCTTGGTGAGCGTATAAGACAGAGCCCAACATAATATCTTCTGGAAGCTCACTCGCTTCAGATTCAACCATCAGAACAGCGTCTTTAGTACCCGCAACAACCATGTCCAACTCAGACTCAGCAAGTACTGAGTAGGTTGGGTTAAGGATGTAACCGTCTGCTTGGGTGTAACCTACACGCGCAGCACCAATTGGGCCGGCGAAAGGAATACCAGAAATAGCCAGCGCCGCGGAAGTACCAATCATCGCAGCGATATCTGGATCGACATTTTTGTCGGCAGACATCACGGTACAAACCACTTGGACTTCATTCATGAAGCCGTTAGGGAATAGCGGACGAATAGGACGATCGATCAGACGAGACGTCAGAGTTTCTTTTTCGTTCGGACGACCTTCACGCTTGAAAAATCCACCGGGGATTTTGCCAGCCGCGTAGGCTTTTTCGATGTAATGTACAGACAGCGGGAAGAAATCTTGGCCCGGCTTCTGACTTTTGGCGCCCACGACTGTAACCAGTACTTGAGTGCTGCCAATTGTTACCATTACCGCACCGGTAGCCTGACGCGCAATGCGACCGGTTTCCAAGGTGACAGTATCGTTTCCATATTGAAAGGTTTTAATGACGGGATTCACGACATTTTCCTTATGCTTTTCATGCTTACGTTTACTTTCTATGTGTTTTCAATCAATTCAGACTTAACCATCATCGGCTTGATTGTGCCGATAAACACTGTAACCAGAGTACATCACTTCACCGCGCTCGCGGTTTCGGTTACAGCTTAGTCAGATTTCAACAAGGTTTAGATATCTGTGCCTCATTGCCACCTGATAATTCTACTCAATATCTCAGCCCTGACAGTAAAGCCTGCGGCCTCTTTTCAAAGCAAAAGTGAGGAGAGATAAAAAAGTGCCCGCGGTTAGGCGGGCACTTCCGGTCACTTAGCGACGCAGACCCAGCTTTTGGATCAACGCAGTGTAGCGACTAGCGTCCTTACCCTTCAGGTAATCCAGCAATTTACGACGCTGGTTTACCATGCGGATTAGGCCGCGGCGTGAGTGGTGATCTTGTTTGTGATCAGCGAAGTGACCTTGCAGCTTGTTGATGTTATGAGTCAACAAAGCAACTTGCACTTCAGGGGATCCAGTATCACCTTCAGCTTGTTGAAAGTCTTTTACGATTTCAGCTTTTTGCGCAGCACTCAGTGCCATAGTCTTTTCCTCAATATAATATGCCTTACAGTAAGATCCAGCTCAGCCCGTGCATATTTACAGACTGGCTAGTTATTAATCCATAGCCGTTGACTAGCAACCACTATAGACCAATTCTTCACCCCTAGAGAAAGCTTCCCCTAAGGTTAATGTTCTGTGTTTTCTACCGGCGGCTTCACCACCAGTCGCTTAGGTGCCACGCGGCCTTCATCATCTAAGAAGCCAACGCCTAAAAAATCACCATTTTCAACGAAGACGCGAACCATATCACCTTCATCGCCGATGCGATAGACCTGCGGATCCATAACCGGATTGCCCTGACTAAAGTAGTAGGCAGAGCTGTCTTCTAGGGTCATAGAGGCCAGAGATTGCACCGGCGAATCGGTCGATAACAGGTGATGATCCAACACTTCCGCTAGATCCTCTCCGCGCTCCTCTCTCAATTGCGCCAAAGACACGGTGTTGGCCTCTTTGAAGGGGCCCGCCTCAGTGCGGTGCAACATGACGACGTGCGCCCCGACACCTAGTGCCTTACCTAGATCTTCGCCAATTGTGCGGATATAAGTCCCTTTACTACAGCGAATATCTAGATCTACCTCAGCTTTCTCTCCGGCGCGGAAATCCAGCAGTTCGATATCGTAAATAGTCACTGGTCGCGCCTCGCGCTCGACCTCAATACCTTGGCGGGCCAGCTTATAAAGCGGCTCACCGTTGTGTTTGAGGGCTGAATACATCGGCGGCACTTGCTCGATATCGCCCTTGAAGGCTTCCAGCTCCTGCAGCACCTGCTCTTTGGTCACATCTGCAGCACTCACTTCGTCGAGCACTTCACCATCGGCGTCGCCAGTGGTGGTATAAGCACCCAAGCGGTAGGTGGTGCGATAGCGCTTGTCAGCATCCAGTAAAAACTGAGAAAACTTGGTCGCCTCACCGAAACACAAAGGTAAAACACCCGTAGCGAGCGGATCCAAGCTGCCGGTATGCCCAGCCTTTGCGACATAAAACAAGCGCTTTGCTTGCTGTAGGGCATCGTTTGAAGTCATACCCGTATCTTTGTTCAGCAGTAATACACCGCTAATCGGGCGACCTCTTGCTCTGCGTCGTGCCAAGTAAAATACCTCGAGTTGCGCCTATGTCGAATCGGCGACTTATTCGGCGTCTGAGTCAGAATCTGTATCGCTGTCTGCGCTACGATCCTGTTTAACCGCCTTATCAATCAACTGGGATAGGTGCTGACCACGTACCGATGTTTTGTCATAGACAAAAGTGAGTCGTGGCGTCACACGAATATCGAGCTGTTTGGCCAACTGCGAGCGAAGAAATCCGCTGGCGTTGTTCAGTGCTTTAGCCGCCTCATCACACTCTTCGTCGGTTTCTTTACCCACAAAAGTGACAAATACACGGGCAATCGACAAGTCGCGGGTCACATCCACATCGTTGATGTTAACCATGCCAATGCGGGGATCGCGAACTTCCATCTGAATCAGCTGGGCCAGGATGCGCTGAATGGCATCCCCCAGACGATCTGTACGTTTGAATTCTCTTGCCATACGGCGCTACCTCGAGAAGTGCACGAGCCTTACAGCTCGCGCGCAACCTCTTTAACATCAAACACTTCGATCTGATCGCCAACTTTTACATCGTAATCTTTCACGCCGATACCACACTCAGTACCGTTGCGAACGTCGTTGACGTCGTCTTTAAAGCGACGCAGAGATTCCAGCTCGCCTTCGAAGATGACAATATTGTCACGCAACACGCGGATGGGTTTGTTGCGATATACGGTACCTTCAATCACCATACAACCGGCCACTTGACCAAATTTCGGCGAGCGGAAGACTTCACGCACATCAGCAATACCAACAATCTCTTCAACGCGCTCAGGCTCGAGCATACCGGAAAGAGCGCCCTTCACTTCGTCGAGCAGTTGATAAATGATGCTGTAGTAGCGAATCTCAACCGATTCGGCTTCAGCTAATTTACGCGCACTGCCATCGGCACGAACGTTAAAGCCAACTACAATGGCGCCGGAAGTCAGAGCCAAGTTCACGTCGTTCTCGGTAATACCACCGACACCGGAAACAATCACGTTCACTTGAACTTCTTCGTTACCCAGATCCAACAAGGCTGACTGAATAGCTTCCAAGGAACCGCGCACGTCGGTTTTCAATACCACGGGCAAGATCTTCTTCTCGCTCTCACCCATGTTGGCAAACATGTTTTCAAGCTTGGCAGCCTGCTGGCGCTGTTGACGATCTTTACGCTCTTTATCAGCACGGTGCTCGGCCACTTCACGGGCTTTACGCTCGTTGGGCACAATCACAAACTCTTCACCCGCTTCGGGCGCAGCATCGAGACCTAGAATTTCAACCGGCGTGGAAGGACCCGTTTCTTTAGCGGGTTTGCCAAGTTCGTTGGTCATCGCACGCACTCGACCGTAGCTCTGTCCGGCCAACATGATGTCGCCCTTCTTCAACTCGCCCGCCTGAATCAAGACAGTAGCAACAACACCACGGCCTTTTTCCATACGTGACTCAACCACAACACCACGAGCGGGAACGCCCACAGGTGCTTCAAGTTCTAACAATTCTGCTTGTAGAGAAACCGCTTCCAACAGATCGTCGATACCTTCGCCGGTGTGAGCAGATACATTGATGAACTGAGTGTCGCCGCCCCAATCTTCAGGAATCACATCTTTTGCTGCCAATTCGTTCTTAACACGATCGGGATCAGCGGCTTCTTTATCGCACTTATTCACAGCAACAACGATGGGCACACCAGCAGCGCGAGCGTGCTGAACCGCTTCTTCAGTTTGCGGCATAACGCCATCGTCGGCCGCTACCACCAAAATCACGACATCGGTACACTGGGCACCACGAGCTCGCATAGAAGTAAATGCGGCGTGTCCAGGGGTATCCAAGAAAGCGATTTCGCCCTTATCGGTTTTCACTCGGTAAGCACCGATGTGCTGAGTGATTCCGCCCGCCTCGCCAGAGACGACCTTGGCATTACGAATGTAATCCAGCAGCGATGTTTTACCGTGATCAACATGCCCCATCACCGTAACAACGGGAGCACGAGCCTGCATTTCGCCGTCGGCAACGATTGACTCTTCTAGAGCCTCTTCCATCTCATTGCCAGTGACCAGTACCGCACTGTGACCCATTTCTTCAACGACTAGCTGAGCCGTTTCTTGGTCAACCGCTTGATTCATAGTCACCATAGTTCCCATTTTCATGAGAGTCTTGACCACTTCACCCGCTTTGATATTCATACGCTGCGCCAACTCGGACACAGTGATTACTTCTGGGATATGAACTTCGTGCACAATTTTTCCTGTCGGCCGTTTAAAGCCGTGCTTATTTGCCAACTTAATGGAAGGACGGGACGTCTTGCGCCTTCTAGCCTCTTCTCTGTCGGCGCGAGCATCTTCGTCGAGCTCACTGAGAAGCGCTGTTTTATTGGTCTTTTTCGTTCCNGATTTTTTAGCTGCTTTAGGCGTNTTNTTACGCGNNGTTTCATCGCTGTCTTCNCCACCGNCAACATGCTTTTCTTTCTTCTTNCCGTGCTTGCCTTTCTCTTCTTCCTGCTGCGCTTTCAGNGCAGCNGCTTCAGCNTCGGCACGCATTTCGGCTTNAGTCTTAGCAGGCTTAGCCTTAGCTTTGCCGCTANTGTCNGCAGGCTTGTCTTTCTTCTCGNCTGCCTGCTTGCGCTTAGCTTGCTCTTCNTCTTCGCTTTTGCGACGAGCAGCCATAGCNGCAATGCGCTTTTCTTCTGCGTCATCGACCAAGCTACTCGGAGTCGGACTCTCTACAGGAGCCTCAACTGTTTCAGCAACTGCAGGCTCAGGTGTAGCCACCTCTGCTACTGCAACCTCTTCAACAACTGCCTCTTCGACAACTGCAGGCTCTTCCGGCGCCACTTGTTCAGCTTCTGCATCACGCTTCACGTAAGTACGCTTTTTACGCACCTCTACGTTGACGGTTTTACGTCCGCTGCCACTGCCGGTTTTCAAGGTCGTGGTGGTCTTGCGCTTAAGTGTAATTTTCTTAGGCGCTTCGCTGGATTCACCGTGACTGGTTTTTAAAAAAGCCAGCAAGGTTTGTTTTTCATCGTCTGATACTACTGCATCAACACTGGTGTGACTCAAGCCGGCCTCAGCCATTTGCTTGAGAAGACGATCTTCTGATGTGCCTACCGATTTGGCGAGCTCACTTACCGTTACTTCTGCCATGATCTTTCCTCAATCCTCTCTCTTACTCACCTGCGTCCGTTTGCTCATCAGCAAACCAAGGTTCACGAGCTTTCATGATCAATGCAGCGGCGCGTTCTTCATCAACACCCTCTACATCCAACAGATCATCAACGGCTTGCTCAGCCAAATCGTCCATAGTGATGATTCCACGACTGGCCAACAAATAGGCCAGATGCTTATCAACACCTTCCATGTTCAACAGGTCTTCTGCCGGTTCGGCATTGTCCAATTGCTCTTCGGAAGCTAGCGCTTGCGTCAACAACGCATCTTTCGCACGTGAACGCAGCTCTTCCGCAATTTCCTCATCGAAGCCTTCGATGTTGACCATCTCTTCGAGTGGAACGTAAGCAATTTCTTCCAGTGTGGTAAAACCTTCTTCAACCAAAACGCCGGCGATATCTTCATCAATATCCAAAGCGCTCATGAAAGTTTCCATATAGCTACCAGACTCAGCTTCTTGCTTCGACTGCCACTCTTCAACGCTCATGACGTTGATTTCCCACTCGGTCAGCTCACTGGCGAGACGGACGTTTTGACCGCTACGACCAATGGCCTGCGCCAAGTTGTCTTCGTCGACCGCTACATCCATGGAGCCGGCATCTTCGTCAACGACGATAGATTCAATTTCTGCCGGTGCAATTGCGTTAATGACAAACTGTGCAACGTTATCATCCCAAAGAATGATATCGATACGCTCGCCACCCAATTCATTGGACACCGCCTGCACACGCGAACCGCGCATACCAACACAGGCACCAACAGGATCAATGCGGCCATCATTGGTGTAAACCGCAATTTTGGCGCGTGAACCAGGATCGCGAGCTGCGGCTTTCAATTCAATCACTTGCTCGGAAATTTCCGGCACTTCGATTTTGAACAGTTCAACCAACATTTCTGGGCATGAACGACTCAAGTAAAGCTGTGGGCCGCGCAACTCGGTGCGCACATCCAACAACAAAGCGCGAACACGATCGCCCATACGGAAGACTTCACGACCTACCAGTTGATCACGCGGCAACAGACCTTCGGCATTACCACCGAGATCGACAATAATACTGTCGCGAGTCACTTTCTTTACGGTGCCGCTGATCAGCTCACCCAAACGATCGCGATAAAGTTCAACAATTTGCTGACGCTCGGCTTCGCGAACCTTTTGTACGATGACCTGTTTAGCCGTCTGTGCAGCAATACGACCAAACTCGACGTTCTCGACCACTTCACGATAAACGTCACCCACATTCAATGCAGGATCTTTTTCATGGCCTTCTTCGGTAGTGAACTGAGTTCCCAACAATGCCATTACATCATCGGCAACCACTTCCCAGCTTCTAGTGGTTACGTAATCGCCAGTTCTGCGATCAATAACAACTTCGATCTCAGCATCTTCGTCGTAACGTTTTTTAGTCGCTGCGGCCAATGCCAATTCAATTGCTTCAAAAATGATGTCTTTGTCGACACCCTTCTCATTGGAAACTGCGTCCGCAACCAATAAAATTTCTTTACTCATGTGTATGCCTCGTTTGCTGCACCATGTGCATCCCTAAAAACGGGGAATAATATTTGCTTTTTCAATAATTTCGATGGGAAGCAAATACTCATGCTCATCCACCACCACCAACACGTCGTCGCCATCGACGCCGCGTAAAAGTCCGCTAAATTTTCTCCGCCCTTCAAAGGCCGAACGAAGCTTGATCGACACTTGCTCACCTTGGTAGCGGGCAAAGTGCTCCAACGTGTAGAGCGGACGATCCATGCCCGGCGAAGACACCTCTAAGGTGTACTCACCCGCAATAGGATCCTCAACATCCATCACACTGCTTACTTGACGACTGATTTTTTCACACTCGGCCAAGCCAATGCCATCCGGATGATCGATAAAAAGTCGCAAGGTGCTGTGGCGCCCCTGAGAAAAATACTCAAGTCCCCATAGCTCACAACCCAAGGAAGCCACTACGGGCGCCAAGAGCTCTGTTAATTGATCGTGCTTTGATGCCATGAATAATAACCATCTGGTGTATCGCTTGCTGCGCCCAAAAACCTAAACGCCACAAACAAAAAATGGGCACTAAGCCCATCAAACTTCGACCGCTTCCCTCGTCACGGCAAGGCCGCGGTGCAGTCATTGAATAAGAACCACCCCAAGCAAGAGGGGTTTGCAGTCGTATCCTTCAGATACGAAAAAGCCCCTTAAAAGGGGCTTTCCTGCTGCGCTACAGTTTAGCGCATGAGCTTGATAAATAAAACCAAACTCTTAAATTTGGTAGCGGGGGCTGGATTTGAACCAACGACCTTCGGGTTATGAGCCCGACGAGCTACCAGACTGCTCCACCCCGCATCAACAACTTGGTTTCGTCTGTTTCCTCAACCAAGGCCGCGCATTATAGGGATGCCCCCCACCTTGGTCAACCCTCTAAGCCATTATTTTTTAAGTTGTTTTTGAGTGTTCGCAAAACGCCTGCTTCAGGCCTTTAGAGCACAAACGAAAAAGGGCAGCTCCCGTAGGAACTGCCCTTAATAATACCACCCAGCAAGACTATCTGAGCCGCCACAAACGGCAAGCCCTCGACAGCACAGGATGCATCAATTAGAGATGTCTCTCCTCATCTAGAGGTACCTCTAAAGGTACTTAACCTCGTCGATTTCGTACTCAACCTCGCCACCAGGCGTGCGGATCAATGCCACATCTCCGACTTCCTTACCGATCAAACCTCGAGCGATAGGAGAATTGATGGAAATCTTGTTGGATTTAACATCTGCCTCGTCATCACCGACGATCTTGTAGGTCAGGGTTTCGTCCGTTTCAATATTAACGATATCCACGGTGGTTCCAAAAATAACCTTATCACCTTCCGGCAATTGAGAGATGTCGATGATCTGAGCGCTGGCCAGCTTGCCCTCAATCTCTTGAATACGCCCCTCACAGAAGCCCTGCTGTTCGCGAGCAGCGTGATATTCGGCATTCTCTTTCAAGTCACCGTGCTCACGCGCTTCAGCGATCGCCTGCACAATGCGCGGACGATCTTCTTTCTTCAGCTGCTCTAGCTCTGCACGGAGGGCGTCTGCGCCCTCCACTGTCATCGGAACCTTATTCATCCTGAAATTCTCCCATGCAATTCTTGCAAGCTGCGGACCTGATTCAACTGACCAAAACGCAACGCCATACAAACCGCTTCAGCGCCGGCAATGGTCGTGGTGTAGTAAACACTATGATTCTCAGCGCCGCGACGAATCGAAGCAGAATCTTTAATCGCCTGCTTGCCTTCAGTGGTATTGAAGACCATCGAGATTTGATCGTTCTTAATCATATCAACGATATGAGGACGCCCTTCAACGACCTTGTTCACCACCTCAACAGTCAATCCCTGCTCAGACAAGTACTTAGCGGTGCCGCGGGTCGCGACAATTTCAAAGCCTAAATCGACCAGCTCTTTAGCAACAGGCAACAATCCCTCTTTATCGCAGTCGCGCACACTGACAAAAACCTTGCCTGAGGTAGGAATTTCATCACTGGCACCCAACTGCGCCTTGGCATAGGCCTCAGCGAAGGTATCACCGACTCCCATCACCTCACCCGTAGACTTCATCTCTGGCCCAAGAATGGGGTCGACGGCGGGGAATTTATTGAACGGGAAAACAGCCTCTTTGACACTAAAGTAATCGGGCACAATCTCTTTGGTAAAGCCCTGCTCCGCAAGACTCTTACCCGCTTGAACTCGCGCAGCCACTTTGGCCAGCGAGGTACCAATGCACTTAGACACAAACGGCACGGTACGTGATCCGCGAGGGTTCACCTCAATCACGTATATTTCACCGCCCTGATAGGCCAACTGAACGTTCATCAAGCCGACCACGCCTAACTCAACCGCCATTTTACGGACCTGCTCGCGCATAAGGTCTTGCACGTCGGCCGGCAAAGAGTATGGCGGCAAAGAACAAGCCGAATCACCTGAGTGAACCCCACACTGCTCGATGTGCTGCATGATGGCACCAATCACGACGTGCTCACCATCGCAAACCGCATCGATATCCACCTCGATCGCCGCATTCAGGAAGTGATCAAGCAACACTGGCGCGTCATCAGACACCTGCACCGCCTCACGCATATAAGTGCGCAACTCGTCTTCTTTATAAACGATCTCCATCGCGCGACCACCCAGAACATAGGAAGGACGCACAACCAGCGGATAACCCACCTCGACTGCGCGACGAACCGCTTCTTCAGTAGAACGAACAATGGCATTGGAAGGCTGCTTCAAATCCAAGCGGTTGATCATTTGCTGGAATCGCTCGCGATCCTCGGCACGGTCAATCGCTTCAGGGCTGGTACCAATAATTGGCACACCCTCGGCCTCAAGAGCTCGCGCCAATTTCAGCGGCGTCTGGCCACCAAACTGAACGATGACACCTTTTGGATTTTCTTTGCGCACGATTTCGAGCACATCTTCCAAAGTTACCGGCTCAAAGAACAGGCGATCAGAAGTATCGTAATCGGTAGAGACTGTCTCGGGATTACAGTTGACCATAATGGTCTCGTAGCCATCTTCACGACAGGCCAAAGCCGCGTGCACACAACAGTAATCAAACTCGATGCCTTGACCGATACGGTTAGGGCCACCACCCAATACCATGATTTTCTCACGGTCGGATGGATTGGCCTCACACTCTTCCTCATAGGTCGAGTACATGTAAGCCGTTGAAGTAGAGAACTCCGCCGCACAAGTATCCACACGCTTATAAACTGGGTGAATATTCAATTTGGTGCGATGCGTACGAACGGTTTTTTCACTCACGCCCAACAGCGCAGAAAGGCGCTTATCAGAGAAACCTTTGCGCTTCATGCGGAACATCAGATCGGCATCAATCTCAGTCAACGGCATCGATGACAGCTGCTGCTCGCTCTTGATGATGTCTTCAATTTGTACCAAAAACCAAGGGTCAATGGCGGAAGTTTCGTACACCTCCTCGACAGACATGCCTGCACGGAACGCATCACCCACATACCAGATACGCTCGGCGCCCGGCGTTGAGAGATCGCGGCGAATATGAGCAACAGCGTCGTCAGAGCTAAGATCAACTATCGGCTCAAAACCCGCAGAACCCACCTCAAGACCGCGCAGTGCTTTCTGGCAAGACTCTTGGAAAGTACGGCCAATCGCCATCACTTCACCCACAGACTTCATCTGTGTGGTCAGGCGCGCATCGGCATCGCCAAACTTCTCAAAGGTAAACCGAGGAATCTTAGTCACAACGTAATCGATAGACGGCTCAAACGAGGCCGGAGTGGCACCGCCAGTGATGTCGTTTTGCAACTCATCAAGGGTGTAGCCGACAGCCAACTTGGCCGCTACCTTAGCGATCGGGAATCCGGTAGCTTTAGATGCCAATGCAGAAGAGCGAGAGACACGCGGGTTCATCTCGATCACGACTAGACGACCGGTTTTAGGGTCCATGGCGAACTGCACATTGGAACCACCGGTTTCTACACCGATTTCACGCAATACCGCCAAAGAGGCGTTACGCATGATTTGTAATTCTTTGTCGGTAAGCGTCTGAGCCGGCGCTACGGTAATGGAGTCACCAGTGTGAACCCCCATTGGATCGAAGTTCTCAATGGAGCAGACGATGATGCAGTTGTCGTTTTTGTCTCGAACAACCTCCATCTCATACTCTTTCCACCCCAACAGAGACTCATCAATCAGCAACTCGTTGGTTGGCGATAGATCTAAACCGCGGGCACAAATCTCTTCAAATTCGTCCCAGTTGTAGGCAATACCACCACCGGACCCCCCCATAGTAAAAGACGGGCGAATAATAACCGGGAAACCGAATTTCTTCGGGACTTCTTTGGCCGCTTCCATGGTGTGAACGATCTCTGCGCGAGCACACTCAAGACCAATACGCTTCATGGCCTTATCAAACAGATTGCGATCTTCAGCCATGTGAATGGCTTCTTGGTTAGCACCAATCAGCTCTACATTGTACTTTTCCAGTACGCCATTGTCGTGCAACGCCAGTGCGCAGTTCAGCGCAGTCTGACCACCCATGGTGGGCAAAATCGCATCGGGGCGCTCTTTTTCAATGATCTGCTCAACCGTGTGCCATTCAATAGGCTCGATATAGGTGGCATCGGCCATGGCGGGATCGGTCATGATGGTGGCCGGATTTGAGTTAACCAGAATAACTCGGTAACCCTCTTCCCGCAGGGCCTTACAGGCCTGTGCGCCAGAGTAGTCAAACTCACAAGCCTGACCAATAACGATCGGGCCCGCACCCAGGATAAGAATACTTTGTATGTCAGTTCTTTTTGGCATGTTGTGCTCTATCTATAAGGGTTTGAAGTTTGATGTCGATTCAACGCTTGTCGCTGAACCAACCTCGAACATCCAATGAATTACTTGCGCTCTTCCATCAACTCAATAAAGTGATCGAACAAGGGCGCGGCATCGTGCGGACCGGGACTCGCTTCAGGATGCCCCTGAAAACTAAAGGCCGGCTTGTCAGTGCGATGAATGCCTTGCAAAGTGCCATCAAACAACGACTTATGCGTTACCTTCAAATTGGCCGGCAAGCTTGCCTCATCGGCAGCAAAACCGTGGTTCTGACTGGTAATCAGCACAGTGCCATCTTCAACGTTCTGTACCGGATGGTTCCCGCCGTGATGACCCAACTCCATCTTCACCGTTTGCGCGCCTGAAGCCAGGGCCAACAACTGATGCCCCAAGCAAATACCAAAGATAGGAACATCGGTCTCAAGCAATGCTTGAATGGCGGTAATGGCGTAATCACATGGCTCGGGATCACCCGGGCCGTTGGACAAGAAGATCCCATCGGGATTCATGGCTAATACTTCTGCGGCAGGCGTCTTGGCCGGCACGACCGTCAGATCACAACCTCGATCCGCCAACATTCTGAGAATGTTGCGCTTAACACCGAAATCATAAGCCACAACTTTGAATTTGAAGCTCTCTGGAGAGACAAAACCCTTACCCAACTGCCAGCTACCCTGCTGCCAACTATAAGGCTCTTGCGTCGTCACCTCTTTGGCTAGATCAAGCCCTTTTAGACCGCCGAAGTCCTTCGCTGACGTCAATGCCTGCGCCTCATCAACCTCACCGGCCATAATGCAGCCGTTTTGAGCGCCTTTGTCGCGTAAAATACGAGTCAGACGACGGGTATCGATATCCGCAATTCCGAGGATATTGTGTGCTTTTAGGTAATCATCCAACGACTGTTCAGAGCGGAAGTTACTGGCCAGTAATGGCAAATCACGAATCACTAGGCCCTTGGCCCAAATGCGGTCGCACTCCTCGTCTTCGCTATTGGTACCAGTGCTACCGATATGCGGGTAGGTCAGGGTAACAATTTGCTGGGCGTAGGATGGATCAGTAAGAATTTCCTGATATCCGGTCATGGCAGTGTTAAACACCACCTCACCAGTAGAAATTCCGTCAGCACCGATAGCGCTGCCGCGAAATACACTACCGTCTTCAAGTACCAAAATGGCGGGTCTGTGGGCACCAGTGGTCAAGTCAGCCTCCTAGGGGGTTGGCATGCTTATCTTATATCCGGCCGTTAATAGTTAACGACCGTCTAACGCTAAAATCTGTTTCAGTAGACCGAGAGACACTGCCGCGCGAATTCGCACGTTATCCGGGTGACTGAGTGAGTCACACTGATAGTCTGGGATAGGATTTGCTCGGTCGTAAGTTGCAAAAAAGCGAGATGAAACCTGTTGCTCCATCTCGCTTCTTATATTTTTGCGTCTTAGAACCTTAACCAGTTACGTAGTAACCAGTCTAGCTCGCAACTGCGGCTTTGGCCAAGATCGATCTGAGGCGGGATTGTACGCGAATTACACGGGTTTTGTCCAACGGCGATAGCACCCAACCCTTAAGTTTTCGCAAACACTCCCAAACCTCGATCAAAGACGGAATTGCTTAACAATTCCTTCCATTTTAGCGGCCATTTGCGCGAGGGCGGCCGTGCTTGAGGCGATCTCCACGGATCCTTCGGAGGTCTGACGAGCCGCGTCGGCAATATTGTTCATATTGCGCTCCATCTCACGAGTTGCAGCGCTCTGCTCTTCTGATGCGCTGGCCATTTGATTGGTCTTGTCTTTAATAGAGCTGACACCATCAGTGATCGCATCCAGAGAACGACTGGCAGCTTCAGCCTGATTGACAGACTCTCCAGCCTGAGAAGTACCCTTCTCCATCATTTGTACCGCTTCACGAGCACCGGTCTGGAGACGCTCAATCATCTCCTGAATCTCCTGAGTAGAGCTCTGTGTACGCGAAGCCAAGGTACGAACCTCATCGGCAACCACCGCAAAACCGCGCCCCTGTTCGCCGGCACGAGCAGCCTCAATGGCGGCATTCAGTGCCAGCAAGTTGGTCTGCTCGGCAATGCCTCGAATCACATCCAGCACCGAACCGATATTGTCGGTCTCCTGCTGCAGCTTATCGATCACCTCTGAGGCCGCGTTGATGTCGGCAGACAGGCTTTCGATCTGCCCCATAGTAGCGGTGACGACGCGATTACCCTCTACTGCTTCGGTATCGGCCTGTTCGGCGTTATCTGCGGTTTGAGTCACGTTGTGCGCAACATCTTCTACCACCGTCGCCATTTCGCGCACGGCTGTCACTACCTGCTGAATTTCAACCTGCTGACTGACCACACCGCGCTCAGTTTCTTTGGCCGTATCCGACAAGCGAGTCGCATTGGAGTTGAGGTCAGTGGCCGTTACAGAGAAATCCGAAATAATGGTGTGAACACGCTCAATAAAGGTATTGAACCAGCGAGCCAACTCACCCACCTCATCGTCAGAGGTAACGGGAAGGCGCTGGGTCAGATCCCCTTCACCTTCGGCGATATCACGCAGTGCATTTACCGCCGCATTGATAGGGGTAACGATGCCCGCCTGTATAAAGAAGGAGATCGCCATCGCTAAGATACTGATCACCACCACGGTGCCTACCGAGCTCCAGACAGCGTCACTGACGGCTGTATCCAGCTCATCGAGGTTGACCCGCATAAAAATAGTACCGGCCTTGGCGCCATCTGACATGATGGGCTCAAACAACTCCAAGGTCGTGTCGCCAAATTCTAAGCGCTTGTTGTCAGCTCGCCCAGGCAGACCGGCCGGCAAACTTCCGGATGTGGTCTTGCTGCCTTTTTTGTAGAAGACAAACGGCGCGCCATTTTCGCCATAGATGACCGCAGCTTCGACACGGGAACTGTTGGAGAGAGTAGACAAAGTATCACCCGCCGACGCCGTATCACCGAAAGCCATAGCACCCGTCGTACTGCCTCCGACAATTCTTGCCAGCGTGACGGTGTCTTTCTCAATAGCATCATTGAGACGCCCCACCTCACTTTTAACGGCCACCACGCTCGATACGATGACAGCAAACACACTGGTTAAGGTCACACCCAGCAGCACTTTCCACTTCAAGGACAAACTACCCATATCGCTCTTCCAACTTATATTCTCAGACGGTTGATAGTACACCAACCCCGCTCTTTGGCACCCGCGCCACAAAATTTACAGCCACTCCAGTGAAGGTTATCGCGCCATCCGAAGAAATCTTTAATACTCAACTGCCCTGTTATTGTGTTGGTAAACACCAACTACACACGCGCACGCTCTACTAAAGCCACCTATTGAGAATAGCTTCGTTGAAAAACTTCACAAGCCTTTACTCACAATGCACGCCCCAGAACGAAAAAGCCCCCAACGCACATGCCGTTGAGGGCTTTTAATAGCAAGTTTGTGAGCGCTTACAACCCAAGCACATCTTGCATTGAATAAAGACCGTGATCCTTCCCCGCAAGCCACCCAGCCGCCCTAACCGCACCACGCGCAAATGCCATACGACTGGATGCCTTATGGGTAATTTCAACCCGCTCACCATCCGCCATAAACATCACTGTATGGTCACCGACTACATCGCCGCCTCGGACGGTGGCAAAACCAATGGTTTCTCGATCGCGCGCACCGGTTTGCCCCTCGCGACCATAGACAGCCACATCACGTAGGTTTCGATCAACGCCTTCAGCAACAGCCTCCCCCATTGCCAATGCCGTACCGGATGGGGCATCCACCTTGTGCCGATGATGCGCCTCATAGATTTCAATATCGTAGTCGTCACCGAGAATCTCAGCAGCCTGCTTCAGCAACTTTAGAGTTACATTGACGCCAGTACTGTAGTTGGCCGCTTTACACAAAGCTGTTTGCTCTTGATAAGCCAACAACTGAGCCTCTTCTTCGGGTGTAAAGCCGGTCGTACCAATGACAATCTGCTTACCCGCTTGCGCACAGGCTTTAGCATTGGCCAAAGTTGCACTGGGCGCAGTGAAATCAATCAGCACATCAAACTGATCGATAACCGCGGCGATGTCACCTGCGATGGCGACGCCATTTTTGCCCAAACCCGCCAACTCACCAGCGTCAGCACCCAACAGAGAGCTCTGTGGATGCTCAAGGGCCGCTGACAGCTCAACACCGTCAGCATTTTTTATGGATTCTACCAACATTCGCCCCATGCGACCTGCCGCACCGGTTACCGCAATTCGAACAGCCATGTATACGTCCTACTTCAATCTCGAGAGATGACCGCCCCTTTGACAGGGTCGGACTCGCTATATTTTCATGTCGCCAAAGAAATTTTTCATACCTTCAAACCAGCTACTCTGTTTGGGAGAGTTTTTGTCTCCCTTCATAGAGGCCTTAAATTCTTTCAACAGCTCTTTTTGCTTGTTGCTGAGATTCACTGGCGTTTCTACGGTCACACGACACATCAAGTCGCCAGCGTTACCCCCGCGAACCGGAGTCACACCTTTGCCACGCAAACGGAACATTTTACCCGTTTGAGTTTCTGCGGGAACCTTGAGCTTCACACGGCCATCGAGGGTCGGCACATCCAGCTCACCGCCGAGAGAAGCATCGACAAAACTAATGGGCACTTCGCAGTACAAGTTTTTACCATCGCGCTCAAAAATTTCGTGATCCTTGACCGACACTTGCACATAGAGATCGCCTGATGGACCACCATCAGCGCCCGCCTCACCCTCACCGGATAGACGAATTCGATCGCCGGTATCAACCCCTGCAGGTACTTTTACCGACAGGGTTTTGGTTTCTTCTATGCGACCTTGGCCATGACAATCACCACAGGGATCAGAAATAATTGAACCCTTGCCGCGACAATTGGGACAAGTCTGCTGAACAGAGAAAAAGCCCTGCTGCATACGAACCTGACCAACACCTCCACAAGTGGTACAGGACACGGGTTTGGTCCCCGCTTTTGCGCCAGAACCATCACAGGTGCCACAACCTACGAGCGTAGGCACTCGGATTTTTACGGAGGTGCCTTTGACCGCATCCTCCAAATCCAACTCTAGGGTGTAACGTAAATCTGATCCGCGAGCCGGGCCGCCACGACCTCGACCACCACCGGCTCCGCCACCACCAAAAATATCACCGAACACATCACCAAAGATGTCACTGAAGCTGCCACTGCCGCCGCCGAAACCGCCGCCGCCAAAACCACCCTGTTGATCGACACCGGCATGACCGTACTGATCGTAGGCTGCACGCTTTTGCGAATCGGACAATACTTCGTAGGCCTCGCTGGCCTCCTTAAATTTCTCTTCCGCCTCTTTATCATCCGGATTGCGATCGGGATGAAACTTCATCGCCACGCGGCGATAGGCTTTTTTCAGATCTTTCTCGGAGACGTCGCGCTCGACACCAAGGATTTCGTAGTAATCGCGTTTGGACATGGAACTTTCTTCAGCTATGAGTTGCTCTAAAACAGCAAACGCGGGACGAACCCGCGCTGCCTACAAAGGATCGAATCGCCAGCTTTAACGGCTGGCACAGCTCGAATTATTTGTCGTCTTTAACTTCTTCGAATTCAGCGTCAACAACACCGTCGTCAGCGTCCGCAGGGCCAGCATCAGCCGCACCTTCACCCGCTTCAGCTTGCGCTTGCGCCGCTTGCTCGGCGTACATCTTCTGAGCCAAAGAACCAGAGGCTTCGGTCAACTTGGTAGTTGCCGCTTCCATCGCTTCTTTGTCCTCGCCTTTTACCGCTTCTTCCGCTTCTTTCAAGGCTGCTTCGATAGCAGTCTTTTCTTCGTCAGTCGCTTTATCGCCAGCTTCTTCCAGAGTCTTCTTAGTCGCGCCGATTAAGCCGTCAAGCGTGTTGCGAGCAGTGACCAGCTCTTCGAACTTCTTATCGGCTTCGGCATTCGCTTCAGCGTCTTGAACCATTTGCTCGATCTCGTCGTCACTCAGACCAGAAGAAGCCTTGATAACAATGGACTGCTCTTTGCCAGTGGCCTTGTCTTTGGCACTAACGTTCAAAATACCGTTGGCATCAATATCGAAAGTCACTTCAATTTGTGGCATACCACGTTGCGCCGGTGGAATGTCTGCCAAATCAAAACGGCCCAAGGATTTGTTTTGTGTCGCTTGCTTGCGCTCACCCTGAACCACGTGAATAGTTACAGCAGTTTGATTGTCTTCGGCGGTAGAGAAAGTCTGAGACTTCTTCGTTGGGATAGTCGTATTCTTCTCAATCAGAGGAGTTGCTACGCCACCCATTGTTTCGATACCCAAGGTCAGAGGAGACACATCCAACAGCAATACGTCTTTCACATCACCCGCGAGAACCGCACCTTGAATCGCCGCGCCCATGGCCACAGCTTCGTCAGGGTTTACATCTTTACGCGCCTCTTTACCGAAGAACTCAGCGACTTTCTCTTGAACCATTGGCATACGGGTTTGACCGCCCACCAAAATCACGTCGTCAATATCGCTAACGGATAAGTCGGCATCAGCGATGGCTTGCTTAACAGGGGCCAGTGAGCGAGTCACCAGCTCTTCCACCAGGGACTCCAACTTGGCGCGAGTCAGCTTGACCACCAAGTGCTTAGGACCGGTTGCGTCAGCAGTGATGTACGGCAAGTTAACTTCAGTCTGCTGAGCAGAAGACAATTCGATTTTCGCTTTTTCTGCCGCTTCTTTCAGACGCTGCAGAGCCAATGGGTCATTGTGCAAATCAATGCTGTTTTCTTTCTTAAACTCGTCGGCCAAGTACTCAATCAAACGCAGATCGAAATCTTCACCACCCAAGAAGGTGTCACCATTGGTGGACAACACTTCAAACTGATGCTCGCCGTCAACGTCGGCAATTTCAATCACGGAGATATCGAAGGTACCACCACCCAAGTCATAAACCGCAATGGTGTGATCGCCTTTGGCTTTGTCCATACCGTAAGCCAGTGCGGCTGCGGTTGGCTCGTTAATGATACGTTTTACATCAAGACCCGCAATTTTACCGGCGTCTTTAGTGGCCTGACGCTGTGAGTCGTTGAAATAAGCCGGTACGGTAATCACCGCTTCCGAAACGCTCTCACCAAGATAATCCTCGGCGGTCTTTTTCATTTTCTTCAAAACTTCGGCAGAAATCTGCGGCGGCGCTTTTTGGTCGCCTTTCGCTTCAACCCAAGCATCACCATTTTCGGCACCAACGATCTTGTAAGGCACCATAGAGATGTCTTTTTGTACGACATCATCTTTGAACTTACGGCCGATCAAACGCTTGACCGCAAACAAGGTATTGGTTGGGTTGGTTACGGATTGACGCTTAGCGCTTTGACCCACCAAGATCTCACTGTCGTCAGTAAACGCAACAATGGATGGGGTGGTGCGATCGCCCTCGGCGTTTTCAATAACCTTAGGTTTATCGCCTTCCAATACGGATACGCAAGAGTTGGTGGTTCCCAAATCGATACCAATGATTTTGCCCATTTCGATAATCTCCGAAAATCTATCTAATTTGTTTCATGTCTCAGCCAGCGATTTGTGCTGACCATTCGAATCTGTTGTTTTCTATATGAGTGCAGCTGATTATTTTTCAACCCCTGCCGCCGACAAACTTCTTCAATCGCCAGCGCAGCTTTGACTCAAAAACCTACTCTACAGCCTTAGACACCACCACCATCGCTGGTCGTACCAAACGACCATGCAGGGTATAGCCTTTCTGGAACACATCGATCACCGTATTGGGCTCGACATCAGGGTTAGGCACCATGGTCATCGCTTGGTGATGCTGCGGATCAAACGGCTCACCGGCAGGGTTCACCGCAATAACACTGTGTTTGGTCAAGGTATCCTGAAAAGACTTCAGGGTTAACTCGATGCCTTCTACGACGGACTTGAGCGCTTCGTCTTCAACGTTCATGCTGTCCAGCGCACGTTCCAAATTGTCGATCACCGGCAGCAAATCACCCACCAGCTTCTCTTGCCCAAACTTATGGGCCTTTTCGACATCTTGCTCGGCTCGACGACGGGCGTTTTGAGCATCCGCCTGAGCTCGTAGTGCTTGATCCTTCGCTTCAGTCAATTGCGCCGTTAAGCCTTCAATTTCGGCCTGAACCGCATCAACAGTCTTAGTGTCTTCAGTTTCGGTTTCAGTGGTTTGCTCTGCTGCCGCTTGCGCCGCAACATTTTCCTCTTCAGGGGATGTCTGTTGTTGGTCTGACACTCTGAACTCCGTATTACCGTATATCTGTGGATAAAGTATGGTTGCAAGCTATATGGGGCTTAGCCTCAGACTTTCAAGGGCTTTTTTGAGGCAATTTGCCTACACAGCAAAAGCACTGTATAAATAAACACTGTTTTACGGTATTTACCCCAGATCCGAGGTGGTTTTCTGTGCAAATCCCCCTCCTAACACCTACAGAGCATCATTGAGGCGCCCCATGCTGACTCACTTAAGCGTGCAAAACTTCACCCTTGTGGACCTGCTTGAACTGGAAGTTCATCACGGTATGACCACCATCACCGGTGAAACCGGCGCCGGAAAATCGATCCTGCTCGACGCACTGGGCCTAACGCTGGGCGACAGAGCTGAAGCTGATCGGGTGCGGCAAGGGCGTGAGCGAGCCGATATTTGCGCCACCTTCGATGTATCAAAGATCCCCGCCGCCCGCGAATGGCTCGATCGGCACGATCTCGACAGCGATTGTGAATGCCTATTGCGCCGAGTTGTAACTCGTGAAGGGCGCTCGCGAGGTTACATCAATGGTCAACCCGCCCCTCTAGGTCAATTAAGAGAGCTGGGTGAGATGCTCATCGATATCCACAGCCAACACGCCCATCAATCGCTGCTGAAAAAAGACACCCATCGCCGATTGCTGGATGACTTTAACGGCCACCAATCACTGGCTACAGAAGTACGCCAACACTATTCCGATTGGCAAAAATGCCAGCAGAAATACCTAAGCTGGCGCGACAATGCCGAAGAGATCACCGCTCGCGCCCAATTGCTGCGCTATCAAGTTCAGGAGCTCGATGCACTGGCCCTGGAGGAGGGTGAGCTGGCCGAACTGGAACGCGAACAACGTCAACTGGCCAGCGCCGAATCAGTTTTACAAAGCAGCCAAGCCATCGCTCAAATCTGTGAAGACGACGAAGCCGGCCTACTCAGCTCCCTGCACAAAGCACTGCACCTACTGCACGGGCTACAGGAAAAACCAGAAGCATTGGCGGTTACAGAAGAGCTTCTGCAGAGTGCGCAAATACAAATTCAAGAAGCTCAACACGAACTCAACCATCACATTGACGGTTTTGAGATGGACCCACAGCGCTTGATTCACATCGAAGAGCGCCTTAGCAGCTGCTATGACATCGCGCGAAAGCATCGCATCACCCCCGAAGAGCTCTCGGCACTGCACACCAATTTGGCGCAAGAGCTAGAGCAGTTAGGTGGCGACGAAGATCAGCTGGATATCCTAGAAGCGCAGACTCAGCAACTCAAGCAGCAGTTTATGGAGTGCGCAAAACGCCTTTCGCGCCAGCGCCAAAAAGCCGCCAAGCAATTGCAAGCAGCCATTAACAAACAGCTTGAAGCGCTAGCCATGCCCAATGCCAAGCTGCTGCTATCCATTCAATCAGAAGAGAGCCTTGCCAATACCCACGGTATTGATGATATCGAATTCTTAATTAGCACCAACCCCGGCCAAAAACCTAAAGCGCTAGCCAAAGTCGCCTCAGGGGGCGAACTATCCCGAGTTAGCCTCGCGATTCAAGTGGTCACCGCACAAAGCACAGCCACTCCCACCTTAGTCTTTGACGAGGTGGATGTCGGTATTGGCGGCGCCACGGCCGATGTGGTGGGTGATCTATTGCGAGAACTCGGTCAGCGCGGCCAAGTTCTATGTGTCACCCATTTGCCGCAGGTCGCCAGTAAGGGCCATCAACACCTGCTAGTACATAAAGAGTCCAGCAAGAACAGTGCTCAATCAACGCTAACTGAGCTCAATGGTGATGACAAAATCATGGAAATCGCACGCATGATGGGCGGCACACAGATGACCAAGCAGACCATTGCCCACGCCAGAGAGATGCTTGAACTGGCGTTATAGCACGGCAATTGGCTCTAAAGTGGTCGGCCAATCAAGACAAAATATAGAAGAGTTCAGAGAAAGAAGGGAGACCAGAACAGTCTCCCTACCCATAAACTGGCTTAAGCCTGATCTTTTTCTTCGTCTTGGCGAAGAGACTCATACTGACCTGGATCGACAAACATCAACCGCAACACGATGTCATCTTTGCCACCAGGTTCAATAGCAATCACCAGTACATTGTGCTGCTCACCAATCTTAATCACTCCAGGCTGATGCACGAGAGCACCACCCGTTTTTTGATTAGTCAGCAAGTTAAGGTCTTTTTTCGCTTTCAACGTTTGAGCAATCTGATTCAGCATTGCCTGCAGCGCCGCCTGAAAAGCAGGAAAACTAAAGCCTCCACCTTTAAATTCACTGTAATCCAGCTCTACCGCCAGCGGTACTTCAAGAGAATCCTTAATTTCACCGTCTTCATCTTTGTTGCTCAAGGTCAGGGCACCCAATGACACCCTCTTACCGCCCTTCAAATCCTTAAGCAAAGACTTGGCCGCATCGGGTTTTTGCTTGAAAAACGCCTGATGCAAGATACCGCATCCCAAGTCCAGCACTTGGACTAGATTCAGATTAAATTTTTTCTTTGGGGTTTGCTCGTCAGTCATGACTACTAGGAACCTCTACCACTTTGTAATTATTAGATTTTATGATGATGGGCGTACGATCGAACCCTGCCTTATGCTTTCGGCTTAACGTAGAGCACTAGACTGTGGCCAGTAAGCTCAAAGCCATGTTTTTCAGCAATAGCTTCTTGTAACGCCTCGATTTCCTCATTGTGAAACTCTACCACTTGGCCGCTCTCTACACAGACCATGTGATCGTGATGATCCCCGCGCTCAAGCTCAAACACTGAATGACCACCATCAAAGTTATGGCGAACCACCAAGCCGGCCGCTTCAAATTGCGTCAACACTCTATAAACCGTTGCCAAACCTACATCTTCATCGGCTTCCATCAACTGCTTATACACTTCTTCCGCACTCAGATGGCGCTGCTCCGAGGCCTCGAGCATCTGCAGGATTTTAACCCTGGGTAAGGTTACTTTTAAGCCCGCTTTACGCAGTTCTTGATTTTGGTCTGCCATGTTCACCCCTAAATAAAAGTATTCTTTGGCTCGTTTCCGGAAAATCCACGCGGAACCCTTCTCACCATCGCCAAAGTTCAGGTATTATCGCCCTTCACTTTACCTTGTGGAACCCCTGCTATGCAAAAACACGTACGACGCCTCTTTATCGCCATATCGCTGATGCTACTGGCCGGCTGCCAGTACTTCCAGTTCCCCGGCGTCTATAAAATCGATATACAGCAGGGTAACATCGTCACACAAGAGATGATCGATCAACTCAAACCAGGCATGAGCAAACGCCAAGTTCGCTACGTGATGGGCAACCCACTGATTGAGGACACCTTCAACCCCAATCGCTGGGACTACTATTACAGTTTAATCCCCGCAAAAGGCAAACCCAGTAAAGAGCGTATCAGCATCTACTTCAAGGGTGACGAGCTCACACACTTCAGTGGCGACTTTGTACCGACTGCTGCGGCGACTGCTGCCGCAGACAGCGACGCATAGTAGAATCGCGCCACGGAAACAAAAAACGCCGGCATAATCGCCGGCGTTTTTGATGGTCGCTTGCCAACCGCGGGCCCCATATTCAGGCCTACGACTTCAGACCGACTAGGATCCCGATCTAATCGGCACCTTTTGCGGCTTTCGCCGCACGCTTACGACGCACCTCTTTGGGATCTGCAATAAGCGGGCGATAGATTTCAACCCGATCACCCGCCTGCAGCTCGTGCTCATGGGCTTTCTTCAAGCCTTTAGTGCCTAGCGCTTGCCCAAAGATGCCCATTTTTGCACTGTCGAGATCAATCTCTGGAAACTCTTTCGCCAACCCAGAACGTTCAGCGGCCTGCAACGCGGTCGTTCCCGGCTCCACTAGCAGCTCAACAATTTTTTGCTTCAACGGCAGCGCATAGGCCACCTCAACGGTTATTGTTTCAATATCTGACACATCTACCTCAACTTGACTTGACTGTTCCTTACAGCCCTCAGGAAGGACTCGACCCTAAGCACCTTAACTATTGAGTGCTAGCTATACACCTGTGCAGCCCGCCGACACAAGCCATCTACCAACTCGTTGGCAACGGATTCAAACCACTTGCCGGCCGCTTTGGCGACCAAGCTACTGCTGAATTCAAAATCCAGTGTGAGCGACACCTTACAGGCCTTTTCCGCTAGAGCTTTGAACTCCCAGATCCCACTCATCTGTTTGAAAGGCCCTTCCACGAGAGCCATATTCATCGAGACCGGAGGTAGCAACTGATTGTTAGTGGTGAAACTGTATCGCATTCCCAGTTTGCTCAAATCCAGACGCGCAGTCACCTGAGCATCAGACCGGGAAAGGACTTGTGCGCCGATACAGCCGTCCATGTACTGCGGATAAGCCTCTATATCATTAACAAGGTCAAACATCTGTTGATCGGAAAATGCCACCAATGCAGAGCGTTCAATATGAGCCACGGTTATCCATTATCTGTTTAATTTAACCAGCGAATTGTAGGACTTTGTGCGCCCACACGTCTACCAATAACACATATCTAAAATACCGCTGAAGAACCGACCAACCCGACGACATTCAACAGTAAACTTGGTAAGATTCACGGCGTATTCGCAACTAATAAAAAGAGATAATAATGACTGCTCAACGCGAACAATTTGGTACACGTCTCGGCTTCATTTTGGCCGCAGCTGGATCTGCCGTAGGTATCGGCAACTTGGTCGGCTTCCCTGTAAACGCCGCAAAGAATGGTGGTGGCGCCTTCCTCCTACTCTATGCGGTATTCGTACTGCTAATTTGCATTCCGGTCATGATGGCTGAGCTATCGGCCGGCAGAAACAGTCGACGCAACCCCTTGGGCGCCTACCAGCATTTCGCTCCCGGCAGTAAATTCTGGCCGATTGGTGGCTGGCTCTCCCTGATCACCCCCTACATGATTGCCGTCTTTTATGCCGTTATCACCCTATGGGTGATGGGCTACCTAGTCGCTATCACCAGTGGTGACCTCGAGGCCCTCACCAAGCCTGATTATTTCGGCACCTTCATTAATAGCTCTAACATATTTATTTACCTAGCAGTCATCACCGTACTGGTCGGGGTTATTTTGCATTTCGGCGTAAAAGAGGGAATCGAGCGCGGTGCCAAGATCATGATGCCGTCACTGTTTGTCATGCTTTTAGGCTTAGTCGTATTCGTGCTGACTCGTGACAATGCTATGGCCGGTGTTCAGTACTACCTCATACCAGACGTTAGTAAAATAGACGTGCATGTGGTCAATGGCGCTATGAGCCAAGCCTTTTTCTCTCTGTCTCTGGGCATGGGTATTCTGATTACCTATGGCTCTTACATGGACCGAGAAGCGAGCATCCCGAATTCAGCCAAAATGGTTGCGTTGGCCGATACTGGTGTGGCTTTTACCGCTGGCTTGATGGTGCTACCGGCCATCTTCTCCTTTAATCCGGGCATTGACCCCGCCGAGCTGTCCAACTCATCGGTCTCATTGATTTTCACTTTCTTACCGAAAATTTTCTTGGCGATGCAGGTGTCAGTGGGGTATTGGGGAGCAAGTATCGTGGCTTCTATTTTCTTCCTGCTGGTGTTTTTTGCGGCTTTAACCTCACTGGTCTCCATTATCGAAGTTCCGGTATCGGGCGTCATGGATCAGAAGTGCTATAGCCGCAACAAAGCGTTGCTGATCGTCGGCTCCACCATGGTTGTGATCGCTCTAGCCTGCGCCGTTTCCTTTGGCATGGTCGAATCCCTCACCAACTTCACCCAATACGGCGGCGCCAACAAATCTTTGTTTGATTTGGTGATTGATGTGTTTTACGACACTATTCTCCCCCTCAACGGCTTTATGATTTGCCTATTGGTTATCTATCGCTGGAAAAAACACAACTTTGACGAAGAGCTTGAGCAGGGCGACCCCAGCTACAAAGGCTCTCTACTGGAACGCTACACCAACTTTGCTCTTGGAACCTTTATTCCGGTAATTCTATTATTTGTGTTTATCAACACCGTGCTGAATAAGTTCTTTAGCACCAGCCTGATCTGACACCGACCTCTGCGAGCGAGCTTAATGGCTCGCTTGCGGTTCTCGCCCTCTCGCGACAACAACCAAGTTGTTGAGGCTTGCTCTTTAAGCGCTATCATCCCCCCGCCCTTGGCGCTATAATCGCCGCCATGGCTAAGAAGAAACCGAAACAATCCAGCAACACCATCGCTCTCAACAAGAAAGCACGCTTTGACTTCCACCTTTCTGATAAGTTTGAAGCGGGTATCGCCCTGCAAGGCTGGGAAGTGAAAAGCCTTAGAGAAGGCAAGGTGCAGATCGTCGATACGCATGTATTTTTCAAAAATGGCGAAGCTTGGCTGTTAAATGCACAAATTTCGCCACTGAACACGGTATCCACCCACTTTGTCGTTGAGCCGACACGCCAGCGCAAGTTGCTGCTGCACAAGAAAGAAATCGCCAAACTCGATCAAGCAGTTTCCCAAAAAGACTACACCTGCGTTGCCACCGCTCTCTATTGGAAGGGGCACATGGTCAAATGTGAAATCGCGCTGGCC
>PANW01000074.1 GCA_002707785.1 Cellvibrionaceae bacterium | reverse complement strand
CTCTCCCAGTTAGAGCCCGAATATACGCTCGCATCTTATAGGCCTGTCATTGAATATCTCACTTGCGAAAACGGGGGAGTCCATATACGCAATGACAAGCAACCCTGTTTTTCAGGGGCTCCCTAATATGACCAATATAGGTTTTCAAGTTTTTAACCATCAGCACTTGACCTAAAGTCGACTTGAGGTCTTATGCTAGACCACATCATTCATCGACTCAAGCGCGTACAGGGACTACTTAGTCGCTGCTTACTCCGCACCGACACGGACTATTTAGCCCGCGAGTCATCCCTCACATCCAACGACGGAGCAACCTCTATGAAAGCAGACTTCTGGCGTCAACGCTGGCAGCTGGGTGAAATCGATTTCCACGAAAGCCAAGCCAATCCCGCATTGGTAGATAATATTGATCAACTGAAACTCGCGCCTAACGCTCGGCTATTCTTACCCCTATGTGGAAAAACGTTGGATATCGCCTGGCTGCTTGGTCGCGGTTATCAGGTAGTGGGAATCGAGCTCAGCGTACTGGCCATTGAAGAACTGTTTGTCGAACTGGGTCTGACGCCAACCATCACCTCTCATGGTTGGCTCACGCATTATCACGCCGACAAGATTGATATCTGGGTGGGCGATGTGTTCGAGCTTACCCGAGAACAACTGGGTAACGTTAATGCCGTCTATGATCGAGGCGCACTGGTGGCACTGCCGCTGGATATGCGTAAACGCTACGCCGCTCACATCATCGACATCACCAAAGCCGCTGCACAACTGCTGGTGACCTATCAATACGATCAAGCACTCTACGCCGGCCCACCGTTTTCTCTGAGCCAACAAGAACTGACTCAACATTATGCAGCCTCTTACCAGAGGACTCGATTGCAGCAGAGCAATGTCAGTGATGGCCTCAAAGGTCGAGTCGACGCGGTAATGGAAGTCTGGCGACTGGAAGCGGATCAAACTAACCAGCAAGGATCGTCGCCAGAATAGAAAACGGCCATTGCTAGAGCGACTTTGAAAGAGTTCGACAATCAAGCAACACTCGCTCTCAGCCCCTCGAGCTGCGAGCGGCAAGTCATTGCGAGCTCCGTTTCAAACTGAAAAAAACGAACAGAACGGCATAGCGAGCGCCGCTTCAAACTGCAAAAAAACAAACAGAACGTCATAGCGAGCGCAGCGCGGCAATCTCTATCGAGTGCCTTGTTAAACGACAACGTAACCGAGTCAGAAGATCGCCGCGTCACCCTTGGGCTCCTCGCGATGAAGGGGGAAATAGCAAACTGCAACACCAGCTAGCGCCGTTTTCGATAAGCGCTGGGTGGCACGCCCGTCCAGTCTTTAAAGGTGCGAGTAAACGGGCTGGTCTCTGAAAACCCCAACTGACTGCTGATTTCTTCGATGGACAAATCTGTGTGCACCAAGCGCTCAATAGCGGCATCGCGTTTTACCTGATTCTTAATCGACAGATAGGTCACGCCCTCTTCCGCCAAACGCCGCTGCAAGGTGTAAGGGGGCAAATTCATTTCCGCCGCCAGCTCTGGCAGGGTTGGCAAGGCTTGCAGCTTGTCCTGAATCATACTGCCCACCTTTGACGACCAGCTCTCGCCGTAAAAATTCAACACCAAAAAGTTGCCAATCGGATCGGCCAATAAATGCTGCAGACTTTCTTGATTCTGCAGCACCGGTTTGTCGAGCAACTGCAGCGGAAAAACAATGCGACCGCGATCACTGTCAAAGGTCACCGGCGCTCCATAAAACATCAAGCGATAATCTTTGGCGTAGGGCGGCGCCGAGAAAGGAAAGTACAAATGTTGGATCGGAAAAATATCTTTCAGTAACCAGCAAAGGATGCGGTGAATCGAAAAGAAGCTGAACTCATTAATGAAAACATCGGCCTCCTTGGGGTGATAATCATTGCCAATGACAAGGGAGAAAGAATCCTCATCCTGCTCAAGAGCAATGTTCATGCCTTTACCCATAATCTGATAAAAGCGCTCTAACCGATGCACCACCTGCCCCATGGTTTTTGCCGCTACCAGCCAATGCGCCAGTATCGACAGGCTTCCCATCGGCAATGGCTGATAGGCCTGGCCTAACAATTCATCATCCGAAGCGCGCATCAGCGCTGTGACAAAGCGCGAGTATTGCAACAGTGACACCCGCGCATGAGGCTGGTGCAGCAAAGCACTGGGAATACGACAAGAATACAATAAGGTATCAATCTCTTCGGGGCTCAGTGGCACCTTGCGTATGGAACCCCGTACAAAATCTATACTGATAGAGATCTTATTTACCTTGGAATAGCGCATTCAGCCCTCTTTTGTCACTCTACTGCCGATTAATCCATTAGCCTGCCCTCTGCGTATACTGTTGTAAAGTATCAATTTATCTGTTCTCCATGGTCATTCCGATTTTTGCCGTGAAAGCAGACAATAGCTCCATTAACTATCCAACCAGAGGTATTCTCGTGGCACTTCCCGAAATCTTAAAAGGTCGACTTTCTGTTCCTGCCGTTGCGGCTCCACTGTTTATCATCTCTGGCCCAGAGCTGGTGATTGCCCAGTGTAAAGCCGGTGTTGTGGGCTCCTTCCCATCGCTGAATGCTCGCGGTGAAGGCGAATTTGAGAAATGGTTGATTCAGATTACCGAAGAACTGAAGGCCTACAACGAAGCCAACCCAGACAATCCAGCGGCGCCTTTCGCGGTCAATCAGATCGTGCATCGCTCCAACAACCGTTTGGAAGAAGATCTGGCGCTGTGTGTGAAGTATGAAGTGCCCATTATTATCACCTCTCTCGGTGCTCGCCCTGAGCTAAATGAAGCAATTCACTCCTACGGCGGTATCGTTTTACACGACATCATCGACAACAAGTTTGCCAAGAAAGCCATCGACAAAGGCGCTGACGGCCTTATCGCTGTTGCCGCTGGTGCGGGTGGACACGCTGGCACCTTGTCACCACTGGTATTGATTCAGGAAATCCGCGAGTGGTTCGACGGCCCATTGCTGCTATCTGGTGCCATTGCTACTGGCGACTCTATCTTGGCCGCTCAAGCCATGGGCGCGGATCTGGGCTACATTGGCTCCGCCTTCATTTCTACCGAAGAAGCACGCGCAGAATCGGACTACAAACAAGCCATTGTCGACTACTCTGCAGAAGATATTGTTTACAGTAATTTGTTCACCGGCGTACACGGCAACTACCTGAAACCATCCATCGTTAAGGCCGGAATGGATCCAGATAACCTGCCTGAAAGTGATCCGTCTAAAATGAACTTTGGCTCCGGTGGCAACACTGACAGCAAAGCCTGGAAAGACATCTGGGGTTGTGGCCAAGGTATTGGCGCGGTGAAGAAGATTGAATCGACGTCAGCTATGGTTGCTCGTATCGCCACCGAATACGACAACGCCTTTAATCGTTTGCAAAAACAATACAAGCCGAGTTAGGGCTTGGGAGATTGCGAGATGCGAGATAAATTCGTCATCTCGTCACTTGTGCCCGTTTTTGAGGGTATCTCGTCATCTCGTCATCTCGTCATCTCGTCATCTCGTCATCTCGTCATCTCGTCATCCAATATTCTAAGGCAACTTCGTTTGAATCACTGCCGGCAAGCGCGACACGATCCCTTGACGAGCGCTGTGCCAATAGGCCGACAGCAATAACAAAGCACCGCCCATGACNACCCCAGTAACNGCNAAGCTATAACCAACCCCACCAAACTTCTCCACTAAGCTGGACACGGCGTAGATCACATACACCAGCGACGACACCATAAATGCTCGGCGATCCACCGCTAGAGACAAAGTCGTCATCACCAAGTACAGCGCCACCACTACCAACATATTGACCAAGCTATCGCTGCCCTCGAGAATACCCAAACTGGAAAATACCGGATGAATCATCAATGGCGCCGATAATAAATGCAGCCAAAACGCCACATCCGATCGCCGTGTGGTGCGCTGTAAATCGGACGAATCCCACTGCATCGCAAAAGCAAATACCGATGCACCGCCGACAAACATAATGCCCATCATAAAATTGACCGCATCGGGCACGATCGATAACAAAGTGGAAATCGCCAAACCGAGGCCAGCCACACAAGCAGCGGCCACCGTAATCGGCACCTGAAATCGACGCCAATGCACATAGGCAGCAACGGCTGTTACCGCAGAGGCCAATACCGGTGCAAACCGAGCTTCATCACCCAAGACTGGCATCGACACAGCCAACACCAAACCAAACACTCCGCCCACGAAATACAGCAACAGCGCAATGGCGGGCAGCGCCATCTTGCGCTTGGTGACGAAATGCTCAGCCAACCCCCAAGCCGCAGCGGCAAACACCAACATCGCCAATGAGCTGCTGAACAGATCAACCACCCAACGCAGCGAGAACAACAACAGCGAACAGGCAATGACAATAAAAATATCATTGAAGCCGCCAATCAATCGAAAGTTCTCTTCGTCCACCGAATCGGTGTTTTTCAAATTTGCCATTAAGGCTCGAAAATCCCGCACCGAGCTTTCACTGAATATCCCTTGCTCGACACCGTGGCTAAGATCTTCATCCGTGTACATAAGGTTTTCCTTCACACTCAAAAGAACTCACCGTAGCGGGTTTTGGGAAATGGGTAAACGGAAACCTTAAACAGCGAACCAACGCCCACAAAAAAGGCCCAGCGTTTTCACGCCGAGCCTCGTCATCTGCAATGGATTGTGCGGGTGTTTTACACCAAACCACTCAAACGCTGATGCACCAGGTCTTTCGCATCTTTAACAATGCTATCGATCAATTCCTGACAGGTGGGAATATCGTTGATCAAACCGGCCACCATCCCGCAGGACCAAGCACCGATATCCATATCGCCATCCATCATTACCTTCGGATAAACGCCAGCCACTTCGTCAATAATGTCTTCGAACTTCAAGTCTTTACCCAGTGCCGCCTCTTTCTCAAGAATACGTTCAACTGCAGGGTTGTTTAACACACGCTCAGTATTGCGCAGCGGGCGCATAACCAAACGGGTGTCCAGCTCGGTGGCGGCAACAATCGCTTGTTTAACGTTCTCGTGCACAGGGGCCTCTTGGGTGGCGATAAAACGAGTACCCATGTTCATGCCATCGGCACCCATTGCCATAGCCGCAACCAAAGAGCGCGCATCGGCCATACCACCAGAAGCCGCAAACGGAATCTCCAACTCATCAGCGGCACGCGGCAACAGAATCATGTTCGGGATATCATCTTCACCTGGGTGACCACCACACTCAAAGCCATCCACAGACACCGCATCACAACCGATGGATTGTGCTTTCAAGGCGTGACGAACTGAGGTGCACTTGTGAATCACTTTAATACCCGCATCTTTCAATTGCGGCATGTATTGCTGAGGACTACGGCCTGCGGTTTCAACAATCTTCACTCCGCCTTTGATGATGGCATCGATGTAACCGGGATAATCCGGCGCATTCACGGTGGGCAAGAAAGTTAAGTTCACAGCGAATGGCTTGTCAGTGAGATCGTTAGCCTTAGCGATCTCGTTAGCAAGATCCCCCGCCGAACGCTGAGTTAATCCCGTAATCGTGCCTAAACCACCGGCATTAGAAACCGCAGCGGCCAGCTCAGCAAAGCCCACAAAGTGCATACCACCTTGCATGATGGGATATTCAATATTAAAGAGTTCGGTAAGACGTGTTTTCATGAAAAGGTTCCTTTTTACATGGAATTTTGGAAGTAAACCAACGAATAAAAAATGACCAGATGGCGAGTAAAACCACCAAGTACCTAATGCTAAATCGCCACAGCGGACCCACTCAAAGTGCCGCAACTACGAATGGCCTGAGTCTAGCACGCACGCTCCCATCAACCATCAAAAATGGCACATTTTATACTAAAACCGACACAAACCACGTCAGAACGACCACCCCCATTTTTACGCCACTGGCCTCTACCGCAACAATACCGTCACATCACAGCCGCCACGCTCTTCTTTAGGCTGTACCCTGCGCCGGGAAGCTCGGCGCGAACGCCTCTCGTTCGACCTGAAAAGCGTTCACCACAAAGCTCACCGCGTGATAGAGCCCCGCCAACATCACCAGCTCCACAAGTTGCTCGCTGGAATACTGCTGCGCTAATCGGCTCCACAGGGCATCACTCAATGTTTGAGTACTGTGCAACTCGTCCACCATCGCCAACAGCAAACACTGATCGTTGGACCACATTGAGTCGTCCTCCGATAGCTTGTTGTCGATTGCACAGGTTGCCGCTATCTGCTCCTCACTGAAACCAGCCTGCGCGGAGAATACTGCAGCGTGAACGCCCCACTCATATTCAGCCCCACAGAGCGCACAGCTGCGCAATATCACCAGCTCGCGCTCAGCCACGCTAATACTGCCTCGATCTAGCAACCCACCCTGCACCATGCGCGACAGCACTCTGGGATTATTGGCCATGGTGCGAAAGATGTTCAACGGCGGCATTCCCTCAGGCATTACCACATTAAAACCGGCCTGTACCGCCTCCGAATAGGGGGCGTTAACTGGATTAATACGACTAGACATAAACAGTACCTCGAATAGAGAATCATCGTTACATGGGGCGCTACAGTTGAACGCGACAGATCTTAGACGGCCATCCGTTCCACAGAGCCCACACAAGCCGCTACAAGATATGTAGCGCACAAACCAAAAATGCTACACATTATGTAGCACCAAATAAGATGTTATCGCTACAACTTGTGTAGCGCAAGCACTATAATCACCTGAGTTCGAATACTGCCTTCAACGGCATGGCCACCCCCCCATCCCTCAATGACTAAGAGCCCACACGATGCCCAATAGCAGCAACCGTCCAATCATGCAGCTGATTGATTTACTCAGTAAAAAATGGGTGCTGAGAATCCTGTGGGAATTGCGACAAAGCCCATCCACCTTTCGCGAACTGCAAGCGCGCTGTGGCGATATTTCACCCACCATGATTAACAAACGAGTTAAGGAACTCCATCAAGCGAGACTGCTGGAAAAATCACCCGAGCGTGGCTATTGCCTGTCAGAGTTAGGCGACGAGTTTGTGGAATTGTTTGCGCCTATTTACCTGTTTTCAGAACGCTGGAGTGATGTCAAAAACAGTCTAGATGCGAAAGAGGATCAATGAGGTAATCGCGCCAAGTAGCTCTGCAGTATTTGTCGACCGGGCTGCCAAGCGTACTCACTGATAGTGATGGTATTTAGCGCAATACCATTCAATAGACACATCACCTCGTGGGACAGGGTGAGCGTTTCCTCCGAGTTTGTCTGAGTCACAGCGATTAAGTCTTGCAGAAAAAATTGATTAAATTTGGCTTCTATATCGGCGTGATTGACAAAAAAATCATCTCCCGAATCAGCACGATCCTCATTCAAAAACACCATCCGATAACGATCGGGATGTTCAATCCAATAATCAAGATACTGATTGCACTTCCAACTCAAACGTTCAAAGGCATCAAGTTGTTGTGGGCACTCGGCAATGACACCAAACAATTCGTCAAAAAACTCCAACCAAATAAAGTGCAGAATTTCACGTTTGGTCGCAAAATATTTGTACAGGGTCATGGTACCGACGCCAGATTCAGCCGCAATCTTACGCATAGAGACCGCCTCTACCCCACTCTCACGAAAGAGGTGTTTAGCCGAAGCCACGATCATCGCCCGCTTCTGATTGATCGCTTGTTCGTCTAACTTGGGTCGACCACGTTGTTTCGTTGTCACTGGAACCTACTGCACCTTTGGAAGAAGCGCTATTCAAACCGGATTTGTCTCACGAGTCAAACCAGTGTTGACCACCCTTGGCTAAACACACACTCGCCGTCGATCCAAGTTTCCATTACTTCAGAATAGGAGTGCATCGGATGACCACTGATCACCACAAAATTGGCAGGCGCTCGCGCTTCAATTCCAACGCCCGGGCGACCGTGTATTGCCTGTTGGCCGCCAATGGAATAGGCTCGAATGGCTTCCGACGGTGACAATGACTCATTTTCATCAACCAACAAACCATCGTCGGATAAACGCGTAACCGCCCGGCGAATATTGGCCAGCGGATTTAACGGTCCACAAGGGTTGTCTGAACTCAGGGCAATCGGCACATCCACTTGGCTCAGCGATTTAGCCGGAATTACCTTTAGAACACAGTGCACATTGGATGCCGCCAGAGCCTTGGCTTGCTGCAGAAAACCTGGCTGCAATGAAGCAACCGCCCCCGAGCGGGCAACCTGTTCCAAATTGTCATCGGACATCAACACCAAGTGCTCGACGGTTGCATCTGTTACGCCGCTTTTCTGCAAACTGTCGCAGGCACAACTCACCGCCTCGTTACCCAATGCGTGAATTTTCGGACGCACTCCCTGCTCAGCAAGTTCCACAATTTGTTGGGTGACGCCGTCATGGGGCAAACGCAAGAAGGGAGTTCGAATCTTACCCTCCCGATAAGTCAGCTTGACTCGACTCATCGCACGCAGCGTATCAACTTTTCCGACGACCGCTTGACCAACCGACCGCGCAGACATCTTCAAAACATCGGAGGGCTTTAAACACAGTGCGCAATCATCAGCCCCATCAAGAAACATTTTTGCACTGCGCGGCCCTGCACCGCAGGACAAGCAAACATTGTCACTGACATAGTCGGCTTGCTCGTGAGACTTAACATGAGACCAAGAGAACTTTAGTGGCGTTTGACGTTCGAACCTCTCGGCACTGGTTTGCAACTTTGGGTGCATGCAAGGATCATGGCACTCGACAATGCCCAGCGACAGATGTCGATTGGCCTCTGCCTGCAACAGTGATTGCATATTCAGGCTCTCGAACTGCTGAGCGAACTGCGTCAGTGCGATACTCAAGGTGTGGCCATTGACTGTTTCTTTCAATAGTCCCGTGGGAACGCCTTGCTTATTGGTCTCTAGATCTCGGCTCGAAAAGTTCATGCGACTGATACTCGCTCGTTCATAGGCGGCCTCAGATGCAAGCCCTTTGTGCAGTGAAAAATCTTGAATAATTAACGGCCGCCCTTGCGCCGCTTCATTCAATTCCAACAGGCTGGGTAAAGCTCCGAGACGAAAGAAGTCGGCGTAGAAAGCAATAATCCAAGCGTCGGCATCGAGCTTCTTCGCTTGAAGACGAACATCTCTGAGCAAATCACTTTTGTTGTGCCACCCGGAACCGTCTAGCGTGAACGGAATCCACGCACTGACACTCAAGTGAGAATGACAGTCCACCAGACCGGGCAGCACATGTCGACCATTCAAGTTGGTGCTATTGCGTTTCCGCTGTGCGGGTAAATCTCCCGCGTGGACGGTTTGAAACTTTCCTCCCATCACCGAAAACCATCCCTTGATGGGTTCAACCTTGTTGCCCGCCCACAGTGTTGCGTTATAGAAAAAGTGCGGTTGATCTTGAGTCTCCTGAGTCATTGTTCCTCTCCTTCGGAGACAGAGCGATTCAGCTCGCGCTCCTCGTACCAATCGACGGTTTTCAACGCTGCGTTAATGCTATTGACCCCCAGCCAGGCCAACAGCTTTCCCGGCGGCACTGCGATAGCCTTACGATTGACAATCCAAAACCGGCTGCGTTCGGTGTCTTTCCCCAACAACAGATCGGCAATCACACGGCCGTTGTATTGCGTCAGCGAAACACCATGTCCAATGCAACCATTCGCGTAGACAATATTCTCATCTCCCAAGAATCCGATTTCAGGTGTCATATCCATATTGGATGAAACCGCTCCGCCCCACTGGTAGTGCACTTTTTTGTGTTTCAGTGCCGGAAACAACCAATCAAAATGCGCTTTCAACTTTTCCCAAATAATGGCGTCGTGCCATTTATTCATGTCTTCCGTTACATCGATTCCAATACTCCCTCCACCCATGGTAATCCGGCCACATTTGGTAATTCGCATGTAGTGAACCAACTGACGATTGTCTTCAATCGACATACGATCCTGCCAACCGACAGATTCCCATTCGGCAGCAGTTAGAGGATCGCTGACTATCTGATAAGTCCACACCGGACGCTGCCGATTACGCAGCTTTTTAGAACCCTGCAACGTATGACTCCAGGCGTTAGTGGCCAACACCAACTTCTGTGCATGCACAACGGCGTTGGCGGTTTTCACCTTATTGGTGCCGTCGAGTTTTTCGATATCCAATACAGGCGAGTTCTCAAATATATTGACCTGAGCTTGCTCGGCTAAACGCTTTAGTTCACGCACGTGTTTACAAGGATCCAGTATTCCGGTGCCTGGCTCGTAGATAGCAGCGCGTACACGCGGCGACTTTAGTTTTTGCTGCGCATCGGATTGGCTCAATAGCTGGTAGCTTTCATTCCCCCCAAGTTCTTGCAGTAAACCAAACGTTTTCCTCAAGCGTTTTTCTTGCTTGGCACTGTAGGCCACACGCCACATACCAGTGTGTTCGTAGTCCGAGTCCAACTGTTCCGAGTCGATCAGAGTTCGTACATACTCCACCGCATCTTGCATGTACGACTGCGCCTGAGTTGCCTTGTTTTTCCCCCAACGAAAGACGGTTACCTCTGGTTCCATACCGAACAAGGTCATATTAAAACCACCATTGCGACCCGATGCTCCGAAACCGATATCATTGGCATCCAACAGCATCACCGAAAGCTCGGGCGCATCTCGCTTCAATTCTCTGGCCGTGGTTAGGCCCGTATATCCGCCGCCAATAATGAGGACATCCACTTTATGAACGCCCGCTGGCAACGGGGGGTTAGGCTGATAACGCCCATATTTGTGTTGCCAAAACGACTGGTTCGACGACATGGCATCACTGATTGATGTGTTGTTTTGCATGAGGCACCTGCGTGATTAATGTTTCTGCATATTTAATAGTACGCGTACCATTAAATCAACTCAGAACTGCCAAAAGAGTATTAGTTCAGACTTAACCCACTGAAAAATAAAGGAAATATTAAATGCGACTGTGATTAGTTCGGTTAAGTGCGGCAGGGAAGCGCTTTAGAGCTCTCTCGCATGCCCAGTGACGGGCCCTATGATCCTCAGGGGGAACATCTGTTGTGCCATAGACCCGCTGACCTTTAGACCTACAGACCCGTTGACGAAAAGCTCGCGGCGACAACCTCCAGCAATTGCCTCATAGCCCAAACAGAGCTTTACCAACGATAAACTTCAAACAGCCTGTAAACATTGTTTAGGAATTCTTAACATTAAAGTCCGTTTGGGCGTCTAGCTTTTAGTCGCTCGTTTGCTCAGGATAGTTTCACTAGAACCGATAGCTAGCACGCTCGCTAAAATCACCGCAGTAAGGAGGTCCAATGAATCGAAAACGACTGCTCAACTCAGCAAGTGGACTACTGCTTTTCTTAGCGATCTTAACCATACCGGATATTTTTCTATTCGCGAAAACCGTCCCTAACTCTTTTTGGACAGAGTATTTTCCGCTGCCGTTTGGCGCAGGTTGGTTTGTTGCGTTTATTTGCTTGGTGCCGGCGACATGGGCTGCGAGTTTTTCTCGACGCGACTTAATGCATAACGTCGTTGTTGTACTCTTAGTCGTGTTCTTAGTTGTGATCATGGCTGTTCCAATAGCCCTCGCCACTAAGGGACTGGCGTTGTCTTTGAACAATTTGATCAATCAATACCTGTGGGTTTCTATAATGTGTTTTCCGCCTTTGATTGTGCAGTTGAGTTTAAGGCTTGCACATAGATTCACTACAAAGTTTGTTAGTCCGTAATGTAAAAAACCGCCCCGCTATATGATCGACTCCCTTCACTAAAGTAGCTATATAAGTTTCTGAAAGTACTGTGGCAGGTATAAACAGGTAGGATAAACTCAGATTTACCCCACGGATTAAAACACCCAATATTTTAAACCTCACTGTCTACGAAATGGACTTCCTCAAGTTCTTTAGCTGTCGAAACGAAAACCATAGAAACGGCACTATCACGATCAAAAACACCGCTATCGCTAGAAGGTATTTCTGCAAGTTGCTCTTGAGCAAGAGAAGTAACGCATAGATTTCTGGCACCACACTGATCTCGCCTACACGAAGCCACCCAGAATGTAGCTCTGCGTTGGCTCTTATCGACCGCAACTGGGTAAGGCTTAGCAGCCACTGTTCGATATCCGTCAATTTCTGCTGACCCTGCTTATGAACCAGAGTCTCCCCTTCTGCTGACCTTACGGTGATCGACTGATAAGAACCCGAATCAAACATCACATTCACTATGCTTTCTAATCGACCTAGATCGTTTCTCTTAACCTCCTCTGCCGACGAAAATGCCATTTGATTCACGAGATCTTGAGCCACTGAATGAGTCTGACCTTGTAGCAGTTTGATCGCATCAAGACTCGATACAACCACCACACCCACTAAGACAACCATCAGAAAGCATACGGTTAATACCGGCAATGTACCCAATAACGCTATTCGCTTTTCGATCGATCGACGCTTGTTACTACTCGCAGATAGATACTCTTGCTCTTCTGGCGAGAGATGAACTGCTTCAGTTCTTAGTCGTTCAACACAACCATCAAGCTCGGCCCCTTGGAGTAGATCTCCACCCTGTCTCCCGCCTTCCAGCCAGCGATTAACACCGGCGCTGAATCTCTTCTGCCATTTGATCTGTTCAGATTGTTGCTGTGCGATATCGTTTAATCGAGGCCAAGACACAATCAGTGACTCATGAGTAATCTCGAAGACGCTGTCGCGATTCTCTCTATGATTAACCGTCAATAAGCGAGCGTCCAAAAAAACCTCGATGAGTTCGCAGGCACCCTTGTCCTCTTGAAACAGCGACATCAAGCAAGGCTCCTTAGTGACTCTATTGTGTGAATCAATACTGAGCAACCTAGAAAAAACCGTGATCATTTTTTGGGAGGCCGCAGGCGACAAACTGGTATACACCTTTTCAGCACTATTTTTGACGACGCCTTCAACACCACCAGCCTTGTTATAGGCAGTCAAATCAAAACACTGATGATCATCGGATGTTTGATACAACTGCTCCAACAGAAAAGACACTAAGGGCAAGGCATTACGATTTCCTTCGAAACTCTTTAGTATTCGTCCGACAACCTTATCGTCCACCGAAATCCCAGCGGCACGGGCGGGCTGTCGAATGATATCAATCATGTTTTCAACGCTAGGGGCCGCGAGAATAAAGGTATTCTCCTGAAGATAAGCTCGCATACCATCATCGCAAAGATCAACCACGTCAGCATAGAGATCGGTTCGACAAGTTAGGACAAGACTGACTCGTGAGGATGCGATCAACTGATTAAGAACACTGGCTACTCTATCTTGTTCTTCGACGGAAAACTTGAGTAGCTCTTCGGCTTGATCAATCACCACCAACAACCGCTCATTTGATTTCTTGTCCGTCAACAGCCCATCAATGATTGAGGCCCAAGCTTGATTCGTCTGCTGATCTAAGAACTCAGTCAGAAAGTCTGGGGCGGAGGGCTGCGTTAACAGATAGTGGTAGTCTACACCTCCCCTCTCATGACTTTTTCGCAATCTGGGAATGAGCCCTGCCAGTGCCAAAGAGGACTTTCCTGAACCGCTGGCACCGACAATAGCCACACAGTTAATGCCATTTCTTATCTTATCTTCTAACACATCGATTTCGTCATCACGGCCATAAAATACATCCGCTTGAAGCTCAGAATAAGGGGCTAGGCCCATATAGGGGTTACACTTTAAAGTCGGCTTATTTAAAGAACTGCGTAAGCTAGACTGCTTCGAATCCCGATCGGGATACTCCATTTTTAGAACCCCAACAAGATCATTTCTAAATTGCGACCTAAAGTTCTTGCTGCCACGGTATTTGTTACAAAACCCTTTAAGCGAGCCATCGTTTGATTCCAAACGTTTGAAAAACTGATTGACCAAGCTCTGTTGCTCCAGCGACGGTTCGTACTCAGCACTATCGGGGCTCAACTCTATCGGGTCTATACGACGATAAAGTAATATATTGGGTTGCTTCGGGGAATGCAGTGCGTTTTCAAACTCCCATTCAGTCCCCGAGTGATAAACTTCACCATTGGCTTTTCTAAACTCCCCCGACGGCAGAGCCGTTCCCATACGAGCCCAAAAGATGACCACCACCAAATCGCACTCAGCCGGCTCCAACATCTGCCGCTTGAGTGTTGCCTGTGGTGTTTGATTGGCGATAAGAGGTGATGGCGCGTCAGGGTTATCCCATGACACCAGTTCTACCTCTAAGCGATCGCTAAACTCTGAGTTTTCAAATAGGCTATGGATTTCTTCACGAACGATCTCGCGCTCGTAGTTGACATCACCAGGAGAGGATAGAAATATGCGATATGCGTGTTTTCCATTTTCCATGCTTCGTCCTATTCGAGTCTGACCCAGTAATCTTAGCTAGCTACTGCAACAGGGCATTGTTAATTAACGCTTAGAGAAAGACTGTAGAAGAAACTGACACTGTGGAGAAGAATAAACACCCACGGAACAATACTCTCAATTTTGGTGAAGGAAAGGTATTTACTCGAATCCTCCCCACGCCCAAGCGTTTCCCACTCACATTGATAGAGATTTACCGGCAGTTTCTTTTCCAGCTCGATAAGTAGCTGGAATTTTCCGCCATTCAGACCCTTATAGGATTTAACAATACGAAACCACATGTAAGAAACTATCACGCCGGCTAGTGCTACAAGCCACGCAAACGACACGTTACCCTCTATACCTGAATTCATGTAGGCCACCATCGAGACCAATACAGAATTCAAGGTTACAAAAAAGGAATTTGACGTTTGGCGTCGGTCACTCACTTTTTCTGCCGATGCTACATAGAGCTTGTACTGCTCAAAGAGATCACTTTGATACTGGCTATGATTGTTGTACTGAGCTTGCAACTGGGTATTTTCGAGAGGATCACCGTCCCTGTCTGTCACCTTAAAACGCCCCTATCCTTGTCGATGTTCGACTGAGTATAGCATGGCAATCCAGCGAGGCTCGCGGGCATCGATCGCACCTCCTTCACCGCGAAAGGCTGCAATACTCAACAGGATTGAGCTCCTCGAACAAGATGAAAAATCTGGGGCGACAATGAAGTTTTGGCGCCTATTGCAGCATATAGAGCTCACCTTAATAGCGTCTTTGCGAAACCGCTTTATTGGCACAAACACCTTCATAACGCCGTTAGGGAGCGACTCTGTGTGAGGCCGAATTTCCAAACGCAGCCAACTGAAAATTGGCTGATCAACACACTCTAGCCGTATTGTTTGCGGTAACTATCATCGATGGTTGTATCCACTAGTCCTTTCAAAGTCAAACGATACATGGGTGATCCCTGCGCTCTCATAATGGGTTCAATCTCATCAAACAACACCTTGTACTTATAGAACGGGACTTTGGGAAACAAATGATGAATCGAGTGATAATTTTGAAATAGCCAGCACCAGGTCATGACTCGATTGGCAGGGCCGGCAAACTCAATGGTGGAGGTATCCACGTAGCGGCCAACCTCTGTGTGCGGGCGGTGAACGATATAGGCAAACAAATAGATGAGCGCCACTAATCCTGCCAGCGAAGCAATCACAAACAAGCAAAAACCTTCCCACCAAAAACCATGGGCGACAAAGGCAATGCGCGCGCCCCATGCCACGAACGCCTCGGTGACAAGAATAGTTTTGTCTTTCATTGTTGCTCGCGGCCATTGATGACGAATATAAAAACTGAACTGCCCAGTTAGCAAACGCCACGCCGAACGGATCGCAGCAACTGGCGAGCGGCTCATTTCACCCAGATGAAAATCAGGATCTCGCTCACCCTCATTGGTGTGGCGGTGATGGGCAAGATGCTCAAAACGATGGCCGACAAATGGAAACCCCAGAATAAATCCCATGCCAAAACCCAGCAGCTTTTGCAGCCACAACAGCGAACGGTGACGGCCAACAATGGCGCCGTGTACCGCATCGTGCATAACGGTATAAGACGCATAGGTAATCCAGGCAATAAGCACGGCGCCACCCCACAGGGGCAGAATGTTGGTTACCACCGCATAGGGAGTCGCTATGTAACCCACCAAACAAACGAACCCCAGAATCACTGTTGGCCAGGAAAACCCGCCCATATGTTGAGTCGCTGCCTTAAGGGCTTGATGATCCAAATTGGTCACACTCATCACTCTCTCCGCTTCTTATCCTTATGTGTGGGATAAGGCTGAAGGAATCCTGCGCAATCTCAGAGTGTATTAGTCGCCAAAACGGTGTCATAATCCGCCAATACTAACAGCATTGGCGAATTAACTATGAGCACCATCGGCCCCTCTTACGCCCTGCTTGTCTACCAAACTTATACGCAAAAGGGCATCACCGAAGCACAGCTATTTGAGGGCACTCATCTGAGCCTTCAACAATTGGAAGCGGGCGATAACATTCCGATGGAAGACTTTCTACAGCTGCTGAACAACGCCGACCAACAAAGCCCCAACCATCACGTGGGGCTGCTGTTGGGCCAGCGCAGCAATATACTGGTTCTCGGTAGCGCCGGTATGTCGGCGGCCATTGCGCCTAGCCTGCGTCAAGGATTGCAACTGCTCGACAGCTACAGCCGTGTACACGTGTCTTACATGGGCATCGGTGTGCGATCGAATTTGCATGGCCTGAGTATCGATCTGGACTTCTCTGAAGACGTCGGCAACACACAACGCTTCCACATCGAAACCGCCTGCATGATCTTTCAGAACTATATGGAAACCATACTGGGCACAAGCGTAAAAGATGCCCACTACTTCATCCCTTACGATGAACCCGACTACGGCACCGAGTTCGCGGCCCTTCTGCACAGCCCAATCACCTACGGACACCATCAAGCGGCCATTCAAGTACCGCGCCGAGTACTGGATATCGCCTCACCGTTTTACGATCGTGCCGCCTGGCTAGAAAGCCAACGGTTTCTCGCCGATCTCATTCGAAAACTCATCGCACAAGAGTCCAAACAACAATCTTACACACAACACGTTTACGCCTTGCTGCAAGCACACGAACCACCGCTACCCACGCTTCACCGGATTGCCGATCAACTGCATTTATCGGATCGCACCCTAAACCGACGCCTGCAAGAAGAAGGCTCCAACTTCCGTGAAATTAAGGCCGCAATCACCCACAATTGGGCCAAACAGTATTTGCGAGAGAGTGAACTGAGCGTTGATGCCATCGCCTTGACGTTAGGCTATCAAGATACCGCCAACTTTCGACGGGCGTTTCGGACCAGAGAAAACTGCTCGCCGATACATTATCGAGAACATCAATTGGATCGATAGATCGCCGCTAGCGAATCGTCGCTCGTAAACTAGTCTTGGATAAATCGACTCAGAAGGGATGCGGAGGGTTTAGGGTTTGGGACTTAGGAACAAGACACTGGCCTGCCTAGCGATTGGATAAGCCTTTTGCTCTATCGCTCGCCCTTCTTACAATTCTAAGCCCACGGCCCTATTCGACAGCCGTCAGCTGCCGCTCATATCGACCAACAAGATTACAACTCGGCAATCAGTCTTAATGCGTGAAATTCCATAGCTGTGAGTTCCGTTGGTTGGATCTCCAGACAACACACGAGTCATTGATTTTTCGCTGACAAGCGTTAGTATCTCTCGTGATTGTTAGCGTCTAGGGTTTGCGCCCTTTTACACGACCACTGCTTGTTGCTTCATAGGCTGAGTGATTCCACTTAAGGACTGCGCCTGAAGTGGCATAACAACACGTCACTCAAATGCGCCCCAATAGACCCGCAGCGCATAGACAACTCATCATCCGCTAGCGACACAAGGAAATCTTCACTCAATGCGCGCTCTAGCTTGGATGATCGGAACACTACTCTCCTTTAGCCTAATGGCTGTGTGTGCTCGCGAATTGAGCGGAGAAATTGCCACGCACCAAACCTTGTTTTTTCGCAGTGCCATAGGGCTCATGGGTGTTTCAATCATCCTCTTGGCGTCCAACAAATTCACCGACGTTCGAACCACTAGACTTGGCCATCACACCCTGAGAAACGTTTTTCACTTTGCCGGCCAGTACGGTTGGTTTCTGGGAATTGGACTCTTACCTCTCGCCGAAGTGTTTGCGCTTGAATTTACGGTACCCATTTGGACACTGATTATCGCCGCCATTGCCTTAGACGAAAGAATAACGGCACGAAAGATAATCGCGGTCATACTGGGTAGCTTAGGCGTGGTTGTTATCCTGCAACCAGGCATCGCCGCTATCAACAAAGCCTCACTCATCGTTTTGGCGTCTGCGATCTGCTACGGATTTTCTCATACCGCGACAAAATCCTTGAGCACGTCGGAATCAGCACTCTCCATATTGTTCTATATGTGTCTGATTCAATTGCCTATCGGCCTACTGCTTTCCCTATCCAACTGGGTTTGGCCAATCGGCCTGCAATGGATGTGGTTATTGATCATCGGCTTAACCGCACTCACCGCCCATTATTGTATGACCAACGCCATGCGGCACGCAGAAGCCGGCGTTGTGGTCACCCTCGATTTTCTGAGGCTGCCGCTCATCGCGATGGTGGGAGTACTGCTCTATTCGGAAGCGTTCGAGCTGTCTCTATTAATCGGCGGTCTGTTGATGCTTGCCGGTAATGTGGTGAACTTAAGAAAGACGCCTGTGATAGGAACGGCGTTAGAGAAGGACGCAGCAGCAGCGAAACTGCCTAAGCCCTTGTAATAGTCAACTGGCTTGCAATGCCGCTCTTAGAGTGTTTTTCTTGAAGCCAATGGCATCAGCGTGAATAGTCGTCGCTCTACCATCCTTTTATCGAAAACTGCTTTTGATCTTACTTGCCTCTAAGCGTGTTAGTTTACAGGTACACTAAGGCATCTATCGAAACGCGACGGCTACGAATTTACTGCATCGCTACAGCAGATATATTATGGATTTACTATGAAATTTGAAGAGATAGGTTCGCTAGAACAACTCCGAACATTATACGACCTGCCAATGGAATTGGCGGTCAAGAAACAGAGAGACAAGTTAGATAAATTCAGCATCGAGTTTCTGGAACTGTCTGCGTTTTCGATATTGGCCACGTCAGATGCCCAAGGCCATATGGATTGCTCCCCGAGAGGCGATCATCCCGGCTTTATTCAATTACTCGATGAGCGCACGATCGCACTGCCCGATAGACCGGGCAACAATCGACTGGACAGCCTAAGCAATATCATTAGCAATCCCAGTGTTGGGCTATTGGCATTGATCCCCGGCTTTAAAGAATGCCTTCGAATTAATGGCACCGCTAAGGTTGTAGTCAATAACGAAATCTTAGAGCGCTTTGAGCATCAAGGAAAACTGCCAAAGTCAGTGATCGTCATATCAATCCGCGAGGTGTATTTTCATTGCGCGAAAGCGATTTCTCGCTCCAAATTGTGGGAACCTGACGCCAAAGTAGACCGCAACATCATGCCCAGTTTGGGCAGGATCATCATGAATCAAATAGATCCGGAGAAATCCGAAACAGAGGTTAAAGAAGTGGAAGATCGTATCGAAGAGCGAGCCAAAACCACCTTGTATTGATGGAGATTGGTTATCGCTCAGATGTAATGGCTCAGATCTATTGATCTATGAATACTGATGAACAATCCGAGACGCGACGGAACTTACCTACAATCTAAGACCAACTACAAAACTCCTTATTATGACGAAAACCAAGCACTTAAAATTACTGATCTATAGCTTTTTAACTTGGCTTAGCTTCTATCTGCTTGGCTTGCCCGAGTACTATCAGCAATGGCCACTCTGGGCAAAGTTAGTTATTGTCCCTGTTGTGACAGCATTGTACTTTCCTGTCACGCGGTACACCTTACAGAAATACTGGAACGATGGGCGGCATATGGCCAATTCATGTTGGCTGGCGTTCTATTTGACGGTTCCACTATTTATCTATGACTATCTGCTATTGGCGGTTTATAAGGATTTGGGGATTGGCTTTGTTGTTCCTTACTGGTATTTGACCTTTTTCTATTTTTCCTTTTGGGTGCAGTTTCCGTATATTGCATGGAAGTTAGAGCGGGAACAAAGATAGGAATAGCTTACATAGATGAAAGTTACGTAGATTCATACGGTGTATTCCGCAACGAGCAATCGTATTGCCAGATACTTCAGCATCGAACAGGAGATCACTAGTCATGTGGCTATCAATCGTTTAGCATTCGGAATACTAAAAACATCGCTCCTCTAACATCCGACAACAAAATAACGTCAGTACAGAAGACGACATTAGAACCAATGCCGCTAGTTAAAACCTATGAGCTAACGCACCCTATCCCCTACTGAAATCTGATCGAAAATTTGGCACTAGAAACAACAAAACATATCAATACAGAAACCCATAAAAAATCTAAGCTCTCCCTACCTTGTTTCATTACATTAAGGCCAAACCCTAAAAGACCTAGCATATTGTTATGCCATTTATTTCCGATCAACATTTGAATGCCCACCATTAGCTTAATGACGACGGTTCATGGCACTCTAATCAACAACAATGAGATTCAACTGGACCATCGATAGCCTGATAGCAGATGGCTCATACATAATTCTCTGTCACGACTTATTCCACTCTGTATCGAAATACTCAAAATCCCTATTGGATCTCCTAAAAATCTAACTTTGACCACTAGCTGTTCAAACATCAGGAAATTCACACAAAAACAGCGCAATCGATTTGGCGCGCTAATTACTACATATAAAATAATGGCACATCAAACGTCACGCATATTTTTTATTAGCGTAATCTGGATAAAGACATATATGGATAGGGAGTTTAAATACGTTAGGAATTCTACCTAGATATAGACGTGTTCTCCTAGATACGGCAATAAATTTCTTATGAAACCACGCCTCATAATAAACTGTTATGCGTCTATCCTATTTAGTTAAAGAGTAAATAATGGAGAAATTGAAAAATGAAGGAACTAAAGATATCTGTTGCATCTTCTGTTATCACTGCGTTAATTATTTACTTATCGGCAAGCTTGGGAGGCGTGCTTGAAAAAAGTATCAGCACCGCTCAGAAGGAAGATATATATCAAATGTTGCGCAATGATGATGTATTCCAAAAGCTTCTCAAAGAAGAACTGCTTGAAATAAGAGAGGCTGACAGAAGCTGGGTTATTGGTCAGTTTGAAGAGCGAGATCGCGATATTAAGTGGCTCAAAGAAAATAAGTCGGATAAATAAATACGAAAAAATAGCATAACAAGTTTAGGCAGCATCGCCCCTTCGGGGCTGGACCGGCGTACCGCCGGCCGCTGCTAAAAGCGTTAGCGAAACAGTCAATCATAAGGGGGGAAAATATGTGTCAAAAAGACCAGAAGGAGGAACTTGAGGAATTCTCGAACAAACTTTCAATTCGTTTTGAGGAAAAGTGCCAGTACTTGTTAAGCGAGGCAAAAAAGAAATCGAAGAAGACATAGCAAATAAACTCAAGGAGAAAATCAAGTTTTCTGCTGTGATAATTGGAGTTTTATCAATTCTTGGCTTTTTTCAATTCGAGTCATTGATGGCAAAGAACGTCGAAAACTCTGTCTCAAATGAGCTTGAGTTGCAGTCTAGGTACGTAAACAAACTTATTGAAGAAACGGAAGATTTGACTATAAAAAGGGTGGTAAGCCTGAAAGAGATAGAAGCAGAAATACCTCGCCTCAAGCAAAAAGTCAGCGAACTACAAAAATCTTCATTACAGATTGCACGAGACACTGAAAATCTTCTGGAAAATTACAAACAATTTGGCGCTCTAGATACAGATGAAATTACTACGCGGGTAAGTATCATAAACTCTCTCAGTGATGAAGCATTGGAGGTACATAAAATTAGAGACGAATTTGATAAAGTAAAAGACCAACTTTTCGTTCTGCAAGAACAATTAGACAAGAAAGAGATCTGTAGGCTAAAAATTAAATCAAATTTAAATTTGGGTACTGACACAGTGATAGTTGATGGAGCAGATCAAAAAAGGGGGACTCCATTCACATATACCACTAAGGTCGGTTCAACGCACACGGTTACTGTACAATCGAAAAAATCAAAAAAGAAAAAGACTTTTAATCTTACCTGTGATTTCGATGGGGAGAGTGTGAAGTTTGTAATCCGCTAACAAGCGCATCATCCCTGGCCAGCCAAGCTGGCGGGACTGTCAATGTCAACCCAAGTAATAACCGTTTTTTATAAGCCTTTGGTAATTAATATGGAAACGACGTTTCTGGTTCAGGCTGAAAAAGTCCACTATAACTCCGCTCAAACCGTCAAGATAAAAGATAGACCACAGCCAACACAGCATTCAAAACCATCATCACAAAATCCGTCACGAAGATAAACAACATAGTCCCTTTCAACACCGGCCATACCCCACCACCCTGTCGATTCTGCAACGCAATAGGTACATTAAACGCAAACTGGGTTCCGTGAGCAACCGCGGTAGCGAACAAGATAATGGCCCACTGAATACCCTTATCAAACGCCTCTAGATTAAAGATCAACAGGAGATTCAGGACACAAAATGCCAAGTTAAACCCACCCAAAAAACGCCCAGAGGCCGCTAGCACCTCGAACACTGGAGTATCTCGCTGCTCTCTGGGCACCACGAGTTTTGCAAATATTTTGTGGCGAATCGAAAACACGTTAAATCCCATGGCAAACCACAGGGCGTTCAGTATTAATATGGCTTCTAACATTGGTATTACTCCTTTCATTTTTGGATGCTTATTGTTGTTCGATTTTCTCTCGGAGCACATCGGCCAGCAGAGGATGGCCACCGATGTAGAAGCTGCCTTCGGGCAGTTCATTGATGGTCACCCAGACATTGCGTTTGAAGCCCTCGCCTAAGGTACTGGTGACGGCGTTGGTTAGCGCTTCAGATAGCTCGGCTTTCTTGTCGTCCGAGAGTGCACCGGCAACGGTTGAATAGGTAATGAATGGCATATTTCTCTCCTTGTTGTGATTCAGTGTTTTCTTTTCGGCTTTTGGCCATTTTAGTTTCTGTATTCATATCGACACTGCGTGTGGTGACAATTCATCTACACAGAGTTAACATGCGTTAACATATCCACCTAAAAAAGGGCGCAACGCTAAGCAATAACGCCCACCATGATGCGCTCAACAGTTCGCCAATAGAGCGCGCGAATTTCTTTTTTGCTTCTCGGTAATAGGCCTGCGGTATAGAGAGCGAAAAAACCGGTGTACGAGGCCAGCAGTAAAACTGAGACTTCACTGGCGTTATCGTCTTTTAGATAACCTTCCGCGATGCACTCGTTGATGCGATCGGTGTAGAAATCGAATGAGATTTTCGAGTCGACCCGAAGATCATCGAAGTTGGCCAGCTCGTCTTTGGTTTCGGATTTAACAAATATCAGTTCGAAATACTTGGGCTGCTCCAGAATAAAATCCAGCGCATACTCCATGGTTTTCTTAAATCGTAGCTCTGCCGTTTCCTCTTCAAGTGCCGGAGTCAGATAATAGGTGTAGGTACCAAACCCCTTTTTCACCAGACGATGAAACAACTCTTCTTTATTACTGAAGTGTCGATAGATTGCCGTGGCGCTAATACCGGCCTTGTCGGCAATCTTGCGCATGGAGAGGCCTTTGTACCCATCGGATAGGTATTGGTCTCGTGCGCAGGCTAGAATAGTGTCTTTGGTATCGCTCATGTTAACATATGTTAACTTCGCAATAGAGGCTTGTCAAATTACTGCTGCTGGTGAGCGGTGGGTGTGTGGATTCACGTTCCCTTATTTAGAGGCCCCTAGCCTTCTTCGAAAGATTGAGGGGTGCTCCTGAATAAATGGACCGCCGCTGCAAGAGAGATGCCCGCTAATAGAGAACGTTAGGGAAGGCTGACAAACGTGTATTGGTAACCTGCCATGATATGCTGCTCTCGTTTCAAAATTTAAATGCAACACTTAAGAATAATCAATGGAGATTACATGAAAATCTGTGGTGAACGCATTGCTCTCGCGCCCTTCGATGAATCTGATCGAGCGCTGTTTATCGAGATGTCGATGAGCGCCGAACTGATGAAGCATGTGTATGAACCTATGACTCTGCAACAGGCTGAGGCCGCTTTTCAAGTAAAATCGCAACCGTGGAGCCCTGATAGCGATCAATGGCTGAGCTTGTCGATCACACAGATGAAGAACCAGGAAAAACTGGGCAACATGGGGCTGAGAATCATCAACCCCGAGGCTAAGATTGCGGAAATCGGCTACCTATTAAAACAGGATGCTCACGGTAAAGGATACATTGCCGAAGCAATAGCCCGACTAAAACAATTCGCTTTCGACGACTTACAGATGAATAAACTCGTCGCTTACTGCTCAACCGAGAACATCCCATCCTATAAATCACTGGAACGCTCTGGATTTCTGCGCGAGGGATGCTTGCGACAAAATACCTGCGTGAATGGGCGATACGTTGATGATTTTGCCTATGGCCTTTGCCGTGTAGATCAATAGAGTAAAACTTGCCCGTCCTCTCGCTGCCCTCAGGCACGCAGATTCGGAGTTGGGCGCTTGGCAGTTCCCGAGTCTCGGCACCGGTGTTATACTTGCCCACCAATAGAGAGTTCACCCGTTGAGCTCAAATCCCTTTCTAACTATAGAGACAGAGCTAAACCAGCAGCTCATCGATGGAGGCGTATTCATGATTGTTATCCGTTTTTCACAGGCCAACCAGCCAAGCTAAACGCTGCCTAACGATCCGTCTTAGAGACGACACCTTCCGCTAGCGACTGTCTTGCTGCCCGGCCTGTAGCCGGGATTCACAGGAATCCCAACGATTTCGGCAACCCCCATGGGGCACTTGCCGCACGTCTTCTATTGATTTGGGATAATAGCCATGCGCATCCAAAACCTACCCGAACTGGGTTGGAATCACTTTTTTCAATCACAATTGAGCCTCGAAGCTCTCTCGTCACAGCTGCCCTTTCGCGTGACTGCCGTCCACCGCACCCTCATTGAGTGTGTAGGGTTCGACGGTGAACAGCAGCCACAAACCCTACAACTTTCCCCCCATTATTGGCGGCAGCAAGAACCCGACCAGCAACCCACAGTGGGTGATTGGATCATGCTGGATTTGCAGCTTCAGCCTGTATCCATTCTGGAGCGACAATCGCTGATCAAACGACGTTCGGCGGGAAGAGAGTCGTCACTGCAACTGATTGCCGCAAACATCGATACTTTGTTTGTGGTGACCTCTTGTAACGACGATTTTAATCTCAACCGTATCGAGCGCTATCTTGCCATTGCCGCAGAAGCCGAGATTCACTGTGTGTTGATTTTAACCAAGATCGATCTCTGTAAGGATTACAGCGAACTCGTAGCGGAGCTTTCACACAACCACCCTCAGCTGCCGATTGAGGCAGTTAACGCCACCGACCCATCTAGCTTGGATGGAATCAGACAGTGGATTGGAACAGGTCAAACCGTTGCCTTGTTGGGCTCTTCTGGTGTGGGTAAATCCACACTGGCCAACTCGCTACTGGGACATGATCTACAAGTTACTAGCCGCATACGCGAAGCCGATAGTAAGGGTCGACACACCACCACCTCGCGCAGTCTGCACTTGCCGCAGAGCGGTGGTCTGTTGCTAGACACCCCAGGAATGAGGGAGCTTCAAATTGTCGATAGCGAAGTTGGTATTAAAACGGTGTTCTCTGAGATCGAGCGGCTGGCGAAAGACTGTCGTTTTCACGACTGCCAACATCAATCGGAACCGGGTTGTGCTGTCGTCAACGCCAGCAAGCGTGGCCTGTTAGAGCAACGCTTGCTGGATAACTACCACAAGCTCTTGTCTGAACAAGCTCGCAACAATGAATCACTGGCCGAGAGACGGCAAAGTGATAAAAACCTCGGCAAGTTCTACAAGAGCGCCATGAAAAGTGCGATGAAGTTTAAGTCTCGTGATTAGAGTACCAAACTTCAAGCGAGCCGTTAGAGACTCGTGTCACTAGTGAACTCGGTAAACTGGGTTCAACGAACACAGCCCAAGGAAGGGCTGTTCAGACTGCTAAGACACTCTGAAAGTCAGTCATTGCGAGCGCAGCGCGGCAATCTCTATCCGTTAGCCCGTTGATTTATAGGGTTCTAATCGCGGAGATCGCCGCGTCACCTAACGGCTCCTCGATGTGTGGACTCCCCCTCCTAAGAGGGTAAGCTTCTAGCACCACACTGAAAACTGGAG
>PANW01000073.1 GCA_002707785.1 Cellvibrionaceae bacterium | reverse complement strand
TGTCGTGCTACATATAAACCAACCTGTTGCCAAACAATGGTCGCAACATGAAATCGTTAATCGCTGGCATCAACTCTTTAACGGCAATTTAATTACATGGACACCCACACTAGTACTTTTGTTGAATTGTTTAAAGCAGCATTAAGCGCTATAAATAGCCTATCTGGCATTAACGGCTACCCGTTCAGATAAAACCAACTCGAATGGATTCGAATATGCCAAAACCTCGTAAATCGCTGATTTCCCTTGATGCCACACCTTACTACCATTGTGTTTCCCGCTGCGTAAGACGAGCCTTTTTGTGTGGTACTGATCATGTTTCGGGCAACAGCTATGAACATCGCCGACAGTGGATTGAAGACAAAATTCTAGAACTTAGCGATATCTTTGCTATTGATGTTGCCGCTTATGCCGTGATGTCGAATCACTACCATGTCGTGCTACATATAAACCAACCTGTTGCCAAACAATGGTCGCAACATGAAATCGTTAATCGCTGGCATCAACTCTTTAACGGCAATTTACTCAGCCAACGTTTTGCGCGCGGTCAAACACTCAACAAGGTTGAGCGACAAACGTTTGATGATATGGTTGAAAGCTGGCGACAACGCCTGAGCAACATTAGCCAATTCATGCAGATACTTAACGAATCTGTTGCCCGAAAAGCGAATGTTGAAGATAACTGCACGGGCCGCTTCTGGGAAGGGCGGTTTAAATCTCAAGCCCTGCTGGATGAATCGGCTTTAGCGGCCTGTATGGCTTATGTCGATCTCAATCCTATTCGAGCCAAAATGGCCACAACACCCGAGACCTCTGATCACACCAGTGTTAAACGGCGCGCAGAAAAAGCTCAAAATGTAGCGCAACCCAACCACCCCAATCAACAGGCAAGGCAATTAATGCCTTTTGCCGGAAACCTGTGTCAAGATCTGCCCTTTGGGCTACCCTTTCGCCTAACGGACTATTTAGAATTGATCGACTGGACTGGCCGTATTATTCGTGACGATAAGCGCGGTGCTATTCCAGCCAATACTCCCCCAATCATTGACCGCCTGAACATTGATCCAAAGCATTGGCTTTACTGCGCTACGCAGTTTGAACGTCGGTTTAAGGGCGTCGTAGGTACTGCTTACAAACTGAAAGCTGCTTGTGAATCACTTAACTACAAGCGGACTCCCGGCATCGGAGCTTGTCGGCTACTGTTCGAATAGCCCCACTTTTCAAATATTTCCTGATTCTCGATAGGGATGGTTTACTTCTGCCTGAAAATTGAGTTCTGACACAATAATTCTCTCCCAACCCCAAAAACCACCTAAACCAAATGAGATCAAGAAAGTGCCTAAGTATCTTTTTTTCGCTTTTCTTATGGTGGGCGTCCTTTTTATTCTCGAATAGCCCCACCTTTAAAATATTTCCTGATTCTCGATAGGGACGGTTTACTTCTGCCTGCAAATTGAGTTCTGACACAATAACTCTCTCCTAACCCCAAAAACCACCTAAACCAAATGAGATCAAAAAAATGCCTAAGTATCTCTTTTTCGCTTTTCTTATGGTGGGTGTCCTTTTTATTTTTTATGGTGGGTGTCCTTTTTATTTTTCCTTTTTATTTTTTTTTATTCTTGGCATCTACGCCGTGCATGGCTGTATTTGAACAGCTACCCCTTAGAGACTGCTATTAGCAAAGTCACAATTGGGATCTCAAGCCATGCAGAAAGCTCAGGGGCTACTGACAAATTCCAACATACACTCACTGAAGCGATTGTGAGAGTTATGGCGCTTCGACTGTTGCATTCAGGCAATGAAAGCTTGTTGAGATAAGCTGGAGATGAACTAGGCTTGATCGAATAACGAACAAAATTTCACTAGATTTATTCAGGCATAGGCATGGGACTTTCACAGAGTGTTAGTCAATTGCCCGCAACTATATAAAAGCTGGCGAAACAGTGCACAGGCTGTTCGTCAATCGAAGATTGTTTCTTAGATATGCAACCTAATTCACAAAAGGAGTACTGAGATGATAAAATTCCCGACTAGCTTGCTTTGGCGTCGGAGGGGGGACGCGCGATTGCCAACTGGGTTAATAATCAGCTTATATGTAAAGCTCGGTAATGAGGGGAATCCACTACCTATTAGTTTCCAGTTCCACATCTGGTGTCGGTTTTGAATAAAGATTTTGAAAATGGACCGACAGTAAAGGTATTAAGAGCGAACATAAAAAGGCCTCGAGTGTTAGTCGAGGCTTGGGGCAGCTCCGTGCAAATAGCTGACACTTACGTGTCACAAAGGAGAGAGCGTTGCGAGAAAGGCCTCTAACTCTTCTAGCTCTTTGTTCGTCAAATCCTGATGGCGAAGCTCATCAGACACGCCGCGTGTTAATGCCGCCCTATAATTTTTTAGTACTTCTGCCAATGTTGAGATCTGCCCCGCGTGCATATAAGGAGGTCTCGCTGCAACACCTCGCAATGAGGGGGTTTTAAAAGCCCGGTAGTATCTCTGCGCATTGGTATCCAAGAACCTCAAGTGTTCACATTCTTTCTCTTTGCTCGCATCACTCCACACGCTATAGCAGGAAAACTCAGATTGCGCTATCAATTCAACAGCGGCAGCTCTCCCGTGATCGAGCGTCTCATCATCCTCAACCCCCGCATGATGAAATTCACCATTCGAAAATAGCGGTCCATTATGGCAGCTGATACATTGAGCTTTTCCAATAAAAAGCCTGAGGCCGTTTTTCTCCTTAGGACTAAACAGCTTTGTAAAATCGCCTTTGTTAGTGAGAGTCGCATTAGCATATTCATCGAATAATGTTGATTCGTGTTCAATAGTGCTAACAAAGGCCGCTATGATTTTCCCTGTATTCACGAATATCTCAGTAGTTTTGGTCTCACTCAAGGGCAGGGTTAATTCGTCGAGCTTATTGTTTGTAACAGTCTGAACAATGCTGTCATAAGCCGCTCGATAATGAGTCAATACCAGCTCAGCCACTCGACTGCGACTTAAGCCATGCTCGCGCGGGTTTTCGAGAGGAGATAAGGCTTGAGACCACAAAGAATCACTGCGTCCGTCCCAAAAAAACCATTGTTGATATGCTACTCCGGCCAGAGGCATGGAGCGACGGGAGGTCAGCTCAATTCCCTTCGCCCGAGGTAAAGAGTCAGTGAAGCCATATTCTGACTGATGACAAGACGAACAGCTGACTTGGCCATTTTTACTAAATCGTGAATCATTGAATATTTGACGCCCGAGGTTTTCTGCTGCGGTAATACCCGAAAATCGATTCGATGGGTCTACAGGAGACTCACCAAGGTTTTGTAGACGAAGTGAGTTAATCAGTGCAAGTTCCTTGGAACTCCATTCAGCGGAGCCTATGTTTGAATTGTCAGAAGATAAGGCGCTACTAAATACCAGACAAGCAACTGTCATTAGCCACTTGATTAAACAGGTGAATTTAGTCGGATCACTCATCCTGCTAACTCTCGCCCACTAATACATCGAGGCGAATCAAATCCCGTTTAGCGCCAGAGGATATATCAAGATTAAGGCGCCACCAGCCAGGCATGTGGAATTTAATTCCCTCCACCAAATATTCACCAGGTTGCTCTAATCGACTAATAACAGGAATTGTTGTCATACCGTGTAGATGCTCAGGCATCGTTATATCTATAACAGTATCGGCATCCGTTACCGCGCTCCCTTTACTGTCTTTAATAGATATCCGCCAGCTATGAATGGCATTAAGTGGTGTTGGTTGCTCAGTGCTGTAAGCCAAGACAGAAAAAGTGTAACTTTTAGTCTGATATACTGATTGCGGCTTTAAGCCATTCGGTCTCTGTAGAGGGACTTTAGAGTAGCTATCAATAGCAATGGTTGAAGAGCTGAACAGAAGAGCAGCTACTGCAACCATCATTAGGGAAGAGCTATTCAAACGGCTAGCCAATGGTATCCTTAATTACACGCATAAAGTTACCGCCCATAATCTTAGCGATGTCACTATCGGAGTAGCCACGTTTAATCAGGCCGCGAGTCATATTTGGGTAGGCCGAACCATTTTCCCAGCCTACATGACCATCCGACCAGGGCCATACATCAAATGAACCAATGGATGCGGCAATCTTAGGGTCCCATGCTGGCGCAGTCAGTATCTGCTCAAAAGTTGCGGGCTGAATAAAGTCAGAGCCAAAACCAACATGCTCCACCCCAACCATATTGATTGCGTATTCTATATTGTCCAAGTAATCATTCACGGTGCAACGATCACTGCCAGCAATGGCAGCAGGCGTGCTAATAACGCCGTAAACTCCACCTTTATCAGCAACGGTTTTCAGAGCTTTATCGCTGGTTGCACGAAACTGATTTACCTTGGAAATCATACCGGCATGAGATATCGCAATGGGTTTTGTCGATACTTCGGCAGCCTTTATCATGGTTTCTGGAGAGCAATGGCCGGTATCAATTAACATGCCTAACGCATTCATTTCTTCAACAACACGCTCTCCCAACGTTGACAGGCCATAGCGCGCGTCGACTTTTTCTAAACTTCCAGAGCCAACGAAATTGGTTGGGTTATACGTGAGCTGAATAATGCGCAAGCCCATATCATAGGCTTTTTTAAGGTAGGAGGTGTCGCGGCCAAGAAATTGGGTATTTTGCGTGCCAGGCATCATCCCAACTTTTCCGGCTTTCTTGGCCGCCAGGATATCAGCATGGTTAAGTGTGATCACCGCATCGGGAAAATCATTTACCACTTTAGGTAGCGCTTTTAAATCAGCTTCTAATACCCGCCATGTCCACCAATCTTCTGGTTTGATAACGTTGTCTGGCGTAAAGGACGATATGCCCGAGATACCTATCGATAAATTGCCAGAAGTAGCCCCGCCTTGTTTTAGCAATGGCACAAGATTTGGAAAAATACTGCACTCCATTAACCCATCAAAAACAATAATGTTCTTATGCAGCTCTGCCGCACGTGCTTCTTGGTCAGGGGTTAGGCCAAAATCAAATACCGTTGCAGGCTTAGTCAAATATGGATAATCGGGGTGGCCACTATAGCCGCCGTATGGAGGGCTTTTCGACATGCCCATCGCTATTGGTATTTGCGTGGCCACAACTAAGCTTGCGGTCGCTTTAGCTACTAGCTCGATCACTTCTCTTCTATTCATGTTTTTCATTGACATCTCCATATGTAAAAACTGAAAGTAATCGTGTATTCCTGTAGGTCGTTAGCATAAGTGCCGTAGCGAATGTACATCAATGAGGCAAATAATCTTCTTATGCGTTACCACCTATTTGGGTTGCATTAATCGCTTTGAAAACTTCTTGTGCTTTTTCGGTACTCATTATCTCAATAAATTGAATGTCATCCATTACACCCTGCATTGCACGAGTGAATACGATTCTGGACACATCAAAAGAATCAGGGAATGCGACTATAGCGTAGTTCTTCATTTCACCAACGCCAATATAAAACCCCAACATTTCTCCACCCATGGCTTCAATGCCTTTGCGACCATCAATAGACATATCGGTTTCATTTTTAACGATACCCGCCCAGGTTTCACTGTTGGGCTGGCCTATCATTAAATAGAGTTTCATATTCTTTACTTGTTCGTCGGCGACAACCCAGCCTGAGCTGAAGAGAAACGATACAACAATAGAGAGTGCGAGTTTTTTCAGCATGATAAAACCTAGTCCGTTAAATTTATCGAGGGTAAGCGTCGAGGATATGTTGATTCAGTATTCAAATTCAAGTCACTATTTCCCTGCATTATAAACGGTTAGATAGTCCGCTAAGGGGCTAAGGGGCTAAGGGGCTAAGGGGCTAAGGGGCTAAGGGAAGAAGAGAAAGCTAATGCTCAGGGTTAAATGAAAGTCTTGCTACAGATTAGCCGGCGGAGATAAATGTCGTCATAAAGTTGGGCTGTTTAATCGATATTTTTCCCAGGAATATTATTAGAGTAATGCCTCTTATTCAAAATCGATATTAATTGTTTGATCATAAAAAGATGCAAAGCGGGCCATTTGGCCCGATTTTAAGAAGGTCGATTTAGTTGGCAGTGCGAAAGCTAGTTGATTTTAACAACATCGTCAGGTTTCCAAGTTTGATCGAAAAACTCCGTGCTGGCTCCATATAATCGAATCGCTGCGAGAAAATTCCTGCCGGGAATCGTCTTGATGAAATTGGTATCGGCAACCTCTTTTGGCTGTTTGGGGGCAAAGTAGATATCAATAGAGCCATCCGCATTCTTTTGGGTTTTCTCGAAGCTGTTTCGAGACGGCAGTAACTGATCAGTTTCAGGCATAGTGCCATCAATGACGTTATAGGCGGTAATGGCCCAAAACAGTTTTGCGGGAATTCCGGCAGGTAAGTGCAGTTTGTAAGTGTGTTCACCGGAGAGCAATGCGCCGGTGTTGTCGCGGGCACTAACTGGATATTTAGCGCCTGCGTCAATTGAGCGCTTAACCATTGCGGGCGCAGAAGAGTAGGCGAACTGAAAAAAGCTCGCGCGCGCATCTAAGTCAAGGTAGCTTTCCTGCATCCATTCAGCGGTTCCGGCGGCCCACACACGTTCGTACTGACGATCATGGTAGTACAAATTACGTTTGTCTTCTCGGCCTAGAAAGCGTTGTGCCAGAATCATTCGCGGTGCCATATCCACGGCTTTGTCCAACATCTGTCGCTGGCGCTTACTGGGCTTAAAGGGTTTGTTTTTAATGATTCCAATAGACGCTAGCACGCCACGCAATTCAGGAGTGATGGCATTGAGTGGCTCTTCGTCTACAAATTGTTTCAGCTTGACCCAATAGCTGGAATCCACTGGGTATTGCATATTGATACGCTTGCCGGAACCGTTGGGAAATTCCATGGGTTTGATATTCTTTTCTTCCGCCCAGAGTGGATAGATACGGGTTTTCTCCGCGGTGGCCACTGCCGGCTTTGGATCTGGGCCCTCTTTACCCTGCGCCATGACTGTTCGGAAGAATAGAAATACGTTGTAAGTCGAAGATTCGAAAGTGTGATAACCGTTCGGGATATGGCCTTGATAGCCGGGGGGCAGTAATAGATAGAGCCCGCCTTGTCCTCGGTCGGGACCCGCTGGGCCGACATCAGTTAGGGTGCGTTGGAAAAAATCGGTAAACATACCAATCACTCTCGCCGGCGCTGCAACAACCAAAGGCCCGGTTTTTTTAAGATCGAGATAGCTCATGGCATAGATGACATCGGCATTGGGTGTGGGAACCCAAGCGCGTGAATCCATGCGATCTTTCCAAATCGGAAGAACATTGTAGCCCTCTCCAAAAAACGCTTCTGATCCGTCGCGCATGCCGATGACGTTAAGCGCCGGTTGCATGGTCATGTAGGCGTGGATCGCCCGTTGATAATACAGCTCATCAACGAGTTTCTGAGCTTCTTTTTCACTGGGGAAGTTGCCATTGTAGAGCTTTTCCATCAATGGCGATGTGGCGCCTTGAGCTTGGAGTACGGTGCCTAGAAGCAGCAATGCTAGTGCCGCCAGTTGTTTAATTTTCATTGAATCTATCTCTTAGTCAATCGCGGTTTCGTTGTTGTGATAGGCCGATTGTATCGTTTGAATCGGAAACTAGGCTTCGGTGTGACAGTCGTGAATGTGGGGCCATGACTGTTCAGTACTTGCTGAACTGCATCAATGGCTTATAGCTCGTTGAAAAAATCCAATTAGGCCGTAATTCTCGGCTGTCTATCCTGCCGAGAAAATCGGTTCAAGGTGCGGTTATATGGCGCCATTGCGGGGTTATATCGCGCCGTGCGAGAGTGGTTTTTATGGTGCGATTGGATCGAGGGCTTTCGTCGTCATAGACAGTTGTCGATCGGTGGTAGGTCTGTGGGGGCAATCTGATTAGATGAGCTTTCTCTTGCGGAGTCCTTTGTCAGCTTATGACCGGGTTTGGCGCAATGTCACCGCCTGTTGGCGTTATATCACCTCCTTGTGGCGTTATCTGACCACAATCAAGCGTCACCTTTCCCGCAAAATAGCTTTTACTTTCGAGGTTAGCGGGTGGAATCGTGTGAGGCTGAATGACCTTGATTCGCTTCAACGCCAAAGACTGCCCAAGTGCCAAATAATCGCATCAGAAAATCAGGACGTAACAAAATGATAAAAACACCCAAAAGAAATCCCTCCGTGGTCATTATCGGAGCCGGCATGACCGGTATTTTGTTGACGATTAAGTTGCACGAGGCCGGTATTACCGATATCACGATTCTTGAGAAGAAAGAAAAAATAGGAGGCACTTGGCGAGAAAATACCTACCCAGGTGTTGCCTGTGATGTTCCAGCACATCTTTATAGTTATTCTTTTGAACCCAATCCTGAATGGAGTAATCGCTACGCCAGTGGTGATGAAATTCAGGCGTACTTTGAAAAGGTTAGTCGCAAGTACAATGTGTTAGAGCGTGTTCGTTTCAACGAGGCGGTGACCGATGCCGAATACAGTCGCGGCAAGTGGACTGTAGAAAGCAGTGTAGGCAATACCTATGAAGCTGATTTTCTAATCAGCGCGACGGGAATTTTGCATCATCCGTTCAAGCCTGATTTCGATGGGCAAGAGTCTTTCAAGGGGGCGATGTTCCATACCGCAGAATGGGATCACAGTGTTGATCTCAAGGGTAAGCGCGTTGGCATTATTGGCACCGGGTCTACCGCGACCCAGATTATCTGTGAGCTGCCCAAACAGGCTGACAATCTGACGGTTTTTCAGCGTACACCTCAATGGATTGCTCCTACGCCTAATCGTGAATTCAGCGAGACGATCAAACAAAAGTGTCGCGACAGCCGACTGCGAATTGAAATTGCAAAAAAAGTCTATCATACGATCTTTGAGCAAATATTTTCGAAGGCTTTGGTGGGGAATAAGTTGTCTCATTTCATTCTCAGTACTGCCTGTAAATTGAATCTTCGCCTAGGTGTGAAAGATAAGGAGCTGCGTAAGAAGCTGACACCAGACTATAAGGTGGGGTGTAAACGTCTGGTAATGAGTGGAGATTTCTACAGCGCTATCCAGCGTCAAAATGTAGATCTCATCACCGCTGGTATCGAGTGCATCACGGAAAGTGGGGTGCGCACGATTGATGGGAAAGATCACGATTTGGATGTGTTAGTCGTTGCTACTGGATTTGATCCTGTCGCCTACATGCGGCCAATGACGATGAAGGGTAAAGGCGGCACTAGCATTGATCAAACGTGGCAGAAGAAGGTCCGCGCTTATCGGTCGGTTCTGTTGCCTGAGCAGCCCAACTTTTTCTTAATGCTTGGTCCGAATACACCCATCGGCAACTTCTCCGTTATTGAGATGAGTGAGGTTCAAGTGCCTTATGTGCTGCAGTTAATTGAGCGCTGGCGCGAGAATGAATACGACGAAGTGGCTTGTACTCAGGAGGCAATGGAAGGATTCAATCAGCGATTGAAAGACGCGATGGGCGATACCGTATGGACATCGGGTTGCCAGAGCTGGTATCTGGATGCCGATGGTGATCCGCTGTCTTGGCCATTTACTTGGAAGCAATGGAAGCAAGAAATGGAGACGCCGGATATGAATGACTTTATGACGGCTCGTTATCCGAATAAGGTAAAGTCAAAGTCAAAGTCAAAGTCAACGGAAGAAGCGTTGGTCTCATAGTCTCAATTTGATTTGCGCAGAGGGCTGTCTACCACTATTCCAAAAATATTTATCTGTCGTTGGAGGTGTGCAGATTGGCAATCTGGTTACTCACAATAGTGTGTGGCGGTACAGACATGAGCGCGCGGAAAGTCCGTGGAGAAATTGTTCTGAACAAGTGAAAGACGCCAATGCGTAATAAGTTTACCGAAGAATCCGGATGACGTGATATGACCGCGTGTTGGCGTCATATGACTTGCTTGCGCGACGGAGTTTTACCGCAGAATAAAGCGTAGATTAACGGGCCAAAAATCTTGGTTCTGTTTTTATAGTGATGACTAAAAAGTTCTAGAGCGTTAACAATAATCGATTGCGAAAATAAATAGACGAGAGAGAAGTGATGAATTCTTCCGAAATTCCGCGTTATCCGTTGGTTATCAACGGTGAAACTTGTGAGCCCTCCAGCGGTGTTTACACCGATGTTGTCAATCCCGCTACCGGACTTGTCGTCGGTCTAGCTGCATCGGGTAATGAGGCTGATGTTGATCAGGCTGTTGCTGCCGCCAAAACCGCTTTTTCCGATCCGCAGTGGCGTCGTATGAAGCCCAAACAGCGTTCGAAAATATTGCTCGATTGTGCCAATGCGATTCTGACTCATGCAGAAGAGCTGGCGGGTCTAGAAATTACGTCTTCCGGCGCCACGATTAATCGAGTGTCAAATATGGATATCCCTTTTATTGCTGATGTATTTATGACGTTGGCAGAAGAAGTTAAGGAATATCCGTTCGTGACGAGTCTTCCCGTGCGTCCGTTACCCGAGATGGGACACTCACAAGTTTGGAAAGAGGGTGTCGGTGTTTGCGGGTTGATCACGGCCTGGAATTTCCCCTTGCTACTGCTAACCATGAAAGTTGCACCAGCTTTGGCTGCAGGAAACACCGTTGTTGTTAAACCCGCAGAGATTACACCGACGGCGACCATGCGCTATGTAGAAATCTTGCAAAGCGTATTGCCTAAAGGTGTGATCAATCTGGTATTGGGTAAGGGCTCAGTGGTGGGCGAGGCGCTGACGCTGCACCCAGATGTGGACAAGATATCGTTCACTGGCTCCACCGCAATGGGAAAGCATGTGCAGCATAATTGCACTGAAACACTCAAACGTTGCACGCTAGAGCTGGGAGGCAAAGGCCCAGCCATCGTGCTGCTGGATGCCAATCTCGATATCGTTGCTTCTGGGGCGTTATGGGGAGTGTTTATGAATGCTGGGCAGGCCTGTGAGTCAGGTACGCGGCTGTTAGTTCACGAGGACATTTATGAAGAAACGCTATCCGTTCTAAAACAAAAAACCTCTCGTCTGGTGGTGGGCAATCCTGTCGAGCCGGCGACTGGGATTGGTCCCATGTCGACCGAAACTCATTTCCACAAAGTGATGTCGTACATTGAATCTGCGCGAGAGCAAGGTGCGCGAATTGTCTGTGGAGGCAATGCGGCCTCTGTCGAAGGTTGTGAAGGCGGATTTTTCGTTGAACCGACTATCATCGCCGATGTGACCAATGATATGAAAGTGGCCTGCGAAGAGATCTTTGGACCAGTACTGTCGGTTATTAAGTACAGTCGTCTAGAAGAGGCCATCACGATCGCCAATGATACTCACTATGGCCTATCCGCAGGAATCTGGACGCGCGATCAAGTTTTAGCACAGGAACTGGCTCGTGAGTTACGAGCGGGATCGGTATGGATTAACGACTGGCACATGATGCGTGCCGATGCACCTTTTGGAGGCTACAAACAAAGTGGTTATGGCCGCGAGTTTGGACGCTACAGTCTCGAGGCTTACTTGGAAACAAAGGCGGTCTGTGCCTCCTTTGAAACCCAGTCTGATCAGAAAGCCATGCATCGCATCGTTCACACACAATAATTCAGCCCTGTCGCTAATTCAGTTTTAGGAGAAAAATTCATGTCCAGTTCCGGTTATTTTCAGTACAACCTTCGCACCGTCGTTCACTGTGCCGAAGAGGGGATTATCCGTCTGCCGAGCCTGTTCGAAGGTTTGGGGGCTAAGCGCGTGGTGTTGTTCAGTGACGCCGGCCTTAAGCAGGTGGGGGTAGTGGACAAGATCGTGCGCGTGTTTGAAAACGTGAGCTCGGGTACCACGCCAGAGCTTGCGGGTGTCTATGCGGATATTGCGCCAGACGCCAGTTTTGATTCAGTCAACAAGGCCTTGGCGTTTGCTCGTAGCGTTGCTGCAGATGCTATTCTCGCTGTAGGTGGCGGCAGCGTGCTTGATGCGTCCAAGGGGGTTAAATACGCCTTACAACACAATGCCGTACAGCTTGAAGACGTGGTTGATGCCGGTATCAAACTCGGTACTTGGCCGAAGGCTCAACACAGCGGAGTGCCGCATATTGCGGTTCCGACAACCTCTGGTACTGGTGCTGAAGTGTCAGCCGGTGCGGTTTTCTTCAATGAAGAAACCAATCAGAAAAACAACTTGGTAGCGCCATTTATTGATCCCGACATGGCAGTACTCGATCCGCAGTTGGCCGTTGACTTGCCTGCGGGATTAACTGCGTCGACGGGTATGGATGCCTTGACTCATGCATTGGAAGCCGTGGCATCCCCCATCGCTAATCACTTTACAGATTCTCGGGGTATTTATGCGGCCCAGCTGATCGAAAAACACCTGCCGACAGCTGTCGCCGATGGCAAAAATATGGAAGCCCGCTCGAGTATGATGCAGGCGAGTACCATGGCCATCGATGCCTTTTTAATGGCCTTTAATGCCATCCCAGTACACAACTGTGCTCACGCGTTTGGCGCGCTCTATCATATCCCTCACGGTGACGCTAACGCTGTTTTGTTGCCTATTGTCATGGAGGTGCTTCCCGATTTTTATGCGCCCAATGCCGAACGTCTGGCTGCCGCGATGAATATGGAAACCCAAGGAAAAACGGGCGTTGCGTTGATGAGTGATGTGGTGGCTCGACTGCGACAGTTTCAAGAAGAAATTGGTTGTGCCACCAGTTTCTCTCGCTGGAATGCCAGCTCACACGACCTTCCTAAAATTGTCCAGGCGATCGCAACCGATCCCGCGGGTATGGCTTTTGCGATTCCGGCTGAGCGCATAAAACAGATTGCCATTAAAGCCATTGGTTAGATAGAACATGGGCTGGTTCAAGCTAAACTGATTGCGGGAGAGCAATGGCTCTCCCGTTTTAGGCAATGATTGTTGTGGGTTGTAGCTCAGCCCTCTGAATAGAGCGAGGCGTGTTATGACAAACATGAACGATAAATTTGATCTAAGCAATAAAGTCGCTTTGGTAACCGGTGGCGCTATGGGGATTGGCGCTGCCATTGTGCGCGGTCTTTGTAATTTAGGTGCGACGGTGGTTATCAGTGATCGCAATGGTGAACAAGGTAGGGCCATTGCCGACGAGCTAGTTGCCAAAGGGGCAAAGGCGGCGTTTGTCAGCTTGGATGTGACCGACGAAAATCAGTGGCAACAAGCCATTGAAACAGTGGAACAAGATTTCCAGCGTTTAGATGTGCTGGTAAACAACGCCGGTATTTTGTTTCACAAAACGGTTGATGACACTTCATTGGACGATTTCAAACTAATGAACAGCGTTAATGTTGAGGGCGTTTTCTTAGGCTGTAAACACGCCGCTCGCTTAATGAAGAAGACCGCAACACTCACTAGTCGCGCGTCGATCATCAATATTTCTTCTGTAGGCGGACTACAAGGGATGCAGAATTTGTCGGCCTATTGCACCTCAAAGGGTGCCGTGCGCTTGATGACGAAATCTATCGCAGCTGAGCTTGGCCAGCAAAACATTCGCGTTAACTCTATCCATCCTGGGGTGGTTGATACCAATATGGGTAAACAAGTGACTGAGATGATTGCTCAGAGCCTGAATGTCGACACGGATGCGGCTACTGCAGCATTGCATTCTATGAATCCGTTGCAGGCCAATGCTCAGCCTGACGATATAGCGGCAGCTGTCGCCTTCCTCGCCGCCGATGCCAGTAACTTTATGACGGGTGCTGAGCTTGTGGTTGATGGTGGTACCAGTAATTGCCAATAGCTCCCAATAATACTGAGAAGAAGCATGAAACTACAAAATAAAGTTGCCGTAATTACCGGTGGTGGAACGGGAATCGGCCGAGCGACAGCTCTCTTGTTTGCTGAGCAAGGTGCAAGAGTGGTGGTCACCGGTATCGAGGCTGCACCTTTGCATGAGGTGGTGATTGAGATCAAGCAATTGGGCGGAGAGGCGCTAGCGATTGAGCAGGATGTCACGCTAGAAAGCACTTGGGATAGCGTGATTGCTGAGGTGATCGGCGCTTATGGCCAATTGGATATCCTGATCAACAATGCCGGTATTGCGTTGTTCGCTAATACTGAAGACGAGAGTCTGGAAAACTGGGAAAAAACGCAATCGGTCAACCTCAATAGTGTGTTTCTCGGTACTCGTGCGGCGATTAAAGCAATGAAAGAAAGCGGCGGATCGATTGTTAATGTCTCTTCAATAGAAGGGCTTGTGGGGCATCCCATGGCGTCGGCTTACAATGCCAGTAAAGGGGGAGTGCGAATCTACAGTAAATCTGCGGCTCTTCATTGTGCGCAACAAGGCTACAATATTCGCATCAATACACTTCACCCGGGTTTTATTTCAACGCCAATGACCACTACGAATGTGGTGGAGAGCTTTGGTGAAGAAGGTGCGGACGCCTTTTTGGCCGATGTGATTTCTAAAATTCCTATGGGGCGTATGGCCGAAGCTAGAGAAATGGCCACCGGTTTACTTTTTCTCGCCTCCGATGATAGTACTTATATGACCGGAGCTGAATTAGTGATGGACGGTGGTTTTACTGCGCAATAGGTCTCGGTCTAGGCTGTCTTTGAGCGCAACTTCTAAAGCAGTGCACCACTCGAAAGGGTAGTCGAACTTTTTTGCCGATGGACCTGTGGAGAATGGCCGAACCAGCGTTTAAAGGCTCGACGAAAATTTGCTTCATCGCCATAGCCTAGTAAGGTTGCGGTCGCCTCCACTGACAAACTGTCCGCAATTAAATACTGGTCCGCCTGTTTTTGTAGCCAGTGATCCAAGACTTGTTGATAGCTGGTGCCTTCTTTCTGCAGTCGACGTTGTAAGGTGCGACTGGAGGTTGCCAATCCTGCAGCGACTTGCTTCACTGACCACAGCATCCCAGGCGACATATCAAACACGTGCTCGACAGCTTCGCGAATGGAGTGGGTTTGCAAGTGATCCGGGTAGAGGCTCTGACATTTTCTAATGGCCAATTCAAACTGGCTTGAATCGTATCCAGGCAGTGGAAGTTTTAGTTCTTGAGCGTCGAAAATTATACAGTCATGAGGTTGATCATAGCGGATTTGAGACCCCAAAATACGCTGATAGTATTCGTGTTGCGCCGATCGCGGGCGAGTTAACTGTATCTGCGGTGATGACATTGGCAGTAATCCCCGCGACATCAATGAGCCCATTAGAGTACCTAAAAAGAAGTCCAAGGCATCGTCTTTTTGCTCGCCTAGCGCATCATCAGTTTCTATTCGGCAGCGTATGGTATCGGCTAACTGTTCTACGCAAACGGTAAAGAAAGTCGCCCGCGATTTCACAAATCTTACCAGTAGATTGAGTATGGCCATACGATCCGGACTGGAGCTGATGGCATTGCCTAGAGGCCCATGACTGCTCGTCGGCGCTTTGGCGCCAGCATCCAACAAAATGGCAGGATTGCCAGAGATCACTTTGGCGTTTTTTAACAGGCATCGATAGTCTTCCATGGTGACACCGGATTCTAGCTTGCCGAGCGTTTGTTTGTTGATGTCGGTGCCTGCGACCATGCGTTTGGCGTCCGCCATGCTGCGACTAGCGGCGGCCATGATGACTCGACAGTAATTCACCGGTACAGAAAAGTGGGTGTCCACAGGTTTCAGCCCTCATCAGATACGAAGCTATTCGCGGCAGCACCGGTTGAAAGGCTGTCGCTTACATGCCGAACAAGCGGTCTTGTTTAAGACACTCTATTACACTCTGACAGAACTAGACACGGGTTTGGCGCGATATAACCTGAAGATGGCGTGATATGACAATTTGGGGGCTCTCTGCTCGCCAGGACGACATTTTTCAACGATTCTATAAGCCTATAGCGTGAGATCATTGACTCTCAGACGAAGGAGAAGTGCTTCTCCATAGTTGTGAGACGGGCCACTAGTTCTTAAGCCGCCGGAGGGGGATATGTGAGCTAGTATTTAGGATTACAGTTGTGAAGTGCGGTGGATTCAGATTGCTAGATAAAATGAGTCGGCGATACATTGAGTAGACAATCTAAGTTTCAAAAGGGAATTGTAATGATGATTGTAAAAACAGTCAGGGCACTAATGGCCGTCGTTTTTTTGTGGAGTTTCAATGGATATGCATTGGCGGCAAAAAAGCCCAATATAGTTTTGGTTTTTATGGACAATTTTGGTTGGGGCGAGGTCGGTGCATACGGTGGTGGAATCCTTAGAGGCGCACCGACGCCGAACATTGATGAGATCGCCGAACAGGGCATGAAACTGCTCAACTTCAATGTGGAATCCCAATGTGTCCCCAGTCGATCGGCGATTATGACGGGGCGTTACGCGATTCGCTCGGGGACCTCCAAGGTGCCCTTAAAGGCAGGGCTCTATGGCATGACACAGTGGGAATACACCATGGCTGAAATGCTGTCTGATGCGGGTTACGCAACCGGCATGTTTGGCAAATGGCATTTGGGTGATTCCCCTGGCCGCTATCCGACTGATCAAGGGTTTGACGAATGGTACGGCATCCCCAATACCACCGATGAAAGCTATTGGCCTGAAAACGATCTGTTTCGACCCGGCGTGCATCCTCAAGTGAAGTTTGCTCACATTATGGAGGCAAAAAAAGGTCAGAAACCCAAACAGTTAGAGGTGTATAACTCGGCTAATCGCGCCACCATTGACGGCGAAATCACTAAGCGTTCGGTGGCGTTTATTAAACGCAAGGCGAAAGGTAAAAAGCCGTTCTTCTTGTATGTTCCCTATACACAGACCCACATGCCGGTCACACCTCATCCAGACTTCGATGGTCGCACTAAGAATGGGGGCTACGCCGATGTTCTCGCGCAGACGGATCACTATGTCGGGCAGCTAGTGGAGGCTGTGGATAAGGCCGGCGCCACTGACAATACCATTTTTATTTTTACGGCTGACAATGGACCGGAAGGAACCCCGCCTCATGAAGGCTTTGCGGGTCCTTGGTCCGGTACCTACTTCACGGGTATGGAAGCTTCTTTACGGGTGCCATTTCTCATTCGCTGGCCCGGAAAGATACCCGCTCGCAGCGTGTCCAATGAAATTACTCACGAAATGGACTTGTTTTCGACCTTTGCCAACCTTGCCGGTGGCCGCGTACCGGAAGATCGCACAATGGATAGTATTGACCTAACGGATTTTCTTCTGGGTAAACGCGATAATTCTGGGCGGGAATCTGTGGTGATCTACAATGGTACCGACATCTATGGGGTGAAATGGCGTGACTGGAAAATGATGATTCGAGAAATTCGCGACATGAGCGACGCCGATACTCGCTACCCGGTACCGAGATTTTACAACCTATTGAAAGATCCTAAGGAGGAGCGGCCTGTTCGATTGTTGCCTGACAATCTTTGGGTGCGCTATCCCGCTAGCCAAGTTTTAATTGATCACGCCGCGTCTCTTCAGGCTGAGCCACCCATCAAGGTGGGAACACCTGATCCTTACCTCCCTTCTAGCAAGTAGCTGATCTTCTTTTGGCTCGTCATACAAAGCGGCTCTAGGTGGCCGTTTTGTCTATGAGGCCTGTGACGAATTGTTGGCGAGTTCAAAAGAACGATCATCAGGTTCAGCACTAAAGGCACGTCTACTTTTCTCAATGGCTGAATGAGTAGGGCTTGTGCTAAAAGCGTTGAGTTGATTGTTAGTGTCTATCGTTTGGTTTTCTGTGATGCTAAAACACATACGACTGCATTTTTGACACATCTCGTCTCAATGGCCGCTGTTAAGCTGTGTTCTCCTAATTAGTTGATTGAGGAGTGAGCGGACATAAGTCCTTTGCTCTAGCTCTGTCGTCTAATTAGTCTTTATTAGGTGCTAGTGATTTTCTTCTCTAGTGCGGTGTAGGTAAACCAAGAGGGAACTACCAGTGAAAAACCAGCTATTGAAATCCATTCTATTTGCCGGCTTAAGCTGCGCTGTCAGCTTTGGCGCGCAGGCAGCAAAGAAACCCAATGTGGTGTTGATGCTCGCTGATAACCTAGGATACGGGGATCTGTCGGCCTACAATCAGGGCATTCGCGGTGGCATTAAAACCCCAAACATCGATCAGCTCGCTAGCGAAGGCATGCAAATGACTCAGTTCTTGGTCGAGCCCGGTTGCACTCCATCTCGGGCAGGCTTGTTAACGGGGCAGTATTCGATTCGATCGGGTATGTCGCTGATTATCGCACCCGGGCAAGGCGGTGGTTTGCAGCCTGACGATGTGACTTTGGGTACGGTGTTGAAGTCTGCCGGATACAATACCGCTTATGTCGGCAAGTGGCATTTGGGGCCAGGGGCTCATAGTCAGCCGCAAAACCAGGGCTTTGATTCTTGGCAGCTCGGATTTAAGGGCTCTACCGATGGGGTTTTGTACCAAGCGAGTATGAACACTCACAACGCGCCTGAAGCATTCAAAAAGGCGGCGACGGTCAACATTTTAGAAGCCAAAAAGCCCGGTGGTGCCGCTAAACCGGTTCATGTTTATACTCATGAATATCGCAAGCAAATCGAAGCGGATATTGCCAAGGCGGCTTCTAAGTACATCAAACAGCAGGCGAAAGAAGAAGATCCATTCTTTCTGATGGTGGGCTGGACTCGACCTCATTTTCCTAATGATCCATCGCCGGAGTTTGAAGGTAAATCTGGCGCCGGTCTATATGGCGACAGTATTGTAGAGCTGGATGCTCGCACCGGTGAAGTCTTGGCGGCTATTGAAAAAGCTGGCGTGAAAGACAACACCATTGTTATTTGGGTGTCTGATAACGGTGCGACAGTCACCGCGACCACGCCAGAGGAAATCGGGCAGGGAAGCGATGGACCTTTCCGCGGTGAACTGGGTGATGCTTACGAGGGATCGATTCGAACTGCGGGTATGATTCGTTGGCCTGGAAAGATCGAGCCCAGTATCAGCAATGAAATGTTCTCTATTCACGATTTCTTGCCTACGTTAGCGAAGATTACGGGCGCTAAGCTGCCTCAAGATCGTCCTTATGATGGCGTAGATCAGACTGACTTTTTACTTGGCAAAAAAGAGACTTCAAACCGTGACCACCTAATTACCTTCATTGGCGACCGAGTTGCTTCCGTGCGCTGGAAACAATGGCGCGTTTATCCTATGGCAGTCAACCCAACCACGGATACCAATCCAGTGCTGGCGGGCTACCTAGGTTCAGTACAGGAAACTGCAGGTTTGCCGAGGATTTATAACATCGAGGCTGATCCTCGCGAAATCCAAGATGTGGCAGTGAATGGCAATGCTTGGGTCATGGCAATGTACGCCAATATTGTGGCACAGTACAAAGCCACTTTGAAAGACCACCCGAATCCACCGGCGCCTAACTTGACCAAATTCTAGTCGCGCCAGTGTGTCAGTCATACACAGCGAACAGCGTGAGTTCCAAAAATAGTTCGCTTCGTTATAGGCTAAACTTTAAAGAGCCAACCAAGTATTCGGTTGGCTCTTTTTTCAAATTATACTGATCGAAATAGCTTTTTCTTTCAGTGCAATGAACACTGTGAATGGGCAGCTGGGCACTATTAAGTGTGTTTCAATTGTTCGAACTCAAAAAAGTGGCGTTATTACACATGACTACAAAAAATGGACTTTCTTATAGAGTCGCCAGACCGTGGTTACTCTCGCTCTTTTGTTTATTCATATCTGTACAAGGCTTCGGTTCAGAAGGGGGATACAGCAATTATATTCCCGGCTTTTATGGCGATATTGCTCTGGCTTTGGAGCCCGAAGAAGGGCTGAGTATGCGAAACGATTTTTACTTCTATAGAGCGGATGCGGATCTTGCGGTGAGGTCTGGCCAAGTAGAAGTGGGGATAGATGTCGAGTTGAGTTTCGATTATTTGAGTTTACTGTATAAGCCGGGCATTGAGATATTTGGTGCTCAATATGCCTACGGCGCCACCTTTGTGGCAGGGCGAGTCGATATTGAAGGTTCGACTCAAGTGGGACCTTTCAGCCAAGAGTTTTCTGATGCAAAAAACTCCTATGGAGACATTACTCTTGTTCCCGGAATATTCTATTGGAACAACGACGAGAACTGGCACTTTTCTCAGTCTTTCTATGTGGTAGCCCCCGTTGGTGATTACGACGATAGTGATACCGCTAATACGGGGTTGAATTATTGGACCTTTGAAACCGACTTCGCAGCCACCTATCTCAATGAATCGACCGGGCAGGATTACTCTTTTGTTTTTGGGTACGGATACAACACCGAGAACGATGATACGGATTATCAAAGTGGTGATGAGATCCATTTGGATTATGTCCTAAACCAGTTTGTCTCTGACAGCGTGGCTGTAGGGATTCATGGTTTCCTCTACAAGCAAATCAGCGGTGATAGTGGCGACGGAGCTCTGTTGGGGTCATTTAAGGCCGAAGCATCTGGCGTAGGCCCTGCGGTTATGTGGTTGCCGAAGCGCTATGAAGGTAAGGCGGCACTGGTGGCGAAGTGGATTCACGAGTATGACTCCGAGAATCGGATTGATGGCGACCATGTGTTTTTGTCCTTCATGATGAGCTTCTAGTTGTTCACAGAGTAGTAAAACAATCCGCGTTAGTTTATTTTGTGAGTAGTCATTTACCTTGTTAATTAAGGGGTGAGAGGTATCGCGTTGAAGCTCTGTTCCCAATAGGGGAAAGGTTATTTCTTCTCACTTTATCCAATGTCGGTTCCCTAAATGTGCCAAACAGAGCCTTATGGCATAGAAATCCGCGTTGGGAGTGAAATATGATAGAATTTTCCCACTCATTCACATTCGTGCACCCCATAGTTCTATGCAGCTTCTCAGTCATACTTTCGATGATCGTACTCTAGTGATTCGCTCCGTTTTATTGGCTGTGACGGCTATTTTTTGTCTTCTGTGGGCTGTGCCAAGCCTGTCGAAAGACCTTCTACAGACACAGATACAAGAGCCGGTGAGATTTGCGACTTCTACCGTAAAGCCTTGGGGAATTAGAACTGCTGCCGGTGATCAAGGGCTATTAGTTGCCGTGATTGATGAGATGGTACGGATTACCAAAGTATCTGTAAGCAATCAGCTGCAACCCTATCCTCGAGTGGTGCATTCCGTCTACAGCGGTTTTGTTGATTTTGCTTTTCTATTTGACAGCCCCGCAACTGAGGCCTCCGCCATTCGAATAGGGCATTTAGTGGACTCAAAAATGATTGTCGTTGGGCGTGCCGGTAGTCAAAAACTCAATTCACTGGATGAATTATCTGGTAAGTCTGTGGGCTTCATTCGAGGCTCAAAGTACGGTTCAGCGTTTGACGATGCCACACATTTTGATCGCGTGCCGGTATCGTCTATGGAGCAAGGTTTGGCCATGTTGATGCGCGATCGTATGGATGTGATGGCAGGAACCGATCAAGCGGTGTATTGGTCCATGCGTAAAATGAACGTTGGAGCCAGGCGTTTAACGAAACTCTACGTGCTGAATGGAACCTCAGGAAGCCTGTATATATCAAAGAAATCTAGTCGCACAGACCTGATCCCTGTGTTCCGAGAGGCGCTTTTAACGCTGAAAGAAAACGGCACTATTGATAGAATATTTCAATCTGACTATCAATGGGCTGATACACCGTAGCTGATTGTCCTAACTCAGCAGGTTTGATTTTTGCGATCACCTATTGAACCAAACCTTGCTCTTCCATTTGCTTCACAAATGCTTTGATCGAAGCGCTAATTAACTCCTGTTTGTCATCTGGACTGATGGTTTCCGATGTGGCCTGCCAAAGGTGGCTTTCATCGTTGGCCTGATAGAGGTCGGAGACAATGAACACGTATTTATTGGTGGTCCAAACATCGGGTGTTGACCCCACTTCAATCAATCGCCCGTAGTAGCTGCCAAAGCGTCGGTCATGGTGGTAGCGTCCATAGTCAGGGACAACGGTATAGTAACTTCTCCCTCGATGAAAAACCGGCTGTTCATCGGTGCCGGCGTAGTGAGAAACCAGCAGTGTATCCAATTGCGCCTGCTGCGCAGCGGCGATGATCTGATCTTTTTGAGACTTATCCACAACACCACCAATCAACGTGTGGCTAGCCACAGCTCTCACGCCATGGGCTTTTAGGGTCTTGGTATAGCGGTTTTCAAAATCAATACGTGCCTTTTCTTCGTGTGTCACCGCGACGACTAGCACGCCCTGTAGATCTTTGTCCTGTAAATTCGGCGCCACCCAAGTGTTGGATATTATGGTGTTGCTGCATGCGGTGATTAACAGGGCTAAAACGCACACTATGGCTCGCGTTATGTGTTGCATGGGCGCCTCGATGAGGGAATTGATTAAACTCTCAATATAGACNTCTCTCNGTCGGGTGTACATCCGCTAGNCATGCATTGGGTTAGCAGTATTAGGTTTTGGTGCCTAGNCTCATCTCGCTAGGATATCTAGTTTAAGACGCGCTCTCGAGACCGCGTTCTAATTTATAGATTCTAATTCATGGGCCATTTTTTGAATTGAACTTTCGACCTGTCGTTATCTGCGTGTCGAGGATCATTGGCAATCAAGTTTACTGAAGCGGCTCGTTGTACTCATTCGAAATGGGATCTAGTGGTCGAGACTGGTGAAGATCAAACGCGAGTCCTNTCAGGCCCCATGCTAAAAGAACGAGTAACAACAATGCACCGACAGTAAATGCTCTCAATCGCCAGGGTACATAGTTCGAAGTGATATGAATGTAGGCGTGCAGATAACGGCTTGCCACATAAAAAAAGGCCAATGTCAGTGTCACTACATTTACTTCAGACAAGATGTAGAGGCATAGACTCAACACATAAAAAACGACCGGAGTTTCGAATTGGTTACGAATGCTGTTGTTCACTTGGAGCACNTCATTGGNCCAGGCGTCGTGGTGCAGTGCGGCTTTTNGTTTGTCAACACTATCTGTNGCNCTCGCTCTGGCTTTGACCATGCCTAATCGGATTAACAGCAACANNGTGAGCAGTATCTGCAGAAATATGGGAAGTAATATCCAGTTCGGATTCATGCTTACACCCCTTCGGTACTAATTGCAGGCTTATGAAGCGATCGCTCGGACTGAANAATCGATTTGATNAGGCTNACGCAAAAGATAGTGCTAGCAATACCAAATCCCAACACGCCAATATTGANACCCCATACCGTTTTCTCGCTGCCGTCGAGATANTGCATTGAACCGCCGTAGAGATCTTGAAGGCTAAATGCAGACAGAAACCCTCCTGTGACGATAAGCCCCAGCACTGCGGCGTAAACGCTGTTGTTGTGTTTCCACAATAGCCATAAAGCTACTATTGCAAAGGTGGAGTTGGTGATCAGTTGCCAGACTTCATGGATTAGAACATGGGGCGTCCAATCGCTATTGAATACATGCGTTTCATTGATTTCGAGAATGGGTACACCAAGACCAAAAGCGGCGATGGCCACTGTCAGTAGCAGTTTTTCGATCAGGGATGGTTTCACCATAGAGGTATGCATGGCAGATTTCCTTGTAATTGGTGGTGTCTGCGTTATATTGACAGTGTCAATTTAAGCTCAAATATGGACAGTGTCAATATGCAGGGTTCGAAAACTAACTATCACCACGGAAATTTGCGTTCAGCGTTGATAGATGCGGCTTTTACAATTCTCGATGCAGAGGGCGTTGATGCGGTCTCTATTCGCAAGGTGGCACGGATTGCTGGTGTTGCACACTCGGCTCCGGTCAATCACTTTAAGGACAAGAGAACCCTTCTTACGGCCTTAGCNNCTGATGTGTTCAAAGACTTGGCGGNTGCGGTTCTANCGACNTTAGACGCGGNTGATGGTGTTTTAGCGNGGAAGATTCACCTGTTTTCTGAAGCGGTAATGGAGTTTGCGCTGATGTATCCCCATCGCTATCGCCTATTGTGGCGCGGGGATAGCTTGCTGAACGAAGATGAAAGTCTGAATCAAGCAATGGATAGTATCTATGATCCTTTGATCGAAATGCTGTCTGATTCCGGGGCCAATGTGGATGAAAGCACAGAATCTCAAGCGATTGCTTTGTGGTCGTTACTGCATGGCTACGTGATCATGCGCCTAGACAATATTCTGGTGGCGAAAACTGATGAAAGCTCTGGTGAGGATCGGCTGTCGGCCATGATCAATCTCTATCTTAGAGGTATTGGCTTAAGTTCATGAATTAACGTGTTTCATCAAATCGGGATGCGGAATAGAAAGTAACGGAATATCGTAGAAGTGTTACTGATGTAAGTGAGGCTAGGTGATTTCTCTATGCACCGATTTAGGCGTAAACGATGTGGCAGTCGATTGGGAAATAATGTTAGTGAACTCGTGGTTTTTCAGACTCGCATTTTTTAGCCGTGTGATCAGTGTAATGCCGATATCACCTTGATAAAAACCGGGAAGCTCTTTATGACGTTAGCTAAGCTCTCCTAATTAAGAGGCTTCTGGCTACAGCTTGCATCGCGGAGAGAGTTTTCCGCAGAGGCAAAAACTTGCCGACTTTTTGTTACCACTTGCCGGATCGTTTTTGATCGCATTGGTTGGCGAGCTTGAGCTCTAGGCTTTGCAGCATAAAAATCGATAGATTAGTGGCGTAAACGAGCCTTCATTATAGTATGGCTCAAACTTTGCTTCTCTCGAAGACTTTGATTGACGACTTCATTGTTCTTCAGGGAGAAGTTTAATATGAATGTCTTAGGTGCAAACCCAAGTTATACCAATGCCGCTAGTGGACTGGTCACTCCTCAGTCTGAAAGTTCTGAACAAAAAGCGCGAACGAAAACTGATTCGGTTAATGAGTCACCGTCTTATCGTGTGTCAATTAGCGATGATGAACAGTCGCATTCAATGGCAGAGCGTGACAAAAAAGTTTCGGAAAAATATGAGGCCAGCGTCAATGAAATCGTTGAGCAACAGTCGGCCTCACTAGAAGATTTGCCACCATTGACTTTCTTTACCGAGGCGGACGTCGAAAACTATCAACAGACGCTCATGGCGGAATTGAACAGTCGCGGTATTGATACTTCTGAGCCGATAGATTTTGGTTTTGATTATCAAGGTAAAGTCATTGTCAAAAATGATCATCCTGACAAAGCTGCTATTGAAGCGATATTTGAAGATGACATGGATTTGCGCAATGGCATGGTGAAAGCCAGCAATTACTTTCTGTTTCAAGAAATCTACGAATTGCATCAGCAGTGGGCAGATAAGATTGATAGCGGAGTTTCGGAAGAGGTCGCTGGAGCTTGGTTGGTAAACACCGTTCAGAGTGCGGTGTCTAAAAGTGGCGAAGGCTTAACCTTGGCGGATGGAAAGTTTGCGGATCCGTTCAGTTCAGCCTCTAAAAATACCCAAGCGCTGAAAGCCTACCAACTATAGCTGAGTCGTCCGTATTGAGTAGGATTGCCTTTGCTCAAAGATCGAGAGTCGAGATCCGAGCCGTATAGTTCAACAAATTAATTGAAGCTATACCAGCGCAGATCTCGTTCATGGTGTTCCTCCCTAGCTCTCTAGAGTGTTTAACAGTTTCTGAGCGCTTGCTTCAGAGCTGGCGGGATTCTGTCCGGTAATAATTAAACCGTCTTGGACCGCGAGAACATTCCAATCGTCCACCTTCTGATACTGACCGCCGAGCTTTTTAAGCTCGTCTTCCAATAGAAAGGGGACAACCTCGGTCAGGCCCACGGCGGCTTCTTCGGTATTGCTGAAACCGGTTACTGCCTTGTCTTTCACAATGGCTGCGCCTTGAGGATCTTTGGCTTTTAGTAGAACGGCACTGGCATGGCAGACGGCCGCTACCGGTTTGTCGCTTTGTAAGAAAGACTCAATTAAAGCGATCGAGTGTTGATTGTCGACCAAATCCCACAGTGGACCGTGTCCACCGGGATAAAACACCGCATCGTAATCGGCGGCATTGATCGTGCTCAACAAGCGGGTGTTGGCGAGCAGTTCTTGCAGTAGCGTATCGTCGTTGAAGCGTTCAGTCGCCGGCGTTTGAAAATCATCCAGTTCACTTTTGGGGTCTATGGGCGGCTGACCACCGGCAGGAGAGGCCAAAGTGATCTCGGCGTTAGCGTCAAAAAAGGTGTAGTAGGGAGCGGCAAACTCTTCGACCCAAAAGCCGGTTTTTTCTCCACTGTCGCCGAGTTCCTGGTGTGAGGTGAGAATCATCAATATTTTTTTGCTCATGGAGAAAGCTCCTGTGCTTGTGGTGATTAAGAAGGGGTAGAGAAGGCCCCGATGACTGTTTCGGGGGTATTGTGCCAAGGCTCTACCTTTAGACGATTCATTCTATTTGGATTGTATTTTCATACAATGAGTAATATTTGTACTTTACTGTTCTAATAATTGATACAGTGGCAAGCATTGAACTCAATCTTCCTCGTCATCGCGTGATTCTAGCCCAGAGAGGTGCTGATACCCATGGAGCTGTCCTTCGAACAACTCAAAAGTATGGTGGTTTTCGCTCAAGTCATTGAGCAGGGCAATTTTAGTGCTGCCGCCAAGCATTTGGGTCTGTCGCGAGCCGTTGTTAGTTATCACGTTAAAAAGCTAGAAACACAGCTTGGCGTGCGTTTGTTGAATCGCTCAACTCGCGCCCTAGCTCTGACTGAAGAGGGCCGCCTGTACTACCAGCGCTGCCGAGCGATTGCGCTTGAAGCGTCAGCGGCTCAACGTCAGATTGAGAACTTAAAACAAGAGCCCGAAGGCCTGTTAAAAATTACCTGCCCGGTTAACGTGGGTCTGCAGCTCGTGGTGCCGGCACTCGACAAATTTAAGAAAACCTATCAAAAGATACAGCTGGATGTTCTGCTTACGGATGAAGTGAGCAATATCGTTCGCGAGGGTATTGATTTTGCGATTCGCGGTGCGCCTTTGGTGGATTCCGATTTACAGGCTACCCACCTAGCGACTTTGAATACCTATCTCTGCGCCAGTTCAGAGTATTTGGATCAACATGGTTGGCCTCGTGCGGTGGAGGATTTGGCGCAACATCAATGGGTTCTGTATAAGCCGGCACCTAAGCTGCTCGAGTTTAGCCGAGAGGGGCGCTCTTATTCGATTGCCGTCAAAGGCGATGTTGCCACCAATAATGCTGCTGCGCGCACGGCTTTCGTCGAAGGTGGTCACGGGCTCGGGCGCATTCCTGTCTATGACGCGAAACCCAAAATAGAGACGGGCAGNCTCAAACGNTTGATGCCGGATTTCGATTTCGCACCNATTGACGTGTATGGTGTATTTTCTCTCGGNGCGGCAAACTCAAAAAAACTGCGTTTANTGATNGATTACTTAAAACAACATTTCGAGACGCTTGATGATCAAGTTCTCTGACTCGNTCGAGTAAAGATCCNACTTTTGCGGTGTTGCTCAGCTCATAAGTGAGCGAATTCTAATAATAAGGTTACTCAAACCAAACACTAGTGAGGTTCAATTTCGTGGCAATTTCTCGACGTCTCAAAATCGGCAGTCTGATACTCGGAGCCTTATGCTTAGTCGGCTGTGATGGCTATGAAACCCCACCATCTGCAGGGCAGAGTGCACAGCTTCGACACACCAGTGAGTACCATCAATACGGGGGGGAGGGAGCCAGACAATATGTCGATCTCAATCAAATTACTCCCGACAACGTCACTCACTTAAAGCTTCTATGGTCCTACAAAACCGGTGATGTATCGACGGGAGATGCCGCGGTAAAATCGCGAACCTCTTTTGAGGCGACGCCCATCCTTGTGAATGGCGCACTGGTGCTGTGTTCGCCGTTTAATCGGGTGGTGTCATTGGATCCTCTAACGGGCGCGGAGCACTGGAGCTTTGACCCGGCGATCGATCTGAGCTCGCACTACGCCAATCGGTTGGTGTGTCGCGGTATCAGTGTGTGGAAAGACGAGACGCTGGATGAGAACGCACTCTGCGCAACCACGCTGTTTATGGCCACCAATGATTCCAAGCTCATGGGGCTGGATGCGGCCACAGGCAAACTGTGTCCGAACTTCGGCACGGGCGGTGTTGTGGATACCGCCATGGGTCGAGGTCAAGCCAGCTATCTGGGTGAGTACCAGCATACGTCGCCGCCAACCATCATCGGTGACAAGGTGGTTATTGGTGGCTCGATCAGCGATGGCGCAGGAACAGGCGCCCCCAGTGGTGTGGTGCGCGCCTACCATACTCGCAGTGGTGAGTTGGCGTGGGCGCAAGATTTGGCGCCCCCGGATTTTGATTACAATGCGGGTGGCGTGAGTCCCGCGGGTTATGCCCTAGCCACGCCCAATGTCTGGGCGCCTATGGTTGCTGACGANGACTTGAATCTTGTTTTCGCCCCCACCGGTAATCCCTTGCCGGACTATTTTCGACAACAAGAAGACCTAGGCTTTTACGGCTCTTCTCTGGTGGCACTCAATGCCGACAGCGGTGACGTGGTGTGGAATTATCAGTTTGTGCATCGAGATTTTTGGGATTTTGATACACCGGCACAACCGACACTGTTCGACCTTCAACAAAACGGAGAGAAGATTCCCGCCGTCGCACAGGGCACCAAAATGGGTTTCGTGTTTGTGCTTGATCGGCGCACGGGTGAACCGTTATTTCCCGTCGAAGAAGTGCCCGTGCCGCAACACTCTGAATTTGAAGATTTAAAACTGTCTCCGACCCAGCCAATTCCTGTGCGGCCTAAATCGGTCGCGCATACCGATTTAGAGGTCGACGATGCGTTCGGCTTGTCGCCTTGGGATAAAGCGGTCTGCAATGAAGAACTGAGCAGCCTGCACTACCAAGGTATCTATACCCCGGTCTCCACTGATTGGACGCTTATGTATACCGGCAATGCCGGTGGTATCAACTGGGGTGGTCTGTCCATTGATCAGCAGCGGCAGCTATTGGTGGTTAATGCTTCCAACCTCGCATTCAAAGTGAAGTTGATTCCTCGGGCTGACTTTGAACGGGTTAAGCGGGACAACCCAGGCCGTGAAATCTCTCGACAGAAAGGCACCGATTACGGCATGTGGCGAGAAACCATCTTGTCACCTTTGGGAATCCCCTGTAATCCCACACCTTGGGGGACTCTCACAGGGATTGATCTGCGCACGGGTGAACATCTATGGCAGACGAGCTTGGGGACCACGCGGGATATAGCGCCAGTGCCTTTGGCAATGGAGACGGGTACGCCGAATTTCGGCGGCCCGCTCATGACGGCATCGGGTGTGACCTTTATCGGTGCCGCACTGGATCACTATTTGCGAGCCTTTGATTCAATGACAGGAGAGGAGTTGTGGAAGGGACGTCTGCCGGCCCCGGGAACCGCGACCCCTATGTCCTACATTGTCACCGATGAAGAGGGACGCTCCCGTCAGCTTGTAGTGATTGCTGCGGGAGGCCATGCCGGCTCGGAAACGCTATCCGATGAGCTGGTCGCCTTTGCTCTGGAGATGGAGTAGAGAGGATTCAGCCCATCGTGTATCCACCAACATGACGTAGGCCGCTGAGCGACTCGTGGTACGGAGCTGCTCGTGGTAACTTGCTCATTGGTTGGGGCTACGCTTTTTTCAGCTTTGATTTTGTTCGTCAGAGCTGGGGTAAGCAGAGACTTCAATCGCTACCTTGAGTTGGTGGCAGATGCCCAGCAGTTCAACCTGTAACGGAATGGACTGGGTGAGTTGGCCGGCGCCGCCGACGGTGAAACCCAGATCAATAATGCACTGAGCACCCGCGCTTTGAACTTGATCAAACAGCGCTTGATGGTTGCTTAAGAAATTCTTCACTTCGGCTAGGTGATCGACAACACTTTCATTTTCGGAGAGCAGTGCATCAAACCCTGACTCCATATTCGGGTTGCCGAGAATGTCATCGTCGCCTTTACGATAGCTTTCGAAAGGAATCGACAAACTGTTGTTGCTTAGAAACGCATCAACATCAAACTCTTCTCCGTAAATACGCAGTACGGAATCAATCATTGGTTTTCTCCATGGAGTAGAATGACAGACCGCCACAGCTTGCAATAGCAGCTGTCGAGTTGTCAGGGCAATTTGGGCGGCTATTCTACTCGGTCTGCACGAGCCCTAGCCATTGAATTTTCATCTCAGGCCCCTTTTTACCCACTAAGCGGCTGCCAATGGCGAGCATGGTACTCTCTCCACTGACAAAGCCGTGAAAGGTGTTGGCTCCATCAGTCAATGTTTCCGGGGAGAGGGTGTATTTGTAGATGCCGTCTTTCCACTCAAGAAAATAGCGTTTTTTATCCGCAGTCAGCACCATGATGGTGTTGGGAACACGGGTTTTGCGCTCTTCGACATAGATGAATTGATAATCCGATGCATCAATAATCAGCGATTGGGTCGGGGGTATACGATAGACCTCTCCCAAATCAGACTGGCTCGTCCCCATTTGCAGATGATCGTCGTCGATTTTTATCAGCTGTGAGTCAGACGCCAGAGCCAATGGCGCGATTAAAACCAGAATAATTGTCCATAGGGTCCGCATAGTGAATCCTTCATCCTTGTGTGTCAGTAACAGTGACCAGCCTGAGTACGCGAATCTAGCAGCCCGCTGCCGCAATTCAAAATACCCTCGGTGTTCTTATAGATTCTGTATGAGCGTCGAGAATTGTCAACTAATCAATGATGGGTGGCTATGCCGTTGCTTCTGGTCGCTGAGGATTCATCGACTCAAGCTTGTTTTGGATTCCCTGCGAAGGTCGATGATTGGAGGTGATCTACCGGCAAGTTATCGGATTACCCTATTTGGCTATGTCCACGAGCATTACAAGCGGCCATCGCGAGAAGGAACTAGATTGCCCCTAACTAAGGTCGAAATCCTGATCAAACTTCTGCTTGAACTGCTCGGAAAACTCTTTGGTGACGGTGACGGGAAGCTGCGTGAGCTGTTGCAATTGTTGAATAAAGCTTAGGTAAGAATCAGCGTCATCGGTGGACTTCACTCCCCAGCTTAAATCGACAAAATCATTAAAGGGGCCGTTGATGACTCCCACATAGAGGGCGTAGAAGGAATGGGCACCGTGGCCTTGTTGGTGGATGTACTTCGCTCGCAGCTCGATTCGCGTGAGATTCTGGTACGCCTTGCGAAATGACGGAAAGAACCATCCTCGCTGTTTGATGACTTTGTTCGCTTCGATACGCGTCGAGAAAGATAATCCCCACATCAGATAAGATACCAGTATGAAAACGGATATTCTCGTGCTTGAAACAGGTTCTTCTAAATAAAGGGCAAAGCAGCCGAATGCCATAAAGAACAATCCGAACAGACGGATCGGTAACAGGTGTTTGGAGTTTTTAATGGCAATCATTGGGTGTCCGTGTTGTAAGGCTTCCTCTATGAGTAATCGTACCAGCCTAAGCCAGTTAACATCCAATATGAAATGTATCTACTGTGAAAAATGAACGTATCTTCGTCGATGTTAAGTTTCACTAGCCGTGGACCTTCAGGTGCTAGCGCGCTGGGTGCTCAGACTTGGTCCGATGTCCCAGCTTATTTCGACGGAGATACATCCATTAAACGTCCGTATGTTCACGATTCCGGCTGATCTATAAATCAACAATCGCCAATGTCACTCATCATCCGGGTTCTCCACCAAAAGCAATAAAGGTATCGGCATAGATGTCTCTCATGGAGGCTCCGGCCATAAACGCATACCGACGCAGTTTTTTTACGAAACTCGTTCCACCGCATAGATAGACTTTGTGATCTGATAGTTGAGAGAAATTCGATTGACAGTAATCGTAAAGGTTAGCGGTCTCTGGGGAGTCGCTGTCAAGGCTCAACCAGTGCACCTGAAGATTGTCAAATTGCGCCTGCAGTGCCCCCAGTTCTTCACGGTAATAGAAGTCTTTGGCTTGTTTTGCACCAACGACCACCTCTATAGGCCCACGATGCTGTTTCATGAGCGCCTCATTCACGATTCCCCAGATAGGTGCCAGACCGGTTCCCATCGCAATCATCAACATCGGGTCCTCACTTTGCGCGGTATAGAAAAACTGACCTAGTGGACCATTCAGTTCGAGCGTATCGTCTTTCGATAAGCTCTCAACAAGCCACGAGGAAAATTCACCCTCAGGGTAGTGACGAATATGGAACTCGAGCCAGGGCTGTTCGTGAGTGCTGGCTAGAGAATAGCTCCGGGCCAAGTTTTCGTCTCGCCATAGGGTTACGTATTGCCCTGGCCGGTAATCTAGATCCGCCGTCAAGCGAAGGCGCCATACCTGATCATTCAGTTGTGTTTTTTCCATGACGGTAGCTTTGATGCGGCTTACGTCCGCATCAACCCGCGCGACGGTCATAGCCTCCGTTGGCAAGCACTGGCAGCCCAAAAAGAAATTCAGTTGCTTTTGTGCTTCTGATAACCCTGTCTGCGCATTTGCCACCTTATCTATCTCAGTGGCGCTCAGCAAGCAGGATTGACACACCCCTGAACGGCAACCGTGCGGGATGCTGTGTCCTAGTCGGAGCAGTCCATCCAGCACGGTTTCTCCTTCATCAAGCGTTATCGGCTCGCCTTCAAATACAATCGCGGTCATATTCAGATTGCCTTCCTATTAAAATTGTATTCTCCCGACTACACGTTCAGTACGTCATCTTTCACCGTGAGACAAACCGCAATAATCGCGTCAATCTCTTCCTGGCCCACATTCAAATCCTGCAGTGTTGCGACTAAATTCTCAGCCACCGCATTGAAGTGATCTTCGGTCAGCTTCATATTTTTGTGGGCCTCTCGCATATCCTTGCCGGTGTAGCTATTGGGGCCGCCAAAAGCCATGGTTAAAAAAGCTTTTTGCTTGGTGTGCTGAGACTCCATATCAACCGTATCAAAAAACTCATTAATACGATCATCGGCCAAAACTTTACGATAAAAAATATCTACAGCGGCATCCACTGCGGCTTCGCCACCGATCTTTTCATAGATAGACATAGTCATATTCCTCTTTAGGATTTCTTTAATTGCTCTAAGTAGTATTCAACAATCAAACGAACTTCTTCGTCTGTGACATGGCTTTTGCCGCCCTTGGGCGGCATCAATCCAAATCCGTTAATGGCATGATCAACCAGTACATCAATTCCCTGCTCAGCTCTTCCAGTCCACATTTTCTGATTGCCTACAATCGGTGCACCGTTAATTCCCTGAGCGTGGCAAACTTTACAGTTTTTCTTATACAAGGCTTCAGCAACTTCCATGTCGCTCCGAACAGCAGCCTCCTGATGGTTTTCTGATGGCGGCGAGCAGCCATTCAAAGACACTGCAAGCATAACTATCAGTAACAAAAACTGTGTTCGGTTAGTACACATAAAGCCTCACTGTAAGATGATGTTGAGAATTTAGACCGCGTAATTACAACGGTACACGAATAACCACACCGCCCATGATTTCACCCAACTGGAAGTCAGTCTTGGGAGAATCTTTATGTTCGTTATGGCAAACAGTACAGGCGTCTGATACTGCGACGTCTGGGTACACGGCGGTAAAGTAGGTGGTGTCACCTAGGGTTTCTTCACCGTAGAAGTTTTCACCGGGATTTGCTCCAATATATTCCAAGCCTTCTTTTTCCATGGGCGTCTTAGGTGCATTTTGACTATTGATCGGCCAAATCGATTGCAGCGAATAGGTGAAATCATCGGTCATTTCAGCCACAGCTTCTGCACCCGCGCGAAACATTTGCGCCGGCAACAAGGTGCCGTTATCCAAATCCTTCCAATGCTCGGCTGGTTTGATGACATCGGCGCCTGCTGGCCCCAAACGTTTTACCACCAACTTGGTGTAGTTGGTGCGGTCGGCTTTCATGACCGCAAACAGTGAGTCGGTGTATATTTTGGGATCAATGCCCTTACTTTCGGGCTCTCCACACCCAGTCATTCCCAAAGTTAATGCGGCTATTGCTGCAGTCATTACGCGCTTTTTCATGGTCACTTCCTCTTTGATTGAAAATTATTGCATTGCTCTTTTTGTCGCCCAATCTATAGATTCAATATGTTGTTCAGGCTTGCCACTAAAGTTGTTTTTGATCAGGTTTTCATCCGCTAACGCATCGATGGAAAATTCGAGACTGTGACAGCTCATACAAACCGGTCTGATCATTTTTTCATTGGGGCGTAGGTTCAAATTTTGATTGTGCATAACGCCCACTCTGACGTCTTCGCCCGATGCCGATAATTTAGCCAATAACGCCTCATTAATACTGCTGCCAAAATCCATTGATGGTTTACCTTTGCTGACAGAGCCGTGCTGTTTCTCCAACAGGCGTGGCATATGACAAGTCGCGCAGGTAACCGCTTCGTTCCATGGCTGTTCCCCGTTCAACGCTCTCTGTGTTAACTGTCCATGGGGGGACTCAGGATAGGCGAGCGAGTGTTCATCGGCATGACACGATAAGCAGGATTCGAAGGCTGCCTTTTGGGTGTCAAAGCTGTGTGAGCTATGGCAGCTGTTACACCCCTGGGCCTGATCTGAGGCGTTGGGGTGGAAGTCCATTTGAGATTGCTTTGGCATCATCGCGTCAAGCCCAACGGCTAAGCGCATGCCGTGCTTACCCTCTAAATAGGTGGCTGTTTCACCTTGGTGACAGGTTTGACATTGATCAAGCCCCGGTTTTTCTACCCATGCATCTGAACTGACATGGCAACCAATACAATCGACGCCTTGCAGTTGATGGCTACTGGCTAGCCACTCCGCCACAATTTGTGGGTGCTGCTGTTGTTTCGCGATACTGACTGACTGCCATTGCTCCGCTGCGGGGCTGGCTTTTTTTGCCAGCGCTGATGCGTGATAACTGGCGCTGCTAGGTTGCGCCAGAGCTGCCACGGCATTGAGCCAAGGGGCGTCGGCGTGCTCCACTAAAAAGTCTTCATAGAGGGCGCGGTTATCGTGATAGTTGTGACAGCCAGCGCTGGCACAACTTTCAAAGGGCAGGTCTTTATGACTCTCCCGATTGTCGCCAATGTCTTGATGACAGTGATAGCAGTAGTCGTCTGGTACGGTTACGCCCATGGCTCGCGTTTGTTCCTGCTGATGCTCTGTATGGCAACTGATACATTGTCGAGCATCGATCACTTCCAGCAAGTCGGCGTTGCGAGGGTCAGTAAACTTCTTCCGAGGGTGCGAGTCGTGAGCCATTTCCAAATCATCACCATGACAATCGACACAGGCGTTTTGAATGACCTCACCGCCTCCAAAGGCATCCAGGTGGCATGACGAACAAGCCAGTTCAATCTGGAAGTGACCATGACTGGCTTCACCAATCAATAGCGGACTTTTGTCCTCAGCCTTGAACAACAAAAAGCCAAAATACACCGCCAAGGCGAGCGTCAATGTTATCCAGGCAATCCAATTTATAGCTTTCACAATACCAACCCTTTTGCCTAGAAGTAGTACACAGTGACGATGTGTGTGATCAACAAAACCGGCAAAGGCCAAGCAACCAATATATGTAAGTAATTCCAGAACCGTTGAACAGATGCGCTTCGATTGGGCGAGAGCTTATGGCCTAGTGATGTCACCAATCCTGCCAAGGCCCCCATGCCCAACACCAATAGAAAACACATCATTAACATTTGATTCAAATTTTCACCGGTGTGAAAGCCTGTGTGGAACATCAACAAGCCCGCACTGGTAACACCGATCATTGCATGCAGTAAGCGCCAAGCAAAAAAGGGCCCCAACCAACGCCAGTTCATACGTTTGCGCAGCGACATAATCATGCCTAACGCTACTAGTCCGGCCAGCGTAAACCCGGTGACTTGTTTCCAAAATTTATCGTTCCAAATTTTTTCGAACCAATGAGTCACCTGCACGCTATCGGTTACAGATGCGCCCGGTATGGATAACCAAGTCAAGAGCATGGCGAACGCCAAACCGCAACTGATCAATAATGTCTGCCAGCCGCTCGCTTTTTCTATCTTGGAGTCCGTTAGCTGAGAGAGTAGTGGTTTGCAAGATCCACAAACGGTTCCAGCTCGGGTCGCTACTCTCAAAGACGATACGGTGTTAGTGCCAGCAGCCACTGCTTGAACCAGCTCACCTTGCGTGACTTGATTGCATTGACACACTACCGCCGATGCGGGCCATTGCTTGACATCACTTTGACCGCCCAATAACCACAAACGGCCACACAACCAAAACAATACCCATTGCCAGGGCCATATCCGTCGTCCTGATTGATAGGCTTCTTGTAAACGCTGAAAGTCGTCCCAACCGCCAAAACCCACAACACCCTGTAGTCGTCCTTTGTAAACAACCAATTTGCGATACACACTTCGGCGGGCTGAGTGGTATTGAATTTCACGCTGCATGGGACGTTGAGCTAAATCAGTGACTTCTCCTAGGCTCACCACATCTTCGCCAACCACTTTCAATCGACTGACAGTGGTAGAGCCGCGATAGCTAGCACTACCTTGGCACAAAGCGTCCGCCGCGACGGCGGCCTGCTCAAATCCAGGGCTAACTAGCCCATAGGTTAAACCTCCATGTTCACAGCATTCGCCAATGGCAAAAACATGTTCAGCGGATGTACGCAGCTGATCATCGACTAGGATGCCCACTCCAACCTTCAGCCGAGCCTCACGAGCCATGTCGATATTTGGGCGAATGCCGGCGCACAGTAATACCGTGTCGCACTCGATGATCTCACCGCTGCGAATTCGAATACCGCTGACGCGACCGTTGCCCAATACTTCGCGCACACCGGAATTGGTAATAACCTCGATGCCTAGCGCCTTGACTTTTTCCAGCAGCAAATCAGCGGCGGTGTCATCGAGCTGGCGATTCATTAGCCGACCGCTTTGTTGAATCAAGGTGACGCGGGTGTTGAGGCGAGTCAGACCTTTCGCCGCTTCTAAACCCAGTACGCCACCACCCACTACCACCAAGTGGCGCGCGCTGACGAGGCGAGAGTAGAGAGCTTGGGTATCTTTCATGTTGCGAAAGGTATAAACCCCCTGACGATCGACCCCTTCAATATTGGGAACATGAGCTCTGGCGCCGGTAGCAATAACGAGGTGATCGTAGTTGTGCGTATTTCCTCGCACATCTGTGATGACTTTTTCAGTCGTATTTATGTTGCTAATCGAAGCGGTGGTAAATCTGAAGTTGGGGTTTTTTTTCGGGCATGGAAAGGGCAGTTTCAAACTGTCTAGAGACGATTCACCGGCCAGTAACGTAGACAGCTGCACTCGATTGTAAGGCGCGTAAGGCTCATTGCTAAAGACCTCGATTCGAGCATCCGCATGACGGCGTAGTAATTCATCCACAAAACGCATACCCACAGGCCCACTACCGATAACCAGCACCCGCCCTAGACGTTCGACGTCAGCGCTTGGCTTACTCATGTGTAGTGCCGATTCACACGTATCTTCTACAACGTGATCACCGGGCAGATAGTGCTGCACGGCCTGCATAATGCGCGATTCCTTAACTCCAAAAAAAAAGGCGCCAAGCCGTCTCAAGATCATGATGCATGATCGAGTCACGGGGTTGGCGCCTTTGCGAAGCGCGAATCTACATCGTTGTAGATTCGCTCTGATTGTCTTAGATCCTGTGAACCACTGTGTTCAAGGACTGAGTGCGATTATCCTCAACTGGGATAAGCCTCAATGAAAGCATATTGCGTGCCAGCCCATCAGAATTCTCTGTTTGCCGAAACAATACGTGTAATCGCAAGAGAAGTGCTGGGGCTTTAGTATTTTTGGGGAGGAGGGCGAGCGGAAAAATCTCATTATTGGATCTATAGTTGTACATTAATATAGACAACGCACCAATGATGCGCACCGGATTCGGGGGGTGTCCTTAGTGAACGGGGGTAGAGTTTCCTGATGCGGTTACTTTAAACACCAAAGAGGGGCAAGAATCCTAGTTAATGAATCTGCTAAATCGTCGTTAGCATGGCCCCGTGCTATACTTCGCCCCGACTCTAGGTTGGTTGTTAGAGTCCGTGGGGCTCTTTTGGGAGCCTTTGTCTATTGGTTAGAGGCCCGTTATGATCGAAGAACAAAAGAACAATCCGTTGCACGGTGTAAAGCTAGAAGCTCTACTCACCGAGTTGGTGGATCACTACGGTTGGGAAGTGCTAGCCAGCGAAATCAATATCAATTGCTTTAAAAGTAATCCTAGTATCAAGTCCAGTCTGAAATTTCTTCGACGCACCGCTTGGGCACGAGAAAAAGTCGAGGGCTTTTTCCTCTACAAATACAAGCGTCTGCCTAAGCCAGATGACATTCAGTATGAATTGCCGCCTCGTGATAGAACGGTACCCTTGTATCAAAAGCCAGGTAAGCCAATGACACTGAAGGTCAAGACATCGAGCAAGGCCGAGAGCGGTTCGCAAAGCACTCGAAATCACGACAAGCCAAGATCGGCCCCAGATAATCGTCGCGCCGATCAGGCTCCTAGTGGTGGCGACGTTTGGGGTAACTGGCGCAATAAGAATAAGTAGGCAGAATAAGTAGCGCCTGCCCCCTTTAGCGCGGATGAAACGGGCAGACCGGTTTGGCGCCACTCCAAACCGGCAAATCCAGATCGGCCTTGTCATCATTCGCGCCGCCACTGCGAGACTTAAAAGCCCCTTCATTGATATTAAGCTTCAACAGTGCTGTGCCTTTGCGCTCCTGCGCACTCGGCGCGCGGACTTGATCCCAGCGACCTTGTTCAATCTGCTCGATGACCACTTTGAAGGCGTGATCAAACTCCTCTTCATCGATCACACGTTCGCCGCTGCAGTAGAGCACGGCGGAGCGATAGTTGGCGCTGTGATGATAGGCGGACTTCGCCAGTACCCATTCGCTACATTCCGCAAACGAGACACAGACTTCTTCACCGCTTTCGATCAATTTCTGCAAGCGGCTTTTATTGGCCACGTGAAAATAGAGGTGATCGTCTACTCGCCAAAACGTCATGGGGATGATCACTGGGGTTGCGTTGTTGATGAAGCCAATATGCCCGAGTTTGACATCGTCGATCAGACGATACACATCCTCTCGGCGATAGCTGGCACGAGGTTTTCCTCGTTGAATTCGGCTGCGCTCGCTGGAGTTCATCAACTCGTTTGAAGACTTTGTTGTCGAAGGCGCGAAGTCGCTGACTGGGTTGTTCACCGTCATTTCCTTGTTGTAATAAGATGAATTGGAAGCGCAATTGTTCTAAAATATTGGACTTAACGTTAGGTCCAATTTTATAAACTCTATGGTGCCAGTTGTGAGTGATCTGCTACTGAATGATTTACAGATGAGCGGTGTGGGTTCTTTGCAGCAACAGCTCTATCAGCAACTGCATCGACATATCGTCGGCGGGCGTTTGGTGTCGGGGGCTCGGCTGCCGTCGTCTCGCCAGCTGGCGCAGAGTATGGGGCTGAGTCGCAATACCGTGTCACTGGTTCTGGATCAACTCAAAGCCGAAGGTTACTTAGAGAGCCACATGGGCAGAGGTGTCTTTGTCAGTACCGAGTTACCCTCTATGGCGGTTGATCACTTGCCGGATTCCCCCTCTTTACCTCTGCCTGAATTGTCCAGCTACGCTGATCTATTGGGTGATCTTGAGCAAGACAATGGGCCCAAAGATCTACCCTTTGCTCCCGGTATTCCCGATGTAAAGGCATTCCCGATGGCCATCTGGGCGCGGATTATGCGCCGCCATGTGGATCGTCTAGCACTGCAAACCTATGACAGTGATCAAGGTTATCAACCTTTGCGGGAGGCTCTCACCCACTATCTGAGAGAATCTCGCGGTGTACGTTGCGATAGCGATCAGATTGTTATTACCCAAGGGGCGCAGCAGGCGATTTCGCTCTGCGCTCAGGTGTTGCTCAATCGAGATGATCCGGTGCTGTTGGAGGAGTCCGGTTATCGCGGGGCGCGAACGGCGTTTGAGGCGCATCAGTGTCGCTTAATGCCGGCGATGGTTCGCAATAATGTGTTGGATGTCGCAGCACTACCGAGCACAACGCAGGCTAAGCTGCTCTATGTTACCCCGACTCATCACTACCCATTGGGCGGAATTTTATCGGCCAGTGATCGCTTGCGCTTACTGCAGTGGGCAGCTAGCGCCCAGACTTGGATTCTCGAAGACGACTACGACAGCGAATTCAATTTCGTCGGCAAACCCGTCGCGGCCTTGCAGGGAATGGCGGCGCAAACACCGGTCATTTATATGGGCAGTTTTAGTAAAACGCTGTTACCGGCGTTGCGATTGGGCTACTTAGTTGTACCCAAAGCACTCGCGAGCGTTTTCACCAAGGCAAAAAATGCTATGTCTGGCGAAACGCCGCTACTGACTCAGGCCGCGGTTGCTGAGTTTTTGGAAGAGGGCCACTTTGTAAGGCATCTTCGAAAAATGCGCAGACACTACCACGGGAAATGGAGACAGGCTCAAAGCCTGCTTGAGCAGTATTGTGGCGAGCACATTCAAATTGTGGCCGAGAGCGCGGGTATGCATTTGGTTATTTGTTTCGAAGGTGTAAGCGATCGCGTATTGGCTCGTGAATTCTATAAAAAAGGCTACGGCAGTACGCCTTTGTCTTCCTATCAGTTGGTTCAAAAGTCGCACCTAAATGCTGTGGAAGAATCAAGGCAGGGGCCGAACCATGTGGGAATAAATGGGCTAGTTTTAGGTTTTTCTAACACCACAGAGCAGCAGCGTATCGACGGCATAAAAACCTTGTCTGCGTTAATAAAAAAGCTGACTAAAACCGGTAGTTGACGACCAGTTGCGTCTGGCGTTGACGCTCTTTTTCATCCCAGCCCCAGAGTGTGCGTGATTCATTGCTGCTGGTGAGCTGAAGGTGTTCGGCGCCGATTTCAAGTTGATCATTGAGCGGGTAGCGCCAGGCAATCGTCCAAGCATAACCTTGGCTATCGTTGGGATCAATGGCGTAGTCATCGCGCTCGGTGGTATCAAACCAATCGTAGCGAACGGAAAGGCGGTGTTGCTGAAGCTTGTGGCTCAACATCAGGTAGTAAGAACTGAAATCCACATCTACGGTGGGTTTCCCCATTTGTGTATTGCCGCTCATCCATTGCGTGAGTAGACGTGTATTGCGATTGAATCGATACTGCCACGCGAGGGAAATGAATTGTGTATCCCAAGCGTATTGTCCTGAGGACTCCTGCTGTTCTCCGTCGCCACGATTGTCGTAAAAATAGACTCGTAAATCACTGCGGCTTTTGAAACGCCAATGCGCGCCCACATAGTATCCGAGTTTGTGGTCGGTTTCTTTGAAGGGATCCACCCATGCGGGTTGCTGTTCCAGCAAACCGATAAATGACGGATAGTCAGCGAAATTTACACGCTCCCCCAGAAGTGTTTGCCGATCGTGCAGGGCCCAACCGCGCCAGCTCAATAGTGTGCCCAGACCATCGTTTCCCCCAAACACTGAGCCAACCAATGTCCAGCTGTGTGGAGAGTTGTATTGCCTGCCGGCTCGGGTGATCTGGTATTCTGCTCCGAGAATACGAAGCTCTTCGGCCAGCCAGCTGTTAATTGCTGAAAACGAATAGGTATAGGGGCTGTGCCAGCCAACCGCAACATTCTCCAGTGACATCAGCGGATAAAAAGCACCGAGTCGAACTTGATGGCGCAAACCTTCCGTGAGAGGTTTGTAGGTGAGCAGAGCTTCAGTCACACCGAGTTCAGTTTCTCCATCTCGGTACAGCAGTGCCGTTGCGTCTATGGACCAACTATCGGAAACATCAAGCTGCCCTTCAATCACCGCTTGATTAAATTGTAAGTCTTCTTCGTCTTGATCAAATCGTGTCAGACCCGTGCCGCCCCGTAACCAGCTCGACAGCCAGTCTTCGTCTTGATCGCTATATACCCAAGAAAGCTGGGCAAAGCCTTTGAGGCTGTCAGCGTCAACGCTAGGTGTTGCGCCCGCAAGACAGGCTAATAGAAGTGTGGTCACTGTCGATTGGTTGAGCATCTAGCATTTATCCTTGAGCAACTGTTTGATAACTGCTGTTGGCAATCCAGCCTAAGAAATCTTCAGCCTTCATAGGGCGTGCAATATGATAACCCTGTGCGTACTCAACTTGATAGTGTCGCAGCAGCGACAGTGCCGCTTCATCCTCTACTCCTTCGGCGACAACGGATAGTCCCAAGTTGTGAGCCAAGTCTACGGTGGATTTGACGATCTTTTCATCGTCTTTATTGGTGGCTAATTCCAAAACGAACGCCTTGTCGATTTTAAGTTCGCTGACGGGCATTTGTTTTAAGTAGGCCATGGACGAGTAGCCGGTACCAAAATCATCGATGGATAAACTGATGCCCATACGCTGCAGCATGCGTAATGCTTTGATGGCTGCGTCTGGGTCATCCATCAGCGCGCTTTCGGTGACTTCCAGAGCCAAATGCGAGGAGTCGACCTTGTAGCGATCCAAGTGCTCAGCGACGTAGGCCGGCAGTGACAAATCGACGAGATCCACAGCAGAGATATTCACCGCGAAACGCAATGCAATACCGCTGTTGCGCCATTCCACATGTTGTTGCAAGGCGGTCTCAATCGCCCAATAAGTGAGGTCGCGAATTGCGCCGGTTTGTTCCGCCAATGGAATGAAATCATCTGGGCTGATAAAGCCGTATTCGGGATGGATCCAGCGAACCAAACATTCCACACTGATGACTGTGTCGGTTTGCAGGCACAACTTGGGCTGGTAGTAGAGTTGGAGCTGGTTTTCTTCGATGGCTTTGCGCAATTCCGACATCAAATTCAATCGCTGTACCGACAAGGTATCAAATTCTACGTCGTACTCAATGAGCTTGTGATGGGTGCCTTTGGCTTTGTAGAGGGCAATGTCTGCACACTGCATCATGCCGTAGGCACTGTCTGAATGATTGGGATAAATGGCCAAGCCGAAACTGGCGTCGACATCGAGATGAATGCCCTCGATGGTAAAAGGCCGATCAAACAATTGGATGCATTGCTGTGCCAATGGTGGTATCTCCTCTGGCGCGACATTACTCAAGAGTATGGTGAACTCATCTCCGCCGACTCGGGCGTAAAAGGCATTGGCCAATCTCAACGCTTCCATACGGCAGGCGATTTGTTTCAGCAGTAGATCTCCAAAATGGTGGCCGATGGTATCGTTGATGTCTTTAAAGCGATCAAGATCGAACATTAGAACGGCTAATGTCTCGCTCGATCCTTGCTCGACCTTGCGCTGTAGCTCACGGATAAAACTGTTGCGGTTTGGCAGGTCAGTGAGGCTGTCATAATAAGCCAGTTGGTTGATTTCGCGCTCGCGCTCCTGAATGCCGTCTTGCATACCGCGAAAAGCCTGAGATAACTGTTTCACTTCCTCGGTGGAAAAGTTGGGAATGGGGCTTTGATAGTCACCCTGTTGTATTCGGCGGGCAACGCTAGCGAGTGCTCGCAGAGGTTTAGTGATGTTCCTAGACAGATAAACTGACAGCAGCAGCGCGGCAATCAGGGCGATGACGATTTCAAAGATCAGCTGAAACGCCAGTTCAAAGAAATCCAGAAATGCCGATTGATTGGCAATGGTAAAGACAAAATGGATAGGCGAGGAAGCCTCTAAAGTGAATTGATAGGCAATGTAGTCTTTCTCATCGACCATGAGGTGTCGAGAGCTTTCGTGATTGGTGCTAGGGAGAGTGGTCAGTTGAGTGGTTGAGTCCTCTGCGGCACTGAGTAAATGAGCCTGCTGGTGAAAGACATCCACGTTAAAGCCGGTGAGCTGAACCACGCTGCTATCGATCAAATGAGCTAAATCGATGCCCATCAAAATCCAATTGTCATAACCCGGTTGTTGCTCCAGAAATTTCATGCCGACGGCTGCGATTAAATACAGTCGACCGTCGATCGCCTGAAGATGTAGGCGCTCATCGGTATAGTCAGCGACTGAGCCGATGGTGGAGCTATCAATGGCCGTTTGAGTGCTCATCATAATCGTCTGGGCTTGATCAAACACCAAGGTAAAGCTGGCATCAGTGCGCCGCTGTTGGTTGATCATCGCAACACGCAGGGACTCGGGATCTTCGGCTCCGCTGGCTACTAACTGTTTTAGATTAAAATCTTTGACCACATTCTCCAAAGAGCTTCGCAGTACCTGACTGTCGTTTTGCAGCTTGTAGGTCAAAACTTGTTTGGCCGTTTCGAAGCGTTCTTGCAGCTGCTGATTGGAATGTTGGTAGGCTGATTGCAGAGTCGTCACCGAGACCAGCGCGGCCACCAGAATCAATATGCTGGCCACAAACCACAGGATTTTATTTTGAAGTGTCATTGTTGTAGCCGTTGTCGAGCGCGTCACGCTAGCGTTAGTAGTTGTCGAATTCATCGGCCTGATTATCAATTTCTGGATGGAGGGATTGCGTTAACTGAAAAACTAGGGTGTCTGTGGAGGAGGCAACCGCTGTGAGTCGCTGGGCGTCTTCAGCTTTAAAGCGTGGATGCCACACCGCTAGTTGATATTCCTTATTGAGAGTTGCACTTTCTAACTCAAACCGTGCTTTCCCCTGTTGATCCGATTCCAGTACTTGACTGGATTGCGCCACATAGATATAGCCGACCATCCAATCATGGATATTGCATCCCAAGGCGACGACTCCGGGCTTATCAAAAACTAGGGGTTCTGGCGGGCGATCTTTGTACAGCTTCAGCTGGAAGCGTTTGGCGGCGGAAAAAGAGAAAACATGATGTTTGATGGAATCAGAGTTGGGGAAGGCCACCGCCGTTCCTTGCTCGACGACCAATAGGTAGGGGGCGAATTGTTTGTTGACTTGGTCCATCGCGGCTTCCGGCAGCATTGCTGATCGGGCGAAATCGGGGTGCTGGAGTTCAACCACGGCCCCTTCGAATGCTTGGCCTTGCTTATCCAGTACTTGAACGGTGAGGGACTTGGCTAGGGAAGTGCTGCTGACAAAAAATAATAGCAATAGTGATAACAAGGGTGTTATCCAGCGTCTTAACATGAGTCAATTCCATCGCCGGTGAGGCGTTTATTCGTATGAGTTGGTGAATCGCCCCGCACCCCTGCTCCAAGGTGCACCCTTATAATATGTTGTCTGAACCTCAGTCACTTCAACGTGGTTCTATTAAAAATAGCATTGAACTGCAGATTTCGACAGCGTAATGGGCAGGGTGGCAGCTGTCTAAGTTCGACTGTGTCAGCTGGTTTTAGTTCATTAGATGTGTCTAAGCCGAGGGTGATATCGTTGACCGTGTGTTGGTGATCGCTAACTGTCATAGTTAGCGATATTAAGAGCGTACCATCACGCTAATAAATACCCATTTTAAAAAGCCCTCTGGTAGGCTTGGCCCCACAGAAACTATATTTAGTCAGTAGAGCTAGGAGTAAATCATGATCGAATCACTATTTTCCATGCAGGGTAAAGTTTGTGTGGTGACTGGCGGATCACGCGGACTGGGCGCCTTCATGGCTCAGGGCTTTCTCGAGTCAGGTGCTAAGCGCGTCTATATTACTGCCCGTAAGGCCGAGGCTTGCTTAAAGGCAGCACAAGAGCTGAGCCAGTATGGTGACTGTGTGGCTATTCCTGGTGATGTCGCCACTAGCGAAGGCTTGCAGAATCTCGTCCAAGAATTGATGAAGCACGAGCAGCACATTGATGTCTTGGTGAACAATGCCGGTACCGGTTGGGGCGCGCCTTTTGGCCAGTTTCCCGAGAAGGGCTGGGACAAGGTCATGGACATTAATGTTAAGAGTCCATTCTTTTTGACTCAGGCGCTTGCACCCTTGTTGCGTAAAAACGCTAGCGCCAAGAATTCATCCAGCGTGATTAACATTGGCTCTATTGCCGGAATTGTGGGCAATGGTTTGGATAACTTCAGTTACGCCACGTCTAAGTGCGCAATTCATCAGCTGACCCGTGTGTTGGCCACTGAGTTGGCATCGGACAATATCCGTGTGAATGCCATTGCGCCGGGTCGTTTCTACTCCAAAATGACAGAATTTTTGAGCAGCGATCAAGAAGCCTTTGACGAAGAGCTGCAGGGTATTCCCATGCGTCGTTGGGGTGAAGCCACTGATATTGCCGGTGTGGCAATCATGCTAGCGTCTCAGGCGGGTGAATTCATTACTGGGCAAATCATCCCCGTTGATGGCGGTACTACCTTAGTCAACTGATCGGCTTCGTCATAGTGCTAATCAAAGTTTAGAGGTTTTCGAGTATGTGGTGCTTTATGGTCGAAGAAACCTTGGATGAAGCTCGATAGCGTAAGATGAAATTTACAAAAAAAGCGGACCTTTTGGTCCGTTTTTTTTATGGCGCTAGCAAGACTCTAAAGCAGTTGACGTCCCAACACCTGGCTGCGTTTTCGCCACTGTCCACTGGAATAGTCGGTGGTGTATTTGGTACCGGTATTTTCCCAAAAGAACTCACGGTTGAACATATACTCGGGATGATAATCGCGATGCAANCTGGTGAGGGGGTAGGCTGAGTTTCGATTGANGCGATTCTTGCGGGTGGCTTCTAGTAAGTACTCTCGACCGTTTTTGAGCAGTACCACCCAGGCATGGCCGTTGCCGTCCATATCGCCCACCACCACTCGAGCATCTTCTCCCATTTCAATCAGCCAATCCGCCAAGGCGATGGCGTGATCTTCACAGTCTCCACGGCCGTAATAGTAGGCTTGACGACTGCTCTGCCAAACTTCGGGACGCCCGGGGTATTGTTGTTCATCCAGCAGGTATTGCTTTCGCTGGGCTAGAACATAGAGCGGGGTGGCCACATTCTCTGTGGGGAAGGGTTGAAAGCCTTCCAGATAAGAATTCACCAGATGCTGTTTTTTATCCACACCCTGTGCCGACATAGTGTAAGTGCCAGCGAGTTTATGTTGGAAAATATAGTTGCCGCTACGATCACCTGTGCCGCGCAGCATGCGGTAGATTTGCAGTTCACTGCGGGTGTGATTCAGTTCAATGATGTGTAGCTGTTGGCCCTGTTCATTGAGCGATAAATCTTGNTGTGCCAGAGATTGCCAGCTGGCATCGCTNACCTGCTGCAGTTCACCGCTAAGTCCCGTCGTTGGCTGCTTGTCGGCTAATAGGCCGATAGCAGCCAGACACACCATAAAGATAAAAAAAGGTTTCAGCATGTGCATGATGATTCAGCGCTATCCGCGAAAACCAAACGCGATGATGAGAGCCACAAAAATCAAAATGGTTGAGGCAAAGATAGAGGCGGCGATATTGCCTTCTCTAATCTCCTTTTCGATGTCGATGTTTTTTAACAGTATCTTGTCGACCCACAGCAAACCATAAACGCCTACCAACAGAGCGATAATGGTATAGGCGAGATTGATCAATAGGTTGATGGCGGAGGCAGTAAAAAATTCGGGTTCCATATCGTTATGCGTTCCTTGATGGGAGAGGCTAGTGGGGGTGGCTACCGAGTATCTTTCTTCGATACTCCACAGAGGCTCACTACTGTTCGAGCATTGTGCCCAGAATCTGAGGATTGGTAAAAGACAGCATACCGCAGATTTTATTCAGTTGGGAATTCTCTTGTGATGGGAGAGTCAGTGACTGACTCAGTGGTAAGCTGCGAGCGTGGATTTTGACTCTCTCTGTCTGAAAAACTATGATAGCCGCCCTGCAGTAGGTGCCTGACATTGATTTTTGCCAAAATCAATTGGATCAGGGTAAACGGGAAGTTCGGTGAGACGATGCTAATTTTGGCCAGTATCGTTGATTCCAACGCTGCCCCCGCAACGGTAANTACCAGTATCAATACTGGCATGAGCCCGAGACCGGCCTAAGCAGAGTGTGTGCATCGATGAAGCGGAGGGCTTCGTCATGGGCGGTATCTGTTTTGGTCGATCCTTCACGATTCGATCCTTTCAGCTCAATCTGTTTGAGCTGCCTCCCCTGTCGTGTCCTCCCTCAGCGCTGTTGTTTTAGCAATGAGGATCCTATGAAGCTATCTATATCCGCAGCTATATCTACTCGTCCATTAACGCTTGAGGCGTCGGCCTTGACTTATCGTCTGTGGAGATTACCCAGGCAATCGGTACTGATCGACCTACTAACCCACGCCAGTAAGGGCATTTGGGCCGCAGCTATTCCCGTCNCTCCGTTCGAGGAAGTCACTGTGTCGGCGCGTACATCTAANCTACAGGGAGCGGTGCTATCGAAGTCTGTGGGAGGCGTGACCCGCCATCTCAAGGCCAATCAGATTTTTCACCCCCTAGAGCCTCGCACACTGCGTGCAACAGTGGCTTATCAATTCTAATCAAAACTATTTGACTGCGGTTATCAAGGAAGTGAGGTTGATCTCTCTGCTTTGGTGGCAAACTATTTTCTATTTGGACGGTATCTGCAGCGGGCAAAGGCACTCACTATGATTCACCTAGCAAGACAATTGATTACAATCGGACTCCTGGCGGTTATTTCCTGTGGCGCTATCGCCAATAATGTATTGGGTATTGTGTCGCCGCGTAACAGTGCCGATGTGTTGGGCGGCGCTCACGAGTTTATCAAGCGCTACCCAGATCATGAGGTGGTTTTACGTACGACGGATCAGTGGGTGGATCTTTCCACTGCGCAACAGCAACAACTGCTCGATGCGGCGGATGTCGTCTTTGCGGGGGGCGTGTTTGGTGACGCCGCGACCGTCCTGTTGAAACAATTAAATGATGACTTACTGTCAACCTTCATCGCGGTGCACAGTGATCGTCGACTGGTGCAGCACTCATGTCTTAACGGCAAGCGGCTACTTAACCCAGCCGATATTGCTTCGCTGATGGAAGATCCAGAGATTGGCGGCGACTTACCTTTGAGTGAGTGGGTCAATAGGCAATTGCAACGCTATCCTGAGCACCGGCCGTGGTTGTTGAGCCGAATATTTTGGAGCAATCGCGATGAGCACAATGTTCATCATCTGATCGCTCATCTATTGAGCTTAACGGGAGCGACGCTTGAGGTTGGCTCGCCTCGTTTACAGCCGTCTCTGCGGTTGCTAATCGGTGGTCGGGAGCAAGCCATCGATGGTTTCTCCGATGAGAATCTAANGTCNTATGATCACTGGGTNGCGATTCTCGATTATGAAAACGGCAATCGACCGGNGGACCGAGCACTGCATCAACAGCTGTGTCGACATCTCAATGATTCCAATGTCGGTTGTTTACGCGTATTGGCTAAATGGGGAGAAGCCAGTATTGAGGCGATCCAGCTGCTCAGTCAGTATCGTCATAAACTTGCGGCCATGGTATCGGTGCANAACTTTGTCATCGGTGCCGGCGAGGGCCGCGAAACAGTAAATGATNTTCTGCTTGATCTGAATGTTCCGATTCTCAAAGCCATTCGTCTCACTGACATGACGGAAGATGAATGGCGTCTGTCGGAAGAGGGGTTACGTTGGGATAGTGTGCACTATCGCGTGGCTATGCCAGAGCTGCAAGCCATCGGCCAGCCGCAAGTGGTGGCGGCTATGAGTAAACCAAGCTTTGATGAAAAAACCGGACTCAAGGTCAGTCTGTCCCAAACTATCGCTGCACAAGTTGAGTTGTTGGATCGCCGATTACTGTCTTGGCTGGAGTTACAACGCAAGCCCAATGCNGACAAAAAAATCGGTATTATTTACTACAATCATCCTCCGGGTCGTCATAACATCGGCGCCGATAATCTCAATGTACCGGCTTCGTTGTTTCATTTGTTAANACGGCTTCAACGTGAAGGCTATGACACCGGTGTCCTACCTGAAACCGAAGAGGCCCTGCTCGACCAACTGCAAGAGCGTGGCGTGAATTTGCCAGAGAACAATCTGGCCCTTCAACAGATGAGTGAAAAAATTGCTCGTGTGAGCCCNGATCAATATCGTCAATGGTTTGAGCGTTTACCCTTAGGATTACAACAAGAAATGCGCGATGGNCCGCTGGGCTACTTACAATCGCAATTAGAAAAAGCGGTTACTTTGGAAAATCGTGATCTAGGCAAGAAGCTCGTGCATCGGGTGGTGGAAGATTTGCGTCACATTGTTGAAGGTGCCGAGCATCCCGCACGAGAGCGGGTGCTGAAACTGCTGGCGCAATTGGAGCAGAGTTATCAGCAGGCGCTATCAAGTGAAGACGCGCGCGATTGGCAGTCGGCTTATGATTATGTCAATGCCATTGCCAGTAGCGGTATTGAAGGTCTAGGTGGCTGGGGTGAGTTACCGGGTAATGTCATGGTGCACGAGCAGCAATTACTGCTGCCCGGTATTCAATTCGGTAACGTCTTTGTCGGCCCGCAACCGCCGCGCGGCTGGGAGCTTAACGAAGAGTTGCTGCACGCGAACTTGTCATTTCCGCCACCTCACCAATACATGGCATTCTATCAATGGTTGCGCCATGACTTTCGCGCCGATGCGTTGGTGCACTTGGGGCGGCACTCCACTTACGAGTTTCTACCACGTCATCGAGTGGGCTTAGGCGGCGAAGATTATTCATTGGCCCTGCTGGATGATTTACCCAGTGTCTATCCCTACATCGTTGATGGTGTGGGTGAAGGTATTCAAGCTAAGCGTCGTGGTTTGGCGGTTATGGTCGATCATCTGACGCCTCCGCTGGAAAGCACCGAACTCTACGATGAGCTGTTGCAACTGCGACAGTTGGTCGAGAGCTACGAAGCCGCCCCGGAGGCTGCGGGTGCCATGCGTCGTCGAGCAATTAATGCAATCAAAGAAAAAGTGGACGCGCTCAATCTGCGCGATGAGTTGGTCGCCAGTATGGCCGGCGAACTGGAAGCCCGCGGTTACACTCAATATGAGCAAGTCGACGATGAGCTCCTAGTGCACGAGGTGGGGCATTATCTCACCAAACTGCAAGAAGATTTCATGCCCCTCGGCTTGCACAAATTTGGTGTTGATTGGAGTGAGCAATCCGTGGAAACCATGGTGCGCTCTATGCAGCAAGGCATCGATATTGATGCCGGAGATGAGGAGCGCGAGATGGAACGTTGGCGTCAGCAGCTACGACAGTCTCCGGCTGAAGAAATGAAAGCGCTGTTAAATGGTCTCAATGGTGGCTACGTCGCGCCAGGTAAAGGCAATGATCCGATACGCACACCCGAAGTATTGCCGACCGGCAAAAATTTCTACGCACTGGACGGCAGTTTGATACCGTCACGTTTGGGTTACGACGTCGGCGTTGAATTGGCGAGACAGGCGCGTGCCGAGCGCAAAGTTACTCGGTCTGAAAAAGGTAAGAATCGACAGAATAACGAGGCCGGTGAGTCAGACGCCATTGTGTTGTGGGCCTCGGATGTGGTGCGAGATGAAGGCGCGATGATTGCGTTTGGTCTCGATATGCTGGGATTAAAGCCGGTGTGGAGTAGTCGCGGAATCGTCAAACGTTTGCAGCGTTTGGAGGTGGCAAATCTCAGCGAAAATGGAGCGCCGCGGGTGCGCCGCGATACCGTCTATACCACCTCCGGATTGTTCAGAGATTTGTACGGTCGGCATCTGGTGCTATTGGAAAAAGCCGTACTCATGGCGTTGGATGGCTCATCTGATCTTATACGCGAAAAGTACCCAGCGCTTACCTATGCGCTGGATCAGGCGTTGGCACCCTTGGGCAAAGAACAGCAAGCGGGGCGAGAGTCACTGGAGATCAATTTGGTTGCGGCGCGTTGGGTGTTGGATGCGCGTAACGCTCTACAACAGGGAATACCAGCAGCAGAGGCTGGCCCGCAAGCGGCTTATCGTATCTTTGGCGATGCTCCTGGTACTTACGGTGCGGGTGTCAATCGCATGGTCGAGCGTTCAGGTAACTGGACCGAACGTTCAGAAATTGCGGCTGTCTATTTACGTCGAATGGGCCATGCCTATGGCGCTCAATTACAAGGCGATCCGGTTCAGTCTGTTTTTTCACAGCGTCTATCCACCGTGGGTAATACCTACTTAGGGCGCTCTAGCAATCTTTATGGTCTGATTGATAACAACGATGCCTTTGATTATCTGGGCGGCTTGAGCCTAGCGGTGGAAACCGTCAAAGGCCAAGCACCTGAGAATTTCGTTTTGTTCCATCCTGACGCGACTAACATTTCCATGGAGCCTTTGGAGGTCGCCCTCTTGTCGGAGTTACGCGCTCGTTTTCTGAACCCACAATGGCTGCAGCCGTTGATGCAGGAAGGCTACGCCGGCGCTAGAACCATGGGCAGCGAATTCATGGAATACCTGTGGGGCTGGCAGGTGACCAATCCCGAGGTGGTGAAAAGTTGGGTGTGGGATGAGGTCAAAGCCGTTTACGTGGATGACTCCTTGGAGTTGGGACTTGATGAATTCTTGCTGCAGGGCCACAACGCTCACGTGAAAGCCAACATGCTAGCGATTTTACTCGTCGCCGCAGAAAAGGACTTTTGGCAAGCCTCTACCGAGGATCTCAGTGCGGTGTCTCAAGAGTTTGCACAATTGTTGATTGAAAACGGATTGCCTGGCAGTGGTCATACCTCTCCAGACCATCCGATTTTCGAATTCATCGAAAATTATGTGCAAGCGGAGACCTATCAACAGCTGCAAGCATTGCTGAGCCAAAGCCAGATGACTGGCGATGCTTCTCCGTCGGTGCCGAGTGTCATCGCCGAGTTGAGTGTGGCGACCACAGACACAGTGTCATCACCTTCCAAGTCAGAATTGTCTTCCGAAAAAGCACCCAAAGAACAAGAGGAAAAGTCGACAGAGTCGGAGGCCTCCTCTGAGGATCACCCATGGCTGTGGTGGATGATTGGATTATTGACCGTGTTGATAGCCGTCGGCGTGTTTCGTGGTGCCAGAGCGCCCGTCACGCGTTGATGAAGCCTGCTCGATCAACGTTAGAGACGCTTATTAAATCCTTACCCAAATGGCATTGCGACACAGGGTCGCTTGCCATTCACTAATGGAGAACACGATGTTGTCATCCTCATCAATTGGCCTTATGCATCAATGGGTCGCCTACCTGCTTGAACCTGTTGTCTGGCTGCTGATGTTTAGCGCAGCTTTTGCCGTAATGGAAATCGCCACACTACTGGGTGAGCGAATTGTTGGGTTAAACAAGTGGCGTCGTAGTGGCGCCGTGGATCAATTCGAACAGCTCGCACGTCGCCGTATTGAGCGCAGTGACTTCATGGCGCGTATCGCACCTATGCTGGGATTGATGGGCACGCTCATTCCTCTGGGGCCGGGTTTGTCGGCGTTGGGAGAGGGTGATCTCACGGTACTCACCACCGCCATGAGCGTCGCTTTTGACACCACAGTGCTTGGCTTGTTCGTGGGAATCGTAGGGTTTGTGATTGGCCGTGTTCGTCGCCGTTGGTACGACGAGGTGTTGACGTTCATGGAGGTGAACCTATGTACCGCCGCCGAAACTGAGAGCGCCAACGCTCGCGTTCAGAGCAATGAGGTGATGACTCATGGCTAGTCGCTGGCAACAAGATCGTTTCGCGGCCGGAGACGAAGATCCGCTGGGCCCGCTCGCCAATTTGTTGGATCTCATGTTGGTATTTGCCTGCGGTTTAATTGCCGCCTTGATTTCCATGAGTGAACAGTTACAGCAGCATTTTCAGTCGTCGCAGTTGGACGCACTGACATCGATGCAGGAACAAGTCGTTGAGCAGGGAAGAGAGCTGCCGCAGATGCCGGGGCAGGGAGCGAGTGGCGGTGAGGGCTATGAATCTGTGGGTAAAGTCTATCGCGATCCCAAGACAGGAAAGCTCATTTTGATTGGTGAATAGCGGGACTAACCGATGACTCATAGAGAACGAGTTTTTTTGATAAAACTAAAGCCCTACATTTCAGTTCTCATCATCGTCAGCACCCGAAAGGTTGCTCGGCGATCTCGTCACATTGACGTTCTAGCTCATAGAAACCTATGAGCTATTCGGCCGCGATTGCGCGACTCTAAGTTCTTCTTAAAGATGCCTATTAGCCGTCGTGTGAATTGGGCGTTTGTCAGCAAGCGCAATCAATTTGCTCTGCGTTTTAGCTGGTTTCCGAATGCTGTTCTAACCATTGCAAACACTCGTTCCACAGGGGGTTCTCATGACGAGCTTTGAAAAACCCCATGTGCCCAACGGGTCCCGTGTTCCAGCGGGTGTCTTGCGTTTTGATAAAACGTCGTTGAAGGTCGCAGCGACCGTAAGCACTCAATAACTTATCAAACGACGCCTCGGGTACCAAGTCGTCATCATCAAAACCAAAGGCCAAGGCCGGCCCGCGTCGATTGGTGTAAGCGCTTTTATCTAATCCAAATTCAGGGTCCAAAAGATAGTCATCTTTACTCATCCAGCGCGCCCATTCGGCCACCAACACACTGGGTAGATTCGTTGAGCTCAAGCCAATGGCTTTGGAAGGAAAGCTCTTGGTGAAAGCGGCGATGAGCGGTGTCAGTACTTTGAATAGCATGGCAATACTGAGACGTTTGGGCATCGGCCAGCGCTTCCAATAGGGGAACGATGATGCCACAAAGATCAAACCACGTACCTTGTCGAGACTATCTGCCAATGCGGCCACCTGCCCACCAATGCTGTGGCCTAAAAGAAACATCGGTTTCCCGTCTGCCAATTGGCTAGCGTAATCAATTGCCGCTTTAAGATCGTGGCTACCCCACTGCGCCAAATGTAGATCTTTCTGTTCGGTATTGGGGGCAAAACCTCGGTAGTCAAAGGTGAGCACTGAGTAGTCGTGTTTGATCAGAAACTCAGCAAAAACTCGA
>PANW01000072.1 GCA_002707785.1 Cellvibrionaceae bacterium | reverse complement strand
GATACGAGATACGAGATACGAGATACGAGATACGAGATACGAGATACGAGATACGAGATACGAGATACGAGATACGAGATAGGCGGGGTGCCAGTGCAATGCTGACACTGGTCTTGCGTGAGAGATTTATCGAGACGCTTAAAAAGGGGGAAGGGCTATAGAGAGAAGGGACGACTGAGGTATTGCAGTCGTCGAAGGGTTATTTGCCGATACAGAAACTTGAAAAGATGCGACCAAGCAGTTCGTCAGGCGTAAAGTCACCGGTGATTTCACCTAGGGTGTTTTGTGTTTGACGCAGGTCTTCGGCCAGCAATTCACCGGCCCCCATGCCTTCCAACTGCGTTTGACCGGTTAATAACAGTTCACGGGCGCGGGCTAGGGCATCTAAGTGTCGACGTCTGGCAGTGAAGCCACCCTCAGTGGTGCCTGTGTACCCCATACAGGCCTTTAAGTGTTCCCGCAGGCTGTCGATACCGTCTCCGGATTTCGCCGATAATACCAGAACTGGGTGTTGTTGATGGGTGCTCTCACCAACCTCACTGAGATCAGATTTATTCAGCACCAGTGTCAGGTGTGAGGTGTCTTTGAGCTCTGAAACAAACTCTGGCCAGATATTCTCAGCCTCCGTGGAGTTAGTTGTTGTGGCGTCTACGACCATTAAGATGCGATCGGCGGCGTGAATTTCTTGCCAAGCTCTCTCTATGCCAATTTGTTCGACTTCGTCAGGGCTCTCTCGCAGTCCTGCTGTATCGATGATATGAAGAGGCATACCATCGATATGGATGTGTTCTCTTAGAACATCGCGAGTTGTGCCTTCAATGTGGGTGACGATAGCGCTATCACGGCCTGAAAGGGCGTTTAGCAGACTGGATTTTCCCGCATTGGGGCGCCCAGCGATGACGACTTTCATGCCCTCGCGGATCAATGCCCCTTGTTTGGCTTCGCTCGATACTCGGTCCAGTTGATCAATGATGGTCTGTAAGTCAGCGGCCACCTTGCCATCACCGATAAAATCAATTTCTTCTTCGGGGAAGTCGATGGCGGCTTCAACATAGATACGCAGCTGAATAAGTGCTTCCAGCAGGTGTTGAATCTGTTGAGAAAAAGCACCTTGCAGCGAGTGCACCGCATTGCGGGCTGCTTGCTCAGATGACGCCTCGATCAAATCCGCAATAGCTTCTGCCTGAGCAAGATCGAGCTTATCGTTGAGAAAGGCGCGCTCGGAGAATTCACCGGGATTGGCAATACGAGCGCCCAGCTGCAAGACGCGATTGAGCAACAAATCTAGTATCACCGGTCCGCCGTGGCCTTGCAGTTCGAGCACGTCTTCCCCGGTAAAGGAGTTGGGGCCGGGGAATAATAAAGCAATGCCTTCGTCAATAGCGTCTTCCTGTGCATCGAGAAAAGCGCCGTAGTGAGCTTGCCGAGGGTGTAAGTTGCGTTGGGTGATCTGCTGAGCGATCTCACTGACTTTGGCCCCAGACACTCGAATGATCCCCACACCGCCTTTGCCTGGAGCTGTTGCTATGGCCGCGATGGTATCTTGATTGAAGGTGTTTGAGGTGTGGTTGTCGCTGTTCATGAGATTCCCGTGAGCTTGGTCAGATTTGGATTATACGCGAGGCAGGCAGGGGGCAGAACTCTAGGGATAAATTGCGACATCTGCAAAAACACTGACATAAAAAAGGGAGCCATGGGCTCCCTTTTAATCGAACGGTGGCGATTGATTAGGTGCTGTCGCCGGCTTCGATATTCTTGGTGATCACATATTGCTGAGCAATAGATAACGTATTGTTAACCACCCAGTACAGAACCAGACCGGCTGGGAACCACAAGAACATAAAGGTGAACACAATGGGCATCATTTGCATGATGCGGGCTTGAGTTGGATCCGGCGGTGTTGGGTTCAATTTCTGCTGAATAAACATGGTGACGCCCATGATGATTGGCAGAATGAAATAAGGGTCTTTGACGGACAAATCAGCGATCCATCCCAGGAATGGCGTGTGGCGTAATTCGACACTTTCCATCAGTACCCAATAGAGAGAAATGAACACTGGCATCTGAACCAAGATTGGTAAACAGCCACTGAGAGGATTGATTTTCTCTTTCTTATAGAGCTTCATCATCTCTTGAGACATCTTCTGGCGATCGTCGCCATAGAGCTCTTTCATGCGCTGCATTTCAGGACCAAACTTGCGCATCTTAGCCATAGAGCGATAGCTGGTGGCGGATAGATGGAAGAATGCTGCTTTGATCATTATTGTCAGGGCAATAATTGACCAGCCCCAACTCCCCAAAATACCGTAGATAAAGTTCAAAACATGGAACAACGGTTTGGCGATCCACCACAACCAACCGTAGTCGACGGTGAGATCCAGATACGGGGCAATTTCTTCCAAGCGGTAGATGTCTTTCGGTCCAGCATAGAAGCCGGCTTCGATAACACCTTGCTCACCGGCGGCAACGGTGACCTGGGGGCTAGTGAAACCCAGCAAGTACATATCGCCGTTGGTTTTTCTCAGGCTAAAGTGGTTTTCCTGATTTTGATCGGGTACCCAAGCACTGAGGAAGTAGTGTTGAACCATTGCCACCCAGCCGCCATTGATGCTGGTTTTAAAGCCGCCCTTACGCACGGTGTCTTCATCGGCTAAGTCATCAAAGTCGACTTTCTTGTAGTTGTCTTCGAGGGTGGTCAGCGCGGCTCCCAAATAGGGCTGCATACCAAAACCATCTACGACAACGGGGTTGTGGCTGTCGCGTTTTATTTGGCCAAATAGGCCTGCCTGCCATTCATTGCTGCTGTTGTTATTGATTAAATATTGCAGTTTTACCAGGTTGTCGCCGCGGGTGAAGACAAAGCGCTTGACGATGGTGACTTCACCTTGCTGCAGCGTTAGATCGACATTGAGTGTCTCCTGACCGTCAGCCAATTGATAATCTGAATGCTCGGTACTATAGGTTGGACGACCGGCGGCTGTATCAGTGGCATTTTTTCCAATCAAACCGCTTTGAGCGACATAAGTGGTCGCTTGAGTGCGGTTAAGCAGGATAAAAGGGGAGGGGTCACCGCTCAGAGATTCCAAATGCTGTGGTAGTGCTACCTTAACAATATCTCCCCCCTTGGTATCGATCAGCATTTCCAAGTGATCGGTTTTAACGCTGATCAGTTGTGCATGTCGAGGCGCTGCTAGGGTTGGCATCGCGTCGGTTTTTGGATCAATAGCGGTCGGAATATCTCCACTGTTAACGATCTCAGATGTCGCGACTTCAGGAATCGTTGTTGAGCTTGTGGTTTCTTGGGAGACAACCGGACGATTGCGCTCTTGAAACTCTCCCCATTGATTTATCAGTAACACGGAAACTACTGCGATAGCTCCCAAGATCGTTGTTCTTTGCCAGTCCATTTATAGTTGCTACCGTTTTAATGTGTGCTGTTGTTGGTGTTCGCGCAATGGTCTTTTTCCACTGTGCCCGGTACAAAATCAATTCCGCCTGGATGCCAAGGGTGGCATTTGAGCAGACGTTTGGCGGTCAGAAAGCTGCCTTTAGCTAAACCGTAATGTTCAATGGCTTCTTCAGCGTAATGAGAGCAGGTTGGGTAAAACCGACATTGGTTGCCGACCCAAGGGCTTGCTAAGTAGCGATAAACACGGATTAACGCGATACCCGCCTTTTTCACGATTGCGACTCCGACGCTTGTTTGGCCTTCTTTATTATCCGTCCCCACTGCTTGCGAAAAAGCTTGTGCAGCTGTTCGTTGTCAAGCTTATCCAGCCCTGCGCGAGCAAGAACTACGGCGTCTACACCACCGAGTTGTTGTTGATGCTGGCGAAAAGACTCACGCAGTATACGCTTGATTCGGTTTCTTTGTACCGCCAGACGTATGTGTTTTTTGGCGATGACTAAACCCAGTCGTGGACTGTCGGAAAGATTGGGACGAGAGAGAATCAGAAGATGTTGATGTGAAGCACGAAGAGAGGCGTCATTAAAGACGGATTGATAGTCACTGGCGTTGAGCAGTCTGAGAGACTTTGAGAAAGCCTTGCTCGGCACGCCAGAACCTATCGAAACCAGAAGCTTGGTTACGGTGCCTTTATATATAGAAGGAAGAACCTGTGATTCTCTCTTCTATATATAAGTAAACGCCGTAATTAAGCCGCTAGCTCTTTACGACCTTTGGTACGACGACGTGCCAAGATCTTACGACCGCCTTTGGTCGCCATACGAGAGCGGAAACCGTGAGTACGCTTGCGCTTCAGTACGCTAGGCTGAAATGTTCTTTTCATGAGACTTTACCTGCCGATTGAGTCTTTAATGGTGTCACTAATTCACTCATTGATCTGCCAAAACTCGAGCTGAGTTGCTTAGAAGTTCAATAAGCGTGAAAAAAGAGGCGCGATTCTAAAGAATTCACACACTAAAAGCAATGTTTTCACGCCATAAACCTTTAAGTTTTTGCAGTTTTTAAGGGGGCAGCGAGAAGTGCACTTAATGCCCAGCTTCCCCATAGGATATCTACAGGGTTATCCACAGGGGTTGTTGGGGTGTGGATTAGTCTTGTTTGTCCGTGTAATTATTTGATTTTGCGCTTGTTATGTAAGTGATTGATTTAAAATAAAAAAATGGTTCTTCTNGGAAAAGTCTTAATTATTTTTGTGGATAACCTATGTGGATTGGGCGTAAAATAACGGGCTTTTCAGTGAATTAATTTTCTTGTTTTTGGGTGTTTGGCAACGTCTCTATAGGCGTTGTTGAGGGGGATGTTTTGCCAGAGTCTATCTGGAAAAAGTGCGCGGAATCTCTACAGAATGAATTGCCGTCTCAGCAATTCAATACGTGGATACGACCGCTCAAGGTGGATGAACAATCTGCCGGGCAATTATTGAAGTTACTCGCGCCAAATCGGTTTGTGCTCGATTGGGTCAACGATAAATTCTTGGGACGTATCCAGGAGTTGGCGGGAGAGCATGGGGCGCAATTGGGATTTCAAATCGAACTTGGCGTAAATTCTTCGCAAGCGGCTGGCCGTTATCAACGCCGCAGTGCACCACGCGTGTCTGTTCCCGCGCCAACCTATACCTCGACAGTGGCGTCAGTGAATAATGATGTTGCTCTGCAGGTAAGTTCCACGCCTGTGTCAGCGGCACCATTGGATCAACAAAGTGTGGTCACCGCTTCTGCGGCATCGTCCCACTCACAGGCTATAGAGCCAGTGACGCAAATGGCGATTCCCCTAGATGATCGCCCTGTAGAAAACGCTTCCAGGATTATCCAACCAGCATCTGAGATTATTACCTCCTCTTCTCAGGTTGCGGCACCCTCTGCCGCCGCGGGTTACGGAGCGCCTCCGACAATTAATGCTGGCGTTATTGCTTCAGCAAATACCGGAGAGCGAGCGACAACGGTCGAAGTAGAAGGCGGCTTGAAGCATCGAAACTACTTAAATGAAGGGTTTACCTTTCCGAGCTTTGTTGAAGGTAAATCGAACCAATTGGGCTTGGCGGCCGCACGTCAGGTAGCGGAAAACCCCGGTGGTGCCTACAACCCGCTCTTCATTTATGGCGGCGTAGGGCTGGGTAAAACTCACTTGATGCACGCGGTGGGCAATGCGTTAGTGGAGAAGAACCCCAATGCTAAGGTCGTTTATTTGCATTCCGAGCGATTTGTTGCAGATATGGTGAAAGCTCTTCAGCTTAATGCCATCAATGATTTTAAGCGTTATTACCGCTCGGTAGATGCGCTGTTGATTGATGATATTCAATTTTTTGCGGGTAAAGAGCGTTCACAGGAAGAGTTCTTCCATACGTTTAATGCGCTGCTCGAAGGCGGTCAGCAAATTATCCTCACTTGCGACCGTTATCCTAAAGAAATCAATGGCTTAGAAGAGCGATTGAAGAGTCGATTCGGCTGGGGTTTGACCGTTGCGATTGAGCCTCCGGAGTTGGAAACTCGGGTGGCCATCTTAATGAAGAAGGCAGATCAGGCAAATATGCTATTGCCCAATGATGCCGCCTTCTTTATTGCCCAGCGTATTCGCTCCAATGTACGTGAGCTAGAGGGGGCCTTGAAGCGAGTAATTGCCAATGCTCATTTCACCGGTCGAGATATTGATGTGCCTCTGGTGAGAGAGGCGCTCAAGGATTTGTTGGCACTGCAAGACAAGCAGGTCAGTATCGACAATATTCAACGGGTCGTGGCCGAGTANTACAAGATTAAGATCAGCGATGTTCTGTCAAAGCGTCGCAGTCGCTCAGTGGCGAGACCTAGACAAGTCGCCATGTCACTGGCAAAAGAACTGACCAATCACAGCTTGCCTGAGATTGGCGATGCCTTCGGGGGAAGGGATCACACCACGGTATTGCACGCTTGTCGCAAGATTAAAGAGTTGCGAGAAGAAGATGCCGATATGCGAGAAGACTGGAAGAACCTCCAGCGTTCTCTCACATCTTAAGGGTGTGTCCTCGCAAAAATCCAGAATAACAACTATTGAACTTTGAAAGAGTATAAAGAGACCAAGTCATGAAATTCAGCGTATCTCGTGAAGCATTACTTAAGCCTTTGCAATTGGTTGCCGGTGTGGTGGAGCGTCGTCAAACGCTACCGGTGTTGGCTAACGTTTTAATCGTATTAGAGGGCGATCGTTTATCGATGACCGGAACCGATCTCGAAGTAGAGATTGTGGCCCGCGTACAACTAGCCGAAGCCGGTGACAGCGGTGAGTTAACCGTACCTGCTCGTAAGCTAGTGGATATTTGTCGCTCTCTTCCCGATGACGCTATTCTTCATTTTGCTGAAGAAAATCAAAGGGTTATTTTGAAATCTGGACGCAGTCGTTTCACTTTGTCGACCTTGCCAGCCAATGATTTTCCCAATGTGGAGCAAGGTAATGGCGATCTGCAATTCACTTGTGAACAGCAAGATATTAAACGTCTGATCGATCGCACTGGCTTTGCGATGGCTCAGCAAGATGTTCGTTACTATCTCAACGGCATGTTGTGGGAGGTTCAAGAGGGCCAGCTGAGAGCGGTAGCAACCGATGGTCATCGCTTGGCTATGTGTACTCGTGCGGTTTCTGTTTCAACACCTACCACTACACAAGCAATTTTGCCCCGCAAAGGTGTGGTTGAGTTAGCACGTTTACTTGATGGTCAGGGCAGTGTTGAGATCGTTCTGGGCAGCAATCACATTCGTGTGGCTACCGAAGCTTATACCTTTACCTCCAAGTTGGTGGATGGCAAGTTCCCAGACTATGAGCGTGTACTGCCTCGCGGTGGTAACAAACTGGTATTTGGTGACCGCAATGATCTTCGCCAAGCCTTTGGTCGAACGGCTATTTTGTCGAATGAAAAGTATCGCGGTGTACGTTTGTTGCTGACCGATGGCCAGCTGACCATTGTCGCAAACAACCCCGAGCAGGAAGAAGCGGAAGAGCAGGTAGCTGTTGATTACAGTGGTGATCAATTGGAAATTGGTTTCAATGTTAGCTACTTGCAAGACGTTACAGGTGTTCTGAGTTCTGACAATATTAAGATGACACTATCGGATTCCAACAGTAGTGCACTGTTAGAAGAGCCCGACGGTGGTGATTCTGTGTATGTGGTTATGCCGATGCGTCTGTAATGGACGTTTTGAAACTCAGACTCTTCTCTGCCGTCTGGTGATCGGACTATGACGCTCCGACGACTGTCGGTACAAAACCTCCGTAATTTATCCCTGGTCGACATTGAGCTGAACTCCCAGCTCAATGTCTTCTATGGCGCCAATGGCAGCGGTAAGACCAGCCTGCTCGAAGCTATCAGTATTCTCTCCCTAGGGCGTTCTTTTCGCTCTCGCAAATTCAAGACCCTCATCAATAAAGACCAGCAAGCCTATACGGTATTTGGCCTAGTCCAGGATTCTCAGGGGAGTGAATTACCCGTAGGGGTTCAAAGAGGGCGGCAAGCCCCAGCGTTGATCAAGAAGAACGGCGCCGTCTGTTCTACGGCCGCTGAATTAGCAGAAACACTGCCTGTCAGGGTGATGAATGGGCATTCTTTTGGGTTGCTTGAGGGGGCGCCCCAGATCAGACGTGAGTTTCTGGACTGGTTGGTGTTCCACGTGGAACCTGAGTTCTATGGCGTGTGGAAGAGTTACGAAAAGTGCTTAAAACAACGCAATAGTCTGCTCAGACGTGATAAAATCGATCCTTTACAGCTGTCTCTATGGGACCGTGAACTAGCGCCTCTGGCGCAACGTCTGGATCATTTTAGGGCAGCAACCCAAGCACGACTGAACCCTGTATTTACCGAGCTAATATCTGGCTTTAGAGGCCTAGAAACTGTTTCGATGAGATATTCGCGAGGCTGGGATCAAGCGATTGATTTCACCGAGTTGTTGAGTGATACCCGCTTGAGAGATTCAGAACTCGGTTACACACGGCAGGGACCTCACAGAGCGGATCTGAGAATTACCTCTGATAAAGCGCTGGCTCTGGATGTGTTGTCGCGAGGGCAGCAAAAGATCGTTGTCAGTGCCCTAATGATTGCTCAGGGTATTGTGTTTTCAGAGGCCACGAGTCGCACTTGTGTGTTTTTGATCGATGATTTACCCGCAGAGTTGGATGAGAACTTTCGCCAAACACTTGCAGGCTGGCTACATGATATGAACTGTCAGGTTTGTGTCACGGGGGTAGATAAGCAAACGTTGTTAGATTCTTGGAAACCTTACAACCCAGAGAAAACAGTGTTTCACGTGAAACATGGTGCGGTAACCCAAGACTTGTCTTGAATGAATTGAAGGCCTATTGGTGTGAGATCTTTATTTCAAACCAATAGATACTTAAGTAAACAGAATAAGAGCAATAACGCTTAAATCGTGGAGTGATATATGTCAGAAGAGACTTCTTACGACTCGTCCAGTATTAAGGTACTGAAAGGCTTGGACGCGGTGCGTAAGCGCCCAGGGATGTACATTGGCGACACCGATGATGGTACTGGCCTACACCATATGGTGTTTGAGATTGTCGATAACTCCATTGATGAAGCTTTGGCGGGGCATTGTTCCGAGATCAAGGTGATCATTCACCCAGATGAATCCGTTTCAGTATCGGATAACGGTCGAGGTATTCCTACTGAAATTCACGAGGAAGAGGGGGTTTCAGCGGCTGAAGTTATTATGACGGTACTTCATGCCGGGGGTAAATTTGATGACAACACCTATAAGGTCTCCGGTGGGCTGCACGGTGTGGGCGTGTCAGTGGTAAATGCTCTGTCAGAAAAGCTAAAACTGACTATCCGTCGCGCAGGCAAGGTCTATGAACAGGTCTATCGTCATGGTGTACCTGACGCCCCACTGGCGGTCGTCGGTGATACGGATGTCAGCGGTACTGAGGTTCACTTCCACCCTTCGGATAAGACCTTTACCAATATTGAATTTCACTTTGAGCAATTGGCCAAACGCTTGCGTGAGCTCTCTTTCCTTAACTCTGGCGTGCGTATCGTACTTAAAGATGAGCGCAGTGCGAAAGAGGAAGTGTACGAATACGAAGGTGGTTTACGCGCCTTTGTTGAGCACATCAATCAAAACAAGACCCCGATCAATCAAGTTATGCATTTCACCACCCAACGCGAAGAAGACGGCGTTGGGGTTGAGGTAGCATTGCAGTGGAATGATTCCTTCCAAGAGAACATCTTTTGCTACACCAACAATATTCCACAACGTGATGGAGGCACCCATTTGGCGGGCTTCCGAGCGGCTCTTACGCGGGGCTTGAACGGCTATATTGAACGCGAAGGGTTTGGCAAGAAAGACAAGGTCAATACGACAGGTGATGACGCTCGTGAAGGTCTGACAGCGATTGTCTCGGTTAAGGTACCGGATCCTAAGTTCTCCTCACAAACCAAAGATAAGTTGGTGTCTTCCGAAGTGAAAACCGCGGTCGAGCAGGAGATGGGGGCTTCGTTTAGTGAATATCTGATGGAAAATCCTGGTGAAGCCAAGCTGGTTGTAGGCAAGATGATCGAAGCGGCCAAGGCTCGAGAAGCGGCCCGTAAGGCTCGTGAAATGACTCGCCGTAAAGGAGCTCTGGATATTGCTGGCTTACCCGGCAAGTTGGCAGATTGTCAGGAGAAGGATCCTGCCCTGTCTGAACTCTACCTGGTGGAGGGTGATTCCGCTGGTGGTTCTGCCAAACAGGGGCGTGCTCGCAAAACCCAAGCGATTTTGCCGCTGAAGGGCAAAATTCTCAATGTTGAGAAAGCGCGTTTCGATAAGATGCTATCCAGTGCTGAGGTAGGTACGCTTATTACCGCCTTGGGTTGTGGTATCGGTAATCAGGAATTCAATCCCGATAAACTGCGCTATCACAGCATCATCATCATGACCGATGCTGATGTCGATGGCTCCCATATCCGTACGTTGCTATTGACCTTCTTCTTCCGCCAAATGCGTGAATTGGTGGAGCGTGGGCATATTTTTATTGCTCAACCGCCGCTGTACAAAATTGCTAAGGGCAAACAAGAGCAGTATCTGAAAGATGATGAAGCCTTGACACAGTTCCTCACACAAGCGGCCTTGGAAGGCTCCTCCCTGCATGTGAACGTCAATGCTCCGGGTATTGGTGGCGAAGGCTTAGAGAGTCTAGTCACTGAATATCGCACAGTAATGGCCACCATCGATCGCCTGTCTCGCTTGTACCCATCAGAGGTACTGGAGCAATTGATCTATATGGAAGCCTTGCAGGAGGAACACCTCAAAGATCGCGATAGTACTCAGAAGTGGTGTGATGTCCTCTTAGCTCGATTGACGTTGAACAACGCCAGCGGTAGTCATCGCTATGAGGTTATTGTGCAGGAGGACGCTGAGCGTCACTTGTTTATTCCTCTGGTGCGGATCACTGCCCACGGTGTTCCTCACGACTACGTTTTCAATCGCGATTTCTTCCTCTCCGGTGAGTATGCATCAATTGTTGCTCTTGGAGGCCGTCTTGATGGTCTGATTGAGGAGGGGGGGTACATTCAACGTGGTGAGCGTCGTAAAGAGTCCACCAGTTTCAAAGAATGTCTCGAGTGGTTAATGATTGAGTCTCGTCGCGGTTACAACATCCAGCGTTATAAAGGTCTGGGTGAGATGAACCCAGAGCAGTTGTGGGAAACCACCATGGATCCTGAAACCCGTCGCATGTTGCAAGTGACCGTAGAAGACGCCATCGCGGCCGATCAAATCTTCACCACACTAATGGGAGATCAAGTTGAGCCACGTCGAGAATTTATCGAGACCAATGCTTTGGCAGTTGCCAATTTGGACGTCTAAATTCCAATAGATTCTTTATCTAGTATGATTGGACAAAAACCCGCTTAATTCGCGGGTTTTTTATTGCCTCTAATAGATACCACGCCATAGAGTAAGTGAGTAATTACTCTTTGTTGCTCTTATCTCAATCGGTACCTCAAGCACTGATATTAACTGTCGGCACTTAAAGAGGCTCTCAATTTCTTCAGTAATTCGAGCTCTTCTGCGGTGGGCGTATAGCGGCTACCGCAGCGAGCATCTGTCTTTTGCAGTAGTTGAGTGATCTGTGGTGTGAGTGGAATGGGATCACAGCCGTGTCCGGTTTCGCAGATCATATCGAATTCGGGTTTGGCTTTAACGTGGCAGGCGAAGCAGTTGCCGCCAAAGCGATTAACCACATCGACAAATCCTCGCTTGTGGATCTCAGTGCCATTATCAGCTACGTTCAGTTCGAAAAATTCCCAGTCCTTAGTAGCTGGATTAAACCCTTTGGGGTGTTTGACCATGACTTCGGTGGGAACCAGCTGCACGACGGAGCCCACTGGATAGATTCCTTGTTCGGCTTTGGCGATGGCCATGGTTTCTTCGAGTTTGCCATCGATCAGGTTGTCTACGTAAAAGCCTCTCACAGGCGTCATATCGAGCATACAGCGAAAATCTGTATCACTGATATCGAGTTGTTTTGGCGCACTGTCACTGGCTTGAGATACGCTTATAGGCAGTACGAACAAGATCGCGATAAGAATGAGCTTGGTGAAACGAACACGATGAAACAGATGGCGTGGGCTAATCATGGGTTGATCCTATTGTTGTTATAAATATGATTGTGCACAATTTATATCGTAAATAGGTGGCGAACACAAAGTTTGTTCGAAACCGAGCTTGAGGGGTGGGTTAGCGAGTCATGGATTCAACTTCGCTCTCTATCCATGCTTTGGCTTCTTGAATCAGCTGCTTGCTGTTTTTGCCTTCGGTGCTGATGGGCTCGCCGATAGAGATTTTGATCGTCCCCGGGCGTTTAATGATGGTATCCATCGGCCAGTAAACACCGGCGTTGTGTGCCACGGGAATGATATGAGTGTTGCCATTGATGGCAATGTCGGCGCCGCTGCGGGCGTAGTTACCCACCTCTCCAACTGGGGTGCGTGTGCCCTCAGGAAACACCAGCACGTTGTTGCCTTCTTCGAGACGTTTTAGGCCTAGGCTTTTAACTTTCTTTAAGGCTTCGCGAGGATTGCTGCGATCAATGGGGATTGGGCGCAATAAGGCTAGCCCCCAACCGAAGAATGGAATACGCAATAATTCACGTTTGAGGATGGTGGAGGTCGGGTGAAAAAACAGCTGTAGAAAAAACGTTTCCCAAGTGGATTGGTGCTTTGCCAAAATAACCGCGGGTTGATTGGAGGGCAGGTTTTCCAGCCCGCTCACCTCGTAATCTACCTTGCAGACAATTCGTAAACCGGCGAGCACCACTCGATTAAAACAAAGAAAGAACTGACTGCGAATGCGGTAAGGCAAAGGGATTAGAAAGATTCCCAAAAACCCGAAAAAAACCGCTGCACTGAGTAGAATAAAGTAGAAAACGAGCGAGCGTAAAAGCAGCATGTATTATCCGTAATGTTGAATGATGTGAGTCACTGCCTGGGACAGATCGTCAAACACCGGCACCTTTTCTAGCCCGGCTTCCGATGTCGTTTCTAATTGTTTTAGGGTTTTTAAGCCTTTGCCGGTCTTAACTAGTAGGGGGAGACACCCCTTTTTTACACCGGCTTGAAGATCACGCAAGCTGTCGCCGATCATAATTGAACCTTCTGCGTTAACGCCTAAGCTACGTTCAATTTGATCGATCAAACCTGCCAGCGGTTTACGACATTGGCAACCGTCGTTGGGGCCGTGAGGGCAGTAGGCAATGGTGGCAATCGAGCCGCCTGCTTTTTTCACGGCATGTTGCATTTTACCGTGCATTGCTTCCAAATCCTGCTCGGTAAAATAGCCACGTGCGAGGCCAGATTGGTTAGTTGCGACGGCGACGGTGAATCCCTGCTGACAAAGCCGAGCAATGGCGTCGGCGCTGCCATCGATGAGGATAAACTCATCGACAGATTTAACGTAGGCGTCGGAGTCACGATTAATGACTCCGTCGCGATCGAGAATAACCAGTTTAACTTTTGGCATCTCGACCTAGTTTTTGCTGGGGGCTAATAAAGAAATATCAGCTACCTGTAAAAACAAATTACGCAATTGCGTCAAAAGTGCTAAGCGGTTGTTACGCAAAGCGGGGTCATCCGCGTTGACCATGACATTGTCAAAGAAGGCATCCACAGGCTCGCGCAAGCTGGCCAATGCCGCCAAGGTGGCGGTGTAGTCATTAGCGGCGAACAATGGAGCAACTTCATCGGACTTCGCCTGCAACAGCTCAGCCAATTGTTTTTCTGTAGCTTCTTGCAACAAGTGAGTATCGACTTGATCGTTACCTTGGCTATCGGACTTGGCGAGAATGTTCGATACGCGTTTGTTGGCTGCCGCCAGCGCTTCTGCTTCAGGCAATTGGCGGAAGGTGTTAACCGCTTGTACGCGACTATCAATGTCCAATGGTTGAGACAATTGCTTTGCTTGTACTGCTTGGAAAACTTCGGCTGCGATCTTGTCTTCTTCGTACCAAGCACGGAATCGCTCCACCATGTAGGCAAAGGCGGCCTCAACGGTGTCGCTGGCGCTGTCGATGTTGTCGCCATGCAGTTCTGCGGCTTTACTCAATAGGGCTTTCAAATCCAGCGGTAGAGATTTTTCCACCATCAAGCGCAGTACACCCAGACTGGCGCGACGCAAGGCAAAGGGATCTTTCGAACCCGTCGGTTTTTGGCCAATGCCAAAAATACCCGTAAGCGTATCAATACGGTCGGCCAGAGCGATGAGCGTACCTGTCTCTGTAGAGGGAAGTGCATCACCGGAAAATTTCGGCTGATAGTGTTCTTTCAATGCGCAGGCGACATCTTCATCGAGACCTTCGTGTACGGCATAGTAGTAGCCGGCCAAGCCCTGCATCTTGTCGAACTCACCAACCATGTCGGAGACTAGATCAGATTTGCACAACTCAGACGCTTGCGCGGCCTTGGCAGCATCAGCTCCGATTTGTTCCGCAATAAAACTCGACAACGCTTTAATACGTTCAGTCTTGTCGAAGATCGAACCCAGCTTCGCTTGGAAGACAATGGGCTTCAGGCGCTGGCGAAAGTCGGNCAAGCTGGTCTTTTTATCGGTTTCAAAAAAGAAGGCTGCATCAGACAAGCGCGGACGAATGACGCGTTCGTTACCGTCAATGACTTGTTGAGGGTCTTTACTCTCGATGTTGGATACAGTGATGAAGTTTGGCTTCAGCTTTCCTTGGGCATCGACCACCGGGAAGTACTTTTGATGCTCTTTCATNGAATAGATCAGNGCCTCGGATGGCACCTGCAAAAAGCGATNTTCAAAACGGCCGGTGAGCGCGACAGGCCATTCCACTAAGCCGGTGACTTCATCCAACAGATCTTGGTCGATAACGGCAACGCCATCGATGGCTTCGGCTTGCGCTTCTACNTGNGCNCGTATGGTTTGCTGGCGCTGTTGNTAATCCACCATCACATAAGCGGTGGTCGGCATCTTGTTGAGATAATCGTCGGCGTTTTCAATCACCAGTGATTGGTTGTAGTGGAAACGGTGTCCGCGGGTTTCACGCGAGGCGTTCACACCGAGGATCTCAGCGTCGACGATCTCATCACCCAATAACAGAATCAACCAATGGACTGGGCGTACAAATTCGGTGCGACTGGCTCCCCAGCGCATGCGCTTGGCAATAGGCAGGGCGCTCAANGATGANTCNACCACNCNGGCAANTANGTCTGTNGCTTGTTCNCCNCCTGCTTCAGAACGGAAAACCAGCTTGTCGGCCTTGCCGTCGTTATCCGTTTTTAAGTCATCGAGAGCAATGCCATTTTTCTTAGCAAATGCCTGTGCGGCTTTGCTGGGATTACCTTCTTCATCAAAAGCGATCTTGGCCGGAGGGCCCCAGACCACCACTTCCTTCATNGGTGTTTGTTCTTCCAATGCACGCACGATAACGGCCAAACGGCGAGGTGCTGCGTAAGTCTCAACGGCGGTAAATGAAAGATCTTTTTGTTTTAGACCTTGAGCGATGCCATTGCCAAACGCTTGCATCAGCTTTTTTAATGCCGTGGGGGGAAGTTCTTCAGTGCCGAGTTCGACCAATAGATCTTTAGCCATGATTACTGCTTACCTCCATCGGGTGTCTCAGCGTTTTCCGCCGCCAGTTGCATTACTTGTTGTCTTAAGTTGTCTTCCGCCATCGGGAAGCCGAGTTTTAGTCGCGCGTCAAAGTAGGCTTGTGCCACCGCCCGAGCCAAGGTGCGTACTCGAAGTATGTAACGTTGACGCTCGGTTACTGAGATCGCATGACGAGCATCCAGCAAGTTGAAAGCGTGAGAGGCTTTCATCACCATTTCATAGGCCGGCAGCGGCAAGTTCTTTTCAATCAATCGCTGGCTTTCTCGCTCGCACACATCGAACGTTTGAAACAGAAAATCGACATCGGCTTCTTCAAAGTTGTAGTGAGACATTTCCACTTCGTTTTGGTGGAAGACGTCGCCATAGGTGACCTTGTTGCCCTCGGGACCAATGGTCCACACCAGATCGAAAATAGAATCTACGCCTTGCAGATACATGGCGATTCGCTCTAGGCCGTAGGTGATTTCACCAGTCACGGGGAAACATTCCAAACCGCCTACTTGTTGGAAGTAAGTGAACTGCGTTACCTCCATGCCATTGAGCCAAACTTCCCAGCCCAAGCCCCAAGCCCCAAGAGTCGGTGATTCCCAGTTATCTTCAACAAAGCGAATGTCGTGAACGTTGGGATCGATGCCCAGCTCACGCAACGAATCTAAGTAGAGATCTTGGATATTGCTGGGGGACGGCTTCAATACGACTTGATACTGGTAGTAGTGTTGCAGGCGATTGGGGTTCTCACCATAGCGACCATCGGTGGGGCGGCGGCAGGGTTGCACATAAGCCGCGTTCCAAGTTTCGGGGCCGATGGCTCGCAAAAATGTGGCTGGGTGGAAGGTGCCTGCACCCACTTCCATATCGAGTGGTTGTAGCACGACACACCCCTGACGGGCCCAGAATTGTTGAAGCGCGAGAATCAGCCCTTGAAAAGTGCTGACATCGGGATTGTTGGTCTCAGACACGGTTGTCTGCCCCTCCGGCATAATGATGAGTGAAAACAGGGGCGAGATTATAGCCTCAGTGCCTGATTGCACCAAGGAAACCTGTGGATAAAGCTGATAATTCCGGCTTTGTCAGCGATTTGGACGCTTTGGGCGAGGTTTTATCGCCGGTAGTTGTTGCCTCCGGTTGCATTGGGTAAGCTTCGCAGCTTTTTATCGTCCCCAATAAATTGTTGGAAGTCATAACGTTTAGGTCGACCATGTCTGATTCTGTTGAATTTAAAGAGCGTTTAGCTTTGGCTTTTCTTAAGCTCAGTGCCCGTTTACCACTCTGGTTGAGCCGTGGTCTGGGTAAGCTATCTGGACACATCGCTTATTGGAGCAAAGGCAAAAACTACGCTGTGACGGTTGAAAACCTCACTCTGTGTTTTCCTCATTTATCCGCTGCTGAGCGAGATCAGTTGGCGCGTCGCAGTCTGATTGAGACTGCCCAGATGATGATGGAAACGGGAGCTGTGTGGTTGCGCGATTATGACTGGGTAAGGAGCAAAATCCTCAAAGTGCATAATGTTGAGTTGCTGCGTAAAGGCGTTGAGGACGAGCGTGGTTTGGTGTTGTTAGCTCCGCACTTGGGAAACTGGGAAGTATTGGGGTTGTACTTGTCTGAGGTGGGGGAGGTGACCAGCCTGTATGAGCCCCCGGCGATGAAAACGCTGGAACCTGTTATTCGACAAAGTCGCGAGAAAGTTGGCGCGAAGTTGGTGCCAACTAACCGTAAGGGCGTTGTGGCACTGATGAAAACGATTAAAGCAGGCGGTTTCACCGCGATCTTGCCCGATCAGGTTCCAGATGCATCCGGTGGACAGTTCGCGCCTTTTTATGACGTCCCAGCTCTGACCATGACACTGGTGAACAGTCTTCGTCTGCGCTCAGGTTGTCAAGTGATTGCGGGTTATGCGGAACGTGTTCAAGGTGGTTTTGAAATTCATTTTCTAGAGGCTGACAGGGGCATCGACAGTGACGATGAAGCCGAGGCTTTGGCAGCGATGAATCGATCGGTAGAGAAGTGTGTCGATCAAATCCCGGCTCAGTATCAGTGGGAGTACAAGCGCTTTCGCAAACAGCCGCAAGGTCTGCCAAAGCGATACAAGAACTAGACTGAGTTAACAGGGTACAGCGCTATAGTGTTGATAATCGAACACGGTCAAAAACTGATCGAATTCTTGGGCTGGTAAGGGGCGTGAAAACAGATAGCCCTGCACATAATCACATTCTAATCTTATTAAAGTATTGAGTTGTTGGGTGGTTTCCACACCTTCTGCAATGGTCTTCATTTTCAGCGCTTTGGCCATGGCAATGATGGTCGCTACCAAGGTCATGGCGTCCTCATCGTTTTCCATATCTTGGATAAATGAACGATCAATTTTCAGAAAATCTATCGGGAAAGCGCGCAAATAGCTCAGTGATGAGTAGCCTGTGCCGAAATCATCGAGTGCGATGGTGCACTTGGCTTGCTGTAAATGTTGTAAATGGGCGCTGAGTTTATTGTTTTCTGGGGCCAGCAAACTCTCGGTGATTTCGAAAGAGATATCTGTGGGGCTAACACCACGTTGCTCTAGGTAGTTCAACCAGCGGAGGCTGGCATTGTCTGATTCCTTAAACTCAGCGATAGAGCGGTTGACGGCAATGGAGACGTCACGTCCCTGCTGTTTCAGGCTTAGCGCCTGATCACAGGCTCGTTTTAGAACTTCCATGCCGAGCTCATTGGCCATGTTGAACTCTTCGGCAATGGGGATGAACTCAACGGGTGACACGAATTTCCCCTGATGTTGCCAGCGTACGAGCGCTTCACACTTTTCTATTTGACCACTGCTCAAATTAACAATGGGTTGGTAATAGACGTCGAGCTCTCCGCCTTGCAGTGCTTGGCTTAGAGCATTTTTTAGGTAGAGGCGGTTATCATTGCGTGTTTGCAGCTCTCGAGTGAAAAACTGATA
>PANW01000071.1 GCA_002707785.1 Cellvibrionaceae bacterium | reverse complement strand
GTCACCGTGGTCACCTCTGGCAGCTTCTCGCGTGCGGCCGAACTGCTGCACATGGCCCAACCTCCAGTGAGTATCGCGGTCAAAAAACTCGAGCAGGAATTAGGTGCGACGCTGTTGTTGCGCAGCAACAAAAGCTTAGACATGACGGCAGAGGGGCGCGAGGTGTTTGAGCAAGCGCAGAAGATCATTGCCCAAATGGATGAGTTGCGCTACAGCGTAGGAGAGTACAAGCAGCTGTTGCGAGGCGAGATCAGTGTCGCCTGTCCCTCTATGGTGGGGACTTACTACTTACCTCAGCTGTTGGGGGAGTTTCTCGATCTGCATCCGGGATTAAAGGCATCTGTTACGCAGGCTGGCACAGAGCGCATTCAGCAATTGCTTCTGTCCGGTGAGGTCGATGTGGGAGTAGTGACGCTGAAGCAGGTTGATAGCGCCTTACAAGTGATTCCCTTGTTGACTGAACCTATGGTGGTCTGCGTTGATGCCGGTCACCCGCTGAGAAAACAATCCTCGGTACATATCTCCGATCTGCACCGATTACCGATGGTGCTCTACGAGGCAGATTACTATATTCGACGACGTTTGGATGATCTTTGTGCCGCTGCGGATGTCAGTCCTGACATTCGATTGCAAACGAATTATTTACCCTTAATGACTAAAATGGTGAAACAGAACCACGGCGCGACTGTGGCATTGGGTATGATGGCGGATCAAGAACCGGGTCTATTTTCCTTGCCTTTGATCCCGCAGCAGATGGTGGAAATGGGCATTGCCTATCGCCGAGATGGGCAGCTTGGGCGTGCCAATCGTCGTTTTATTGAATGGCTAGAGCAGCGTGAATGATCTTTCAAGAATTGTGAACATATTGTTCAGTGCGTTGGGCTAGGTCCCAAGGCCAAACTTGATTACAGTAGCACCATTGTTTAAGCGTAAGAAAGATTGAGGTTTTTCATGTATATCAATAGCGACAGCCAGTTTGGCCGAGTCAGCAAAGTGATTCACTGGCTTGTAGCCGTGACCATATTCTCCCTATTTGGCGTGGGATTGTGGATGGGGGAGCTGACCTACTATGATGACTGGTATCAAACTGCGCCACATTATCACAAGAGTGTGGGTATCTTGCTGGGACTACTAATGGTGATCCGCGTGATGTGGATGTTCAGAGCAGGCAAGCCGAAACCTCTGGTCAGTCATCAAGCATGGGAAGTTACCCTGTCTAAGCTAACGCATCTGTTGTTATACCTGTTGGTATTTGCGATTGTGGTGAGTGGTTACTTAATTTCGACGGCTGATGGTCGAGGTCTTGAAGTGTTCAACTGGTTTCAGATACCGGCGTTGGGATCTCTCATTGAAAACCAAGAAGATATCGCCGGCGAAATACACGAAATTTTGGCATTTACCTTAATCGGACTTGCGGTGTTGCATGCGGCGGCGGCGATTAAGCACCATGTCATTGATAAAGATTCTACCTTGCGAAGAATGTTGTAAAACTGGGCGTGAGCTCAAAGGTTAACCAATCTGGCCCTGGGTCATTTCTTAAAAATGGAGAGAACAGAATGAAGAAACGTTTATTGGCAGCTGCCACTCTACTAATGTCTTTGAATGCATCTGCAGCGGACTATGTGATTGATACTCGCGGTGGTCATGCATCCATCAATTTCAAGATTCCGCACCTCGGGTATTCGATGTTGCTGGGTCGGTTTAACGACTTTTCGGGCAATTTCAGCTACGACGCCAGCAATGTATCGGCGGCAAAGATTGAGGTGTCAATCAATACCACCAGCTTGGATTCCAATCACGCAGAGCGAGACAAGCACCTCAAAGGCGGTGACTTTATCGAAGCAAACAAATTCGGTGAAGCGACCTTCACCAGTACCAGCATCAGTGATAAAGGTAACGGCAAACTGGAAGTTAAAGGTGATTTGATTTTACACGGTGTGACCAAAGCTATTGTCATCGACGCCGTTAAGGTGGGTGAGGGCGACGATCCCTGGGGTGGTTATCGTGTCGGCTTTTCCGGTACCACCGTACTCAAACTGAAAGATTTCAACATTCCTGAGCGCCTAGGTCCTGCCTCTACCGAAGTGGAAATGGATTTACACATTGAAGGGATTCGTCAGTAACATACCTATCAACAGTTCCTTTGAAACCCTTGCTACTGTGTGGCAGGGGTTTTTTATGGGTGATAGCAAGCCATTTAAGTGAGTGCCTGTGTGACTGAATTTTCCCTCGTTATCGAGCTGTCTAATGGTTCGCATCAATCGTCAGTGGACCTTGAAGTTGTTAAGGGTACGACTTTGCTGCAAGCCCTGCACGATGCTCAGTTGCCTGTGAGAAAAGCTTGTCGTAACGGCGGCTGCGGTGTGTGTCGTTGTCGTTTGGTTGCTGGAGAGATTAGCTATGGCCAGCGTCAACCTTTCGCGCTTTGGGACAAAGATAAGGCTGAGGGTTTTATCTTGCCGTGCATCGCGACACCATTGTCAGATCTTAAGATCGATCTGCTGACACTGGAGAAATAAAAGTCCCCCTTTTTTTTGCCGGCGTATCAGTTTCTAAGCGTCGTGAGCTGACGAGCACAATTGCGCCCTTCAGATTTGGCTTGATAGAGGGCTTGATCGGCGTAACGAACCAAGTCTTGGCGATCATTATCCACCGAGGGTGAAAGGCTATACACGCCGGCGCTGAGAGTCACAAAGCGGCTGCAGTTCGACTGCGGATGATTCAGTTCCAATGCCTCTATACTTTTACAAATGGTGTCGGCCGCGGCGAGCGCCTTTTCTATGGTGGTGTCGGGTAGAATGATCGCGAATTCTTCACCGCCATATCGAGCGACATAATCGCCGGCTCGACGCGTGTGTGCGGCCAAGTGAGTTGCAATCTCTTTAAGACAGGCGTCACCTTCCTGGTGCCCCAAATTATCGTTATAGGCTTTAAAGTTATCCACATCCATCAGTATCAACGAAAGGGGAGAGTGGGTTCGAGTTGCGCGTTGCCATTCGCGCGTGAGTGCTTCGTCGAAGCCACGGCGATTGCCGATAAACGTCAGGGCGTCCATCGTGGACAGTTGATAGAGCTCTTTGGCCAAAGTGTCGCTGCGCAGTTTAGACTTTTCCAGCTCGATACTGTTGCTAAAACTGTCGATCAATAGTTGGTTAATGGTTTTCGTTTGCCGCAACGTCAACAGAAAGAACAGGCAAATTAGAAATCCAGAAGCTTGCTCTTTAGGCGTGCCTGAACTCAGAAACAAAAACGCTAGTGGGGCTAAAGTGGCTATCGAAAATGACAGAAAGGCAACTCGCGAAGATGAGGTTGATGCTACCGCTCCTGATGTCATACCCGCGCCACTCATCACCACGATTACCATCTCGCCTAAAGAAAGATACTGATAAGCCACGGCACAATAGGTGCCCCAGGCAATGCCTTGGGCGACAGAAGTGATAATCATTAAGGCTTGCCAGCGTTGCAGGGCCTGTACTTGAGGTCGGTTCAGGTAAATGTAAGCCAGCAGTGAGCGAAATACGCAAATACTAGTGAGGGACAGGCTCCAAATAATGAGGAAAGATTGCGGGATGGCCTGCCAAAAAATGGCGGTGTTAACCGCCATAAGAAACATATTGCCCAGTAGAACCTCGGTAGTTTGCTGGGCCGTGTTTTTTAGCAATAGCGCATCGAGCTTATGATTACTTGTCATGGCAATATAGCTCGTTCATAGGTCGAGCTTCGAATGGGTAGCTCTCCATTTTACGTGGCTTTGAAGTTCAAGTATTGACCAAAGGTGCCACTTGGGAAAGGGATTCAAGGAAATTATTTCTCAGAAATCACTGCTACTCTCATTTTGTCATCCGATCGTTCGATTACTGAAAGGTGAGGTGTCGACAGAGGCTAAAATTTGAGGCGCTCGGAGAGCGCCATCTGTTGCTGATGCACAGTCATTAACTCTCCAAAAAACGAATGTTGATACGCGCAGTAGTGCGCTTCTTTCCCTTCGATAACTTCACCCTACAATGATGCTTTAAATCGGAGGGGTGATTTATCAATATTTTGAGAAGGCTGTTTGATCTTAAATGCCGTGATTACTTGTGAAATTCGAACGGGAGGTGATGACGTTGATGCGATTCTTGGCCATCTTAGAGAATCCAAAATGGACCTGTGATTCGCTATCTCTTTTAAGCAAGAGCGGTTTGTTAAAGTAATTCGTCAACGATTATATCTTGGCTATTTGCGGGTAAACTAATCAGTGTGCCGTCGATGCCCACGGTCACTTCTCCATCAAAAACATCATCAACACCTTGCGTGAAAGCGGCTTCCATTCCAGGTAAAACCAAACCAGGCACTATGTGGTAATAGAGTAGGTGATCAACTCCNGCNGCNGCGGCAATTTGTGCCGCTTCTATCGGTGAGGTGTGATAGTCAATAATATCCACGGTGATCTTTTCGAGGATTTTCATGTTCTTCTTTTTGGCCGCTTGCGTTAACACCTCAACCAGTTCTTTAGATAGTGCTTCATGCACCAATAGATCCACGTCTTGAGACATGAGTTGTAGGTTTTCTGACTTTGCCGTATCACCGCTGATCACCAATGAGCGACCTTTGTACTCTAGCCGATATCCTACGGCTGGGGATACTGGATCGTGATCGACACGAAAAGCGCTTATCACCAGATCACCGCGATTGAATACTGGCGTGGTCTGTCCTGCCTCAGGCGTTTGGAATTCATGGCTTGTCATGCCGGCGCCGGACAGTGGCGCTACTGAGTCCGAATGATGAGCTTGACGATAGCGTGCATCGGCTGCATAGACTTGATTGAATCCGCTCACCACGGCGTTAACGCCGGCTGGTCCAAATACCGGTAAAGGTGTGTTGTTGGCTGCTTGAACCCAGCGATTCATGGCGAGCTCACCCAGTCCATCAATATGATCGGAATGGAAATGGGTCAGCAACACGGCATCGATATCGCCCTGCGGAATGCTCATGGTGCTGAGATTGCGAGAGCTGCCGCTGCCGCTATCAATAATCACCGTGCTGTCTCCGGCTATTACTGCGATACAGGGGCCGGAGCGCTTTGGATCTGGCATCGGACTACCGGCACCGCACAGGGCCAGATGGAGGCCGTCAACAAGCTCCGTACGCATGTCGTCGCCCATGCGGTTATCAGCGGCGCGTTGAAAAACCGCAGTGGCCGCCTTGCCCGCAAGATCGCAACCCGATAGAAGCAGCAATAGAGCTACCAGTGCTGTGGTTCGAATAGAGTTGAACATATCCTGTCCTCTTTGGAGATGTATCTGAAGTCGCAGCGAAACCCTGTCTACACAGACTTAAAACATCAGAGCTTTAAACCGGTAACAACACTTCACAGCCGGTACCGGTTAGCCATTGTTTGACCTGTTCTTGGTCTTGATGTGATAGCTGTTGAAATTGTTCTTGAATCCACGTCAGGCATTTNGCTTGGTATGGGAAGGTATTTTGAATCCATGTCGCGCCGTCGATAGTGGTTTGCCACTGCTTTTCTCCGGCCGCCAACGCCTGGGCGTTAGCAATAAGGGCGGGGGCATAGGTTCGCCCCACCTCTTTGAGAATATTGGTTAAGGTAACGGGCAGGTCTTTGGTTGTTAGCCATTCTGTGTTGTCGTCACTTAAGCCGCTCTGGTCTTCCATCAGTTGAGTCCAGGCGGCGGTGCGCGGCGATAATTCATAGGTGATGGCTCTCGGGGTAGGGTCAAAGCCCACCAGCTGGCTCAGCTGACCGTAGAGTGAAAAATCACAGGAGGCAGGTTTGTCCCCCAACAAGAAAGGTTGTTGTTTGAAATGCGCGTCGAGTAATCCGAGTAGTCTTCGATAGCTTTGATCAATCACCGGCGCGGTGGTTGGGTTAGAGCCTACGACACCGAGGCGACCTATTTGGCGCTCACTGAAATATTTGCTGAATTGGTCGAGACTGTTATCGTCAAGGGTAACGTCCAAGGTTAATGGCAACATAATGCCGGCGTTGTCGGCATCGTTGCTAAAGTGCCAACGGTAGTGAAACATAAATTTGGTACACCACTCGTCACCATAATCTTCTAACAAAAAATTAATAAAATTCAGAGCTGGATTTTGTGGAATAACTGAACGCTCGCCGCTGTAGTGTTCAAGACGTCGAATAATGGGGGTTGAATCGCAGACGGCTTCCCGTGTGCCATCTCCCGACTCCAGCAAAAATGTCGGCAGAAAGACTGGAGACGGTTTGGCAATATTGAGCTGGTCGAGGTGCGCGCTTGGGTCTCCCCAGTGAATCCGATGGGGAATATGGCGGTAGCGCAACAGTGCCAACATCTTACGCGTATAGGGCGAGCCCACGGCGCCGATCAGTTCAATGGGATTGGGGGATGTCATAGTGCGTCTCCTCAATCAGCAATCCTGTGAATTACTGACGGCGTTATTATTGTTACCGGATTATAGTTGTTCAGCGATGAACTGGCTGTTGCTCATGGCATGGCACTTCCAGCTGCTACTTATTATCACCTTAAAGAGTCTTGGCTTGCTTAACTCGACAATAAGCGACAATCTGGTTCTATCTGAAGGGCTATTATTGCTTGTTGATGACGTGTTTTGAGCAATCTCTAGGGGCTAATCGCGCTATTGTATCCACTGCCTATAAAAACAAAGGAGCGAGATGATGTTTAATAAGCCGGTTACTCTGTATGGCTCAAATATCTCTTATTTCACCGGTAAGCTCGAAAACTACTTTCGCGTCAGAGAAATTCCCTATCAGTTAAAATCCATGCAGGCGCCGAGAGATTTTAAGCGTGTCGAGCAAGCGGTGGGGGTATCGCAGATGCCTGCGCTAGAGTTACCTGATGGGCGCTGGATGACCGACTCAACCAAAATCATCCAGTGGTTTGAACAACAACTGACCGGGCCGTCGTTGATTCCAGAAGATCCTCAATTGCGCTACTTGTGTCTGCTCATAGAAGACTACGCCGATGAATGGTTGTGGCGACCCGCGATGCACTTGCGCTGGCACAGCGATGAAGGCGCCCATTTCGCCAGTCGTCATTTGGCTGAGGAGCTCATGGGAAGCATGCCGCTGCCAGGAACGTTAAAACGTTGGATGATGCGCCGTCGTCAACGCTCGGGCTACACCACGGGAGATGGTATTACTGCAGCCAATAGAGAACAGGTTGAGAGAATCTATTCTCGTTTACTTGAGCAGTTAGAAACGATTTTTTCGCAGCGAGACTTTCTTTTGGGCGATCGTCCATCACTGGCAGACATTGGCTTGTCGGGGCCATTTTTTAGGCATTTTGCGCTCGATCCAGTACCCCTCGAGATTTTACGGCAAACAGCTCCTGCCGTGTTGGCCTGGGTGGCTCGTCTGTGGAATGCTCGTCACCCATCATTCAGCGGCGAATGGCGGGCTGACAGTGTTGAGGTATTGAGCCCTTTGCTGTCCGATATTGGCAATCACTATTTGCCCTATCTCAATGCCAATGTCGAAGCGGTACGAGCAGGCAGAAAACGCTTTGATGTCACCATTGATGGCGCTCACTACAAGGGCGCGCGAGTGTCGCGCTATCGAGTCTGGTGCCTGCATGAATTGAGAAGTCAATTTGAACAGGCCAGCGAGACGGCTCAAGCGTCACTGCGACCATGGTTAGAGCAGGCTGGGATCTGGCAACCGCTATGGCAGTGTTCGGATCTGCCTATGGCGATCGAGCAAGATGCCGACCTACCTTTTCGGGCGGATACCAAGATGATTGCTGCCAATGAATGATTTTCTGCCGCTGCGCGGTATTGCAATGACTCTATGTCGCTAGGGCATACAAGCGTGTTGGGATGCGAGCATTCTCTCGGATTTGGTTGAGTTCGGGGATTGTTGTTGGGCTTTGTCAGAGCTGCTCTTATAATTGAATCTAACACGCCATTTAAGGGATGCCGCTTTCAATGATGATGTCTGTCTCACGGCTGTTGCTGTTATCAATCAGCACGGTGCTTTTTGTTGGATGTGCGCTCGTCAGCGTCCATCAAATGAATGAACGCTATGGTTTTCCTCACGTTATTGATCGAAGCCTGTTAGAGGCACAAGCCTCGTCAGAGTCTTCTGAAGACGCTGCGGTCAATTTACTCTCAGGTGAGCCGCATCATGGCCCCGAGTTTTATCGCGATATTAAACCCATCGTCGACACCCGCTGTGTGGTCTGTCACGGCTGTTATGACGCTCCTTGCCAATTGAAGATGACGAGCTTTGAAAGTATCGATCGAGGTGCTAACAAGCAAAAAGTCTACGACGGTACCCGCTTGGTCGAGAGTGCACTCACTCACCTGCCTGTGGGCGCGAAGACCACCGAACAGTGGCGAGCCGAAGACTTTTATCCCGTATTAAATGAGCGCAGACAGAGCCCTGAGATCAATGCTCAAGGCAGCGTTATTCACCGTATGTTGCAGCTCAAGCAAGCACACCCACTCCCCGACGGTGAGTTACTGCCCGAGAGTTTCGATTTGTCTCTCGATCGTCAACAAGAGTGCAGCAAGATAGAAGAGTTCGACAGCTTTGAGCGCCAAAAGCCATTGTGGGGCATGCCCTACGGGTTGCCTGCCATCGAAGCGGAGAGCAGCCAGCGATTGCAAGAGTGGATAGAGTCTGGGGCCAAGGTGCAACATTCGCGTTTTCCCGCCACCCAAGATCAAGCGGCCGTGGATCGCTGGGAGGCCTTTTTTAATGGCAGTAGTCTTAAACAGCAGTTGATGAGCCGCTACATCTATGAACATCTGTTTTTGGCCAATCTGTATTTTTCAGGCTCTTTCTCTGGGATTGGTGAAGCGCGTCAATTCTTTAAATTGGTACGCTCGACCACCGCTCCCGGCACGCCTATCGCGCCGATTTCCACAAGGCGTCCGTTTGATGATCCCGGCAGCCCATTTTTCTATCGTCTGAAGCGGGTGAAATCAACACTACTCGCCAAGCAGCATTTGCCCTATGCCTTGAATGGCGATCGGCTAAAGCGTTGGACAGAGTTGTTCCTCAATGCCGATTATTCCGTCAGTGAACTACCCAGCTATGATTCAAAAACGGCCTCGAATCCGTTTGTCACCTTCGAGCAGATTCCTGTCAATTCGCGCTATAGATTCATGTTGGATGAGGCTCAATTCACTATTATGGGGTTCATTAAAGGACCTGTGTGTCGTGGTCAGGTCGCTCTGAACGTGATCAACGACCATTTTTGGGTGCTGTTTGTGGAACCTGATGTGGAAGAGCAATACGCGACCGGCGAGTTCCTCGCTCGCGAAGCCGAAGACCTAATGTTACCGGCGGAAAAGGGCAGTACCGCATTACTGCCGCTAAGCAGTTGGTTGCTGTACTCCAAGAAGGAAGCCCGCTATTTAGCCGCCAGAGAGGAGCGTTTAGGAAAAATTTTCAGTGGCGACAAGAAGCTGGGGCTCTCTATGTTGTGGGATGGGGAGGGCGTTAATCCAAATGCAGCATTAACCGTTTATCGTCATTTCGACAGCGCCTCGGTGATTAAAGGTCTAAGCGGCAATACTCCCAAAACGGCTTGGGTGATTGACTACTCGCTGCTGGAGCGAATTCACTATCTTTTGGTTGCGGGATTTGATGTGTATGGCAACGTTGGGCATCAGTTGTTAACCCGACTGTATATGGATTTCTTACGGATGGAAGGCGAATACTCGTTTCTGCGCTTCTTCCCCAACGACTATGCCGCAGAGCAACTGAGCTTTTGGTATCGCGGTGGAGAGTCCCAGGTGGCGCATTTTCTCGATCAATTGCACGATGGCGATAGTGAAATAACGGCGATTGCCTACCAAAGTGACGAGCCGAAAGCCGAGTTTTTTGATCGGGTTCGAGGTCATATGGGTGAGCAGGTGGTGGCTCGCGATACCATTAATTCGATCGACGGGAAGATCGCACGCAACCCCTATCAGCAAGCGTTGCATCAGTTGTCTCAACTTCAGGGATCTGCCTTGCAGCTACTGCCAGAGCAGTCATTGATGCGATTGACCTTGGCCAGTGGCGAGCAGCGGCTCATCAGCGTGATCGTCAATCGCGCTCATAGCAATGTGTCCCACCTGTTTGGCGAAGAGAGCCGCTTTGTGCCGGAGGAATACACCGTCAGTGTTATCGAAGGGGTAGTGGGTACTTACCCCAATGTATTTTGGGACGTGCAAGAGTTGCAGCTCAGTCAGTTGGTTTCGACGATTGCGTCCTTGTCTTCAGAGACAGATTATCGAGCGTTCATCAGCCGCTATGGTGTGCGCCGTACCGATAGTGACTTCTGGAGCTTCAGTGATTCTGTCCACAGCAATTACTTACGGTCGAATCCGATTGAGTCGAGCTATTTAGATTTCAATCGATTGGAGAATCGCTGATAGGCGTAGCGATTGACGATTCAGATGATAGCGACTAAATTGGACAGCAGTTACAGGTTGGAATCTAGGGGCTTGAGCTCGCAGGGCTAGAGGTGTTGAGTGCTTTGGCGAAAACCTGATAGTTAGGGACTGGCTCGGAAGAACAAAAATTCAAATGGATAGCTCTATCATAGAGTAGGGCTACATATATACCCAATAAGGACTCTATTATGATTCGCAAGTTGATTGCTATTTCCTGCCTGGCTGCGTTGGCTGGCTGTGCAAGTCAGGATATCCCCAAAGAGCGCTATTCTGGTTTTTTGTCTGAGCGTTACTATGAACAATTGGCCAAAGTCGAATCCCCCAGCGATCAAGTGGTTTTCCGCTTTATTTCTCCCAATTTTAAAGCTGACAACTATCACCACGTTCAGGTAGATCCGGTTATTGCTTACCCGAAACCTCAGCCTACTGAAAATGTCAGTATGGATGTACTGATCACCCTGCAAGCCAAGTTAACGCGACTGATTGAGGATTCCATTAGTGAAGCACTGCCGCTGTCCCAAACCTCGGGACCGGGTGTTTTGCGAGCGCAAGCAGCGATCACCGGAGTTGATATCTCTAATACTGGCTTGAAGGGGTATGAGTATATTCCGATCGCTATGATTGCCGCCGGTGCTAATACCGCCAGTGGTGGCCGCGACCAAGCGGTTCGTTTGTTCTTAGAGAGTCGGATGGTAGATTCTGAGTCTGGTGAGGTAATGATGGTGGGTATTTGAGAAATCCGAGGTGAAGACTTGGAGAATGTGAAAAGTAAGTTGGAAGCTCAGCAGCTCAATCAAGGGTTGACTACCGCAGGTAAAGATATCGTTGCGGCGATGAAAAAACTGTTTAACAAGTAATGGCATAGCGGAGTAGGACTGATCCTNCTCCGCTAATCTTCTTGCAGTGTTACGATTTGATGTCTCTTGCTATTTCTTTCGTTCTTTCTCTAACGCAATGACTCTCTTTCCCGTTTCCACCTTCGTATTTTCTAGAAAAACACAGAGCTGACAATCATCCTTAGCGCCATCGCTGTGAGCAGTACCTTAATAACGACAATCATCTTCTCATTATTGGCCGCCATCCGTATTTTCGTTCCCACAAAAGAACCCAGTATCGATCCGACGATCATAAATGTCAGCAAGGTAGAGTGCTCTAGCAGTGAGAATCCAATGAGGCNAAATACCGGAATCTTTGCTAAGTGACTGATGGTCATGAACATCGAACCCGTCGCAATAATCTCGTCTTTAGATTTGAGTTGTTTGGTGAGTACACTCAATGACATCGGGCCTGGAGCACCGACAATAAGCCCCAAGCCTGTTTGTAGAAAACCAATTAGGTAGTAGCTCTCGTAGCGATTAATAAAGCGGGAAAAGTCCGGGCTCCACAAGTTCAATAGCATATAGCTGCCAATGGCAACGGGTACGTAAGTGGTGGGGATGTTGGTGAGGAGAAAACCAAACAGCAATACACCGATAACAGAGCCGAGCAAAAACTTCGGCATCAATGCCCATTTTACATCGCCAAGAGAAAACACCATTCGTGATGAATTGCTCGCCAGTTGAGTGACGCCATGAACCGGTATAATAGCGGCGGGGGGNAAAAAAACAGGCATGATAGAAATCAGCAGCATGCCGCCACCAAAACCAATCACTCCGGCGACGATGGAGGTTAGCAGAGCGGCAAATCCAAGAATCAACTCGACGGCCAAGCGTTCACCTTTTGCGGTAGGGAAAGACAAACAAAAGCTAAACTAGATGTTAGCGTGTGAAGCGTTCGAAGCACTTCAATACCATCTAGTAAAAGCTGTTACCTTCAATAGTGTTTATTGATGGCCGAAATGATAACAAAATCGACGCTCGAGATCTGCTTGGAGAGGGTGATTAGCCATCGGACTGGCCGATGTTCGGTATTCTCAAACCAAATAGTCGTCAGAGGTTTGAGTAGTGAAAACGTCCGAAAGTGCTTTCCGTATTCTTAGAAGATGCAGTAAAAACAATTCTGAGTCAGGTAGGTTTTTGAGTTTAATCTGGCCGTACTTTAACGGGAACTCAGGCAAAGTCTAATGGCTTGTCCGGATGTTTGGTTTCTGGGTGTGATGTGAAACATCAATCGGCAATCATCAGAGCTTCAAACTAGAGGTGGTCTTTCTCGAACAGTGACATACAGCAGTAAGGTGTCATGACGGAATTCGGTGTTCGATAAAAATTTCTTGGTCGAATCGAGTTTTGTATTCTATTTCTTGCCGTATCTGACAAACTCATCAACAGAATACGGCAAGAAAAAAGAGTACAGCTATGCATCAATTGACCGAAACAACCACCTTGCCTGTCGCTTGGCCACTACTAAGACGGTCGTGTGCTTGACCTATGGCCTCGAGTGTAAACGGCACCTCATCGACAATGGGTTTTAGTTTTCCTTGATCGGCAATCTCAGCCAATTTTTTCAAGATTTCTCCATGTTGCTCACGGCCTTGATTGTGCAACATAGGAATTAACATAAACACCACGTGTAACGACAAACCCTTGAAGTGTGCGGGTGTAAGGTCCAGCTCCAACATGGAAACCGTGGTCGCAATCTGACCGTTGAGTGTTGCCGCTTCGAATGAGTTGGCTAAGTTAGCACCGCCAACTGAATCAAACACCACATCAAATCCGGCGCCGTTGGTGTGCTTTGCCACATAATCCGAGACGGATTCAGTGCGGTAATTGATGCCAATTCCACCTAGCTGACCAATCAACTCCAGTTGCTCATCAGAACTGCCCGTTGCGTAGACTTCGGCGCCAAAAAATGCGGCTAGTTGAAGCGCAATATGGCCGACGCCACCGGCGCCTCCGTGAACCAGAACTTTTTGTCCGTTGTGTGTCCCAGCTCTGAGCAGGCCTTCATAGGCCGTAATACCCACCAACGGAATGGCGGCAGCTTCCCGCATCGATAGAGATTTGGGTTTGTGGGCTATCAAGCGGGCATCGGCCAACATATATTCTGCTAGGGTTCCGGGTAAATTCGCCAGGCCACCGGCACAGCCATAGACTTCATCACCGACTTGAAAGCCGGTAACACCTTCACCCACGGCATCGATGGTTCCGGCAAAATCCATACCTAAAATGGCGGGAAGATCCGGTGACAAAGGAAGGTCTTTGCCCATTTGTCGAATCATGGTATCCACTGTATTGACGCTGGTGGCCGCGATCTTAACGACTAGGTGGCCGGCTTCTACTCGTGGTTTATCTGTGTCGATCGAGGTAAATACATCTGAATCGCCATAGGCGTTGATGATCATCGCTTTCATGAGAGTTTCCTTGTCTTGAGAACGAACACAGTATATTTATGGCTGAATAATTTGATAATGCTGCCATAATTAGAATCAGTTTATACATTTACTAAATAATCGAAGCGGCAATATGAATCTGGATGATGTCAGGTTGTTTGTGCGGGTTGCCGCACTTAATAACATTAGCCTAGCGGGCAAGGAACTCAATTTATCGCCGGCGGTGTCGAGCGCGCACATGAATAAGCTAGAGGCGGATTTGGGGGTTCGCCTTATCCATCGTACCACTCGTCGGGTTTCACTGACCGAAGAAGGTGAGGCATTTCTACCGCATGCAGCGGAGCTATTAGAAAGTATAGAGATGGCAANGGCGGCGGTTGGTGCCGGCAGTATCGAGCCTCAAGGGAAGTTGAGAGTGGCAGCGCCGGCGTCGTTTGGCAGGATGCATTTGGTGCCAGCATTGAACGAATTTCTGCGAGCTTATCCACAGTTGCGTATTGATCTTCACCTCAGCGATAGTGTGATGGACATGGTTGAAGGCGGGTTCGATATCGCTATCCGTGATGCGGCGATGAAAAGCTCGTCACTGGTGGCTCGCAAACTCGCACGGGTAAAGCGAATTCTCTGTGCTTCACCAGACTATCTCGCGGAGTATGGAACTCCACAAACTCCGGATGAACTGGTAAATCATCATTGTGTAAATCTGATCGGACTAGAAAGTTGGGTCTTCGACACACCCAATGGGCCGCAAACCATCCATACCAAAAATCGCCTGCGTACCGACAACGGAGAGGCGGCAAGAGATGCTTGCATCAATGGTGTGGGTATTACACAAAGCTCTCTGTGGTGCTGCCAACAATCGCTAAAGAGCGGTGAATTGGTTGAAGTCTTACCGAGCTATCCTTTGATCACGGATACCGCGATTTGGGCGATCTATCCAAGTTCCCGTCTGCTGGCGCCAAAGGTGCGAGCGTTTATTGATTTTTTCGCCAGCCGCTTTGAGGGGGCTGATTTCTGCTGATCTCTTGGTCGTTACTCGAGAAGCCGCAGCGATTCGCTGCCCTACGATTAAGGTTCAGGAATCGTAGAATTGGGGGCATCTCTTTATTATCAATGAATTCTATAAACAGATTCTGGTGAGTGTGTTGTTATCAGCCAGCGGCTCCGAGCCTATGATGCGGATTAAATGCCTAATCGTATCGCTAAGGAGTTTGTTATGGAGTATGAAGGATTTACGACATTTGGTGCTGTCGTTAACGACGCTGTAATCACCGTCACATTTGACTATCCCCCCGTTAATGTTCAAGGGTTGCCGATGTTGGCTGATCTCAATCAACTAGCGCAAAAACTCGAAGCTGATAGCACGGTAAAGGTGGTGGTGTTTGAGTCGGCCCACCCAGAGATATTTGTGTGCCACGCCGATACAAACTTTTTAAAAGATATGTCCGCTAAAGCTGTATCTCGGGAAGCAGTGAAACTGTTGGATCTTCAAGTCGTATTAGAGCGAATCAGTAAACTCCCCCAGGCCACCATTGCCAAAGTTGAAGGTTTTGCTCGCGGTGGCGGCCATGAATTCGCACTCGCCTGTGATATGCGTTTTGCTGCCCGTGGCAAGGCTAAGTTTATGCAAATGGAAGTGGGCATGGGAATCTTGCCCTGTGGCGGTGGCGCCTCTCGGATGGCTCGTCAAGTGGGGCTGGGGCGTGTGTTGGAAATTGTACTGGCGGCGCGCGACTTTGATGCAGATGAAGCGGAAGCTTACGGTACCATTAACCGCGCCCTCGACGCCGACGAAATTGATCCGTTTGTGGATCAACTGGCAAAACGAATCGCGTTGTGGCCATCGGCGTCCATCAATGCGACCAAACAGGCGGTTTACGAGTCTATTGATGTGCCCATCAATGAAGCCCTGCGAGCGGAAGCTTATTGGCTCTATCAAGCCACCAGTCAAACTCCGGCACTGACGCGGTTTAAGTGGGCCGACGAACAAGGCGCCCAGTTTGAGTTGGCTAACCAAAAAATTTGGCCGGATATGTTGGTCTCGATTCAGGATGTCAATGACGATTGACTAAGAGGGTCTATTTGTATTCCTCACATCGCCCTCCAATTGCGTATTCATCTAGGCAATCATATAAAGAACCATCAATACCAAGGATAAGTCATGAAGAAGACAATTTTAGTGACAGGCTCAACCGATGGCATAGGACTAACACTTGCCTCCACTCTCATTGAACAAGGCCATCGTGTTTTGTTGCATGGCCGCAATCAGAAAAAACTGGATGCTGCCAAGCAGCAATTGTTACAGCATGATAGCAATGCTGACATAGAAACCTACTTGGCAGATCTGTCGACCCTAGGTGAGGTAAAATCGCTGGCGAGCGAGGTGCAGAGTCGCCACTCTCGGCTTGATGTGTTGATCAACAACGCCGGTGTCTATGTGGTACCTCAAGTAGAATCCACCGATGGTTTGGATATTCGTTTTGTGGTGAACACCATCGCGCCCTATCTGTTAACCCAGTGTTTGTTACCACTATTGGGTACTGATGGACGGGTGGTGAATGTATCGTCGGCCGCACAAGCACCGCTCGATTGCATCGAGTTAACGCGAGTGAGCGAAGAATCCGACAGTATCGTCTACGCTAAAAGTAAACTTGCCATCATCATGTGGACTCGACATTTGGCCTCACAACAGTCCGGTGACGGCCCAATGTTTGTGGCAGTTAACCCTGCCTCTCTGTTGGCCAGTAAAATGGTAAAACAAGCCTATGGCGTTGCTGGAGCCAGCCTACAAAAAGGTGCTGATGTCTTGGCCAAAGCCGCGACATCAGAGGATTTTTCAAACGCGTCAGGCCTGTATTTTGACAATGATTCGGGGCAGTTTTCGGAGCCCCACACTGCAGCGAAAGACGAACAGAAAAATGCGCAGTTAGTGCAACAGATTGATGAGATTGTGACTGCTTATCTGAAGTGATAGCGCCTACCGGCAACTTCCCTATGTTGCGTTTGAGAGAGGTGCCTTAAAAAAACAAATCCTATTAATTCCAAAGAGTTAAAAAATCATGAAACCTTGTGTGAACTTTGGGTCTCAGATTGAGATTTGGGAAGCGTCGACAATGGATGAGTCTTCTAGATAGGCTAGCGGGTAGGGGGGTTAAAAATACCAGGCAATCTGCATTGACATACTGGCGTCTTGAGAAAGCTCTATGTCTGGTATGGAGGATTGCAATCCGCCAAACTCTGTTCCTGAGGGGCCCACGGGAACATTTAAAGATCCCAGCACTTGAATATTCTGAGTTGGATCGTATTGAACAATCACCTGCCACAAACTGGAGGCATCACTGAGATTGAAAAATAGTCCCGGCGTGACATTCAGTAGGGGAGTCACTTCTACGGTTAGGGAGCCGGCTAAATAATGTCTGCCGAGATTGTAGAGTTCACCGCGATTAAGGCGATTCAATAGGGGGTGGTTGTTCTGTACATCCTCGACCGATAACTCATCACCGGTTTCGCCAAAGCCATTGTAATAGTATTCGGCAATACCGCTGATGTTCTTGTTCCACCACATCCACGAGTAGCTCAAATTAGTGACCAGCGAGCTGACCCATTTGTCATCATTTTTAGGCCGAGCCGACGGACTCGTCATTAGGTTATTATTATCGCTTTGATTGTCACTGTGGGTGGCTAGGATATCACCGCGCCAAACGGCTCCGCCAATATCACGAGCAGTGCCTAAGCCAATTAGAGTGTCGTCATAGTGTTCCGCCAGCAACACATCCCATTCTTGTTGTCCCCACCAGCCGTGATATTTAATCGCTGTTGAGCCGACATCAGAGGTGAGCTTGTGGTTTTCGTCTCGACGCGCAACATACACCGCTTGGAGATCATCGCCGTTGTTAAACAAATACTGTCCGTAGGCCATGTCGTCGCCGGTTTTGTATTCGGTATCCACCGCTGCGGGATCAAAAGGGTTGAAAAAATCCATCGGGTTGTAGATCAGACCGTTACCCCAGCTCAGTACTTGGCGGCCTAGCCGAAAAACGGATTGCTCGCCAGTGTAGGTGAGATGCGCGCGGTCGAGTCGATGCAATAGTAGGTGGCGATGGTTGTCACTGAAGCGGTGAGTGAGATCCCAAAGGCGTTGATCGTCATCGGGAAACCCTCCTGAAATCAAAGTGTTGTTGAGTGCGCTGGTATTAAAACGGTTCGCGAGTTCAACGCCATCACCGGCAATGGCTAACACTTGATAATCCAGCTGCACAGACCAGTGGTTTTTGGTGGCCGACCATTGAAGACGCAGATCGGCACTATGGTCGTAAGTCGTAGTCGATTGTTGCTGCCGGAAGAGGCTGTCGCTGGGGTAGTGAGTGGCTTGTGCTCGATACTTTAGATGGCCACTTATCGGCTCTGCGAATGTGGGGGTTAGTGCTGCTAAAACTAGCGGCAAAGATATCGTTAGTGTTCTTGTGAGCTTCATAGCGTTAGCGAATTTCGTCTTCAACAATCTTTCCATCCACCATACGGATCAAACGTTTGGCATACTCCATGACCCGCGTATCGTGGGTGGCGATAATAAAGGTGACTTTATGTTTTACATTGAGCTCAACGAAAAGGTTCATCAATTGTTCGGCGGTGTGGGAATCGAGATTGGCTGTGGGTTCGTCAGCCAACACCAGAGCCGGTTTGGAGACGATGGCGCGAGCTACCGCTACCCGTTGTTGTTGTCCTCCGGATAGTTGCGCAGGGCGGCGATCTTCCAGCCCTTGCAGCCCAACCTCGCGCAAAATATCATCCGCGGCTTGGCGTCGTTCACTGGCCGATAGCCCTTGCACCTGCATAACGAATTCAACATTTTCTCGCGCGCTGAGGACTGGGATTAGATTGTAGGCTTGAAAGACAAACCCAATATTACTCAAACGCATGTCGGCCAACTGGCCTTTGCTCAATGCATCAATACAGCAACCGGCTATGGTGATCGAGCCTTGATCGGGTTTGTCTAAGCCGCCAATAGCATTGAGTAAGGTCGTCTTGCCGGAACCCGATGGGCCGGACAAACAGAGAAAGCCACCTTCAGCAACACTTAAGTCGACATGGTCGAGGCCGTAGATGGTTTGATCACCTTGTTGGAAGCGTTTTACCAAACCTTGGCAGGTCACCGCACTCATTATGTCGTCCTCATTAGTGTTTAGTCAGTGCTTTGATCGGATCGAGACGCGCTGCTCGCCAAGCCGGCAACAGACTGGCGCCCATGCCCAAGAGCAAAACGACAACGGTGGCCAGTATCATGTCTTCTATCTGGAGCGATGGGTAGAGCATACTGCTCATGCCACCCATCTCTAATCCTTGGGCAACCACCGAAATATCAATGCCTGATTGCAGCGGTAGAATGGTGAGCCAAGCGCTCAGGTTGCCAATGACTAATCCGATCACTAGCAGAAAAATAGATTCAAACAAAACCTGCAACATAATCGCTTGAGGTTTCATGCCCAGTGCTTGCATCAAGCCAATTTCACGCACGCGCTCAAACACTGCCATCGCCAGTGTGTTCACCAGCCCAAAGGATAGCGCGGTAAATACCACGATAATCCATACCAACACAAAGCCATCCATCATGGGTAGCATGGAGCCGAGGTAGCGATCAATTTCAGTCCAGCTCAGCACTTCAATCGGCACCGTCTCGTTGTTTGCAGTTTGTCGCAATGGCACCGCCAGACTCTTGGCCTGACGATAATCTGAGCCCAGCACTTCCACTTCTGATATTTGCTCACCCATGTGCAAAAAACCTTGCGCAGTTGTCCGTCCCACAAAGGCAAATTGTTCTTCAATCATACTCGGATCACTGCGGTAGATACCCACCACACGAAAGCCGCGATCGACGACATTGTTGTCTGGATCCTGACTCATCAGCACCACTCGTTTGCCGAGTCGAGTCTCCAGTTTATCAACCAAACGCTTGCCCAAAATCACACCGCGATCATTCGGGCTTTCTAGGTAGCGGCCTTCGGTAATCTTATGGGCGATAAATGACAGTGGGCGTTCAGATTCGGGGTCTATGCCAACCAAGGTAATGCCAGTGGTTTCTCGCTCGCTGGAAATCACGGCTGGTACTCGCACGCGCGTGGTCCAAGCGACAACCGACTCACTATTGAGAGCTTGCTGCAACGAGGTCGATGGCGGAGGCATACTGTTCACGATGTTCGGATCGTCGCGATACTGTGGGTGGTGCAGCTGCACGTGTCCCAACAGAGTGCTGGTACTGCCTCGCACCATGTCATCCACCATGCCGCGCATCATGGCGGTGAGAAAGATCATCGCCCACACACCCACGGCAATGGCTGTGAGCATGATTAAGGTGCGTCTATAGTTACGCCACAAATTACGCCACGCAAGAACCCACAAGACTCCACTCAATTTAAACGGCGAAACCGGCATCATTGGCTGCTCCTCATGGCTTCGATGGGATGCAAAAATTGCAAGCGTAAAGCCGGATATAAAGATGCCAGTAGGCAACCCAGCCAGACGATAGAGGGGCCCAGTAAGAGTGCACCGGCATTTAAAGATGGGTAAATTCGAGACGGCATATTGTAGCGAGCCATGGCTTCTTCGGTGCCGGGAATTATAAAGCCGTTTTGATTGAGGTAAGTGACTAAGGCAACGCCCAACAGCATCCCCAGTGCCAATCCAATGGAGGCCATCAATAGCGATTCGAGCATGACCAGCCCACCGAGCCGGTTGGGCCTCAACCCCAGCGACATGACGATACCGAACTCGCGAGTTCGTTCCAACACCGACATCAACTGTGTGTTTAGTACACTGAAAGCCACGAGTAGAATCAATACCCCATACATAAACCAGGCGCTGGCCATGTCGGCAATGATGGCTTGTCTCAATCCTGGCTGCAGCTCTTGCCAATCCAGTAGTTTCAATTTGGGTTGCAAGCTCAGCGCCGGCTGAAGCTGACTTTTGAGCGTGTCGAGCTGGTAAAAGTCCTCACTCATAATCACCAGTTGATGACCACTCTCTCCCATGGCAAAGGATTCTTGAAAACGTTTCAGTGGCATGTGAATTAAATTGCGATCTAAGTCAGCCACGCCGCTGTCGAATAGACCGCGAACACGCACCACATCCGCGACAAAAGAGCCGTCTCGTCCTGAGCCCAGCAAGGTTAATTCATCCCCGAGTGTTACTTTTAGATTTCGCGCCAAGGCTAATCCGATCACTACCTCAGCGTCTGAATCCGAGCTGAGATAGTCGCCCTGCTTGACCAACCCCGGAAGGCTAGAGATTTTGCCTTCATAATCAGGTTGGACACCAATAATCATTGCGCCATAGCTGCGTTCCTGACTTGATACCAGAGCAAAACCCTGAGCACGGGCGGCCACCTGAATGGAAGGCGGTTGTTCAACATTCGGTTGATTCGAGTCTTCTGACAATTGTTTGGCTTGCGCACTGAGTCGACGTAAATCCTCGGCCAGTTGTTCGATGTTGGGCACTACCTTGTGAATCCTTGGCAGGTCTTGATAGCCGTCAAGCTGTACTTGTAGGTGGCCGGTCATCAGGCGCAGGGTGTTGTCGATCATGCGGTGGTACATTCCAAATTGCATACTGATCATAAAGACCAACAACACATTGGAAAATACCATCGCCGCAATGGTCAGCCATGTTCGGCGAGGATGCCGCCATAGATTACGCCAAGCTAGTTTTGAGGTTAGCATGGGGCTCTAGTCTCCAACCGTTAAGGACGCGGGTTGCGCAGGTTAGATAAGGTAAACTGACGCGGACTGACATCAATATCAAAATCCGCATTGTGGATGATAATTTCTGTCCACTCCTCGGTCGCATCTTGCTTTTGCATTCGTTGCTGTGCTGCCACGGGGCGGCCATCCATAGTCTTGATACTCAATGTGTTGAGTTGTTTCACCAGCAGATCATCTTGATCAAAGAACTGATGTTGCAACAGCACATAGTCATCGCGCACCCGCAAAACCTCGCGTCCCCAGACGACAGCAGAATCTTCGTAGGGAATGGCCTCTATAACATAAATGTTGTGTGCCTCGTGCTGCTCTTGGCTCAGTAAGCGGTGGCTGTACTGATCGACAATATCATCGGAACGTGCCACATCGTTATTGGAAAAGTCTGAACCCATCCAGCTTTGTCCCATCATCGACGAAGGGATTTTCACCACCCGATTAATCTTCGGTGCAAATGACCACATGGCATTGCCTTTTAACAGCGTGCCATTGCCGACGTCTTTTTTTGGGGCGGTGATACGAATCAAGGTTTGTTCACTGCCCTGTGTCCACCCCATCATCGACACACTGCGTTGCCAATCTGGGCGGTTGATGGTCATGGTCATTTCAGAGTAGGAGCTGAGTCCGCGCCAATGGTCAATTGCCTTGGCCACAATGTCGTGCGCATTCACGCTAGTTGCAGGCTTATCCTCAGCAGTCTCTGAAACAGGTGTTGCCGCTGAGGCCGCAAAGCTTGAAGCGAGCAACATCAATCCATAAAGTACTGCTCTGTGTTTCATCTCTCACCGCGCTCCCTGTCTGTTGATCGTCTACTATGTTAACGAATAAAACTCATACTCACACATGCTGATGACATCTACAGACAACTCTACCAAGCTCCTCGACTGAGAAAAACCACTTGTCGAACGACCAATGCCGTTTGCTGTGTCTTTTTTGTGAGGGGTTGACCCAGCTCAATGTTCACTCGCGGGTTAAGTGGACAAGCTGGCAGTTTAAGCTTGACCACAGAGTAAGGTTTCGCGTGCAAGGAGCAATGCTTGTTGGAGTTCTCATGGTTGGGCTTGTTGTTTACACTGTATTACATTCACGGATTAGTAGAGGAGAGTCACTGTGTGTGGTCGCTTGAATGTAACCGACAGTTCGCTCAGTCAATGGGTGTCCGAAACCTTAGGCGTTGATTTTAACACGACGACCAATACCGATCTTCGGCCTACCGACAATGTCGATGTGCTGGTGGCCGAAGACAATGACATCGGGGTGTGCAAGACACGCTGGGGAATAAAACCGGATTGGTCGAAACGAGTCATCATCAATGCGCAAGGTGAGACTGTGGCCGAAAAGAAGACGTTCAAACAGGCTTTTCACAATCATCGGTGCTTGGTGCCTTGCTCGGGGTGGTATGAATGGCGCGCTGAAGCAGGGCCTCGAAAAACCAAATACCAATTTGTTCACGCGAATCGAACACCGCTGTTGATGGCGGGCATCTATTTTAACAGAGAGTTTGGTGCAGAGCTGGTGACTTTGACCACGCAACCCAATGCCAAATGTGCACAGATACACAACCGCATGCCGGTGTTGATTGAGGTGAGTAATGCTCAGTCTTGGCTCCAGGGGAGTCGTGACGATGCACTTTCAATGATCGGTGCGGTAGACAATGAATTGATTTCAATCGAGCGCATGAATGGCATTGCGGCATCAGATAATTAGTCTGTGATTATAACCGTGTGTGGATTTCTTGTTGGTGAGTCATTGTGCAACTGTTTATGCATGACTTGCCCCTTTTGGTGCGTTAGCGTTCGATCTATCTAGTGCCTGGGTTTCTAGAAATCTATAAAGTGAAGAGGTTTACTCTTACCTGGGACAGCTCTGAAACACGTCATTGCGAGGAACCTAGCGACGCGGTAATCCATGGTTTGGCACCATAAAAGACTTACTGCTGGGCGCTGGTTATTATGAGACGTCGAAGTCGATACCTAGAAGTAGTATTTATTCAGGCCTTAAACTCTTGTAGCGAATAGATCACTATTTGATTGTTGCAATGGCTTTCAAATTCAAGTTCTAGCCAACGGCTCTTATGCGGAATTTCTTGACGTATTGGAAAGATAACTTTTTGTCTATCTTTGTAGAGGTGATATCGCAGTAGTGCATGGTGAAACATATGGTAGTAATCCGGGTCTATCCATTCACGTAAACTATCGGTGTCCGAAGGTAATTCGCTACCTTCAAATTCGTTTATGGTATCGCCATGCCATAAAATTTCTTGTGTCAATATATTGTGCTCAACAATCAACTTGCGATTATTGAGTAGCAGATCAATCAAGGTGACTTTTAGTTCGCAATTTTGATAGCAGCTGTCCGTGCAGTCCTGCAACTGCGGCGTGCCGAAGAGTAGCCATTCGGCTTTAATCTCCAAGATCTGACAAAGCGGCTCGATATAGCGTTGACTGATAGCTCCGCTTTTTATCCAGTTGTAGATAGCTTGACGGCTAACGCCGAGATCTTCAGACAGCTGGGTAATGCTAATTCCCTTTTGTGCCAGACTCGATCGAAAGCGATCAATAACGCCAATTGGGGGGCTGTTTGTTGCTCCCACAGTTGCTCCTAGAACAATACTTAACTACGCCGCCAGAAAATAAGCAGAGTATCCAGTTAATTGCATGTGTTTGGTGTTAGGTGTCAAGAAATAGTTGACACTGTGTTGACAGGACTTTGTCAAGGTTAGAACGGCTATTCACAATCTGAAAAACCATCGATATAAATGTTACACGTGACAGAATGAGCTTAAGTTGATGTAAATCAAATTGAGTGATGAGGCTGAGTGCATAAGGAAAGAATATGGCAGGGGTTTGCTTAGATGGTTGGTGATATTCAGTTGGATGAGGCGCTGTGGCAGCGCTTGATTGAATTGTCCGGTGCGGCAGTGTTGTTAACCGATGTTGATGGCACCATACAGTTTGTCAATCAGCGCTTTACAGAGGTCTCCGGTTATAGCTCCGAAGATGTCATTGGGAAGACGCCCAGTTTGTTGAATTCTGGACGCACGCCGCCGGCGCTACACAAACAGATATGGGCAAGAATACGCGACGGAAAGATTTGGAGGGGGCGCATCCTCAACCGAAATAAAGCAGGGGGGTTGTATTGGGCCATGCAGTCCATTGCTCCGATACACAATGCACAGGGACGGATGACACGATTTCTCTCAGTCAGTGACAATATCAGTGAATGGCTGAACCGCGATAGTAATCAGCATGGCTTTTACGATAGTGAGACGGGGGTGGGTAATCACCATTTATTGGAGCTTGATATAGCCGCAGAACTGCAACGCAAGGATTTTTCTCCCTGTGAACTCGTGCTAGTCGAGTTCACTAATAAGGTCGGGGGAAAGGTAATTGCCAAAGTTTTGGCAGAAAGATTGTCACTTGTGGCCGGTAATGGTGGCAGTATCTATCGTCTTAGCAAACGCCGCTTCGCGGTTCTTTTAACGCAGTCGGCTCGTTCGATTCGCGAGTTTTCTCTACAGGCGCCGTCGGTCCTCAATGAGTCAGTAACCCTAGGGTTCGACCAAATTATACCTCGTTTGTTCATCGGTGCTGCTCATGGCTTGAATGGAAGTTTCAGTAAAGATGAACTTCTTGCCCGCGCTGAAGAGTCCTTGGAGGAAGCCAAAGGACGCACAACCATAGGGAATCTGTTTTCCCGCGACCAAAGCGATGTTGGTGATGAAGAGCTGTTTGAGGATCTTTGCGCGGGGCTGGATAACAATCAGCTGCATCTTGCCGCGCAGTCGATCGTTGATCAAGCCAGCGGTCGGGTGGCGGCAATAGAATTTCTACTGCGCTGGCAGCACCCTCAGTTGGGTTACATCTCGCCTCTGCGTATCATTAGTGTGGCGGAGAAGTATGGCTACTTGTACAAGATTGCTATTTACGTGGTTGAAAGGATTTTAACTACTATGCCTAAAAATGTTCTGCACGATTCCACCACCTGTTTGGCGATTAATTTTAATCTTCCTCAAATTACCAATCGAGTATTAATCAACGATGTTCTACAGATGATCGATGGGGCGGGGGTAGAACGCTCGCGCTTTATCTTTGAAGTGACCGAAACTGAAGCTCTGCCGGTGGACGCAAAAGATGCCGCTGATATTTTTCAATGGGTTAGAGATCAGGGCGTCATATTGGCACTGGACGATTTCGGTGCAGGTTATTCAACGCTCGATTATTTAAGTCAGTTTCAAGTGGATATCGTTAAGCTGGATCGCAATCTGTTGATGGATATTAATCAAAACGAGCGTCGCCGAATGACCTTTAAGGCCATGCTCAAGCTATGTCAGAACTTAGGCGCCACAGTCGTAGTGGAAGGGATTGAGACGAAAGAGCAATTAGAGTTCATTAAGCAGCTAGGCGTCACCAATTTGTTGTTGCAAGGTTACTACCTCTTTCGACCCTGTGATTTGAGTGACGACAGTGTCGAAATGATGGAGGTGTTGAATGCGAAATAATCAACCCATAATTAATCGAGAAACTCAGGTTAAAGATGATCAGTTTCTGATTTCGACGACCAATTTAAAAGGGGTTATTACGGATGCCAATCAGAGCTTCTGTGAAACTTCCGGTTTTGAGCTCGAAGAACTCATGGGTCAGGCGCATAATGTTGTGCGTCACCCTGACATGCCTTCGCAGGCTTTTGGAACTCTCTGGAAAACCTTAAAGCAGGGCGATGGTTGGATGGGGTTGGTAAAAAATCGCACGAAAGAAGGTGGTTATTATTGGGTCGATGCCTTCGTCACGCCGATAGCGGACAGCCAGGGTGCCATCGATGAATATCAATCGGTTAGAACCAGGCCGACTAGCGAACAAAAGTCTCGAGCGGAGGCTGCCTATACGCGGCTCAAGAGCGATAAATCGTTGTTTAGAGTGCCCAGTTTTGGACTAAAGGGAAAATGTGTCGCGTTGGTGCTACTCATCGTTCTGATGCAGTTCCCTGCGGCTCCCTTGTGGCTATCGCTCGGTGCCGCCGTGCTGAGTGCTGGATTGGTTTGGAAAATATACCGCGCGATTAATCGTTTGGTGAAAGGGGCAAAGCAAGTGGTAGATGATCCGCTAGCCCAGTATATTTTCACCGGTGATCGTTCGGAAGAAGGCGCTATCACCTTAGCGCAGATGATGCTCAGTAAGCAGCTTCGAGCTTCGCTGGCACGAATTAGGGATGGGCAGCACGCGGTGACTGATGTGGCTAGCCAAGCCGCTGACAGTCATGCTAAAACCTGTACTCACCTCGATCATCAAATGGGACATCTCGATCAGGTATCGGTCGCTATGGAGCAAATGGTTGCTTCGGTGCAGGAGGTCAGTGGCCAGACAGTGCACGCTTCTGAAACGGTCGACAGTATTCGACAGCTGCTAGCGGTGGGAAGTCGCGAAGTGGGCGATATCGTAGGCGCGGTGAATAAAGTGACATCACAGATCCAGACAATGAGTCAGCAGATGGCAAGACTTCACGGTGATAGCGCTCAAATGGACAATGTGTTGGATATGATTGGTGTGATTGCCGATCAAACAAATCTGCTAGCGCTGAATGCCGCCATTGAGGCCGCTAGAGCGGGCGAGCATGGCCGTGGTTTTGCGGTAGTCGCCGAAGAGGTAAGAGCCCTGTCGCAAAAAACACAGAACTCGACTCAGGAAATTCAACGCATCGTGGAAGTATTTCGAGCGAGTTTACAGGAAACGGGAATGGCACTTGAGAGTTGCGAGAAGCTGTCGGACTCCATGCAGAATTCACTGGATGCAACCGTAAAGACTTTTGAATCTATCAATAAAAACTCAGACCAGGTTGGTGAAGTAACCAAAGGCGTGGCCGTTGCACTGGGACAGCAGTTTGTCGCCAGTGAGGATATTAATGGCAGTTTGTTGGTTGTTCGAGACGCCGTTGAAGAGCTGAATGATCTATCAAGGGGAACTCGCGATCAGGTGGATAATTTCGTCAAGCAACTGGGCCTTCAGCAATCGTTGGCAGAGCACTTTCTCAGCTACTGACTTCATTTTCTAGTGGGGTAAACGATCACTGGCGTAATCGGTAGAGGGAACAGTATTCGTTGAGATCGTTCTGTCGACAACGAACGGTTCCCTCTATAGGGATTTTGCGAAATTTGGGCGTTTCGAAAAACGGATTCAAAGCCGAGCTAGTCATCATTAGATGCAATTTGTCATCTGGCAGAAAAGAACAAAAAATCCAGTAGCACTATTTGGCTTTGTTCTCTACGAGCAACTGCCTTTTTGTAAAAGCCCCCGGATATTCCTAACGCTATTAATTCAGGGACTAGTGGAGCGAGCTTGGCTCACGGCCGGTTTCAGGCTGTCTGTGCCTCATCGTCCACGTCAAACCCTATGTAGTGGACAAAGTCTTCACTGTCGGCGCGCACAGACTTAACGCTGTTGGCGGCGAAGCTCTCGTCTGGGTAACCCATGGCAATACAAATCATAATGTTCTGGTCTTCAGGAATACCCGCGTGTTCACGTACCACGGCCGATTGCATAATGCCTTGGCCGTTAATGACGGTTCCCAGTCCACGCTCCCAGGCTGCCAAACAAATCCCGTAAGCCACAGCGCCCAAGTCAAACTGACTAATAGCAGCGGGCTCTAGGTACTTGTCGTAAGTTAAGACAATGGATACGGGGGCGTCGAACTGGCGAAAACCACGCATCACCCAATCGGTGCGCATTTCTTTGTCATCGCGGGCAATGCCCATGGCTTCAAACAACTGAATGGCGACGTCAACTTGGCGCTGTCGGTGCAAGCCCTCGTAGGCTTCTTTCATGGGGAAGTCACGCTTCGGTGGAATGCCCGCCATCATATTCTCGGTATTGCCTTGGCGGATACGCTCGAGCGGCTCGCCAGTGACTATGTGCATATGCCAAGGTTGAGTGTTCATAGACGACGGAGCGCCTTTTGCAATCTCGACGATTTCTCGCAGTACTGATCTGGGAACCGGGTCTTTTTTGTAGCCGCGAATACTGCGTCTTGCTTTAACTAATGCTCCAAAGTCCATCGTCACTCTCTCATTTGTATCGAATCACTATTGGAGGCATCCTAGCAAAAGTGGATCTAGGGGTATACCCTTAGGTCTCGGTTTGCTTGAATTCTCAATATGAGGACGCTACAGCTATTAGATCCGGCTCAGTATTGCTGCGTATTTTTGCTTTTATTGATTGGGGTGTTGCACCGGCTGATGCTTCCACGGGGAAAGCGCAGTTCGGAAAGCTGCTGGGTGGGAGGCGTTTACAACTGCTCCCTAGTGGTATTTTTCTGTAACCGGCTAAGGTTAGCGCTCCTCTTTTACTGTTCCAAAAGAACTCTAGTTTGGAGTCGTTTGATTTACTTTTCTAACAAGGATATTCCATGGAATTTGAAGCTATTTTGTACGATGTCTCAGAAGGTATTGCCACCATCACGCTCAATCGACCGGAGATGATGAATGCATTCGACATGATAATGTTTGAAGAATTCATGCGGGTGTTTGACTTAACCGATGCTGATGACGAGGTGGGAGCCGTGATTATCACTGGCGCAGGCCGAGCTTTTTGTGCCGGTGCGGACTTGTCCAAAGGCACGGAAACCTGGGAAGGCTACGACGAAATTGTGGAGGAGGCCAAACAGGGCGACGGCGGCGGCGAGCTGTCACGTCGCATCTATCGCAGTTTGAAGCCGGTGATTGTTGCGTTTAATGGATCCGCCGCTGGAATGGGATTGACGGTACCTCTGGCCGCCGATATTCGAATTGCAACCAAAGGCGCTAAGATGGGATTTGTGTTTGCTGCGCGAGGCATTATTCCTGAGGCCTGTTC
>PANW01000070.1 GCA_002707785.1 Cellvibrionaceae bacterium | reverse complement strand
TTTCTCTTTATCACCATGTAACGGAGAAGGGCCTAGAAAACGAGAAAAAGCGATGATATTGATCGATGGCTGTTGGAGCTCAGGAGCTCTTTTGAGTACCTGAGACCAGAGAGCCTATAGCGCCAGCTGTATCTGAGTGGATGAGAGACATAGGCTTTCCCTTTCGCTACTTCTCATAGCTCTAGAGATAAGTTGGCTATCCATCTGATTCTCGAGTGCTGGCCTAGCGCTAGGCTAGAGTTTGAATAGCTTAGTGGCATTTCCGCTTAGAAACAGGGTCTGTGCTTTCTCTGACAGCTCAAGGGTATCCAGATGCTTCAAACATTGCTCATGCGTCAACATCGGGTAGTTAGTGCCAAACATCACCTTGTGATTCTCAGTTTTCTGCATATAGCGAACCAGTTCATCGGGGAAGCGATTAACCGTATAGGCCGATGTGTCGATGTAAACATTCAGGTGTTTACGAGTGACAGCAATCATTTCTTCTGTCCAAGGGTAGCCAATGTGCCCGCAGACGATTTTCAGATCGGGGAAATCTAAGGCAATCTGATCGATGTAAGGAATGGGTCGACCGGTTTCTGAGGGCCGCAGCGGTCCGGTATGGCCTACTTGCAGGCACACGGGAATGTCCAGTTCGACGCAAGCCGTATAGAGCGGGTAGTAGTAAGGATGAGTTGGAGGCAGCTCCCACAGCCATTGCACAATACGCAACGCTTTAAAGCCCCACTCGTTCACGCAGCGACGAAGCTCGTTGACGGCTGCCACCGGGTTGCGCAGATCCACCCCAGCAACACCGACAAAGCGATCGGGGTATTGATCGACCCATTGTTTCACTTCTTGATTGCTGATCATGTCACCGTGTGGGGCGTACCAAGCGCTCAGTAGTCCGCGATTCACCTTGCCTTGATTCATGATATCAATCGAGAGCTGGGCAGGAGGCGTTTCTTCGACGGTTTTACCGCCGGTCCAGCGACGCAATGATTCAAATATCGGATTGTTGATAAAACGTGCGGTTGGGTGTTGCATCCAAACGTCTATGATTTCGTTGTTCATTTTGGTTTCCTGTTCATTATGTTAGATATCTAATTAAATGCTCGTGATGATAACAATGCTAGAGCATTTTTCTTATGTCGCTCGTTAGGGTGTTTTCTGGATGGCTAGAGAGATCCGTGGGCTTGTCTCACCAGTTTTGTATGAGCTTCGCCATTAACTGCGACAGCTTTTTCTTTTCTTGTACGGACAGTATGGCATCGATTTTCTGATGAATACCGTCGGAGATATCGCCCAAGCGGGGCAGCAACTCTCGGCCTTTGCGGGATAGGGTCACGTCAAAGCTCCTGCCGTCATTCTGGGAACGCTGCTTTTTTACGTAGCCTAAGGCAATGAGTTTATCGACCAGCACAGTGGTGGTCGGTTTAGTACGTTTAATGCGCGCCGCAATTTGTTGCATCGTCAGCGCTTCGTCGACATAGAGAGCCATGAGAATCTCCCCGTGACTTGGCACTAAACCTTGCAGGCCTTCTTCACTCATCGCGTGTGAAAGAAAAGTATGGCTCAAGTCTCGCAGACGCGATATTTGAGCAATAACGGTTTTTTCCCGAATACGATTGTTGTCGGTGATTTTAGGCGTATTGCTATCGCTCACGAACTAACCCATTGCTTAAGTGATGAGCGATCTAATTTATGTTAGATGTCTAACTAGTGTCAACGGTAGTGATAGGACAAATCTGTCAAACCATAAGGGTCTGGTCTTCTATTTGGAATCCCTCGTGTTTCAATAGGAAAGTTTTAATGTCCAAACCGCCGCGATAACCGGTGAGCTTTTTGTTGGCCCCAACCACGCGATGACATGGCAGGATTATAGAAAGCGGGTTGCGACCATTGGCCATGCCGATAGCGCGGGAAGCGGTGGGGCGACCGAGATGTTTTGCCATCTGCCCATAGGTCGAAAGCGTACCGAAATCGACTTTGGCCAATTCTTGCCAAACGACTTGTTGAAACTCAGTGCCCCGCGGGGCCAGTGGCAGATCAAACTGGCGCAGCTCTTTGGCAAAGTAGGCCTGCAGCTGTTGGCGGGCTTCGCGACAGGCGTCGGCATTGCGCACCCATGTTGATTCCATAGCCAGGGGGCGAGCACACTGTTGAAAATCTACATGGCGCAGGCCCTGTTCATCGATGACCACAATCATCTCGCCCACGGGCGAATCAAAAGTGTCGAAATATTGAGGAGCTGTGTGTGTTGGTTTTGTCATGATGGGTCTCAACTAAAGGGTTCGCCAAAGTGCGAGTACGACATACGAGCGCCAAGGTGACCAGTTTTCTGCTCGTTGTCGAAGGTATTTTTTGTCGACGTTTTCATCGACTTGTTTCAATGCATTGATGACCCCGAGATCGGTATCAAGCCAGATATCTGGCTGAAAAAATCCACGCATCATTAAGTAGTCTACTGTCCAGGGACCGATGCCTTTGATGGCTAGGAGTCGTTGTTGCAACTGCTGTCGTTGAGCGTGATTGTAGGCGCTCAACGGTAATTCAGGATGAGCGCGAGCAATGGCCTGAATAGTATCGACTCGTCGGTGAGTTAATCCGAGCCCCGAGAGATCACTCTTGGCTAACGCTTCAGGTGTGGGGAATTGTGTGTAGGTTTGCTGATGAAGCGTTACGCTACGGCCGAACTTATCGATGATGCGTTGTGTGAGTGTTTTTGCGGCCTTCACAGAAACTTGCTGGCCGATGATCGCCCGTATCAAATATTCGAAGGCATCCCACGCACCGGGTAGCGCCAAGCGATCTGAAGGCTTGATCAATTTTTTAAGCAGCGGATCTTTCCGCAACCACTGAGTGACGGTTTCATGGTGAGTATTGAGGTCGAGCACCTTGCGCACATGAACGATGACCGCGCTGATTTGATCGGCCCTGGCGTTGGCGATGGTTAGTGTCAGGTGGTGCGCCTTTCGGCTCTTTTCGATATGAATAACGATGGGGTTATCGAACAGGCACAGTACGCGGCTAAAGCCCTTTGGTTGAACTTTTTCTAAACCATCGATGGCTCGTCGTTGAAAAAAATCCAGTACTTGCTGCCAGGGGTAGTCCTTTCCATGGGGCAACTCTATTTGGCAGTGATGAATATCGCCGCTGTTAACCGAGCGATTTTTCTGACGAATTTCAGACGGCGTTTGTTGATAGAATTTTTTGATGGCGCTATTAAATCGACGAACACTGCTGTAGCCCGAGGCCAAAGCGACATCAGTAATGCTCAGATTGGATTCCCGCAACAGTTGTTTGGCCATAAACAGTCGCCGTGTATCGGCCATTTGTGACGGTGTGACACCGACTTCGTTGACAAACAGGCGGCGCAATTGTCGTTCACTGAGATCCACGCTCGCGGCCAGTTGAGGCACATCGGCACTGTCGAGAAAGCCTTGATCGATCGCCTTGATGGTGGCGTCAATACGCTCATCGGGCCATTGCTGTTGAGGTGTGGGCGCGTATTCTGGTCGGCAGCGACGACAGGGGCGAAAGCCTTGTTCGATGGCCAGAGAGGCGCTGTTCAGGTAGCGAATATTCTCTTCTTTCGGAAGCTGCGCAGGACAAATAGGGCGGCAGAAAATACCCGTAGTGAGCACACCAATGTAGAAGGTGCCGTCAAAGCGCGGATCCCGAGCGAGGCGTGCTTGCCGCCATTGGTTCTCTGTTGGAGTGGTCATGTGACTAGCCTACGGTATTGCTCGCGCTAGAACTAGCCATATTCGGACATGCTATTCACATTCACCCCGTTTGTCGCAGACAGGTTTTCTGCAGCCAAGGGGAGAGATTGGGGGTTAGACCTTAAAGCGGCTTACGAGCTGACTCAGGCTATTGGAAAGCTGTTGCAAGTCTCCCGACGCGCGCCGTGTTTCGTGACTGCCCTGTGAGACATCGTCACCCATTTGTTTGAAGTGATTGATGTTCTCGCTCAGAGCTAGCACATCTTTCTGTACGCGCGAGTTGTCGTCGGCCACGCCGGTACTTTGATGGCTCAGAGAAATAATCGTCTGTTTGATCGATTGTAGGCTGGCCACGGTCGTTTGGGCGAGCTCTACCGAGTTGCGGGCGTTCTGTTGATTGGCGTCCATGGAATCGACGGCGGTAGAAATCGAGGCCACAATGGAATCCATCATGTCATTAATTTGCACTGTGGATTGTCGCGTGCGTGAGGCCAGCGTTCTCACTTCATCAGCCACTACCGCAAAACCACGGCCAGACTCGCCGGCCCGGGCGGCTTCAATTGCGGCGTTTAAGGCCAGTAAGTTGGTCTGATCGGAAATCTCTGCGATGGTACCAACGACACTGGAAACCTGATCGCCGGCGCTTCGCAGCGCCAGCAAACTGTTCGCGCTGGATTCTATATTACTGGCCAAAAGCCCAATACTGTTTGCGGTGGACTCGACTTGTCTGACGCCTTCTTCCACTTCTTGGGCGCCTTGGTTTGCGCTGTTGGCCGCCTGCTGAGACTCGTTAACACTGGCGGACATCTGCTCAGCCAATTGCTGCATTTCGCCCACTAAACGATCAATCTCTGATTTTAATTGATCGACGGTGGTGTCGGCCGATGAGGTGGCGTGACTGAGAGACGAGACTGAGTTGCCGATGCCGTTGATGGCATCAATAACGTCAGAAATACTTCTGTGGAATTGCTGTAACAATTGATTGGTGCTTTCAGCGGCCTGACCGACTTCATCGTTGGAGCTTTGTTCGAGCTTGACTCGCAGGTCGTGGTCGTGAGCAATGTGTTGTAAATGTTGAGCCAAAGATTGAATGGGTTTGGCAATGTTGCGGCGTGAAAACCAAAAACTGAAACCCGCGACCAGCGCGATACCGATGATCATACCGATCAATAGGTTTAGCATACTGCTCATATCGTCCAGGATCATTTCAGAGCTGTTGCTAGCGGTACTGGAAACTTCTGCACTGATATCGGAGAGGATAGAGCGCAGTGTCATCGCGCGCTGTGATAAGTCCGTAAGACGGTTGCGTGCAGAATCCCAATCGATCGGTTGGGCGGTCATGACTTGATGCAATTGATCCAATTCTGCTTGATAAGCATCGAGTTCACCGCTGATTCTAGCAGCGGGAATATTGGCTTGCAGTGCCTGCTGAATTTGCTGTTGGTAATCGTTGCGTTCTTGATCAAAGCGCTGGCTATCGATGGTGGTTCCGTAGAGGGAGAAGGCGCTGATCTCTTGCAGGCTGATTAAGTCGTTCATTTCTTGCAGCGCACTGAGCTCCGGTAGGGTGACTTCAATGAAGTGGCCGGCGCGATTTTTGACCCCTTGAGTGGTCGTGGCAAGAACAATGACCGTGAGCACGGTGATCGCTAGTACGGCGAGATAGCCGAGAAGAATTTTAGTGCTCACAGTTATATTCATTGAGTTTTCTCCGAGAGCTATGTATCGAATAGCAGGGTTTGAATAGTGTTAACGGCCGCATTGCCTATTAACCTTAGCGATTTAGTCAGTATAGGAGTATTGCGGCAGATGCGAACGCGATGACTTGCAGAGTTAATCTGAAGTTATCAATTGTCGTGTGGGGTATGGCCGTTGGTCCGGTTAAAATAGTCTGCAGCGGCTGCGCTCCATTGTGCGATGTTATGCCGCGCTATAGCTCCACCGTGAGATTGGACAATCTTTGTGAGCGATCGTTCTAGCGGTTTTTTAAGCCTTTGATGACGCTTGTGTAAATAGGGCGTGTAGTTGGCGTCGGCAATATAGGTTTTTTTCAGGCGTTTACTCAAACCTACTTGGTGCTGCTCCAACCAATAAGAGAGCGTTGTTTCGTAGGTTTCGGTCTCGATCAACAGCATCACGTCTAAGCGACCAATGGCCAACATTTTTGCTGCCATGGAAACGTTTTTGGTGGCGACCCCATGCTTGACGTTATAGCTTCTCAGATAAAAGTCAGAGCTTTGATTCTTGATATGGCCGACGAATAAAGAGTTGTCCGATGTGATTCGTTCGCGGTTTACATTAATGACCGGATTAACGCTCCAGCCATTGATCTGGCTTTTACCGAGTACAATATTCAGCGGTGCACCAGCCCCAGTGTCGAATGTGCTGAGGCTGAGATTACTGGTCAAACAGATCGCATCGGCTTGACCGTGAGTGATGTCATGGAAGGTGCGCGCGGGCGTGATGACTTTAAACGTGAGTTGATAACCAAGCTCCGACAGAGCTCTCGAGTAGGCGTAATGAATGGGCTCAAATGACTCGTGTTGCTCGGGCACGGCACAAAGTACAGTAAAGGAGGGCGCTTGCGAGTGCACATTGGCACTAATGATCAGACCCGCAACAACCGGCGCGAGGCAGCGGCAAAAAGCGGTATTCAGGTCTGATAAGATTGGCAGCGGCATGTTGCTGGGTCTTTGCTCGGTGATTGCACGGAGTGTTGCGATCGCTCAAACGTCAAAAAGCCAAGGTAATTGCGGCACCTTGTTCGTCTACTTAAGCAGTATAGCCCAATTAGAAGGATTGACGTGCCATTCACTTCCATTCACCTCGCTAGCCGGTAGTGGTGACCCAGCCTCCCGCCCAAGGCAGCACTTGACCCACCATATGGGTGCACTTATCGGAGGCGAGATAAAGCGCTAACTCACCGGTTTCTTCCGCTTTAGCCACCGCCTGTGTCGGTACGTCCTCTTTCAGTCGTGCTTGAAATTTCTCGTTTTCCAGTAGCCCTGGCGGGTAGTAGGTATCGTTTTCTACATAGTTTTGCGCAATGGCATTGATCTGTACATTATGGGGAGCGTATTCAAGCCCAATCGCGCGAATGAAAGCATTCTGAGCGCCTCGCGCTGCACAGTACCCGCTGTAGCCGGGGATTCCTCGTAGGGAAGATGCGCTTGTGACCGCCACCACCTTGCCGCGGCCTCGGTTTTTCATACCGGGCACGATGGCTCGGCAGATGCGCATCAAGGGATGAGTCAAGCTGTCGAAGAGCTGAAACCAGTCTTCATCGTCGATTTTAGCCAATTGACCCGGGCGCGGCGGTTCGGCGAAATTAGCCACCAAAATATCAATATCACCAACACTTTGCACCAGTTGGTCGACCGTGGTTTGGCTCAGGAGCTTATCGGTGCTTTCAATCACCTCGGCGCCTTCGGCCTTAAATGCGGCCGCAATCGGCGGGCCCATATAGCGATCAGCACTGGTGACTAGCACGCGCTTACCGGTGAATCGTTGGCTCATAGTAGATCCTTAGACGATGATGATAGAGAGTTTAATGGCGTCCAGTATAGCCTTGGGCCGCACTCAACGAAACGTTAACAGGCTGGATGGCACGTGCTTCCCTAGAGCTATTGATTGAGTTTTTTGCTCTTCCAATACTTAGTGCCCTGCAGGGTTGCCTGCAAGACGAGTCCGGCCTCGGTGAGTTGGTAAACGGTAACATCGGGTACGGCGGTGAGTGCAGCGCTGCCCTCTTTGCCCTTGTCGGTAGATTTAGCGGCCGCGTCGGTTTGGCCTGAGAAGTCCCACCCTTTATCGACGAAATTCTGATAGGCCTTGTCGGTTTGAAACACAAACACTGCGCGAAAGTCCTTCACACCCAAGCCGATACCGATTCCAGCAGAGGCCATATTCATGTAGGTATCCTTACCGCTGAGGTTATTGTGGGCGACCCCGTCACCACCAGCGGCAGAGAGCAAAATAAGGTTGATGCCAACGTTGGAAAACACGGCGTAGCCAGGGGCGTTGCGAATGTCATCGCGGGTGCCTGGCTCCTCTTTGTAGAGCCGCTCCAGTACCTCGTTTTTCATCTTTTGGATTTTCGCCCGTTTGTGATCGGCGGTACCCGCAGCGTAAACACTGGTGGAAAAAACAGAAATCAGTAGTAGCGTGAGTACAGAGTTGAACTTAGTCACAGAAAGGCTCCAATTCGTAAAATCAGTAGTTTACAGAGTAGATCATAAAATCCATCAAGGGGCAGTCTATTGTGTGGCCTTTTGTTGGTTTTTGAGAGCTGCGCCCTGCTCGGTTATGTCCATTATTGGAGGCGTTTCGGTTTGTTGACTTTACCGGTGGCGAGCACTAGAGTGCGAGACCTGTTTGAGGAGTGGAGTTAACTGCTACATGAGCGTTAACTCGATTTGGGAAGACCGGTTAAAGTCCGGCACTGCCCCCGCAACGGTAAGTCGATGATTCTCTGTTGGGATATCGACCAGTCCGATACCAAACTCCTACTAATACAGTGACGACTGCGCGGAGGGCTAAGTCGGCGCGCTGCTTCATACGCCGAGCAAACTGCTCGGATATTGCGTGTGAACTTGCCTGCCGCTCCTTTCTAAGATTCTATGCTTCTCCCGCTGTCACCACTCAATGCTGCAACCCCGTGTTGCCAAAGAAGAGGTCTGTCTATGTCAAACGATGACAAGAAGAATCAGAAACACAAAGCCGCCATGGAAAAGCAAAAAGCCAAAGTGGATTCCCGCATCGAGGAAGCGTCCACCGAGCGCGGTGTTGCACTGCTGTTAACCGGCGATGGTAAGGGTAAGTCCAGCTCCGCATTTGGTATGGTTATTCGCGCGCTGGGTTACGGCCAAAAAGTCGGTGTGGTGCAGTTCATTAAGGGTAAACAATTGTCCGGTGAAGAGATGTATCTGAAGGAGCACTGCCCGCAAGTGGATTTCTATCAAATGGGCACAGGTTTTACGTGGAATACACAAGATCGCAGTGGCGATATCGAAGCGGCGGAAAAAACTTGGGCGTTTGTTGAACCCATGTTGAAAGATCCCAGCTACGATCTGGTGGTGATGGATGAAATGACCTACATGCTGGCCTATAAGTATCTGGATGAGGCCACCATCATTGAGGCGATTCGCCATCGCCCGGTAGAGCAGAGCGTTATCGTCACCGGTCGTGGCGGCGGTTCAGCCATTCGTGAAGTGATGGATACTGTGTCGGAAGTGAAAGAAATCAAACACGCTTTTAAAGCCGGTATCAAAGCCCGCAAAGGTGTCGATCTTTAATTGTCCGTTTGCTGGAATTTCGTTTCATGTCAAAGTTGAAAGTTGAATGTCCTGCGCTATTGATTGCTGCGCCGGCATCAGGACAAGGTAAGACCACCGTGACGGCCGCGTTGGCGCGCTATCATGCTCGTCAAGGTAAGCGGGTGAGAGTGTTTAAAACCGGTCCTGATTTTATCGATCCCACGATCCATCAGTTGGCCTCCGGACATCCAGCCTACCAACTGGATTTGTGGATGGTGGGCGAGCAGGATTGTCAGGCATTGCTCTATCAAGCCGCGCAAGAGTCCGACCTGATTCTAATCGAGGGCGTGATGGGCATGTTCGACGGCACCCCATCCAGTGCCGATCTCGCCAAACGTTTTGGCTTGCCCATTGTTGCGGTCATTGATGCCAGCGCTATGGCGCAAACCTTTGGCGCTCTGTGTTTTGGTTTGAGCCACTATGATAGGGATTTGACCGTTGCGGGCGTGGTGGCAAATCGGGTGGCCAGTGAGCGTCATGAGCAATTGCTGCGTGAAAGCCTACGCCCGGATACTCAGCTGCTGGCGGTTCTGCCCCGCGAGGAAACGATCACCATGCCGGAGCGACATCTCGGCTTGCAGTTAGCGCAGGAGCAGAGCGATTTATCTCAGCGGCTCGATGCAGCGGCCGACTTACTGATTGATTCCGAATTGGCTCAGCTTCCAGCGGCGGTTTCGTTTGAGCCAGCAGAGCTGCCAGCCCTTGAGCCTAGACTCAAGGGTAAAAAGATTGCCATCGCCCAAGACGCCGCGTTTGCATTTGTCTATCCCGCCAATCTTGATACCTTGAAGCGTCTCGGCGCTGAGTTGTGTTTTTTCTCACCGCTGGATGATGAGTGTGTACCTGAGTGTGACGGTTTGTATTTGCCAGGAGGTTATCCCGAGCTACACGGCGCTGCGCTCTCGAACAACGCGTCGATGATGGATTCCATACGAGCGACGGTTGAGCGAGTGCCGAGTTTGGCGGAATGTGGTGGCATGCTCTACTTGCTGCAAGGGTTAGAAGATCGAGATCAGCAAACGCACGATTTGTGTGGCGTCATTGCTACGCAGGCACGGCTAAATTCAAAGGTGGCGGGCTTGGGTTCACTGAAGGCCCAATTGAATGGACATCTGGTGCGTGGCCATACCTTTCACTATTCTTCACTGTGCAGTGATCCAGGTTTTAGTGATCATTGCCAGTCCAATCTGACGGACCGCAAGACCGAAGGTATCTATCGCACCACAAGCCTATTGGCTTCTTATGCTCATTGGTATTTTCCATCCAACGTCGATTGGGTGTGTGAATTCTTCGGTGGCTAGCAGTGGCTAGAAAGCGCTGAGCTGTGAAGTGAAGCGCATGTCCTCAACTCAGAGTTAACAAATCGGCAGAGACCACTTGATTGCGCCCTTGGTGTTTGGCAGTGTACATGGCTTTATCGGCGCGCTTAATCAATTGCTGAAGGTTGTCATCTTGACTGGCTGTGGCTACGCCAAAACTGGCGGTTTTGTGTCCCACCGTTGGAAATTTGTGCTGCTCCACGGCGGCGCGCAGTTTATTGGCCAATTCCGTAATACCGGTCTGATCCGTTCCCGGGCAGACCACCATAAATTCTTCTCCGCCCCAGCGGCCTAGGGTATCCACCGAGCGCACTTGTTCGCGCAGTAGGTTGGAAAAATCGATCAATATCTGATCCCCTGCTTGATGACCGTGNTCATCATTGACGCGTTTGAAGTGATCAATATCGAGCAAAATAATTGAGAAGATATGACCAAAGCGTTGTAGGCGATCAAGTTCGCGCTCCAAGCTGTTTTCCACTTTGAGCCGGTTACACAAACCGGTTAACAAATCCGTGCTGGCGAGATGTTCAAGCTGGGTGTTCTTTTCTCTCAATTTTTTCTGTGTGTTGTGTAACTCATTAAGGGCATCTTGCGCAATTTTATTGGCGAGTGAGAGTTTTCTGTTCCAGATCAATAGCCCGCAGACCAGCGCGGCAATCGCGAGTAGGATTTGCATGAAGCGGCTGTAGTCGAAGCCCTGCTCAAACCGGATGGCAAACCAACGATTATAGATCTCTTGGCGTTCGGCTTCGCTGACAGAATCCATCGCTTTTTGCAGAATACTCAACAGTTCCGGTTGATCTTTTCTCACCGCAATGGAAGGGCGAGATTGGAAGTCCAGCTTACCGGATATTTTAATGTCCACATGGGAGCCTTTGCTGATCGAATAGCCAATCGAGAGAATGGAATCGACGTAGCCATAGACTTTTCCCTCGCGAAGTTTCGCAAGGCCTTCGTCAATGTTATCCACAGGCAGAAGTTTAATGTCCGGAAGAATGTCTTTCAGGTATTGGTTGGCGGCGTAACCTCTAACGACGGCAAATAGCTTGTCGGGATGCTGTCGAATATCCTCAATAAAAAATTTGTCATTGGTGGTGGCGATAACGTAAGGGTAGCTAATGTAAGGGGTGGTGAAATTCATATAGCGGCGACGATCTTCTGTCTCGCGGGCCATNGAAATGATGTCACACTGTCTGTTTTCGGCGGCCNTTAACGTCGCCTCCCAAGAGTCGGTGGGGAACAGCTCTAACGCCAGCCCNGCTCGCTGAGCGAACAGCTTGATGTAATCGGCCGCCATGCCTTCATGCTGGCCTTGTTCATTGATACGCTCATAGGGCATCCAATTCGGATCAACGCACATTTTGATGGTAGAGCGTTTGCTCAGATACTGCTTCTCTTTCTCGGTAATCTGTACACCCAAGCGATCAGAAGGCAGCGGCAAAGTATTGGCAAAGGTCCAGGCTGGAAGAAGGGATAGGGCGAAGAGGGCATATAGCCCTAGAAACAGTCTCATACCTGAACAATAGGATTGGTGTAAGTCGTCATTACTAGCATCGTGGTAATTATATTCAGTTGTAAGAATAGTACATGGGAGCAAACTCGAAAGCCGGCCCATCGTCGGACGAGCCAGTTGGCGTCAAAATACACCGTTTATCTTCGAAAAGCAGCCCAAGTTCACAGTTTTTACATGTGTAAACATCAAAAAGAACAGCTCACTTTTTGTGTTTGTTGGCGCTTACTCGACGGCTGATGCTTGATTTAGCTCTCTTTTGAGGCTGAATGCTCCTCGTAATTGGCCAATGGTATAGCCTGTGGCCTGATCGGTAGGGTACAAAAGTTGGAGGCGTTGTTTGACATCGTCGGCGAGGGATTCGCCATGACAGCCAAGGCACAATTTGCCCGTGGGAATGGCTTTCATATAGCGCACAGTGCCGTTATCGGTTTCCAGGATTTCTAATGAGTGGGCGGGCTCTCCCTGTGCCAACCGCTGCTCGAACTTGAGCAAATTGCGTTTCTCCCATTCGTCGGCGGCGTTGTCGGGATTGCGAAGCCGCAAAGACGTGCGCCTTACCTGCCATTGGTTTTCGCTGAGTGAGGTGGCAATGGCGGGTGCCTGCAGGTTGCAGGCACTAATGGCCTGCTCGAAACCGTGTTGTTGTACATTGCTCTTCAATACTTGCTTGAGCTGTTTACCGAATGCTTGAGTCTGTGTTCGCGCTTCCTGTAAATGCTGACTGGTGTTATCGGCGCGAGCACTCGTTTCGGAATACAGACTGTTTGAAGCGGTAAGGCAGAGGAGCAATGTAAACGATCGGTACATGGAAAACCTCGGTCGGGGTTGATGAAGTGAGAGTGTACCTAGACAAACATGGTGTCGGCACATCAGCCATAGCGGCCCATCAACAGTGTAGTAAACCCTCGCTCCTTATTGTTGAGCTAGATCAAGCCAGCAATTGATAACTGAGTAATACTCAGTCGGCCGCCAGTCCTGTTGATTGAGCAGCATTTCATGCTTCCCAATGAGTCAGCCGGAGGCTTACTATATAATGGATTTTTTCGAACTATGTCGCCCCTATTCACTCCCATGATTATTCAACGAGTATGACTGCAAAAATTCCACTGATTCATATGTCTGTTCCTCAGCACCAAGAGATAAACCTCAGCCTAAAAGCATGGTTGTTATCTCTAGCGAAGGAAATTCCGGATCGGGTNTCCAATTTGCCCGGAGGCAAGCCGTTGTTTGAAAGCAAATGGTTATCGGACACCGGGTTGCACATGAGTGAACAGCCGGAACTGGTGCGACTGCGTCAAGTGATTGAGCGGGCCGCCAGTCGATCTTTCTCTCGCAACTCTCAACCGACCTCTTTTTCGGTTAGCTCAATGTGGAGTATCATCAGTAAGCCGGGTTTGACGGGCGTACCACATGATCACGTCGGTCAAGTTTCCTGTGCCTATTATGTCGACGTTGGCTCAGTGGGAGAAAAAGACGGCGGTTTGTTGCACTTTTATGCGAACGGACCTAGCAAACCTGCTACTCATACCGTTCACCCCAAGTCTGGCCATCTGTATCTATTCGCCAGCTCTCTCTATCATTCGGTCAGTTGCTATACCGGCAAAGAGCCGAGGATTGTGATATCCGCAAACCTTAGATAAATCGCCGTTCTGGTTGAAATCAGTGAAATGAGGCAAGCCACTGACTTATCGTAGCGCGATTCTCAAGTAACGATTGGCAATGCTGCAATGGCCAGTGCAGTAGAGGTTGTTCTAGATCTGGACTTCGGTGTTTGACAATGGAATTCCTAAAGCCATAAGTTCTCAGGTGCTTTAGGGTGGCAAGAACTGGCAATAGCGACGGATAGGACTTAGCCGCGCTTAGCGTCTGCAATAGGTCAGGCGTTAAGTTACGATAAAACAGTTCCAGTTTGCTTTTTACAATATCACCGTCCAGTGGCGCTTCGGTTGAAAATCTCACGATCGAGCAGCTNAAATGCTCGACAAAGTATTTCAACCGATAGCTGTCCCAATCACACAACAATGCCACCTCTTGGTNTTTCATCAATAGATTCTTTTCAGTGAAATCGTCGTGAATGTTGAGGTGNAACAGTGTCGTAGATGNAAGTTCNTTATCCAATATGTCGATCACACGCCGCCATAGNGATAGGTATTGGCGATGCAAGTCTCCGCAAACTAACGCATTCTCGTTGAGGCCTTGGAGCCTCAGTTGTGTATTGTGAAGCGGTTGAAGATAGTCTGATCGACCAACTTGAGTCGAGTTCTCCAACCCAATAGATACCAATCGAGAGTAGAGTTGCGCGATTGAAGGTAACTCATTGATGTCACCGGTCGCACTGGAGCCATCGACATATTCGTGCACAACAATTCGAGGTGTGCGAGTGCTATAAGCAATAATTCGGGGGGCGGGTATGTCTCGTCTGCGCATGAACTGGGTTAGTTGATTGATACGATCAACTTGCGCTATCGCATCTTGAGCGAAGTTGTAGACTTTAACAAAGCACAACTTATCGGAGATTTGGCAGCGAAAAGATCGGTGGGTTAAACCGGTTTCTATAGGCGTTAATTCTATAGTGTCTATTTCTACCTTTAGGAGTTCAGAGAGTTGTTGTTTTAACGAAGAGTCGTACACGCTGTCTATTCCGAACTGATCACTATCGATGCATGAACATTTTTTACTCTCTATTGCCACGCGATTATGGGGCTAGCTTACCGATGGGGCGAGGCTTATTCAATCACTACTGTGTACACTTTTAGTCATCGCTGTATTCACTTAAACTATTTGAATAGTGAATAGTGAATAGTGAATAGTGAATAGTTACGCAAGCCAGAACTCGAGGTGAAAAACGCAGAGCGCCAGTTAGATAGGGTGATTACTGCGTCTTGGTCGTTGAGAGAAATATGACAAATCTACGCGGATTGCTTTCCGCCATTCTCAAACGGACGACTCAGCAATGAAGGGATCAAGGCACAAAGAACTTATTCTTAATTCTAGTGAATTCACCCGCCTGCTTGAGACGTATCACTCTGTTGCAGATCTTTTCACGCTCTAGCGCGGTTCCCCAGTGTTTTGCAATCGCTAGATGTATGTCCATATTCCCGAGATTTTCGCCCCTCTTAAGTCTGTCCGTTGAAACTAGATTTTTTGCAAGAATGAGTGCGTAATCCCAGTTCATAATAGCGATATCTATGCGATTGGAAATAAGCGATTTTACCAAAGCTTCACTGGATTGATGCCGAGATAGGTGAGGAAAATCTAGTCCAATACTGTCGATTTGCGCGGGGGAGGAATTGAATATTCCAACTCGATAGGGAGCGAGATCACTATACGTCTGGATGTTGAGATTATTGTCCGCCATCCAAATGACATCGATCGATAGAGTGACAGTCGGGGTGGGGCACACTTCGACAAATTCAGGGTAGTCCTCAATAGAGAGGTCACGAAAGGCGTAAATCATGGTAGCGTCGGACAGCTGCCCTTGTATTTCGAATAGAAGCCGTGCCTCAGGGACCAGCCGGCTGACTATCTTGCGGTTTGGCGATTCGAGTATGAGTTGCGCCATTTCAGGAAACATTCCAACCACTTGACCGTTCTTTGAGTAGGACAACGGCCGGAGCTTTTCCGTGTCAATGTAGCGGATGGTGTTTTGCTCAGCTGAGAGGGAGCCCTGCGCCATAAGCGCCAACGCAAATATCGTTACCCTTACTAGCGCCGAGAATTCCACAGAGGTAGCTCCATGAGGGTTATGAGAAATGGAGCCATAGAGCTGGCTCAAAGCCGTGTACCCCGAGTGTGCGCTGATGGGATGGCTTTGGTGTAAGAATAGTTTATTTGCGAGGGCTATCCAGTTCGAGCTCCCATTGGCTATCGACGAGCTTGGCGGGGGGCTTGAGCCAGTGTATTGACTCTGGTGGTTATTGCGCATTATCTGGACGATCCTCGGATAAGGTGGAGCAATTTAGGATGCTCAAGACCACTTAAACTGGCAGGGGATTGAATGATCTGCAGATGAGAGAACTGAGCATTTGCGGTAGGCTGGTCATCAAAAGATGATTGAACTTCTCGATTTTTATCGAGTGTATTTGTGGCTTTTTGAGAGTGATGGATCTTCGTGGGCTGCTTACGGGTTGATCGCGCAAGCAGAGAAGACCTCTAGAATCCAATAGCTTTGTCTATCACTACGTGCGTTGGCTCTGTCCGAGTTTGTCAAAAACATGTCCTTACATGTCAATTACGGGGGTGAGTAATAGGCTATAAATACGCCTTTAATTCCGCTCGGGCAGATGGGCCTTGTTTGAAACCGAAACTAATCGCCCTACTGACTTGCTTGTTTTGATACAGTCGATGGAACTCTATAGGCGGCATGACTTTTAAAACTGGTGACCCGGGGGCTGTCTTGTGTGTTCGGCCACTCGTGGGTGGGCTTTTATTGGCGGTGTTATTCGTAGCTTGACGGCTGCCATACTTCTCGTTCATTTCTAGCGGATGAGCCAATCTCAATTACGATAAAAATAGTGAGTTAACATGCATAAAGATATCCTCATAACCGGAGCATCCACCGGTCTGGGTGCAGCGATGGCTGCGAAACTGGTTGATAGGGGCCATCGCGTGGTGGGTACCAGTAGACGAGCCGCTGTTCCTCTGCGGCTCCTTGAGGGGGAACTCACTATGGCACCCTTGGATGTGTGTAAAGACGAGTCTGTAGAGGAGTTGAAAGCGTGGTTGAATGACGTCAATTTTAACCCTGATGTCATAATACTCAATGCGGGCAATGGTATTTCTGGCTCGATTGAACATACAAGCGATCAAGCTGCGAGAAATCAGTTCGAGACGAACTTTTTTGGTGTGCATAGAATGGTTCGTGCTTTTCTGCCTCAGCTGCGGCGTCGAAAGAGCGGGCATATTCTAATTGTGAGTTCTATGGCCGGTATGGTTTCTATCCCTTTTCAAGGGTTGTACAGCGCTTCAAAGTTCGCAGTGGAAGGGTATGCAGAAGCTCTTCGAGCGGAGGTGATGGCACATGGATTGAAAGTGTCTTTGATTGAGCCCGGTGACTACAAAACCAATTTTGGTGAGTCTCAGTTGTCCAACGAGAGTAATACTTGCAGTGGCTATGAGCCTCAGGCTTCTAGAGCTATTCAAAAGATGAGAGACAGCGAAGACAACGGCGGAGACCCTGTGGAGCTTGCTGACTTGGTTGAGCGAATTATTCGTACGCCCAATCCAAAATTGAGATATCTATCCGGTTCTATTATTGAACGGCTGGGGATTCGGTTGAAACGAATTTTGCCGGGTTCATTATTTGAACGACTGATCATGCAGATCTATGAGGTTCCTCGGAAAAATCCGGACTGAAAACCAGCGTTCAGAAGATGTTTAAAGCAACTCTTAGATTGTCTTCGCTCAAACGAGATCCGGTAGATGTCGATAGATATCACTACTGCTCGATTCTCGCCTGAGCGACTACAGCGAGGTTGCGTTGGTTCGCTCTAGAATCTATTTATGTCAGTTATCTCCCCGCCTAGACAAGCTTCGGCATCCTTGATCTTGACCTAGAGCTAAAGCGCTTCTTCAGCGAGCTCGACTAGCTCGGGCTGTTCACGAGCAAGCATCTGTACTTTTTCTGCTTTGATGTGTGGGTCGTAACAATCCAATGGGTTAACTCCCGGCCGTGAAAAGCATGCGTTACAGTAATTGCATTCTGGGCCTTTAAGGTTGTTTTTCATGTGATGATAGAGGTAGGGGTCGGCGACCAATCCTCTGGCGGCAGACACCATATCGCAATCATTATTCGCAAGTGCTTCGCTCATTTGTTGTTTGGTATTCAGGCCGCCGACACAGATTACCGGTACATTAAGAGCTTTGGTGAATTGTCGTGCGTAAGGAATGTTGAATCCAGCGCTGAATCTCGCACTCCTTTGAAAGTACAAATCAACGACAGGAGCGAATAGCCACATGAAGCTGCGTTTCATTTTTGAAAAATGGACTCCCATTCCATGTTTGAGCACATTTCGGGTATAGCCCTTGAAGTTCCCTCGTTCAAACGTAAACCCTGACTCGTAGTGCCCCGCGGTTACTTCTACGGCATCGATACCTTCTTGTTCCATACGCTTGGCAATTTTTACCAACGTTTCGGTGCTTAGCCCTTTTCGGTAGGGAAGATCATCGCTGCCATTAATCTTCATGATTACCGGGAAGTCACTCCCTACGCGTTTTCGAACCTCGTGATAGATTTCCAAAAGAAGCCGTAATCTATTCTCGAAACTGCCGCCGTAACTATCTCGGCGTCGATTCGTATGCGGGGTGAGGAATGAACTCAGCAGGTAACCGTGCGCAGCGTGAATTTGAACGCCGTCCATGCCAGCGATCTTACAGCGTTCGGCGGCATCGGCATATTGTTGAATCGATTCGTGGATTTCCTCGATGCTCATGGCGTCTGGCTTTACACCCAAAATCGGTTCGGATACGACAGAGGGGGCCTGAGCTTTAGAGCGTCCCATGGGCGCTGGGGCCGCTTGTCGAGCGGTGTGATAAATCTGAACCATTATCTTCGAACCGTACTGATGCACGGTATCGGCCAGTTTTTTTAGGCCTTCAATTTTGTCATCGTGATCAACGGCTAATTGGTAGGGAACGCCACGGGAGAAAGTGTTGTAACTGGCGGCCCCAGTAATAATGAGCGGTGTTCCCCCTTGCGCGAGCTCTTCGTAGTGTTGAATGTATTGCGCTGTGACAAAACCGGCTTGGTCACACAGTGTCTCTACGGTCGCTGATTTTACAAAACGGCCAGACAATTGGATATTGCCAATGTTGATCGGTTCGAATAGTGCGTTGTTGATCGTCATTTGTTGGCCTTATTTTCTTTAATGTTGGTGTCGATCTCTGCTTCGAGTTTTGGGCGTAATTCCGATGTTATGTCGGCAACGATTCTCGCTTGTTGTGGTCGATAGCCGACCATGAACATTAGATCCAAATAGGTGTAAAAGGGCAGCAGGGCGATATAGATTGGGTTTTTAGTTTCTAAGGTTTCGGCGAAATTCTCTGTGGCATCATCGATTCCTTTTTCCGAAATACCATGACCGATGAATACCTGAACGGCGAGGGCTGCAATCGTCAATACAATCCCTGAGATTACCATCAGAGAAGTGGATTCTTGCAGAAGCTCGAAAGCAGGCTGACATAAGGGGTAGGTCGCAGAAAATAGTGCCGTAGTGACAACGGCACCGCCAACATCCATGCAGGAATAGATAACAAACATACCGATCAACGTGACGATTGCCATGTTGATTGATAGGTTGAATACTGCGATATCAAATAGACTAAAGGGGTAGGCAATCAATAAAATCGCCCAGGCGTTAACGATCGAGAATATCGCGTGTATGGCGATGTTGATCGGATCTTGATGAAAAGCCAAATGCACGCCCATGCGGCGACGCCATTGAAATACGCCGTGATGGCGATCCACATGAACGGCCAGTTGATAGCGTTCTACTATTGAGTTCATTCCACCCATGAAAACTCCTATATCTATCGAAGGGACTGTTTCGTTTACATTCTTTTCGGTATTCTTGCCGTAGAATACACGGGTAAGTTCATAGCCTTTTTACCCAGTGGTTCAACTTGATGACTCTGCAGGCCAAAGTGATGGACGAAAAATCAATCAAAACACCCAGCAGTTGGGTGCGAGCAATCATTGATACCTTAGTGGCTAGGCAAGTAGATACTCAGCCGATCTTAGAAAAGCTCAAGATTGAACTCGGGGCTTTGGGGGATCGCGATGGAGAGGTCGATCAAGATTTGGTCAGCGCTTTGTGGGATGAGGCGGTGGCGGTAACGGGTGATCAAAATATCGGTTTTGACGTGGGAAGAAACATCCTTGCGTTACTCAATCCGGTGATAGCTTATTCGTTAATGTCTTGCTCAAATCTGAGGAGTAGTTGCGATCGCTTGCTTCGTTATCAAGATATTGTTGCAGAGGGTTTGAATTTCTCAGTGCGAGAAACTGAGCAGAGTTATCATCTGATATTTGATATCTTGCCTGACAGGCGTGCACCATCTTCACAGGCAATCAAATCGGCGATAGCCGCTTTTCTTGCATTCATACGCTGGGTGACGCAAACACCGATATGCCCAACGAGTGCGACTTTCAAAGAAGCTCTTCCGCAAGCGTTGGAGACCTATGAGGAGCTTTTGTCGTGCTCTCTGAGTTTTGAAGCCGAGGAAAACTGCCTAACTTTTTCCAAGCAAGATCTGTTGGAACCTTTACCTACAGCCGATACTGATTTGTCCGAAATTCATGAGCAGCAGCTACAGGCCTATGTGGTAAAACGGAATGAGCCTACATTCTCTGATCAGGTTAAACGCGCGTTCAAAGATTTGTTGCCCAGTGGCGAGCCCAATCAAGAACTCATCGCCAATCGACTGAATGTTAGCGTGAGTACATTGAAGCGTCGTCTAAAAAGCGAAGAGTTAACCTACAATACGCTGCTTGATGCCACTCGCCACGAATTGGCCTTGAGACATCTTCAGCAGCAAAAACTATCCCTTACTGAAATAACGTATTTGTTGGGGTTTTCCCAAAGCAGTGCTTTCACTCGGGCGTTTCGGCGATGGCAGGGAGAAAGCCCCTCGCAATACCTAGCCAACAGTAATGCCTAGGGGCAGATCGGTTGTGTGTGCAGCGAGCATTGGTCGCTTTCTAAATCGGATGTTTTCATGTCAAATGAAGCGTTATGAATTCGTAGCGTTTCATCCGACATTTATGAGCTGCCAGCCGATACCTTCCCGCTAGTGGTCAGTCTTTGTCTTTAAATACGGGTTTTCTCTTTTCCAAAAACGCCATCATGCCTTCTTGGCTCTCTGGGGTTCCTAAGGTATTAAGTACCGCTTCGCGCTCCATCCGTAGAGATTCCTCTTGCGAAAGGTCTGACCCTTTAATAATCACTGGCATGATTTCGCTGATGGCGTTGGGTGGTGCATGGGTTGCCAGTTCCAAGCCCAGCTCAATGGCTCGCTCTTTAAGTTTATCGTTATCGACGACTTCATTGATGAGCCCGATACGATAAGCTTCTGGTCCGTCGATTTTTTTCGCTCGTAAAATCATGTCCAGAGCATGCATGCGACCTACTAAGCGCGTCAGGCGGGCACTGCCGCCCCAGGCTGGCACGGTACCTAAATCCATTTCTGGAAGGCCAATCTTGCAGCCTTCTTTTGCGGCTAATCGAAAGTGGCAGGCCATGGGGAGTTCTAGGCCGCCTCCGAGGCAATAGCCAAACATAGTCGCGATTACCGGTTTGTTGAGATTCTCAATCGCAGACAGCACTCGCAAGCGTTGATCAAACAAGGCGCTGATGTCGCGGATATTCCCCATTTTTTCAACTAGCTGTTTTAAATCCATTCCCGCGGAAAAGTTATCGCTCCCTTCTCCGGTGAACAGTAGGGCGCGCACGCTGTTATCTTTCTTGAGTTTGGGCAGCAAGAGTTCAAGCTCGTCCATGAATTCCATGCCCATCATGTTCCAAGGCGGTCGGTTGATGGAGATTATGGTTAGCCCTTGATTCTTTGTTACGAGGAAAGGTGCGTTCTGTGTGTGCTTGTGGCTTTGTTCAATATCGGTCACGGTGTTTGCTCTGCTTGGGTGCTTACAGTGTGAATAAGTTATTGTTATTCTTATGGCTATTCAATTCACTATATCTTAGTTGTGGATAAGTATTTGTTATCTCGAGTGGAAGCTTTGTATTTCTAGTTGTCTTCTAGTGTTTGGCTAGAGTGTTGTTGTAGACGTGGCTGAAGAGGAGCCTAGTGATGGGTCAGAACAGGCCTCCCCCCATTCAGTGGTTGATGGTATTTGATGCAGTAGCGACAAGTTTGAGCTTTAAGGCTGCGGCTAGTTCACTCAGCGTGTCACCCCCTGCTGTCAGCCAACAAATCAAAGCCTTAGAAGCTTGGCTAGAGGTACCCTTGTTTGAGCGCAAGCCGCGATCCATTCGACTCACTCCCGCGGGAGAATTCTACAGTCAGGTGGCAGCAGATTTAGTGGCGACCCACAAGCAGGGCCATATGCGGTTTTTGCGGCGCTTTCAGAACTCTTCATTAAATGTCAGTGCGCCTTTGTTCATTGCGCAAGAGTTCATGATTCCCAACTACCTGTCGTTCAAGCAGTTTTTATCCGACACGGAGTTGCGTATTGAGGCTCGAAGCTCCTATGTGGATTTTGATCGCGATCCATTGGAGGCGGCGATACGGTTCGGAGATGGAAATTGGCCGGGGCTCGATTGTCGTCTGCTCTGTCCTGCCGATCTAGCGCCTGTGTGCAGTCCCGCCTACGCGGCAAAAAACAATCTAGTGGATGTGCAACAACTCAAGGATCAGAAGCTCATTTCCCCAACCGAAGACCTGTCGCAGTGGCGTGTCTTACTGGGGCAAGCGGCGGATCAGTTAGACGATATTTTCGTTTGTGATTCCTATTTAGCCGCGATTAAAGCCGCTTCTGAAGGGGTGGGTATAACCCTCGCGCTTTTACCCAGTACTAATGCGTGGGTGAATGATGGGCGGCTGGTGCTGCCATTCGACATCCGAATTCCCAGCGCTCGTGGCTATTGGATGGTGTCACCTCAAGGGGGACATCGTGCTCGAGAAATTGAGGCATTTCATCAGTGGGCCTTGTCGCTCTTTGATGGGTTGCCGCCCATTAAGAAGACTCTGAACGCGGTCTCCTTGCCTCTTTAGTTCCGCCCGCTGAGGAGGACAATTCTGTCACAATAGTGCGCTGTTCTAGAGTCAGATGGGGCGGCGAGGCTAAAGAGATTTGAGTATCGTTAGGAGAGGAAACTCAAGGCATAAAAAAACCCTGATAACCGAAGTTATCAGGGTTTTCGAAGATGGTAGCTAGAGCGTGACTTGAACACGCGACCCCAGCATTATGAATGCTGCGCTCTAGGATGGTATAAATATCGTACTGTTTAGCTTGGTAGGATTAAAAAGCAGTCAACTTGCATAAGGAATGATCGCGGTAGACAAATCGGAATGAATGTTATTACCGAGCCATGCCACCGAAAAACTCTCTTCACTATATGTTTATTCCCCTTATCTTAATTTAAGGAGAAACATATGGCTATAATCATTGGCGTAGCAGCCACCAAAGGCGGCGGCACTAAAACCACAACTTCACTCAATCTCGGCGGTATTCTGGCCGACTGCAATCAACGAACGCTCTTAATGGATGCCGATCCGCAAGGATC
>PANW01000069.1 GCA_002707785.1 Cellvibrionaceae bacterium | reverse complement strand
AGTCTCGAAGAAAGTGTCGAAAGGAGCCTGCGGAAAGCCAAATGTTTACTTATGCTTTCTTAAAATATGTTATAAAAAGCTTCGGAAAAGCTTCGCGTATTGTGAAATATCTATAAATATCAGTGGGTTATTGGATTTTTGAATTTCGGGCCCAAAAATCGGTCAAAAATCATTACGCAAGTGGATGGCGGGACAATAGAAACCTCCTCGCAATGGAATTAATAATCGCTGATTGAATGTCGGCGATCGGTGGGTGAATAACGTGAATTTGAATGATGGATTTGTGCTGGGTGAATGGCGGGTAGAGCCGCTATCGGGTGTATTTATACGCGGCGAGCATTCCGTTCACGTTGAGCCTAAGGTCATGGAAGTTCTTATCTGTCTGGCCCAATCGGCCGGGCAAACGGTGACTCGAGACCAATTACTCAATGACGTCTGGCAGGGAGTGGTGGTGAGCGAAGAGGTACTGACTCGCGCCATTTCGGAGTTGCGCAGCTTGTTGGGTGATACGGCTCGCGAAAAACGCTACGTCCGCACCTTGCCCAAGCGTGGCTACAGTTTGATTATGCCTTTGTCGCCGGTCTCTGTGAGTGAAGTAAATTTTCAGCAACAAGTCGCCGCCGCGGTGGATCATGAAGCGCTGCAAGCCTCTGGTGATCGCCTGGTTCAAGAGCCTGTTCAGTCAACTTCGGAAGCACCCGCTCAAAACTTTGACTCTGACCTCGATACTGATGTGACCAAGCCTTCCGCGGCACCGTCGGACAATCAACCCCTTCCTTGGCCCGTGATGTTGACCCAGCAGTTCATGCACATGTTGCAAACCATGGTGAAAACACTGGGCAAAGTCGCCTTGTTCACCGTTTTAATCGGTGCCGGTGTGATCATTTTTGGAATTTTGATGCGTGACGATGCCAAGGTCGTCATTAGCGCAGGTGATGCCGATACTCGCAAAATTGTCGACACGGTCATGCAGCGTATCAATGACAAGCTAGAGCCCACGGATGCACCCACTCCCCCCTTGCCTCCAGCAGCTGTCGATACAGAGTCTCGGGTAAAAACCATAGCGGTATTGCCCTTTGTCGACCTCAGCGCCCAAGCTGATCAAGCCTATTTCGCCGATGGCGTGTCCGAAGATATTCGCAATGCTCTAATTGGTTCTAAAGACCTCCGTGTTGTTGCGCGGACTTCCTCGCGGGTATTTAAAGATCAGGTGTTGGACATTCGAGAGATCGGTCAGCAACTCAATGCCGAGGTGTTGGTAGAAGGCACTGTTCGGCTGCAGGGGCAGCAAGTGCGAGTGACTGTGCAACTAACGGATACCGAATCCGGGTTTCCTATTTGGGCCGGTAGTTTTGATCGCAGTATGGACAACGCTTTTGCTATTCAGCAAGAAATTGCCCGTGAAGTTGCCAGTAAGCTGGAATCGAGCTTGTCTACAGATAAGGTCACTGCAGTGGATTCTCGGGCCTACGAAAAATATCTACTGGGACGACATTATTGGCATCAGCGCACGCCAGAATCGCTGGCTGCGGCGCGCAATGAGTTTAACGAAGCCATTGCCATTCAGCCAGACTACGCTCTGGCTTATTCTGGCCTAGCCGACGGGTATAGCTTGGGAGTGATCTATGAAGACCTCGATCACAATCAAGCACTGGTTGATGCTCAGCGATACGTCGATAGAGCACTAGAGCTGGATCCAAGGTTGGCTGAAGCTCACGCCTCTCAAGGGATTATTCTGGAGCTAAAGAACGAGATTAAGCCTTCTCGCCGAGCTTATGAGCGCGCGGTGCAATTGAAGCCAGCCTACTCGATGGCGCGCATGTGGCTAGGTAATATTCTGATGATCGAAGGAGAGCTGAATCAAGCCTACGAGCAATATCGAGCGGCTTTAGACAATGATCCTTTACATCCTTCCATACAATCAAATTATCTATCCGCATTACAAATGTTAGGTCGTTTTGATGAAGCCTTGGCATTGGGCGATCAGTTCTACAATCAGTCTAAAAGTGGAGCATTGCTGAAGCAAAGCTTGAACGCTTTGGTGAATGCTGGGCGCTATGACGAAGTTTTGGATTTCGTTTCATCGCATAATTTTCCCGCTAAAAGTAAAAGTCACATCGAGCAGGACATCATCGATAGTCTTATCCGTTTGGGGCAGATAGAGCGGGCACGAGAACTGTTGGCACAACGTCGCGGAGATTTAAAAGCATGGCAGTTGGCAATCTTGGATATGGAGCTGGCCTTAGTGACTCAAGATTTTACGGCTATAGATGGAATTGCGGCACGAGTGGAACAAATTGATCCCGCCGATATGTGGGCCAAAAAGGCGCTGTGTGATAACTACGATAAGGCGAACGTAGCCCGAGCAGATTATTGGCGTGGCTTAAAATCCTACGCAATGGAAGATTACCAGCAGGCCGAGCAGTTCTTCGAAGTGGCCAATGCCAATGGTGGTGGCTGTTGGTCTGAGCCAGATATCGAATTGTCATTAATGTTGTATCGCGCCGATGTAGCTGGTCTATTAAATAAACCCGAGAAACGGCAAGCGCTGTTACACAATATTGAACAACGTATTACCAAAATGCGAGCAAAAGGATGGGCACATTTACCAATACAAGTTTCTGAACTCGTGTATTTCATTCTGACTGATCAGTCGCAACAGTTAAGGCGCAATCTAGAGCGGATGGGCAGGGAAAACATACAGCCTATGGGTATTGCAGTTGTTGATCCGCTACTCAGTCGCCACTTAAGTTACCGCGATACGGCTGCCTTATTTGCACCGACCGTTGCTCGATTTGTGGATATGCAAAAACGCGGCAGTGAAAAGCAGTTAGCTAAGTTTGGTCTGTGACAGGTTATTTATGATTCGAGATCATAAGCTCATTTGAAGGTTAAACGATCAGTGAAGCGCGTCATTCAAACCATTGAGTGACATCTGCACTGCAATCATCACCAGAATCATTCCCATGAGGCGCTCGGTGGCAACTAGTCCGCGAATACCCATGATTCTTGATAGTGGGGTGGATGCCAGTAGTATCGCACTGGATACTAGCCAAGCCCCGACTAAAGCCAGTAGCCAATCGAGCTGACGCTCTCCTTCAGAGTTTGCCAGTAGCATCAGGATTGCCAGCGTTGACGGGCCGGCCACGCAAGGAATTGCTAACGGAACGATAAACGGCTCCCCTTCCGGTTGCTCTCCCAGAATCCCTCCCTTGGTGGGGAAAATCATTTTGATGGCAATCAAAAAGAGCACAATAGCTCCGGCTATCTGAATGGCTTCTTCACTGAGCCCCAGTGCCAGCAAAATGTAGCTGCCAGAGTATAAAAAGGCTACCAGTACCGCCAATGCGATAACCAGCTCTCGAACAATGATTTTTTGTCGCCGCTCTTCTGGGACATCTTTGAGTGCGGAAATGAAAACTGGGATGTTCCCTAGAGGATCCATGACGAAGAACAATGTGAGGAAGGCGGTAAGAGTATCCATATCGTATCTTTTTGAGGGCAATTCCCGTTGAGACGTTGTAAGTTTATAGCCGAAATTCAGAACGGGGTGAAAAGAAATGACGAAAAATAGAAGAAAACCCTCAGTCATGAGGGTGCTGGGAGCTTTATTGTTGGTGAGTGGATCACTACAGGCGGAAGAATTTCCTGGAGTAGAAAAGCTAATGGAACCCTCTACATATAAGGCGGCTGGCCTAGAAAAGCTCACGGATAAAGAGCGTCAAGCGCTTAATCAGTGGCTTATCATATATACCGCGAATGAAGCCCCAATTATTCGGGGAAGCGTTGAAGCGGTTAAGAAAGAGCAAAATAAGGAGGTAAAGAGTCGAATTAGCGGAACATTTAGTGGCTGGCAGGGCAATAGTGTCTTTGTTTTGGATAACGGTCAGCACTGGCAGCAGCGAAATGACGCGGTATGGAAAACCAATAAAGATTCCCCTGAGGTACTTATTCGCAAGAACCTTTTCGGTTTCTATGAAATGAAATTAGTGGGAACAAATCGAGTCGTAGGTGTTAAGAGAATAAGATAAAAAGAAAAAAATCATAAAGATTGTTGAGGGAGTTCAGGAATGGGACGTCCCTATCAATGATGTATTAAAAAGCGCATTTAAGCGTTATTGCATAAATCAATAGGAGAGGATGTCTCATGACTCTAAAAAAACCATTATCACAGGTGATCAGCCTAGTGGTAGCCGGTCTTGCCAGCACTGCAGTAGTACATACTGCCAGCGCTCAGGACGCCGCAGATAGCATTGAAGAGGTAGTTGTAACCGGTTCTCGAATTCCGCGTGCCGATTACAGCGCGAATAGCCCAGTTTCTACTATCAGCGCAGATGATCTAAAAATGAAGGATTCTCTCAATATCGAGAAACTTCTCAACGACATGCCTCAAATTGCCGGCAGCCTTGGCAGTACCGATGTAATTACCGGTGAAGGCGCAGCAACCGTAGACCTTCGTGGTCTGGGTTCCGAGCGAACTCTAGTACTGATTAATGGCCGTCGTGTGGTTGCTTATGACCAAGGTAACAGCGTTGACGTTGCAATGGTGCCGAGCGGTCTTCTTGAAAAGGTTGAGGTGGTAACTGGTGGTGCTTCAGCGGTATATGGCTCGGATGCGTTGGCAGGTGTTGTAAACTTTATCTTAAAAGATGATTTTGAAGGTGTATCACTAGATACGTCCTATCAAGATACTACTGAAGGTGGCGGTGAAACCTCTCAGATTAATCTGACTATGGGCAGCAATTTCGCTGATGACAGAGGTAACGCCACTTTCTTCGTTTCTTATAACGACCGAAACGAACTGCGTAACCGTGACCGTGATGTTCCAAATCGCGGAGCTTATGGTGATGATTTTGCCGGTGGTATTACGCTCTGGGGGAGTTCTCGAATCCCTTCATCAAGAATTGATGATGCGGCTTTGTTCCCAGGAGCAACCGATCCAGAGCGTGTATCTTTCGACCCCAATGGTAATGCGGTACCTCTTTCCAACTTTACTGGTTATGACTTCGCGCCGGGTATGACATTATCTACGCCGGAAGAGCGCTACAATGCTAGCTTATTGATGCACTATAATTTGAATGAGAACACGACTGCATATGCAGAGGCTCACTTCAAAAATCATCAAACCTCTTTCTATCTAGCACCTACTCCAGCTGAATTGAGAATCTTTGAGTTAGACTATGGAGATAACCCCTTCCTCACCGCAGATAGTAAAGCTCTGTTTGATGCGAACTTTGATACTGGTACAGGGCTAGATGATGTTGCTGGTGACCAAATAGCTACCTTCTCTAAGATTCGTCGTCGTACGGTAGAAAATGGTTTGCGTCTACAGGAAGACGAATTTAACACCAATCAAATTACCTTAGGCTTAAAAGGTGATTTTAATGAGGACTGGAGCTACGACGCTTACTACAGCTGGGGGCGAACGATTCATGATCAGACTATTTCTGGAGATGTATCAGATACGCGATTGCGCAATGGTTTGAACGTTGGTGTTGCCAATGACGGCAGCACTCGTTGTTTGTCTCAATTGACTGCAGCTGGAGATTACAATCCACTTCAAGATCCTAATTGTGTTGCTGGTTCGATTTGGGGTGAAGGAGCAATGTCGGATGAGTTTGTCGACTATGTTACGGTTAACACCACCCGTAAGTGGGAACGTGAGCAGACTGTACTGGCATTTAACGTTAATGGTACATTAATGGATCTACCAGCAGGTCCGTTGGGTGTTGCTGCAGGTTACGAGTATCGTGAAGAAGAAGCTCGCGACAATCCAGATAGTGCAATTACCGCCAATGACGTGTTGGGCTTCAACGGAGCTGGACCAACCAAAGGTGAGTACGATGTTAATGATTTTTACATTGAAGCTGCAGTACCTCTGCTGTCGGATGTAGCCGCGGCAAAGTATCTGGGTCTAGAGATTGGCTATCGCTATTCTGACTATTCAACAATCGGTGGTACTGATTCTTATAAGTTCGGCGGCGAGTGGGCGGTCAACGATTCGGTTCGTTTCCGTGCAATGTATCAGCGAGCGGTGCGGGCTCCTAACCTAGAAGATCTATTTAATGGTTTCATTGTAAGTAACCCCTTCTTTACGGATCCTTGTAATGCCGGTGCTGATGCCGCCACTCAGGCTTTCTGTGTAGCACAAGGAGTTCCAGCTGGTGATATAGCTACTTTCGCTCAAGCTGATACTCAATTCGAAGAGCAGCGTTTTGCTAATCCAGATTTGGATGAAGAAACTTCTGATACTTACACCTTTGGTGTAGTTTGGACTCCAGAATCAATACCTGGTTTGAATGTCACTCTGGATTACTATGACATCGAAATTGAAGATGCTATTTCTGTATTGGGTGGTGATGCCGCTACTTTGCTGGATAGCTGTTACGCAGGAAGAGATGCGGGTTCCGTCGCGTGTCAGGCAGTAGATCGTAACACTGTTACTGGTGATGTCGAGGTTGTAACCACTTCGATTGCTAACTTGTCGCAGATGAATGCGGAAGGTATCGATTTGTCTGCCAGCTACAATTTTGACGTAGATGGTATTGGCATTGATGGTGACCCAGCCAACATTACTTTGAGCGTTGTTGGTAACTACACTAAAGAGCTGAGTTTCATTGCTGAAGACGGCGCAGACACTGTGGAGTGTCAGGGTACATTTGGTAACTTTGGTTGTGTTCCTGGTCAAGCGGATGCGGCTTCAGTGCACGAGTACACGTTCAATACTGCTTTGACTTATGCTTCAGGTGGCGCGACCGTTCGTTTAGATTGGCGCTGGTTGGATGAGGTCGACAATCATGAGTCCAATGGTACCGGTTTGACTATTGATGATATCGAGTCGTACAACTACTTCGATCTGTCTGCTCGTTATGAGTTCGAAAACGTGACTATTTATGGTGCTGTTGAAAACTTGACCGACAAAGAGCCTCCTTTCTTGGGCATTTGGTGGGCAAATAACTCTGGTACCGATGTACATAGTTACGACGTAATTGGTCGCCGTTATCGCTTAGGTGTGACCATGGACTTCTAAGTCTGTTTAGTTGGCCTGTTAATCAAGAGGCTGATAATAAAATCCGATGTTGTTCGCTCGACATCGGATTTTTTTTGTCCGTAATTTTTGTCGAGAACTACCTAGTCGTCCTTGGTGGAAAATTATCTTGTCAGGTGCGGTGAGTGCGAATTGCAAGATTAAAAGTTAGAAACTCTGACTAAGGCGGAAATACCAATAGCGCCCTTTGATGTCATAGGTTCTGGCATCAAAGCTGTCATTGAACGCTGCACTTGCAAAGGGAGGCTCCTCATCCAGCACATTATCAATACCTAATGAGAGGTGCAGGCCGGCGTAAAATGGCGTGTAGTAGCTCAGTTGTAAATCATGTGTGAGCCAGGGATCGATGGTCCGGGTGGAGTTGCTTTGAGGGATTTTTTCTTTCAAGGAGCTGATGTAATTCACGTTGTAAGATAGCTCATAGGCGTTTTGTGTCCAAACCAGCCCCGTATTTACCTTCCATTCTGGAATAGAGCCATGGCCTTCCGTGGCTGCGTCTGAGTAGGTGCCAGCCAAGTCTTTTTTAGGGGAGTTGTCGGACACCTGATTGAGGTATTCGTACAGGTAGGATGCATTTAGCGAAAGAGACAAGAGCCCGCCTTTGGCGCTGATCCATTGATAGCGACTGGCGAAATCTAGGCCCTTAATGTTTCTCTCGCCAATGTTAATAAAGGGGGCCGTAATTCGTCTGATGTTACCCATGGAGTCGCGCTCGACCAAATCCGAGTAAGCGTAGAAGTAGGCATTTTCGTTCAATAGGGTCTGGGGGCTGGCGTCGACAACGTTTTCTTGATCNATCCAAAAGTGATCCAAACTCATTGATAGGCCAATGATGCTCTGTGGTGTCCACACGACACCCAAGGTGTAATTGGTCGACTCTTCCGGTTCGAGCGTGTCATCGCCGCTAAAGTTCGTGAGAAACTGAATGCGAGTGGTGTCACTTTGAATTGAGCAGCCGGGTAATACGCCTATGTTTTCGGGCAGAGAGCAAGGGTCGTCGAGGAAGGCTTGAGTTTGGTGTCCTCCCATGTGCAATTCGTCAATGCTGGGTGCTCTAAAACCTTCGGAATAGGTGGTGCGAATCAGCAGGTCTCTTATTGGGCGATAGCGAAGACCGAGCTTGGGCGATGAGTTGCTGCCAAANTCGCTGTAGTAAGATTGTCTTAGCGCCAGTTCNGCATCTAGACTATAAATNCCTGTTGTGTTTTTGGCGATGGGGGCCTGNAACTCAAAAAAAGCTTCATAGATACTGCGTGCGCCTTTGGTTTCACCGACGGGGGTTCCGCCAACAAAGCTCTCNCCCAAGTCGTAATCTACTTCTATGGAAGATTCTTCCCGTCGAAAATCAATGCCCGCAACCAGCTGCAGAGCGCCATNTGGNAANTCTGAAAGTGAACTATCGAATGTAAAGTTCATTCCATAGAGTTGGCTATANCCCTCTTCTTTTACCTGATCACGAATGTACGCCAATTGGGTNTCGGAAATTGATCCGGCTGGGCCAAAAAGNTTGAGGGGTTCACAGCCATCAATACTCGTTCCTTGGCAGTTGGCGCTGGGGCCTAGAGCTCGGCTTAACCGGTTGGCGTTGAGGAGGTTGGTGCTTTTTTCTTCCGACTCGTTTCGACTCCAGTAGACATGGCCTTCCCAGTTGAAGTGGTCACTATTTCCTTGCAGCCCTAGATTGATTCGCGCCCCTTGACTGTCGTTGATTTGTTCTCTGGGCTCTAGCTCAAGCACTCTGCGTCGGATGTCATTGAGTTCTTCTCCGAAGGGGTTGTATATATTATCGGCTGCGACGGGGAGAGGGATGTCTTCGAAGGCGGTATAGAGTGGAGTCGATGCGAGGGTGATGGTTGCTTCGGTTTGGTTGTAGGCTAATTCACCGGTGAACTTGAGTCGATCGTTAAACTGATAGTAGCCGGAGGTGTAGAAGTTAAAGCGGTCGGATGGCGAAATTGAAGAGGTTTGGGTTCGATAGTTGTGCAGATCTTCATCAGTCGCATTGCGAAAGATTCCGTCGTCTAGCATCACCACTGAGCCATCGCCGAGAGTTATTCGAGAGCTCTCTGTGGCGCTGGTGCGTTGATCACTGCCGCCGAGNCTGCGNCCATCGGCGTTGTNTGATAGNTTTCGATCCCGGCTAAACAAACCCTCTTGNGTGTAATAGGAGANTGAGGCGATGAGACCGCNCTGTTCACTTGAGTGCCCCCACAGTAAATTCGTGGACAAGGTTTCTAGGTCACCGTGACTGCTTTCCCCGTAGTACTGCTCAATCTGAAACCCCTCAAATTCCTGCTTCATGACAATATTGACGACACCGGCAATGGCATCCGAGCCGTAGATGGCTGANGCGCCATCTTTGAGGATTTCGATGCGTTCTACTGACGCGGGAGAGATTGTGTTGAGATCCACCGAATCGCCGGCCATACCATCAAAGGAAACTCGTTGGCCGTTGACGAGAACCAGCGTGTTGTTGGCAGGCAACCCTCTGAGGGTCACTGTGGCGGTGCCGTCACCTCCGTTGCTGACCGCCGTACTGGTGGAGTTACCGCTAACTGCGGGCACAAACTTGAGAAATTCCGCCAGACTTTGTGTTCCGCTGCGGGCTAGGTCTGGTGCCGAAATAACGTCGACCGGTGAAGAGCCCTCTAAGTCATTTCTGGAGAGGCGTGAGCCGGTAACTGATCGACCTATGACGGTCAGCTCCTCAAAGGTCAAATTGTCGTGGTATAGGGGTTCTTGTTGATTGGGTTTTGGAACTATGGCGATAACGTGGGGGCTTATTTCTCGGTAGCTGAACTGTGTTTGAGCCAGTAAAGCGTCCAACGCCTGCCTTNTAGAGAGTTTTCCTTGCAGCGCTTCACAGCGACTGTTGCCGATAAGTCGAGACGGAAAAACAATGCTAACACCACTAGATTTTCCTAAAGAAATCAACGCGCTAGACAAAGGTTGGGCGGTGAGAGAAAGATTTTTTGGCTGGTCGATTGAGGTCAGTGCGAGCGCACCTGCAGGCCAGCAAATGGCCGCCAAATAGAATGCGATGTGTCGTAATGCAGGGCGATACATCTGTGCTCGCTAATCGTGTTTGCAGGGCCAATAACAGGTGGGAGCAATCCGATCGNTATGAGCCCACAAGAAAAAGGGTGTCAGCCTCGTGAGCGACACCCATATCATTGTGGTTATATCTTATTCAGCGATGAGGTACAAGCTCTGGGGGGCAGTGTCCGGCGCGGTCAGATTAAAGCTGGCCTTTAATGCCTGNAGTGTGGCCTCGGGGGCCTTAACACTGAAGGTGCCAGAGACTTCAAGGTCTTTGAGAGAGGCGTGCGAATAGTCCACCGGTTCTACCAGATAGCGGTTAAGCTCTTCTAGCGCTTCAGTCAGTGATATTTGATTGAAAACGAGGGTTTGTTCGCGCCAAGCTAAGGCGCCTTTGGTGTCGGCGTGTGAGATGTTAGAGAGTCCGCGTTTGCCAAAGTGAGCTTGTTGATCAGCGATCAGGCGCTCGGTTTTTGGGTTTGGCGTTGCTGGATCTTTGTGCTCGCGCATTTGCACGATGCCTTCTGTCACCACGACTTCGGCGGTTTGGCTGTGACGATGAATATTGAATGCTGTGCCCACGGCCATAACCGTGCCTTGGCCAACGTCAATAACAAAGGGACGCTGTTTGTCTGAAGCGACATCGAAATAAGCTTCACCGCTAATTAACGCTAAGTTGCGTCGATTCGCGCTGTAACTTACTTCCAGCTGCGTGCGGGTGTTGAGTGAGACCATGGAGCCGTCATCTAGGGCTATGGAGCGCTGTTCGCCGGCTAGGGTTTCATAGCGTTGACTCTCGAGGTGGTCTCCAGGGGTAACTAAGGTGATTAGGGCAAACAAGCCTGCCACACAACTTATGGCTAAGCCGCTCTGCCAGAAACTCCAATCCCAGCGGCTCGACTCTTGTTGGTTGTTGGCGGCGCGAGTGTTCAAAGGCGCTGTGAGTTCTTCAAGGTGCGCAGCGGCACCCAGCGTAGCCCAAGTGTCGCTCATCTCATCGAACGCTTGGACGTGCTCTGTGCTCTGGTTTAGCCAACGCGAAAAATCACTCTTGTCACGAGATGAGGTATTGGGCGCACGCAAACGCGCGATCCAGCCGGCAGCCTCGTCGAGTAATTGTTGGTGATGATGTGTTGTCGCGTTAGTCAAAATATTCAGTCTTACGTTTTTGGGCTGGGATCCTTGATCGGCTCCCTCAATTTTTGAGAGTCAGGATCTTGCCTCGGCTTTTTTACAGTAAACCAAGGTTACCGTGTGTCTATGTCAAATATATTAATCGTCAATAACAGTTAGCCGAACTATTTGATACCGAATGGAGCCAGTACCAANACGATCATGNGTCTACCGAGTTCGAGGGATAATCTCGAAAACTNATGGCCGATAAAAAACCATAAATATCAGTAAGTTGGCGCTATCGTGCCGACAANGGCGACCGATNTTAGCACAAATCNACCTGACTAAGTAGTCGGGCTCTTANCTCTATGACGTTTTAGAAAGGAAAACACTCAATCATTTTGGTGCTCACATTGTAAAACGTGCCCAGTTTTGGTCTCCAATTGTCGGTTTTTGACCAAATTCTGTCTCGGTTTAGGCTGTTTCTTCCTAGTTTAGTTCCTTTAATACTGCGCGGCTATGCTTGAGCGCTTGCAGAATGTACTTTTCAACGCTGGAAACCGAGACGCCCATCTCGTGTGCAATGTCATTGTATGAGAGTCCTTTCACTCGATGCAGCAAGAACGCCTGTCGACATTTAATCGGTAGATCGTCCATGGCTTTTTTGATGGCGTCGAGTTCGCTGCGAGCGCTTAGCAGGCGCTCTGGAGTGCAGTAGTCGGTAATGCTGGAAAA
>PANW01000068.1 GCA_002707785.1 Cellvibrionaceae bacterium | reverse complement strand
CTGTCGTGCGCCAAGCCCGAAGAGCGAACACCCTTGGAGCCATGCGGCGGTGTATCACGCTGGGCGCAATAGCGATTGGTTTTTCCTCGCCAACAACTCCGAGCGGATCGCCTTTCCGGTTTTCAAAGATCACTATAAAAATCTGTGCGAGCGCGTCATCAATGGCGATGTGTTGCCCGCACCGGTAGTAAAACGTCTACCCGAGCAACTTGAAAAACCACTGAGTAAAGAAGAGAACCTCGACCGCCTCACAAACTTACGACAGGAAATGGGCCTATAATCCGCGCCCCTTTACACAGGCGTATATACTCATGAACACAAGGTCAGCACTGCCAAACTCGCAGCAAAAACTCTGGTTGGGGTTTGTGCTCCTCGGTTACGCTTTATTTTGCCTTGGGCTTACCTTCTACTTGAGTCATTACCGCCCGCTTCAATTGCCTATAGCCCCCACCAAACCGGAGCTCAGGGATACTGAGCCGGAACCACGCAAAGAAGCGCACGTGGACATCAAGGCCATGAAGCAGGCGTTTTTTAATCAATTACTGCCGGCCATTCGACAACAAAACGCCGAGGTGCAATCTCACCGCCAAGGTCTACTGTCCCTGCAAGCATCAGTGTCTGCCTCTCAGCCTTTAACCCCTCAACAACAGGGCCGACTTCACAGCCTAGCGATCCAATATCGGGTACCCGTGGCGATGAATGACGACGCGATCTTGAACGAATTGCTGCAACGCGTGGATGAAGTGCCGGCCTCAATGATTCTCGCCCAAGCGGCTATAGAATCCGCTTGGGGGCGCTCACGTTTCGCCAAACAAGCCAATAACTATTTTGGCCAATGGTGTTTCGCCGAGGGCTGCGGCATCGTGCCTAAACATCGCAACCCCGGCGCCAACCATGAAGTGGCTAAATTTGAGTCTCTCGATGATGCTATCGCCGCCTATCTCCGTAACATCAATTCACATCCGGCTTATGCAGAGGTAAGACAAAGGCGAGACCAAACCCGGCGCCTAGAGCAGCCGCTCAACAGCTTGGAAATGATTAAGGGGTTGGAGCAGTACTCGGCGCGCGGACAAGACTACATCAGCGAACTGAAAAGCATGATTGAATTCAATCAACTACAGCGCTTTGACCGTGAAAATGCAGATCTCGCCAGTGAGCGCTAGGTAAAATAATCACTCAACTTTAGACCGTAACTGGCGAGATCTACCGCCGATTTAATCGCCCCGAAGGCATCGACGCGTTCGAGCTGAACGTACTTTTCCGTGATTTTTGCTTTGCGTTTGGTATCGTAAACCAAGCTTACCGAGGGCTTGCTAGGGCTTTGCAAGTTCGCCTCACGCACAATCGCCACATGACCACTGGCTAACTCCACCGCAGACCCTGCGGGATAGACACTGACACAGCGAATCAATTGATACACCAGCGAGCGGTCCAGATGATGACCACTCCACTCCAGCATTTTCTTCAACGCAACGGTCGGCTCCATGCCTTTGTGATAGACACGGTCAGCAGTAATCGCATCATAAACATCCACCACGGCCGCCATGCGCCCTTGGAAGGAGATTTGATCGCCGGGAAGATTGAAGGGATAGCCGGTACCATCCAAACGTTCATGGTGCTGCTCGCAAATAGACATGGCCAGTGGGGAGATACCGCCAATATTTTTCAATGCCTCTACGCCATAGACCACATGACGCTGCATCTCCTGCCACTCATCAGGCTCCAAGCGACCGGGCTTGTAGAGAATCTCTTCTGGGACTCTAACCTTGCCAATATCGTGCACGAAAGCTCCGAACACCAACTGATGCAGTTCATCACCGGATATTTTCATAGAGCGCGCCAATACGCCCATCAGTACCGCCACATTCATTGAATGCTCGAGCAGGTACTGATCTTTGCTGCGCATGCGCATTAAGCTCTGGAGGGCGTTTTGATTGCTTACCAATGAATCAGTGATTTCTTCAGCAATGGTGTCAACGGCGGCGCGATCGAAAGAATTCCCCATCTTGACGTCTTGCATGACGTCGCCCGCCAGCGATAGGGCTTTGTGGCGAATGTTTTTCGCGTTTTCAATTTCTTCTTGATAGGACTTCTTGGGCGCTAAATTGACGAGAGACTCAGGTTCAGCCTTCAACGCCTGCGCCTCAGCGCTCACACGCTGGTGTATTTTGTCCACCGAAACGCTGCCTTCACAGTCGTCCCCTTTCGATGTATCAATGTAGACTTCTGACACCCCCATACTGCGGAAGGTCTGAATGGTAGAATCGCGGGTGATCAGGCCAGAAGCCTTGAGATTACTATCTGCCGCCCATTCATCATTGATCTCAGTGACATACATCCCCACCACCAGCTGATCGATGTTGATGCGCTTTACATTCTGCATTCGCTAAGTCTCTGCTTTACTTCATTATTTTTGGCATATGCCATCTTATAAGTATAGGCAATATCAACGACCGGCGACGCAAGAAGTTTAGAATTAATTAGTCCAGCCAGCGACCGTTGGCCGGAAGTCTGAACAATGGCTGAGAAAACCACATGAAACCTCCGGAGAAATGCCGTGCCGTGCAATTGATACGGCTTCTCCCCTCTGGCACCGGAGCCGCCAAAGACACGAGCACTCGATCCTGAGTTTGGGTCACCTTGACCTCACTGGGACCAAAACACTGCAGCGCCGCTACCTTGTCGGCCAGTATTAACTCAACAGTGGGCAGAGCCTGCTCGCTGACGACTGCGTCGGTTTTCTTGCCGCTCTGGTCATACAAATTTACCTGAGCCAACGGCAAAGGGCGAGCGTTCAACTTAGTCACAAAATCTGCATCGTCGCCATAGTGACCACCGAAAGGAAACCGAGGCAACGCTTGCCAGGAGTGGACGTCCGTCAAGGCACCGGAATGCTGCCCAAAGGCCACAAAACCCAGTGATTCGACCAGCTCACGCAATGGTCGATCAAACTCACCAAAGGGATAAGCCAATAGGCGTTGCGCCTGATCAGTTTCCGCTTCTATACGCTGTTGGGCCAGAGTAACATCTGCAGCGACACGTGCACGCCACATCTCACTATTCTCCCCCTGCAAACGCTGGAGTAAGTGATCGTGCGCGGATGAATGATTGCCGACGGTGACTCCATTTGCGAGCATTTCACGCAGCTCGGACCAGCGAAAGAAACCGGCCCAACGCTCATCCAAGGGTTGTGTGTTGACGAAGATAGTGAAAGGCCAGTTGCGGGATTTCAAGCGTGGGTAGGCATTGCGATAAACACTTTCGTAGCCGTCATCAAAGGTAATCGCCAGCTGTTTTTTTTGTTCAAATTGATCTCGACTTTTTTGATTTTCACCAGCAATTTTGAAATTCTCCAGCAAGGTTGGCAGAGAAACGACTTCAAACCCCTGCGTCTCGATCAATTGTAAGTGTCGTTCAAAACGGGCAATGGAGGTGGACGTTGAGGCCGGAGTATGATCCGAAACATGGTGATATTGAAGAACGACAGCAGCCTTTAACTGAATGGCAAAGCCTGAAAGAATCATCGCCAAGGAGTATCTCACAGCGATTCTCAATACGGCTTTGACGGTAATAGTCGCCGCCACAACACAATCGTTGGCATCCGTTGTTAACATTCTGTCCCTCCTATAGATGAGATCCTTTTATTGCCACCCAGTGGCTCCCGATCATAGAGTAGAATCTAGCCGCGAATCGGCTACTAACGCCTCAAGCTCGCCAGAGTTTTTCATCCGTGCAAGTACATCATTCATCAATGTGATTTGTTCTTTGGGCGTATCCTCGGACATAACCAAAGTAACATCAAATCGACTTGAAGAGGGCATAATCGGAACCACACGAAAATCGTTCTTCGTTAACTCCATTTCCCGTAAAGCGAAGTCTATGCGCAGCCCATCCTCAATAAACAGATCCGCGCGGCCTTGGCGCAACATACTGAGCGCTTTTTGCTGATTGTCCACCTCGTCGATTTGAGCTCCTCCATTGATTAACAATGAACGAGTCGCTCCATAATCGAAACCGTGAATCAATAGAACCTTTACCGCCCCCACATCCGAAAGTTGCTGCAACTGCAAGGATGAATCCTTGGGTAAGACTGCCACGGGCTGAAAGCGAAAAATATTGGTGCGTGCAAAATGGTGTTTATCCCAATCGGTTTGATTCTCCCAAGCGCGCATTCCATAGGTAATCCAGTGGCGATAACGATCTGAGCGAATGCTGCGTTTCATCCGTTTAATGGGTTCCATATGTGGATGAACCTCAAGACCTGCTTCTTCTGCTATGGCATCAACAACTTGGCAGACAATACCTTTATGCCCACTTTCAACATCAGAGTATTGATAGGGGGCATTGTGATTACTGTAAACAAGATAATCCAATACGCTATCGGGCATAGGTTCTTGATGCAATTCCGATGCAAGAACCGAAACAGAGAGTACACACAGAAAAAACGAACGAATTAAATAGGTCGACACAATTGATTTCCATCGCGGACATCCGTGTCTCATTAAATTTTTTGGTGCCGCTTTTGTGTAGAGAGGTCATCCAACCCAAACCTAGCCCATAAATCTAAAATCATGACATCAAAAGGCTTTCAACATTGGGATAACAAACTACCTAACTTGCAGCTAGTGACGAGAGTATAAGGAAGGCCTGCTGGCGCCGCCAGAGAGGACAAGGATTAGGGCGCCAAGTTTTCGTCTTTCTCAGGGAGTCGTTAGTGGCAGCTTAAGGCAAATAGAGAGCCACTAGAGTTCTCTATTTGCCTAAACGACTACTCTCAATATTTACTTGTCTCTGACTTCTGCAGCATCGACATTTTGAAAGCCGCGAGGCAGTTTATTACCGCGTCGGCCGCGTTCACCACGATAGTGATCCAAATCCCCAGCCTTCAAATTCAAGTGACGTTTACCGGAGTAGATAGTGAGCTGTTGCTTTTCACTAATCACACCTAGAGCAACAATGTATTCCTCTCTCGCCAACACTCTGGCCGAAGGAATATTCATGATTTTATTGCCTTTACCACGGGCCAACTCCGGCAATTCTGTAATGGGAAACACCAATAAACGTCCTTCGTTGCTAATCGCCGCCAACAAATCAGTCTCTGGATTTTGGATGACTATCGGCGCCAATACACGCCCACCCTTCGGTAGTGTGAGCGCGGCTTTACCGGCTTTGTTTTTGGTATAGAGATCGCCCATTTTTCCAACAAAGCCATAGCCTGCATCGGAAGCCAACAACACTCGTTGATCATCAGGCCCCATCAAGGCACCTTCGAGAGTCGAGCCACTGGGCGGATTCAAACGACCACTCACAGGTTCCCCTTGACCTCTCGCCGACGGCAAAGAATGGGCGCCAAGCGCGTAGCTACGCCCAGTGGAATCCAACAAGATCACATTCTGGTTGGTTTTACCTTGGGCTGAAAGTTTGTACTTATCACCGGACTTATAATTAAGCGCTGTAGGATCAACATCGTGCCCTTTGGCTGCACGAATCCAGCCTTTATCGGAAATCACAACGGTGACCGGATCACTGCCCAGTAAATCCATTTCATTAAAGGCCTGAGCTTCGCCGCGAGCGACAATGGGAGAACGGCGATCATCGCCAAACTCTTCTGCTGCAGCCAGTAACTCTTTCTTAACCAGTGTTTTCAGACGACGAGCAGAGTCCAGAGTCTTTTGCAGATCCGCGCGCTCTTTTTCCAACGCCAGCTGCTCTTCTTTGATCTTCATCTCTTCCAGTCGCGCCAACTGACGCAACTTGGTTTCGAGAATGTACTCCGCTTGCGCTTCGTTGAGATCGAAACGCTTCATTAATATAGGCTTGGGATGGTCTTCCGTGCGAATGATGTGAATCACTTCATCCACATTCAGAAATACCACCATCAGGGCGGCCAAACGATCCAAGCGCTCTTCAACTTTACTCAGTCGATGCTGCAAACGGCGACGAATCGTAACCATACGGAAACTCAGCCACTCACTCAGGATCTTATCTAACGATTTCACCTGCGGCAGACCATCAACACCGATCATATTGAGATTGACGCGATAGGTTCGCTCAAGATCCGTAGTGGCAAACAAGTGATTCATCATCGCATCAATATCGACACGGTTAGAGCGCGGCACAACCACCAAGCGGGTAGGGTTTTCATGATCCGACTCATCGCGTAAATCGGCCACCATGGGCAGTTTTTTAGCCTGCATTTGAGCAGCAATTTGCTCGAGAATTTTTGCCCCACTGACTTGATGCGGCAGAGCGGTTATTACCACATCGCCGCTTTCTTGCGTCCAAAGAGCACGCATACGCACGGAACCACGACCGGTTTCGTAGAGCTTTTTCAAATCCGCTTTGGGCGAAATAATCTCGGCCTCAGTCGGCATATCTGGACCGGGAATGAACTCGGTCAAATCCGCGACGGTGGCGCCGGGGTTTTCCAGCATATGCACAGTGGCGTTGACCACTTCTCGCAGATTATGTGGGGGGATATCCGTCGCCATACCCACGGCAATACCGGTGGTACCATTGAGCAAAATATTCGGCACTCGAGCGGGAAGCACCAGCGGTTCATCCATGGTGCCATCAAAGTTTGGCCCCCAATCGACCGTGCCTTGCCCCAGTTCACTCAGCAAGGCTTCGCTGTATTTGGTTAAGCGGGACTCGGTGTAACGCATTGCAGCAAAGGACTTTGGATCGTCCGGTGCGCCCCAGTTACCCTGACCATCAACCAGCGGATAGCGATAACTGAACGGTTGCGCCATCAGCACCATGGCCTCATAAGCGGCCGAGTCACCATGGGGATGAAATTTACCAATCACGTCACCGACGGTACGGGCTGACTTTTTGAATTTGGCGGTGTGCTTTAACCCCAACTCGCTCATGGCGTAGACAATACGACGCTGAACCGGCTTCAAACCGTCGCCAATATTGGGAAGTGCTCGATCCAAAATAACGTACATGGAGTAATCCAAGTACGCCTTCTCGGCATAGGTTTTCAGAGCAATTTGTTCGTCAGCTTCGGGAGCTAGTACCTCGGTGGTCATAAAATATCCTAAATGCTCATGCGCAGTGCAATAGCGTCAAAAACCACCTGCGCTTTATTCGGTAGCTGATGCTTATACCAAATGCCTTGCCGGCCATCAATAGCCGCTATTCTTCTAAAGAAGGGGAAATTGAAGAGTAATACCCTTGATGCAGCAATGTTTCCAATTGTTGATAACCACCATCATCGCGCAATCTGCCGAGCCCACGATTGAAGATCTGTAGTAATTCCAAGCTTTTGGGCTGATCACGAGAAAATAGCAATGTACCTTGAGCAACAAAAACCGTAGATTCATCAAAAGTAATCTGCTCGGCCATGTGACTGAAAGCCATAGAATCCATCAAGCTGTTGAATACCAACTCTTCGAGAATGAACCCGTCAATCCTGCCAGCGATGAGTTTCTTGATCTGCTGTTGATCAGATTGCTCATAACTATGGTTAAGCCACGTCTCGCGCGCCGTCTGTATTTCGGCGGTATATATGTAACCGCGTGTAAGGCCAATTTTGCGCTCTGGGTGATGCTTTAACTCTGACCACTTTGGCAAAGGGTTATCTTTGCGATAGAAAAGTCGAAATCGAATCTCCACTATCGGTTCGCTGCAATAGTACATTTCCCGATAGACTGAATCGCAAGCCCAATAGGAAGTGGCGGGCATTTGACCAATAACAACTTGATGCCTCGCCCGCACCCAGGGGTAGTAGGCAAATGTTGCTTGATATCCCTCTCTAACAAGAGCTTCACTCACCACATGATTGGCAAACCCATGATGTGGGATTTGCTCGGAGGTAAACGGAGGGTAATGGCCGGTGGCGACCGCCAAGATAGGGCGACCTTGTCCAGATGTCTTATCCGCCGCAACCTCTGCGGGCACCAGCTCCACATCAACTTCGGTAGCGGAACTAAGATCAGAGCTACTGAGGGGCGATACCAAGGTCTCAAGCCAGCCGGGATGCACCAGAATTTTGAGAACACATGAGGCAAGCAATCCTATAACGAGGAAGCGAAGGATCATGCCTGAGGGACTCCTACAACAGGTAAGAAAGTCCACACTACGACTCGGCACTCTATTGCGTCAAGAACTTAATCACTTTGACAAGCAAACATCATTTTAAGCCGAGAGTGTTCCTCAGGCACCCATGATGGCGCCCAACATTGGTGCGGGCGCCCGCGACAGGTAACCGCCACCCTATCTGGCAGCGGCCCTATACACTAGAGATTTGAGCTAGGAGCGCTCCACGGCAATCGCGGTGGCTTCGCCACCACCGATGCATAGGCTCGCCACTCCCGTTTGCTTGTCATAGGTTTCCATGGCGCCCAGCAGCGTAACTAGGATACGCGCACCAGAAGCTCCCAGAGGATGCCCCAACGCACAAGCACCGCCGTGCACATTAACCTTGTCATGCGCAATATCGAGCTCTTTCATGGCGGCCATAGTGACCACGGCAAAGGCTTCATTGATCTCAAATAGGTCAACTTTGTCTGCATTCCAATCCAAGCGCTTCATCAGTTTTTCCATGGCGCCCACAGGTGCCGTGGTAAACCATTCAGGCTCGTGAGCATTCTGCGAATGACCATTGATTTTGGCAATGACGTTCAAACCGCGCTTTTCAGCTTCAGATTGGCGCATTAACACCAATGCCGCCGCACCATCGGAAATGGAGCTGGCGTTAGCCGCGGTAACAGTACCGCCTTTCTTGAAGGCCGGTCGCAGAGAAGGGATTTTGTCGGGACGAGCATTACCCGGTTGCTCATCAGTATCGATAGTGACTTCCCCTTTGCGACTTTTGATGGTCACTGGGGTAATTTCACGTTTGAACTTACCAGCTTCAATAGCACTATTAGCGCGCGCAAGAGACTCAATCGCGTAGGCATCTTGTGCTTCGCGGCTGAACTCATATTTATCAGCACAGATCTCTGCAAAACCGCCCATAGGGCCGCCAGCATAGGCATCTTGCAAGCCATCGTAGAGCATATGATCAAGTAACTCACCGTGGCCAAAACGATAACCACCACGCCCCTGAGGCATCATATAGGGTGCGTTCGTCATGCTCTCCATACCACCAGCAACCACAATCGAGGCACTGCCCGCGAGAATGGCATCGTGGCCCATCATTACCGTTTTCATACCTGAGCCACAGACTTTGTTGAGTGTGGTACAAGGTACGTGCTTTGGCACGCCTGCACCCAGAGCGGCTTGACGAGCCGGTGCCTGACCGGTGCCAGCGGGGAGAACACAGCCCATTAGGACCTCATCGACCGCATCGCCCTCTAGCCCGGCATCTTGCAGAGCCCCTTTAATGGCATCACTACCCAATTGCGTGACTGACAAGCCACTGAACATGCCTTGCATACCGCCCATGGCGGTTCGCGCCATGCCCACAATTACCACTGGATCCGTCATAATCATCTCTCTCAGTTTTATCGTAATAATCATCAACCGTGGAATTATAGGCTCGGCGCACAATAGAGACCAGCGCCAGAGCTTCCATATTTGCTCACCAGATTTACCAAGATTGTCAGGCCAGAACCTGTTGTCGCTGCCCCGCCCTTAATTTCTGCAAGTGAAACGGACACAAGTCGATTTTCTTTTTAAACGATCATGCTAGTATTCATTGCAATTTTTCCCTCTGCAGTTAAGGAATTGTCTTTATGGATATCTCAACCATTATCACTTGGGCGGTCATCGTCGGTATCATTTTCTATGTCATTGGTATTTACAACAAACTGGTGACGCTAAAGAATCGCTATGAAAATGGCTTCTCGCAGATCGAGGTGCAACTGAAACGCCGCTATGATCTCATCCCCAACCTTGTGGAAACCGCGAAGGGCTATCTAAAGCATGAACGAGAAACCTTAGAAGCCGTAATCAGTGCGCGTAATGGTGCAGTAGAAGGCCTGCAGGCAGCCGCCAACGCCCCTGGTGACAGCAGCGCCATGGCCGGATTGGCCGGAGCTGAAGGCGCTCTAGCCGGAGCTTTGGGCAAATTGAATGTGGTAATGGAAGCCTACCCTGATCTCAAAGCCAACCAAAACATGATGCAAGTCTCGGAAGAGCTGACCAGCACCGAAAACAAGGTAGCGTTTTCACGTCAGGCATTCAATGATGCGGTGACCGCCTATAACACCTTCAAGCAGACGTTCCCGCCGGTATTTTTTGCCGGCTTTTTTGGTCACCGCGACGATGCCAGCTTGCTAGAGTTTGAAGATTCCGCAGAGATGCAAGCGGCACCTAAAATCTCGTTCTAATTAACACCCTTCCGATCCAATCGATGGGCATTCCCAGAGTGCCCATCGCATCGAAGCCTGCGCTATGAATTTTTTTGAGCATCAAGATCAAGCCCGTAAAAATACACGACGACTAATTGCCTTCTTCAGTTTGGCAGTATTGAGTTTAATCGCCATCACCACAGTTTTTGTGGCCGGCTTTCTCTACTATTTTGACTCCCAGAATCAAAAACGTTTCGAACCTTTGCAAGCCATGGACGGGGGTAATGCTTCCCAACTGTTGCAACTGATGAGCTGGGAATTAGTGGCTGGTATTGCTGCGGCAGTTATCTGTGTGGTGTTGATCGGCAGTCTTTATAAGCTGTCACAACTCTCGGGTGGCGGTGAAAAGGTCGCAGCCTCGCTCGGCGGCAAACGCTTACAACCCAACACCACCGATGCCAACGAGCGCAAACTGCAAAATGTTGTAGAAGAAATGGCCATTGCCTCAGGTACACCCGTGCCTCCAGTATTCATTATGGAGGAAGCCAGTATCAACGCCTTTGCCGCCGGCTACGACGCCAACGATGCCGTTATCGGTGTCACTCGTGGCTGTATGGAATTACTCAATCGGGAAGAGCTGCAAGGCGTTATTGCCCACGAATTCAGTCACATCTTACACGGTGACATGCGCATCAACATTCGCCTCATTGGCATTCTCCACGGCATTTTAATTATTGGTCTACTGGGTTCACTACTGATGCGCAGCGGTGCTTATTCAAGCGCGGGCTATCGCCACCGCTCGAGCTCTCGCAGCAAAGAAGGCGCAGGAATAGCGCTACTAGGGCTCGGTTTTATCATCATTGGTTACGCCGGTACGTTTTTTGGCAAGTTGATTAAGTCGGCGGTGAGTCGACAGCGAGAATTCTTAGCCGATGCCTCCGCGGTACAGTTTACTCGTGATCCCAGCGGCATCAGTAGTGCCTTACAAAAAATCGGTGGTTACTCCGAGGGCTCCAAAATTCATCACGCCAACGCCGAAGAATTCAGTCATATGTATTTTGGTGAAGGTATTGCCTCGTCATTCAGTAATATGATGGCGACCCACCCTCCACTGCCGACGCGTATTGAACGTATTCAGCCCAATTGGAGCGGTCAGTTTCCCAACGTGGATGCGCAACTGTCTGCGGCTTCAAATGCAAGTGCAGGAAATACTGAAGAGCGCACCAGCAGCTTTGCCGGAACTCACTCAGCAGCGCCCATCTCCGCTGCTGCCCCTGTAGAAAGCGTCCAAAGCAGCACTGACGTACTCAACACAAGTACACTGGACGATATTGGCAATCCAAGGCCTGAGCATGTACAAAAAGCACAACAGCTGTTGCAACAAATTCCCGATGCACTGAAAGACGCCGCTCACGATCCTTTTGCTGCCAGAGCGATCGTCTACAATCTGCTGATTCAAATAGACACTTCCGCGCAACAACAGTGGCAACAGTTGAAACAGCGCGCGCATCCTGTGGTTTACAAACACACACTAGCGCTGCACAAACAAGTACAGCAGTTGCCTCGCAATGAAAAATTACCCTTGCTGGAAATCTGTATTCCAGCACTGAAAACGCTATCGGACCCCCAGCACAAAGTGTTCAAAGAAAATGTCGTTGCCCTGATCAAGGCCGACAAGAAAGTGGATATCTTCGAATGGTCGCTTTATCGAATACTGCTCAACAGTCTGGAGCCACAAGCTGACAGTTCACAGCGAGCAGCATTAAAACACTTGGCCGTTCCCTGCCAACAATTAGTCAGCACCTTAGCCACGGCCGGACACGACAACGAAAAATCCGCCGGTGACGCCTACCATCAAGCTATGTCTCAATTGGGTTTTGCCAATCTCCCACTGCTGGGCGATGGCAACATCTCTCTGCCTATGCTCGACAGCGCGATCAAACAATTGCAGCGATTAAAGCCTTTGCAGAAGCCTGCACTGCTAAAGGCGTTAATGGCATGTATAAAACACGATGGCAAAGTCACGACAGAAGAGTACGAATTATTTCGAGCGATTGCCGAGTGCTTGAACTGTCCAGTCCCGCCACTACTCGATTAAATTGCCGTTCCGGCACTCGAGAAGCGAAATGACGGACATAAAAAAGGCGCTCTGTGAGCGCTTTTTTTATTGCTTACCAAATCTTAAAACACTGAGAAAACTGGCTAATCTACGTAAACGGGCCCCATCCCCATTCCCCAAACTAGCACCGAGCCCACTCGAACAACAACCATCAACACCAGCCCTACGGTGACCACAGAGGTGGCATACATAAAGGCCTGCTCTTTAGAGATGTTCATCAAGATCGGAATGCCTTCATACACTAGATAAACCGCGTAGGCGCCGGCAATACCGGTGGCAATGGCATTTACCCAAAGATCGGGATAAAGCTGAAAGATACCCGCTAAAAAGACTGGAGTGGTGACATAAACAGCTAAGGCGGTACCTTCATAGTGACGCTGCTCATCTGAATCACTTACGCCATAGGTTTTGGCCATCCAGTTAATGAATTCACCGAGAATATAAACACCTGCTAGTAAAGCGACATAGGTGGCGGCGCATAAACTCAACGCACTTCCCGAAGTGAGCAACACCGGATCACCATCTCCGATACTCCACCCCACCTGAGTTACACCGTAATAAGACGCAATAGTTGGAATGAGTGCCAACAGCGGCACGTGACTTAAAAATACTTGTAAGAAGGAATGGCGCTCATTACGAATGGCTTTCCACTCACTATCTGGGTGCAGCAAAATCCCGAGGGTATGTTCCAAAATGGCCATACGACGCTCCTTTTTCATTATGTTTTGTAAGGACTTACACTCTCAGTATTATGGAGTTGGGACTATCTCACCAATACGAATTCGGAATTAGCGAATAATTGTTAAGTGAGAAATGCTATATAACACCCTCGGCCTATTTTGCTTGCCAAGGCTATCTGGCTAAGGTTCAATGCCGGACTGCATCAAACATTGTGTATTTCTCGACGCTTCAGACGAGCAAGGAGCCCCCATGAGCCACATCTTCGAAGACAACTCCCAGACCATAGGCAACACGCCACTGGTTAAACTCAATCGCATGACCGACAAGAACATCTTCGTCAAAATCGAAGCCCGCAACCCCGCCACCTCGGTCAAATGCCGTATCGGCGCCAATATGATCTGGGAAGCGGAGAAAAGCGGTACTTTAAAGCCGGGCATGACCATCGTTGAGCCCACCAGCGGCAACACCGGTATCGCTCTGGCATTTGTCTGTGCAGCCAAGGGTTACAAACTGATTCTTACGATGCCCAACACCATGAGCTTGGAACGCCGTCAGCTGATCAAAGCGCTGGGTGCCGAACTGGAGCTCACCCCAGGGGAAAAAGGTGTCAAAGCCGCCATCGCCAGAGCCGAAGAAATCGCCGCGGCTGATCCCGACAACTTCTTTCTGCCACGCCAGTTCGAAAATCCCGCCAACCCTGAAATCCATGAGAAAACCACCGGTCCAGAGATTTACCGTGACTTAGACGGCAAAGTTGACATATTCGTCGCTGGTGTTGGCACTGGCGGCACGATAAGCGGCACCTCTCGCTACCTGAAACAAACCAAGGGCTTGGCGCTCACCACCATCGCCGTAGAACCCGAGTCTTCGCCCCTCATAGGTCAGACCTTACGGGGCGAGGAATTGACCCATGCGCCACATAAAATTCAAGGTATAGGCGCGGGCTTTATTCCCAAAAACCTCGATATTTCTTTAGTCGATAAAGCTGAAGCAATCACTAACGAAGAGGCCATGGATACCGCGCGACGCCTGATGAAAGAAGAAGGCATTCTCGCCGGGATATCTTCCGGAGCAGCACTTTGTGCAGCCTTAAAGCAGGCAGAGAAACCCGAGAATGCGGGTAAGAATATCGTCGTTATACTCCCCGATTCTGGTGAACGCTATCTATCGAGCGCGCTATTTGCCGGCGAATTTGGCGAAAAGGAACTGCAACAGTAACCTTGGTATACACCTTATTCAGGCTCCGGCAACCCCGGAGCCTGCCATTTAAGCGCCCCCCCCTCTCCTGCAGCCCCATTTTGGTCGTTCGCATTGTGCTCGCGCATAAATGACGTAACCAACGCTCGCTCATCAATCGGTGTTTTCCTGTTATCAGGGTGTCTTGAATCCCCATTTTTGCCCCTTTAGATTCCTAATCTCCATAAAAACATCCAATTACGTCATCACACCCGCACAACACCAGCAAACTCGCCGCTATTGTCTACTATAAGTGGATAGGCTTATTGATCAGCTGCTGTAAACACCGACTTATCAGCCGATTCAATGAGATTCATCGCAGCAACACCGATCTCTTAGCAGACGTTCGAAGAAAAATAAGGATCGGGGTACACCCAAGACGGTATTGATGAGCACCAATCAACAACAGCCCACAGAGCCCCATCAGTCGCTGAAGCGCCGACTCACTTGGGTAATGATCTCACTCGCGTTAACCCCTGTACTCATCGTTGGTTTGTTTGGTCATCAACAAACCAATAAAAGCCTGCAAGAAGAGATTTTCAACAGTCTCGACCAGACCTCAGAAATGGCCATTCATGTTATTCACGATTGGTTTATGGTCAGGCAGGTCGATATAGAGAGCTTAGCGGCAACGCGTCTCGCGGCGCCCATCTTGCAGCAACTCACGACACTGCTTGAACAAAGTGATCGCACGACCTTGGAAACCTTAAGTGACGAATCTGCAATAGCCATTGCGAGCTTTCCACGAGAGATGTTTCTAGGTCATCAAACTCGATACGACTACGTTGATGGCATCTATCTAATTTCCCGCCAGGGTGACGTGGTTTTAAGCACCAACCAAGGCAAAGAATGGGGTATCAATCTTAACCAGAAAGAGTTCGCCAATACCAATTTCTCGCGCACGGTGTTCAAGGTCATGGAAAAGGGTATAACGCAATTCTCTGACTTGGAGCTATGGCTGGATCAAGCGGATCACTATTCCGGATTCTTTATCTCTCCCATATTTGATCGACAACGGAACGTTATTGGCGCCATGGCGATTCAAGCCGACCTAGAAGCGATGATGAACGGTTTTCAGAACATTCTTCATCGGGACCAATGGCGCTATATTGTTGGTAGAGACGGCTTTCTGCGCACTTCGAGTCACACCAGAGATCGCGGTCGAATCGAAGTTAACTCGACGCTAGTCGATGAGTGGCGCGGAGCTAATACAAGCCATAGCGAATTTGACACCCCAAAGTTCTATACCAGCCACACCGGACACGACGTCATCGGCACCGTGCGGGATATTCAACTACTGGGTATTCATTGGGCCTTAATTAGTGAAGTAGAACAAAGTACCGCTTTTGCGGCCGTCAACAAACTTTCCACCCTTGCAGCCGGCATTTTGTTCCTTACAGCTTTAATCACTACATTACTCATACAATCGATTAGTGGACGCATCATCAAGCCCTTGTCGCAACTTTCTAGAATCGTCACCAACATCAGCAACGGACTACAAACGGATCCCGTTGTGGTCAACAACCACGATGAAATTGGTCAACTGGCAACAGCCTTTAATCGCATGATGAGCTCTAGAAAACAATATGAGCAAGAGCTTCAGCTCAGCGATAGTTTCAGCCGACAAATACTGTCAGCCGCGACAGATTTCTGCATAGTCGCCACGGATCAGCAAGGCCTAATTACGAAATTTAATAGTGGTGCAGAAGAACTTCTCGGCTATAGCAGCAGCGAAGTTCTCAACACAAAGACGCCGATGCTTTTTCATTTGGAGGAAGAAGTACAAAATCGGGCAGCAGAGCTCTCAGAAGAGTTTGGTAAAGAAATCGGTGGCTTTGAAGCCGTGATCATCAACTCAAAACTCCATGGGTCGGAGACTCGAGAGTGGACTTTTTGCCACAAGGACGGAAGCCACAAGCCTGTACAGCTCACAGTGACGGCCATACGCGATGATGACAATGACATCATTGGTTTCCTCGGTATTGCTCAAGACATATCCGCCAGTAAAAAAACTGAACGGACATTAACTCGTCTATCGCGCATTGCACAGGAAACCAACAATGGCATTATCATTACAGACCCTCAAGGTCGTATCGAATGGACCAACGAGGGATTTACCCGCATCACGGGCTACAGTTACGATTTTGCCCTGCATAAAAAGCCGGGGGTGTTCCTACAAGGTCCAAAGACAGATCCAGAGACCATTGCCAACATTAGCAAGGCACTCAAAGATGAAGAAGAATTCACCGTCGAGATCATCAACTACCATCGAGATGGAGAGCCTTTCTGGCTAGAAATAAACTGTAACCCTCTATACTCAAGCGAGGGTAAACTTGAGGGTTTCATGGCAATGGAAACCGACATAACGGAGCGCAAGAGAGCCCAAGAAGAACATCAAAACTCTCTACGCTACAATCAAGTGCTTGCCGAAATCACTACTGACCGAGCAATCATGTCAGGTAACCTAGAAAACGCCAAGCAACGTATTACTGAACAAATGGCTATCGCTCTTAACGCCACTAGAACCAGTATCTGGCTGTTTGACGACGCCGCACAGCATCTGTCTTGCATCGATATTTACGATATTAATGAGAAACACCATAGCGACAACCTGAGAATCTACCGACAGGGCTATCCTTACTATTTTGCCGCTGTTCTTAGACATTCCATTATTGCCGCAACTGATGCACAAAACGATTCAGCCACCGCAGAATTTAAAGATAGTTATCTAATCCCTAACAATATCCAATCAATATTAACCGCAGCAATCACAGGTAGTGAATGCATAATTGGTATCATAAGCTTTGAACATCGAGGCGCCGTACGCCAATGGACATCTGCAGAACTAGCTTTTGCCAGTGCAATGAGCACTATCGTTAGCAGCATCTGCGAAGCCGAGAAACGCCGAGAAGTTCAGAAACAATTGGTGATCGCCAAAGAAACCGCAGAGAATGCCGATCGAGCAAAAAGCGAATTCCTTGCCATTATGAGCCACGAAATACGCACCCCAATGAACGGGGTCATCGGCATGCTCAATCTTCTCAAACGCAGTCAACTTAGCGACATACAGGCTCGCCAAACCAGCATCGCCCAATCCAGCGCCAAATCTCTTCTCTATTTAATCAATGACATTCTCGATTTTTCTAAGGTTGAAGCCGGCAAGCTGGACTTAGAAGAAGTCGAGTTTGATCTGCGTTCGTGTATAGAGAATGTGGCTGAGAGTATGGCGATTAAAGCAGAGGAAAAGTCCATTTCCCTCATACTCGATTTGGCTCAACTGGATCAAAGCTGGATGGTGGGTGATCCCGGTCGTATACGACAGATTTTTACCAACCTCATAGGAAACGCCTTAAAATTTACCCCTGAGGGGGAGATCATCATTGCGTGCTCGGCACAACGTAGAGGCGATCAGTATTATATATCCGCCTCGGTCAGGGACACTGGTATCGGGATAGATCCAGACAAAATTGACGGGCTGTTTGATTCATTCACCCAAGCTGATGCATCAACCACTCGACAATATGGCGGAACCGGCTTAGGACTCGCCATCTGTAAACGTCTGTGTAATATGATGAATGGTGAAATAAATGCACGCAGTCATTTCAACGAGGGCAGTGAATTTTATTTTTCTTTGATATTGGAGGCCTGTGAAGCTCGCACCACATCCATTCCCAAAACATCGTTGAATCACAAACGAATCTTAGTGGTTGATGACAATGACACGAATCGCGAAATACTCAGGATTCAACTTCGGGCATGGGGTGCTCAAGTTACCGAGGCAAACAGCGGCCCCACCGCGCTAACCCTTTGCAATCAGTATAAGAATTCAGCCTTTGATGTGGCGATACTGGATATGCAAATGCCGGAGATGGATGGCGCCGAACTCGGTCAACACATGAAGACTCTAAGCCCAAGTACGGGGCTTATTATGATGACATCTCTTGCCATGCGAAATGACGCAAAGCGTTTTGCTGAACTTGGCTTTCAAGCCTACTTTACCAAGCCCGTGACCATGTCCGACCTTCACGATGCCTTGGCTGTGGTTCTAGAAAAAGGGAAGACATTAGAGAACGCCTCACCCTTGGTGACAAAGCACTATCTGCGCAGCTTGCCATCATCATCGACTATCGCTCAAGCAGGAAAGCCGATTTGGGGAGACAATCAACGACTACTATTGGTGGAAGACAACTCAGTCAACCAAGAAGTTGCATCATTAATGCTGGAAGACATCGGGCTTGTTGCCGACATCGCTTCAAATGGCATTGAAGCCCTCGCTGCACTTACATCAGCCCCTGAGGAGTCACCTTACACCCTCATTCTAATGGACTGTCAAATGCCAGAAATGGATGGCTACGAAGCCAGTCGTGCCATTAGGAATCTTGAAGCGGGTGAACGCTATGCAGTCACTCCTATCATTGCCATGACCGCCAATGCCATGAAAGGCGATCGTGAACGCTGCATCGGTGCCGGCATGAGCGATTATCTTAGTAAACCCATTGATCCCGAGGAGTTATTGGCCACACTCATCAAGTGGATAAAACCGAAATTAAGCGAAGCAACCCCAACGGCGATACACGAATCAAATTCGATCGAAAATCAACAACATGACGAGCAATCCAATCCATCTAGTAGTGTGTGGAATAAAGATCGAGCATTTAAACGAGCCGGCCAGAAAGAGAGTCGTTTGGTGTATTTGGCTGAGATGTTTCTAAAAGATATGCCAGAACGCGTCGAGGCTCTGAATAGAGGTTTCGAGCAACAGAACATTACAGAGATTTTAACCGTCGCGCATGCTTGCAAAGGTGTGGCGCTCAACTTAAGTCTGGAACGCTTGGCAGAATCATCAGCAGCTCTTGAAAAATCCGCAAGAGATCAAGATTTTGAGCAATGCTTAGAGATAAAATCTGGTTTCGTTCAAGCCTTCAGCAAAGCGAGCTCGATCCTAGAAGACTATCTAGATGGTAGCTAAAACCTCATGTGAATTCTTTGTGACACTCCAAGCGGCAGGAGAACATATCATCAAGGCTTTGATATAGTAAGACTCAACTAGCTCATGAATCTGAACTATAGGATACCAACATAGCCAACTTTCAACTCCTTAATACCTTAATCGGGCTCGACAAGTTCTCACAGGGTACCATTGAAACCAAACAAATTGCTCACATTGATCACGCAGGCGAATGCTACCCAATTCACAGTTACAGCATGGGCAGCAACAGAGCTAGTGATCCATGTTTGATATACATCGGTGGAATACACGGACTGGAGCGTATCGGCAGCGAAGTGGTGTTAGCTTTCATGCAAACACTGATAGAGCGATCGAACTGGGATGAATCCCTAACCAATGGCCTTGAAAATCTGAGACTGATTTTTGTTCCAGCTCTCAATCCGGTGGGACTAGCGCACAACACGCGCAGCAATGGCAACGGTATTGACCTGATGCGCAACGCCCCAATTGATGCAGAAGATCGTCCTCCGTTTCTCGCTGGCGGACACCGATTGCACCGAAAAATACCCTGGTATCGCGGCCGAAAGGGTGCTCCGATGGAAACTGAAGCTCAGGCGCTCGAGAAGTTGATTGAACAAGAGTGTTTCGGTCGCCGCTTCAGCCTCGTGCTGGATTGCCACTCGGGATTTGGGTTTCAAGATCGACTATGGTTTCCCTACGCCTATAGCCAACGTCCGATGGAACATCTCGCTGAAATTTATGCTCTGAAAGAACTGTTAACCCGAACTTATCCGCATTTGGATTACGTATTTGAACCGCAGTCTCTGAGCTATACCAGTCATGGCGATCTGTGGGACTATTTTTATCAAAAGTCACTAGCGCTAAACACAACTTTTCTACCGCTGACAATGGAGATGGGTTCCTGGCGTTGGATAAAGAAGAACCCCCGTCAGTTAGTATCACTTACCGGGATATTCAATCCTATTATCCCCCATCGTTTAACCCGGGTACTTCGTCGACACATTATTTTGATGGAGTTTTTGATTCGAGCAACTCGAGCGTGGCAACAATGGGTACCTGCAATCGATCAACGAAATCACATGCGAGAGAAAGCGCTTGAGCACTGGTATGCTGAATCACGTTAATAACAAACATCCGAATAATGAGCGAATATCCGCACATCCCCAAGCACTGACATTTATTATGAACAGGTGAATCTTGAGTCGAGAATCAAATCGATAGATTGAAGATTATACTGCCCCCCTAACAATCAGCGTACGACCTGCCCTCGATAGATACGCTCTGTCGCGGCCTCTGCGGAACTCTTCTCTGCCGGCACTTCGACCAATTGTGTTTGTCCTCGATACACTTTAGTGATGTATTTCTTTTCCGAATCACCCTCCGGCGTCGACGGGGGCTGATCCAATTTTTCTATCCACTCATCCCCCGCTAAGCTAAACAACTCCTTGACTAGTGCTTTAACAACAGCGTCTTTGGTACTGTGAAACCAGGGGATCAATTCCGACAACAATTCGGGATTGGCCAGTTTTATGCCTGGCTTAAAGTCGCTGGGCGCCCTACGGCGAATCTCTCTAACAAGATCGATCATCGGTTTGTTAAAATTCACGGGTAACACCTCACCAATATAATGCAGGAACCTGAGAGCTCAGACTTATCCCAATAGGGATTGACAGACAATTACTCCTGCACAGAGTGTGCCGATTAAAGCGACCTCAACTATTCGATGAAAAACCCGACACCCTGATCAATAAAAACACTAAAACACCCGAGATCATTCTGGTAACTGCCGAATAAACGCACCATCAACCGGCAACTTTTTTTCGCACTCAAAAAAGAGCCTCAACTTAGTGCGCACTCTAGAGAGCAATCTTGCAATATCACTACGAACCTCATAGCTGTTAGCGGCGACACTATTGGCAAAAAGAAATAGAGACGAAGGCAGCGTATGCCTTCCTGATGTTAGCTTTCAGGCGTCCGACCAACGTCCATCTCAGCGCTAGAAATCAATCGCCTAGAAGTATAAGAGCTCTAGGGGAATGATAAGCAAGCACTTAGATAGTCAGCCTAAAATGATCTATTTTGCATGCACTTAAAAATTGATGCGATCAGTCAAGTAACTGATCAATTTGCTGCTGGGCGGCGGCAATGATTTTTTCTGGCTCGCCCTTGGAGCCACTGGCATCGATATGAAAGACTTGTTCGACACCGATAACTTTCAAAATCAACTCCAAATAGCCGCTAGCAAAATCCATATCTCCACCTACTGGCGTACCGCCGGTGGCAGTTACAATAAAGGCGCGCTTTACGCCGCTCAGCCCCTGCGGACCATTGGCGCCATATTGAAAGGTATGGCCAACTCTAAGCACATAATCGACCCACTGCTTGAGCACGGCGGGAACGGTAAAGTTGTACATTGACACGCCAAAGACCAATGTATCGGCTGACTTTACTTCGGTGATGTATTGTTCAGAGAGAGCCAGATGAGCACTCAAGCTGTCGCGTTGATCAGATGACGAGCCGTGTACGGCGAGCAGATCTTCAGCACTAATACTGGGAGGCGGTGTTGCCGCTAGATCTCGGCTGACAACTTCTTGCCCCAAACGCTCAACCAAGTAATCGGTAATCTGGCGAGAATTGGAACCTTCAAAACGTGCACTGGAATCGATTCTTAATACAGTCATTTACTCTCTCCGATAAGATGAGACCTCCGATATGAGGCCTTTCAACATTGTGGAGCTATTGTAAAAAACACCATCGGTGGCATTAACCCCCCAATATTGACTAGAATGTTCAAAATCTCTGAACAATGGAAATCAGCGTGAAACGTAACCCAATAACACTGGAAGCCTTAGAAATCCTTGATGCCATCGATCGACGGGGCAGCTTCGCCAAGGCGGCTGAAGAGCTTGGGAAAGTCACTTCTGCTCTGTCCTATGTGGTTCAGAGACTGGAAGAACAACTGGATGTCACCCTCTTTCAGCGACAGGGGAGGCGCTCGGTAATGACCGCTGCGGGTCGAGTGCTATTGGATGACGGTCGCGGCATATTAGAAGCCTCACACCGCCTGGCCGAAAAAACCCGAGAGGTGGCCACCGGCTGGGAGCCGTCATTGAGAATCGCAATCGAATCAATCGTCGATAAACAGATCGTGTTCGAACAATTGCAAACCTTCCTGTTGGAACATCCCTCAATGGAGCTCGATATCAGCGAAAGTGTACTTGGAGGTGGCTGGGATGCTTTAGAGCATGACCGAGTCGATATCGTCATCGGCGCACCGGGGCCGGTCCCTCAACAGAAAGGTTTCCGCGCAGTAAAGCTCGGCTCTATTGAGATGCTGCCCGTCATTGGGCGCAAACACCCCTTGGCAAAGCTGGCTAACCAGCGGGAGTCACTTGAAAAAGCGTTGCCGCAGATACGCCGTATCATTACTCACGATACCACTGCCGCACAGTCACATACCAATGTCGCCAGAAGTGCCGGTCTCTCAGATGGTCAAAAGAAACTCTATGTGCAAAACACGTATCAGAAACAAGCCGCGATTGAAGCCGGCCTGGGCATTGGGCACATGTCAATCAGCAACATTCACTTATCGCTAGAAAACAAGACACTACTGCCGCTGGACTTAGCGACAACCACACCCGGCCTGCACTATTTGGTGTGGAAGACTTCGAACAAAGGCAAGGGATTAAAGACGCTCAGTCAACTACTGACCAAGAGCTTGAGTCAAGAATAGCTAAGCCGACATTGCTAACTGGAACCCGAAACTAAAGATCGAGTTTCCAGTAGGCGAAGATACTGATACACCACAATCGCACTAAAAATGAGACCACAACCTATCCACTGGCTAAACGACAGAGTTTCATCTAGATACCAAGAGGCGATTAGTACAGTAAATACCGGCTCAAGTACCAAAATCATGCCCGCATTATTAGCACTGGTCAGTTTCATCGCATAAGTTTGGATGGCAAAGCGCAGCAGAGAGGCAACAAAGATACTCCACACCATCCACTGCCACGCCACCATTCCCACATCCATGTTTTGCAACGGTTCGTTAATCAACGCCATCACTAAGGCGACCACACCCACACTCAACATTTGCGTGGCAGTGATCGCCACTGCAGGCATGCTGCGAACGACCGTGGCTGTCACCACAAAGTGCGCGGCGAAGATTAGCGCAGCAATCAAAAGATAGAGTTGAGATTTTTCCACTGAAAAACCATTTTTCAACATCAGTGTTGCCAACCCAGTGATGGCCAACAGCAGAGGGAAAAGCAGGCTGCGTGTAATTTTAGTACCATAAATGAATCGCCCGATGATAGGTACATAGATAACCGCAAGACTGGCTATAAAGGCGCTCTCCCCCAAATGACGACTATGACTAAGACCCGTAACCCACAACAATAACGCCACTCCCATTACGAATCCCAATCTTAAGCACACACTCCACTGAGCAATCGAGAGAGACGCCAATGTTCGCCAGGCGACAATTGAAACCACAATACCCGCAGACAAGAAGCGCAAAGCCAAGAACCAGAATGGGCTAAAGGACTGCAACGCTTGCTGGGAAAAAAGCCATCCGAAGGCCGCGAAGAGCGCGACGGAAACCATGAGCAAATCACCCTTGAACTCGACACTTTGTTTGCTCAAAATTTCACCATGGAGAGTAGAAAACGCTGCAGAGTCTATCACACCCTAAAAGGGCAACCGAGGCAGATTCCGGCCAAATTAAGGTCTTATGGTGAGCGGCAGAAGGACGTTTCGCAGCGCTGAAATCATGAGGCGTTATCACGGTAGCGGCTAAGATGAGTTTGTATATCATTAAAACACTGAGTGAAACTTGGCTCCAGAGATCTCGCGGAATCCACATCTTTCTCTAGTGCTAGTTGTTCGAGTTCAGCAACAATGGCCATCAACTTCACAGCTCCCAAATTGGCCGATATGCCCTTAATGGCATGTGATTGATGGACCACCGTTTCGCAGTCCCCCTCCGCCAATGCGCGCAGCACCTGCTCCACACGCTCGGGCATATCATCGACAAACAAACCAATTAAATGCAGCAAACGCTCCTCTTTGCCTCGAACCCGCTTCAGCGCCCCCTTCCTATCCCAAATGGACGTCGTATCCTCATCAGCCCCATTTGATTGGGGCATGTCTTCGTCGATGCGATTCTCTACTTTCGAGTCGTTTACCGATTGATCTCTGTCTTCGGCCAATTGCAGCTCTTGGGGTAACCACTGAATCAACTTGGCCTCCAAGGCATCATTGTCGATTGGTTTGGATAGGTAATCGTTCATACCCGCTTGTAAACATTTCTCTTTATCACCAATCATGGCGTTGGCCGTCATGGCGATAATCGGTAGCTCCAATGCACGCTCACCGGCCACTCCTTCACGAATCTGCCGAGTCGCTTCGTAGCCATCCATATCAGGCATCTGACAGTCCATCAGTACTAAGTGATAAGGTGCCGTATCCGTAGCGTCTTTAATGGCAATCAGAGCTTCTATACCGTTTCCCGCCACGTCACTGTGCAGGCCTAGATCTTCCAGAACCCCTAACGCTACCGCCTGATTGATGTGATTATCTTCGACCAATAGCAGTCTCGCTGATTTTGACCAACGCTTGTGTTCAATTGGCAGCGGCTCTTCGGCATTCAACTCTTTTACATAGTGAGAGGTTACCAGCGGTTGGGCGCGCTCCAACACCTCACCGCCTGACATCACTACCTGTAACGCATCAAACAAATCTGAAGTCGTCGTCGGTTTGGGGAAATAGGCACTAAAGCCTATGTCTGCAAATCGCTGTGCATCTCCCCGACGAGCCATGGATGTCATCATCACCAGCTTAGTTTCTTCAAAACGAAAGTCCTCACGAATCAAACGCCCCAACTCCATGCCATCCACTTCGGGCATTTGCATATCCAAGAACGCCACCTGAAACTCCTCTTGCGCACCATCGACACAAGCTTCCATCAAGTTCAAAGCTTGTTTGGCGCTCTCCGCCTCACTAACCTCCGCCCCCCAAGACTCGAGCTGTCCTCGTAGCACAGCTCGATTGGTGGAATTATCATCCACTACCAGAATCTTCGAGCCACGGATGTCCACACTGGGCAGTAGATCTCGCGATTGCGAACTTTCCTCTAGCTCCACCTCAAAAGAAAAACAGCTGCCTTTGTTCTCGCTACTCGTTACCGACACCTGCCCCTGCATCAATTCGCACAACTGTTTTACAATCGACAAACCGAGCCCCGTGCCGCCAAACTTACGAGTGGTAGAAGCGTCCACTTGCGTGAAAGAATCGAACAAACCATCAATCTTGTCGGGAGCAATACCAATACCGGTATCACTAACGCTGCATTGAAATCGCAGTTTACCTTGGAGTCCGGGCTCTAATGCCGCTCGAATCGCAATTTCCCCGGATTCGGTAAACTTAATCGCGTTGCCCACCAAATTAGTAAGAACTTGACGTATACGCCCGGGATCGCCTCTCACCATAGAGCGATCTACGGCCGTCACATCGAGAATAACCTCCAACCCTTTTTCTTGCGCCTTAGGGCTTATTGACTCAGCAAATTCCCCCAGCTGACTGTTTAAGTTGAAATCCAGTATTTCCAGTTCTAACTTACCGGCCTCCACCTTTGAAAAGTCTAGAATGTCATTAATGATCGTCAACAGTGAATCCGCACTGGAGCGGGCAAGTTCAGCGTAATGATCTTGCTCTTTGCTAAGGTTACTGCGCTTCAACAATCCCAGCATACCCAGAACACCATTCATCGGGGTGCGAATCTCATGGCTCATACTGGCAAGAAATTCCGATTTATAACGAGCTGCATTTTCAGCAGCTTCCTTACCTTCAATCAATGCCTTTTCTGCGGCTTTCTGCGCGGAAATATCTCGAATAATTCCGGTATAAATCACACCGTCCTTCAAGTTAATTTCAGAAATAGCCAAGTGAATCGGGAACTCTTCCCCAGCTTTAGTGACTGCGGTTAACTCTCGACCAATACCGATAATTTTACTGATACCACTTGATTGGTAGTTATCTATGTATTGATCGTGCTGCTTGGCGTGAGACGCTGGCATGAGCAGGGCGACATTCTTACCAATAGCCTGAGTTTCTTCGTAACCAAACATTACTTCAGCGGCGTGATTGAAGGACAATATTTGACCGGCTCGATCAATCGTAATGATGGCATCCACTGCAGAGTCCACAATCGCCTGCAATCGATCCGACGTTTCTTGATAAGTGGTGGCCATACTATGCTGATCGGTCAAAGCCTGATTCATTCGCTGAAGTAGGTTGTGAAAGCTCCTTGCGAGCACACCGATTTCATCTGACGCTTTGGTCGGCAATCCCTCCAACTGTCCCGATTGCTCATAGTCCTGTACCGCTGCTATCATAGCGGTTAAAGGCCGAGTGACTCGACGAGAAAATATCACCGCTAACGCCAAGGCAATAAGCGCTAAAGAAACACCGAGCATCAAACTGCGATTTCGAAAGCTCTGTAACTCTGCAGTTAGAGTATCCTCGCCATGCTGCAACAAGAGTAACAATGGTTGATGACCGCCATATTTCGATAGATGAATAAAAAGAAAGTAAGAAGGAAAGATGACTTCGTACTCATTTTTCAAATCATTAAACCCCTGTTCATCTGTCTTATTTTCGATCACTTCTGCCAGCTGGGGAAACTCCTTTTGTAGAAAAAAGTTGTGTTTCAGTTCAGCTGAGAAACGTTTAGCGGGATCTGGGTGATAGATGTAATCCCCTTCGAAATTGGCCAAGTACAAATTAAATCCACTAAGCTTATCTTCAACGAGATTGGTCATAAAGCGACCAAAATTTACATGAATGATAATGACACCAAACAAGTCACCACTATTCGGATCGTAGATCGGGGTTGATATTCGAACAACAGGTTGATGAGGAAGAACGATTTCGCCCTGAATTCTCTTGAGCTCGACATTGGAGATGGCAACAGAGCCGGGCTGCGTCAAAAGTGATGATTGGTAGTAGTTTTCTGAACCCTCAAATTGTAACAGCGTTTTCGGTACGCTATGTACGCCACCGATATTTCTGACCACACTCACAAGCTCACGCCCTTGATCAGCCACCCCCACATAGGAAATTCTATAGTAGTCAGGTTTACTGTTGAGAATCTCAGAAAAAATAATCGTTAAGCTATCATGCCAAAGGTCATACTCAAACTCTTCCTCTTTATTCTTAGCGTCGATCAACCCTTCGATTGGTGGCGTCTGACTCAAGAAAAGAACATCGCTGGATGATTGTAAATAGAGCTGTTCCAACAAGGGTTCCACCAGCGCACTCTCAATTCTCAATTTTTCAACGCTATTTTTTCGAATGAGACGCTCGCTCTCAAAATAAAAACTGAAACTAACCAGAAGTGCGACCGTAAGCGCCAAAAAGAATGCCATGATGGGCAAGGATACTTGCAGTGGACGAGATGCGCGCCCTACTTCCAACTCGTCAACATCCACATGAAAAAGCACCGTATTGTCCGCCAAAGAGCTATCTCTAGTGGACGTGTTCGTTCGCTGTGCCTTAACGATAAAATCAAACAGTAGGCCAAACAAAATGGCAGCATAAGCAACCACCTTGAGTCCGTGCGCCACGTTAAAATGATGATCAAACAGCGCGGTCGAACCAAAAGCCATATGCAGCTGAGTCGCAATTTGCGGAATGATACTAATCACCAAGGCGAAAGCTGCCAGCGTGTGTTTTTGTTGATACCAGACCCAATATAGGGTTCCACCCAATAAAAATAGCGCCAAAGGCAAGACGTCAAATGGACGAGAGATGTATGCACTGGGGAACATCGTCTGCGGTAGGCTTTCACTGGTTGCTGCCAAATGAACCGAGAGATAAGCCAACGCCAAAAAAATCGCCGCCATCAGCAACAGAAAACGTATCGGGCGCTCGCTTAAACCATTTACCGCAGCGGGCCCAGTCTGCGCCGAGCGCCGGTGCAACCAAAGGCTGATACCCGCGGCAACAATCATAACGCTCGCATTAAAAATACGAGAAAGCGCCCAAGTGAAAGGAATAAAATCGACATTGGCTGCGCCAGATTCAATCAGTCGTGTTGCCGCCAAGGTGTGAAAAGCATCTACTCCACCGGCGGCCAACACCGCCATCCCCACCACAGGCACGGTAACGTCACCAAAGACACGGTAATGAAAAATCGATACTGTTGCCGCTACTAGAGCAAGACTGACCGCAGTCCATTCGAGCAACGCATGATGCAGTGCTCCGGCAAGCAGGTAGAAGAGGTTTTCAGTCGTCAGCGACTCATCGCCATCTGCGGCACCCACGGCTTGCTCGGGCGCCAGGCTGGACGAAGTAAAATCGACACCTAAGATCGCAAGTACCGACGGCAGCAGACAAAGGCCAACCACCGAGGCTAACCACTGTAAGCGAAAGCGGATCCACTTATCCATCATATCCCTATACTATTGAGCAATCGTGCGGCCCGCATCCAATCGAATCAGTGTTTTCGTGGCTTACATTGGCACCACGAAAACACTGATATTTAAAGAACCTGTAAGGTTTGCCGTTGACCTTGACTAAATCTAGCTAAAAAATAACAATTTTTCCTCTCCTACGACCGCAAGCTGTTGTGAAAGCTGGTAATTAAGCGCAATCCAACTAACCTTAGTCGATGGGAGAGGAATTGATCCCGAGCAATGAACACTCTCACTCACCCAACACAAGACGTATCATGGCCCTTTCCTTACTAAAGAAACTCTTTGCTAAAAAAGCCACAACCCAAGTCACCAGCGAATCCCGTCGCTTAGACAAACACTCATTTATCGTGGCTGAACCCTATTCCATGGGAACTCAGTCTATCAATGACGGCTTCTTTAGGGCCCTATTGCCGGGATTGGCTTCCTCGTCAATCAGCAAAAAACACAAGGAAGCGGTTGCGAAAGTAAAACGATTACTCAACGACAACTCGCAGACCCGTGTCATTCCGAGATTGCCTGCGGTTATCCCTAGACTAATGCGCAGCTTACGCGATCCTGACAGCAATGCTCAGAGCTATGTCGCCATCATCAATAAAGATCCAGCAATGAGCGCAGCCGTACTGAAACTGGCGAACACGGTTTATTTCAACCCAGGGCACAAACGCATCACGGCCATCGATACCGCGGTAGTCAAATTGGGAATCGAGGGGTTGCGCTCGGTGCTATCGGCCGCGGTCATGCAACCTGTAATACAAAAAGACTCCCCCTATTTTCACCAGTTTGGAGAACAACTCTGGCAGCACTCGCTGCAATGCGCCGTCGCCTGTGAGCGTATCGCCGAAGTCAAAGGTGGTGAGCCCTATAACGCTTACCTGTTGGGCTTAATCCATGACATCGGCATCATCACCGCCTTCAGTGAACTGTGCAGAGAATTAGGCGACGACAAGGACAGCGACACAGAGGCTCCCGGCTACGACGTTTTTGCGCCGCTGTTAAAGGAGCATGCCGCACAACTCAGTGTGCGCATCGCCCGAGAATGGGAATTTCCAGAAGTCCTCTGTGAAGCTCTGCAACAACAAGTGAAAATTGCCGCCGGAGACAAGGTTAATCTCTATGGTCACACCCTCTATCAAGCCAATTTAGTCTGTGAGGTCTTAACTGCTACAGAGTTTCATCCTCCCAAGGCTGTGGACAAACTACTGCGCGCGCTGGATTTACCCGAAGACCTGCACCAGCAACTAAAATCCCTATCGGTTGATCTCTAACACCCCTTGGCAGAGGTGCCACGACGCACCTCTTCTCACAGACTATCCCCATCTTACCCAATGGCTATCAACGCGGCCTTATAACCCACAGATTCCCTGAGCAAGCGCCCCCACAAACTGTGGATACCCTGCTCCAGCCCTTATGCAGTCTAACGTCAACAAGCTCGTTCATTAACTGACCAATAGAGGGTAGTTGGGTCACTTGAACTAGATTGATGAACAAAACTTGCCCGTCCCAAAGCTTCAACCAACACTTATACACAATGGATTTACCCACACGCCGACACGCTAGTCTCAGCGTCAGAACCACCTAGTTATCCCTCCCCTCATATAACTCACAATAAGATTGAGCAAGACACCTGATAAGCTGTGGAAAACCCTCTACACACCAGAGCGCACCTAGGCTGGCGAAATATGTTCACTGTTTAATCAATAACTTAGCGCACATTTCTAGAATCAAACTGTTATCCCCAAGGCAGTACTCGGAATCGAAATTAGTGCTTTACCCACAATTATCATGAGCAAGGATTCTGACAAACTGTGGATAGAGTGCGATTCTCCTAGTGCCATCTGCGCTGCGCCGTAGCGCTCATTTTTTAACCACACAGAAATCACTGCGCATCTCCAGATCGAGTCGCTATAATGCGCCACCTTGACGCACTATCGCGCCGACACTCGGTGGCGGAACCTCTCGAGCATTGCCCACATGTCAGAAAATACGCGATTCAATAGCCCCTACGGCCACTTTGAGCTACAACGGTTTCCTGTCTCAAAGGAAAACCAGCACAAGCAGCAACCACTGAGAGCTTGGGACGCCGCCGACGAGTATTTACTGCAATGGATCCATGAAAATAATCCACAACACATCGAGGGAGAAAATTCGGCTTTTATCCTTAATGACAGCTTTGGTGCCCTCGCCGTAGCCCTGCATCAATGGCGGCGCTATTGGCAGAACGATTCCTATTTGGCACGCAGAGGCTGTCTCGACAACCTTCAGCGCAACCGGCTCGATGAGACAGCTACTGAACAATCACTGACGTTACTCGATTCCCTGCAATGGCCAGAGCAGCCTGTGGATCTGATCGTTATCAAGATTCCAAAGACCACCGCGCTGCTGGAACACCAGCTCTACCATCTGCGCCAGGTTATTCAGCCTCAAACCCGCATAGTGGCTGCCGGTATGGTAAAAAATGTGCATACCAACACCCTAAAAACGTTCGAGCGTATATTGGGGGACACGACAACCTCATTGGCCCGTAAGAAAGCGCGTCTTATTTTTTGTAACCCAGTGCCAGAACGCTGGGAAAGCCAATCACCTTATCCGAGCAGCTATCGGTTAAAGCCCGCTGATTTACCCGAAGAATTCAGACAATCACTAGACTTCGACATTGAAAACCACGCCAACGTCTTCTCCCGGGCCAGTCTCGACATTGGAACCCGCTTGTTTTTACAGCATCTCCCCGTTCAGCCTAATGCCGAAGACATTATTGATCTCGGTTGTGGGAATGGACTGCTGGGTATTGCTGCAGCCAAAAACCATCCCGATGCTCGCGTGCACTTTGTTGACGAATCCTATATGGCGGTTGAAAGTGCCAAATCCAACGCCGAACGCGCGCTGACATCCACCCATCACTGCCACTTTTCCAGCGGCGATAGTTTGACGGATTTCACCTCAGAGAGCGCCGACATTATTCTGAACAACCCTCCGTTTCATCAGCAAACAGTTGTCGGAGATCACTTGGCCTGGAAAATGTTTAACGACGCCAAACGCGTATTAAGATCCGGAGGCAGTTTGTGGGTCATCGGAAATAGACATCTCAACTACCATAGCAAGCTCAAACGCCTATTTGGCAATTCGAGCACCATTGCTGCAGACCGAAAATTTGTAGTGCTGAGAGCAAAAAAGCGCTAGTTCAGTACCGAAGCTTAGCCTTTAAGGCGCACAGCCTATAGCAGTACTGCCATCAAACACGGAAACTAATGAAAGACACGCCAACAACTACGGGTCGACATTACCTCTGCATCCTTTATACTCAGGGGTTAGTTTAACGTCGAATCTCAAGGTAGAAGATTCGCAGGGTGTGTACCCTTCACACGGAAGTATGTTTATGGCCCCTTTGAAACATTCATTGTCACCTTCTGCGAGTATCGAGTCAGAACTCCTGCACCTGCTCGCCCGTCAGGGCTGGATGGGGCCAATTCCGACGCTTGTCTCTTTAGGCGTTATCGCGGCTTTTGCGGCCAACCACGTCGAACAATGGCTGTGGATGGGCTGGATTCTGCTGTGTGCCCTCGTGCTGTTTGCCCGCTCGGCCATTTTAATCAAGCTCCCTGAACGCTCTCAAATGAGCGAAACCCAGCGTTTGCAGATAGCGATCGCTTTAAGCGTGGTCAACGGCATCACCCACGCACTGTCGTTGCTTTTCTTTCCCTATTTCAGCGAATACGAACGCGCCGTGCAAACCATGGTATTGACCGGCATTGGCTCTATCAGTGTGATAACAACGGCGGGATTTCTGCCCATTTCTCTGGCCTACCTGATACCCACCTTGCTACCGACAATCCTACTGTGGAGCTTTTACACCTTCACCGAGGGTGGCAGTTGGATAGGTGCCGCCGTCGCTTGCATGGTCTTCGGGTCGAGCACCATTATGGTTGCCCTATCGAAAGACACCTTCTCATTGTTCGAGGAATCCTTCTCCATTCGCCAACGACAGTCGGCCATGAACAGCCAGCTCAAGGGAGCACTGCAAGAAGCGGAAAACGCCAGTCGTGCAAAGACTCGCTTTCTGGCATCCGCCAGTCACGATCTTCGCCAACCCATCCATGCCTTGTCATTGTTTGGCGGTGCCTTGGCAAAACGCCCACTGGACAATCAGAGCCGTGAAATCGCCGAACACATGGACCTCGCCCTACAATCGCTGGCCTCTCGACTCGATTCGCTACTGGATATATCCAAGCTCGATGCCGGTATTGTTCAAGTGAACCGCGCTTCATTTAACTTGCGTTTGATGGCCGAGCGACTGCAGGATGAGTTTATGCCGGCCGCACAAAGTAAAGAACTGAAGGTTTGGTTGGACTGCCCAGACGATGTTTACGTTCACACCGACGAACTCTTGCTCGAACGCATCGTTCGCAATCTGCTCGCCAATGCCATTAAGTACACCGACAACGGAAAAATTGAGCTCAACATTACCAACGCCAATGGCAAGGTCCACCTTCAAGTCATCGATACCGGACGCGGTGTCCCCCCCGAAGAACAAGATCACATTTTCGAAGAATTCTACCAACTTAATAACCCCGAACGAGACCACACCAAAGGACTGGGATTGGGCCTTGCGATCGTCAAACGTCTGTCTGATCTACTCACGCTCGATCTGCAAATGGACTCTATGCTGGGCGCGGGTACCACCTTTACCCTGCAAATGGCTGAGTCTGAAAATTTACCAATCACCACCATCACGCTGCCCAAACCCAACTTGTCGTGGGAGAATCTATGCGCACTGGTTATCGACGATGAACGCGAAGTCGGTCTGGGCATGAAAGCCCTACTTGAGGGTATGGGTTGTACGGTACTGCTCGCCGACAGCACTCTCGAAGCGTTGAACCAAGCCAAGAACGAGCGCCCTGATATTATTTTGGCCGATTTCCGCCTGCGTGGCGAAGACAACGGTATCCTTTCAATCCACACAATCCGCGAGCTGTATCGTGAGATTCCCGCCATATTGATCAGTGGAGATACCGCACCAGAGCGGCTGAGAGAAGCAGAGAATGCTGGCATTCAATTACTGCACAAACCCGTTTTGGTGGACGATCTAGAAATGGCCATCGCTGGCGCCTGTGATTTAAAAGCCATCGCGTGAGACAAAACTCAGTGCAGCGGTCGTAACACGAACAGAGCAGAGTTGAAGGTAGAGCGCTTTAGACAACCCTGACGGACGATCAACTCTCGAGGTCCGGCAGGAAAACCTCTTCACATCAACAATACGCCAATAAAAAAGATCACATATAGAGCGCGGCAGCTTGCTCTACCGCAAGCTGACCAGCGGGCAGGAAAGGAGTAGCTCCGGCCTATCGCTCACACAATTAGTCGTAACTGTCGTAACACCAAGGAAAGCTATTATGACTCAGCGAACCAGTAGTTGGATTTCACAGGGCCTCGAAACGATTGTCACACAATTGGGCTGTGACCCCGATCAGTTTGATTATGATGTCGTGATTGTCGGCAGCGGATATGGAGGTTCGATTGCGGCTTCCCAGCTAGCGGGATTACAACATCAAGGGCGACCACTGAAAGTTTGTGTGCTAGAGCGCGGCAAGGAATACCTTCCGGGTATGTTTCCCACCCGCATGGCTGACTTAGCGGGTCACACCCGTTTCAGTACTCCTGCCAGCGCCCGCCCGGGCGGAAACCGCGACGGCCTGTTCGACATCAGAGTCAATCCTAGCCTCAATACAGTAATAGCGAGCGGACTCGGCGGAGGCTCACTGATCAACGCTGGCGTGATGATCGAACCTAAAGCCAGTGTATTTGATGATCGATGGCCGAAGAGTTTTCAGGCTGCTAGCAACAATCCTTTGTTTGACGGTGTCTACGCCGAAACCCTATCGATGCTGGGAGCCAGCGACGACAAAGGCTTGAACACCATTAGCCGTCATTCGCACCACCAAAGACAACCTCTGAGCAAACACAGTCAACTGCAGTTACTGGCTACAGATGCCAAATCACAAGCACCCAACACGCCATTTACAGACGCTGCGATCACCGTCGCCATGGAAGACAAAATCAATAGTGGCGGGGTTTCACTCAGCGCCTGCAATCTCTGTGGTGACTGTGCCACAGGCTGCAACCATAACGCTAAAGACTCTCTCGATACCAATCTTCTAGTTCAAGCCCAACAGAGAGGCGCACAACTGATTACTGGCGCGGCGGTGCTAAAGATTCATCCGTATTCGTTGAATGATGAACAGCGCGGCTGGCAGCTCGATGTCGCCCACACCAAAAACAAACTGCGAAAGCGCCAAGGTAAACCCTATCGAGTGACGGCCAAGAAAGTGATTCTCGCGGCGGGGAGTTATGGCTCGACTGAAATCCTGCTGCGCTCGCACAGCGATAAATTTCCGCTCTCGGAAAACCTGGGAAGTCACTTCTCCTCCAACGGCGATATGTTGGCCACGATTTTTGATCAAAACAATACCGTTAATGCAGTAGCCTCGGAAAACGATCAACCCGATCAACGTCATATTGGCCCGACCATTACTGGGGCTATCGACTTGCGCGATCATCCGCAACAATTGCTCATCGAAGAAATGGCCGTGCCCGGTGCCTTGCGACGTGTTTATGAGGAAATGGTGACCACCACCAACACTCTCGCCCAACTGATGGACGCCGATACCGACGACCACAACTACGGCCAACCTATTCAAGACCCATATAGCGTTGACCCCAAAAAGATTGAACGCACCGCGATCTTTGCCATTATGGGCGACGATGGCAGTAAAGGGGCCCTAGAACTCATTGTTGACGATGAAAGTGACGAACTGGAAGGTGACGGCGCGCTCAAGGTGCAATGGTCTGGACTGTCAGAGCACCCTCTCTTCCCTCGTCAAATCGAGGCACTCAATTCACTCATCAACCAATCAGGCAGTGGCGGTCACGCGCAAGGCAACCCGGTATGGAATCCACTCCCCGATGCCATGGCAGCATTTTTAGGCGAAGGCGGTAAAGGTCCACAATTGACGGTTCATCCGCTCGGCGGATGCGGCATGGGTGACACACGTGAGCAAGGTGTGGTGAACGAGTTTGGGCAGGTCTTCGACGCCTCCGACAATCATTCCCACGCGGCCGTGCACGAGGGTTTAGCGGTTCTGGACGGTGCCATGATCCCCACGGCACTTGGCGCCAACCCGGCATTGACCATTGCCGCGGTTTCACTACGTGCGGTGCGTCATCTGCAACAACAATGGCAGTTCAATGATGCGACGGCAGACGCCACCGACGACGCAGACCAACAAGTCATCCGTCCTGTTTTCTCTGATCTATCGCAAGTCGCTACAGTCAAACCGACTCGTGTCGAAATCACCGAGCGTATCGGTGGACGAGTCACACTGACCGACTCTAACCAACAACCTATCGACTGCATGGTCGATATTACTTTGCGCTTCAAACCAAAACCGGTTCTGGATTTTGTTCACGATAAAAAACGCGTCATGGACGTGAACAACGAACAACAAATCGATGAACCCGTGAGCCAGTTGCGAATTTTTAGACGCGCACGCTGGCAAGAACTTCTGCGCGCTGGCGCCAGCGATGAAGAATTTGATCGTGCCGCCATGATGGTGACCCCCGTGCGAGGCACCATGGAGATTATGGGGAGAGAGGCGACCACTTACAAACAACGAGTAACATCATCGATTTGTTCTTGGACTAAGAATCGCGGTCTAAGGGACATCTACCAAGGCATCGAGGAAAAGATCGCTAAAACTTTTCTACACCCTCAGATTAAAGATGATCAGGCACCAAAAGAAACAACGCTTACCTGGATTAAACGAAAAATCGGCGAAATGAAAGCGCTAGCCTCTCGCGCCGGTGAGATTCGCACCTTTGATTATCAACTCAGTATGGATCGCCCCGCTAACGGTTGGCCAAAGGAGCTAGGCGGGTTTGACGCGGATAAAACCTCTCTGCCGGTGATTGGACACAAACACATCGGCTACACCAACGCCTGCAACCCCATGCGTCAGTTTGAAGACATGCATCTAAATATCTTTCCTGGATTGAGAAGCATCAGTGAACAGCCCAACCAACAAGTGGCTTTCTTGCGTTTCGATTCGCGCTTTATCACCCACTACAACAAACCGTTGATTCGAGTCGTCGACCAGCAAGATCAGATAACCGCTCTGGCCGACTTGGGCGCTTTTTTTGCCTACTTTGCGCGGGTATTGATCAGCATTCACCTATGGAGTTTCCGCAAACCCGACTCGCAATTGCCGGGACCTCCGCAGCGTTTACCCGGTCGTATTCGCGGCGTCTCAAAACCACAAATCACGGAATTGTGTGTGGACAAAACCGGCGTTGGCTTGGCCGTGGACTTACCAGTCAACGTGCGCCTGACGCGTTACGCTCAACCCAATAGCAGCCAGCCTCCGGTTGTCATGATTCACGGCTACAGCGCCAGCGGCAACACCTTCACGCACGGCAGTATCGATCCCAATATGGCTCGCTATTTCTGGAAGCAGGGACGGGACGTCTGGGTACTCGATATGCGCACCAGCAGTGGCATGCCCACGGCGATGCTGCCTTGGAGTTTTGAAGACGTCGCCCACGCTGACATTCCGGTCGCCATCAATCATATTTGCCAGACAACCGACCAAGAAAAAGTCGATATTATCGCTCACTGCATGGGATCAGCCATGTTCAGCATGGCGGTATTATCTCCACCCAAAAATACAGATCCTTATTTTCAAGAGCGCAAAAAGCTGCCGCAGCGTATCAACAAAGTGGTCTTGTCCCAAGTTGGACCGCGAGTGGTGTTCAGCCCTGAAAATATTTTTCGCGCCTATGGCCTCAGCTATCTAAAACCACTAATGCCCTATGTATTTTATCAATTTAAGCGCAGTGATGTACCCAATCCGGCAGAACAGCTTCTCGATAGATTGCTGTCAGCCCTGCCATATCCGGACGGTGAGTTTGAATTAGAAAACCCGATGCGACCTTGGGCAAAAACCCGCTATGTGGGTACTCGCCACCGCATGGATGCGCTCTATGGACGCACTTTCAGCTTGGCCAACCTATCAAAACGAACCCTAGATAAGATTGATGACATTTTTGGTCCGCTCAATATGGAAACCCTCTCACAAGTGATTCGCTTTGCGTTGCACGAGCGGGTGACCAATAAAAATGGTGAAAACGAATTTGTCACCAACGAGCGCCTCAAACGCTTTTGGCACTTTCCCACACTGAGCGTTCACGGCGACCAAAACGGCCTGTCCGACATTTCCACTCTGGGTCGTATGGAAGCCACCATGAAAGCCGCCGATCGCGATTATCAAACCCAAGTGTTTGAGGGCTTTGGTCATCAAGATTCACTGATTGGCAAAGGCGTTCGAAAGAACTTCGATAAGATCAATAGCTTTCTAGATCAGCCCACCAGTATTCGGACCAACCATTCAACCGCTCACCACTATTGCCTAGAACCGCCTTTTTCTGGCCCCGTGATAGGTGCTTTGAAAGCTACCCCTAACGGAGACAGGCTCCCGGTCAGCGTGGGATTAGATACCCAGATGAACAAACCCGAATTTGTTCTCTTTATCGCGATTAAAGAAACGACGGAAGGGTTTGCATTTGCTAGTGCCAACGACGGCAGCGAAGTATCAGCGGATTTACTGATCAAAAACACGCGGACTAAATTGGCGCAACCACAAAAAGACAACTGGCTAAAAACCGAATGCCCCTGTGATTCAGTTTTCCAACAAGCCGACGGTATCCTGACATTGATATTGGATGATCAGGACCTCCGCCTCGAACAGCTCCAACGCAACAAACAATTGCCGGATAATCTATGGACACTGATCGAGTCAGAGAACTCGGATCCTCATCAAGCCCTAGAGCATGAAACTCTGGCCGACTATTTACGCGATCATCTGCTCAGCGATGAATTCCAGCAGCAACTGATCACCACATTGCAGCGCCCACTTGAGCAATTGCAGCCGGCGCTTATTCAGTACCCATTCCATACCAGCGACAACAAGGCCGCACAATTTGTGTTGGCGGCCTGCCAGTACCCTGCCAATGTGTTTGATCGACGTATTGCCTATGGCTCTTATCAACGCTTAGCCCAGCATCTTGACGACAAGATCACTTCCACACCGGCGCAACTGAGCCCGTCGTTTGCGCTATTGATGGGCGATCAAGTTTACACCGATCCATCCGCCGGCATGATGGATCCAACCCAGCGCTTTGATCGGTTTGTGGATGCCTACCATACTTGGCTGCATCAACGTCCGGTGAAATCCGTACTGCGGCGCCTGCCGAGCTTTATGATGCTGGATGATCACGAACTACTGAATGATTGGGATCGCGCCGAATCCAGTGTCGGCAAGTCCAGCCTCTACCGCAATGGTAAGAGTAGCTATTGGAATTTCCAACGCAACCTTCACCAAACCCCTGTAACCGACGAATTGATCGACGAGCCTCTGTGGTATTCTTTCCAACACAAGCAGCTCGAATTCTTCATGGTAGATAGCCGCTCTGAACGAGTTGGCCGCAGTGTTCTCCACACCGATGAAAAGGCCGACATTTTCCCACTCAAAGATGCCCGCTTATTGTCGGACCATCAGCTCCAGGCCCTCAAAGACTGGCTGCTGCAACCTCAGCCGGATAATCGTCCACGGTTTGTGGTCTCACCCTCAATGATACTGCCACGCAGACTGCGCGCGCATAACGCCTCAGAAAATTCTGCACTTCATTGCGATGCCTGGGATGGTTATCCCCGTACCTTAAACGACCTGCTGTCGTTTATCGCCGAACACGACATCAAGAATTTGGTATTCCTATCCGGTGACGAACACCTATCCAGTGTGGTCGATATCACCCTGCATCATCGCGGTAACGACACCCTGACTCAGGTCACGTCTATTCACAGCTCGGGGCTTTATGCACCTATGTCGTTTGTGAATTCCACCCCCGAGCTCTTTGCTCATCACGAAGATTTCGAGCCCGATCCACAGGTGGTGTGCCGAGTCTCCAGCCAGTTCTATCCCGGCGACGGCTTTGCCCTCATCAGCTGCTATCAGCAGGACTCGGACTGGATATTGGATTGCGCGTTCGATCGACAGCAGGGCAACACTCAAGAATGGCGCCAAGTGCGGACCATGGAGCTGCTGCAGGAAACTGTCGAAGAGGTCTAGTGAGCTGCTCCTCCGAGCCCGTATCTAGACGTGGTAGAAGCCGTTGCCAGTGCTACTCGGCCCGCAGCCTCTTCAAAGGCTGCGGGGGACAGGATCTGGAGAGTGTCGCGAGTGAGGCAATAGCAGCTCGCACCCATCAATCCCGATAGATGGTCTCGATCAGATGGAAGCCAAACTGGGTTTTGATGGGACCGTGGACGGTCAGTATAGGTTTCTTAAACACCACATTGTCGAAGGCCTTAACCATCTCTCCCGGACGAAACTCTCCCAGACTTCCACCTTGCTTGGCCGAGCTGCAGCTCGAGTGTTTCTTGGCTAGCTGGCCAAAATCAGCGCCTCTAGCGAGTTGCTGTTTCAGTTTTTCGGCTTCAGACTTAGTTTTCACCAATATGTGTCGCGCACAAGCTACCGGCATGGATCAGATACTCCTATGAATTTCATCGCGGTCTCAGATAGAGTTTCCGCCAGAGCTTCATTATAATGCGCCAGCTCCTACAGACACCATACCGATTGATAGCCAGAGATTTCTATGAAGCTGTTGTTAAAACTCCTGCGCGAAGGCCTAGGCCGCCTGATCATCCTCGTGGATTGGATCACCCGCCCCCGCAAAACCCAACGCACAGCCCAAGCCCAAGCTCAGGTCGAACAGGATATTCAAAACCTGTCGCTCTATCAGCTCTACGCCTGCCCGTTCTGTGTTAAGACGCGTCGAGCCATGCACCGCCTCAATCTCCCCATCGAAACCCGCAGTGTGGCTGGCAATAGCCCCTTTCGCGAAGAGTTGGCCAGCCAGGGTGGTGCCATTAAGGCTCCCTGCTTGCGTATCGAAGAGGGTAACAAAGTCCGTTGGATGTATGAATCCAGTGACATCATCAGCTATCTGGAGCAACGCTTCGCCTGATGCAAAGAGAGCCTTAGGGCTCTCTTATTTCCTTTTAAGAGAAATAAAGCCCTCCCTAGACATTTTTCGCAGCTGCCAAGCTCCTCATCTCCTCCTATACTGAAACGGTCACTACACTGAGGAGATGGACTATGGATATGCCCCACATGCAAGCACTCTACAACATCGGCCGCCTAAGTGATGTTGTCGCCATCGCTGACAACCAGCAAGGTAACTGGCACCTCGACTGCCACGATCTTTGGGGGCATACACTGCACCTCACCAGTACGTCTGGCCAAGCTCTGCACTTTAGCAACCTCGATGAAGCCTCCGCCGTCGCCAAAAATATCGGTTTTAATCAAATACAGATTGTGGAGCATTAACTCCGCGCACGATCTACACCAGAGAAACAATAGACTGATTGCAGCCATTGCCTGATTGTCGAGCTTAAGTTTCGCGACAAGCGGGCGATGGTTCTATAGAGCTATAGCGCCCTCCTATAGCCCGAACACTAGACCTGTCACTGAATTACCGTGAGCACAAATATTCAATTGTTTAAGTACGACGCCACTTTCCCCCTTCTTTCTCAACTCGCAGACAGTACCTCGTCCACGCTAGCTGTTTCAGCCGTGGATAACCGAGAGACAAAAAAAGTGCATTGCGACCTACCGATACCGATTACAGAATGAAGTCATTCTTAACATTCAATGGGCTGTTTCTCCTACTGTGCCTGTATGCCACGGCAAACGCTCAGCAAGAACAGCCCGGCATTAATATGGATATTATCCCAGTGATTGATGTCAGTGGATGGGATCAAGTCAGTCCCATCGCGCTGGAAGGGTCATGGTATCTCGACTATCGCTCCCATGATGACTCACAAAGCTACCAAGGACTGGTCCAAGTACCTTCCCTGTGGCGTAAATTAGGGCAATATCCTCGACTCTCAGGGCTGGGCGTCGGCAACTACCGAATCAAACTTGTATTACCCGCCGAGACTGTAAACCCGCTAAGCCTTCACCTTCCCTCGGTCAGCGCCGCACAGAACGTGCGTATCTTCTATGAGGGTAAGTGGCATAACAAACTCATAGCGGCGTCTAAAGAGGCCGCGAATGCCTCCTTCCGGCACCCGTTGATCGCACTGCCCGAAGGTGTTCACTCACTGATCGTTGAAATCTCCATCAACAGCAACTTCAGCACCAATGGAGGCATAGAAAGAGCTCCTTTGGTCGCCCCTACCGATATCTTGAACCGACAGTTTACTCGGGAAAAAATCACCATTGCGGCGATTTGTGCCATCATTATGACCTTAGCCTTTGGCAATTTTGCCCTCTGGGGGGCTCGACCTAAGAATGCCTCTTTTTTGCTCTTAGGTGTCTTAGCCGTGATCATTTGCACGAGGATATTTGTCTCAGACTCTGACGCCGTCTATGACTTTTTTCCTACTATTTCTGTGTCTCAAAACACCACGATTGGCTGGGCAATTTTTCTTTCCGCACCACTGGTCGCCGCCTTCTATTTCTATCTCAACTATCCCAAAGTGGTCGGACGAGGTTTATTGATTAGCATTGTGTTGGTCACTGCAGTCGCCACAGGGCACCTGCTATTTACCGACATTCCCACGCTACAAAGTTACGCCGATATTCATCGACCTCTCATCGCCCTACTTACGTTCTACATTGTCATCCGAATGGTGTGGGGGCTCGTCAAAGGCAATCGCATGATATTACCGTCGGTCATTTCAGGCACCTTGGTGATAGTCGGCTTTGTCGTTGAAACCTTGCATTTTCAGGCCTACGGGGTGGTCTCCCCTTATATGGCCTTTGGCTTGGGATGGCTGGCCTTCTTGACCATCGAGACCCTCAAGATCTCGCGCCAATACCGCTTGTCTCAGAACAAAATTGATCGACTCGAGATTCAAAATGAAACACTCAACGAGCTGGCCCATATCGACCCATTAACAAAACTCCCCAATCGCCGAGCCTTCGACGATCGCTGCAGGAACGACTACAACACCAGCCTGGGCAATGCGCCAGAGGGAGAGCCAACCCCTGCATTCGCCGTCATGTTGATTGACTTGGATTGGTTCAAACAAATCAACGACAAATACGGTCACGATGCCGGTGATGCGGTATTGATCAAAGTCTCTCAAGCTCTGCGTCGTAGTATGCGTAGAGACGATTTTGTGGCGCGCTTAGGTGGGGAAGAGTTTTGCCTGCTGCACCCCAATGCCGATATAGCACACAGCAAAGCCCTGGCACGTCGAGTCTCGGCCGCCATCGAGCATGCCACCACTCACTACAATAATCACAAGATTAAGGTGACCGCCAGTATCGGTATTGCCTTATTCGATCAACAACCACTGCGGGAACTGATTCGCCAAGCCGATCAAGCCCTCTACGCCGCCAAAAGTGACGGTCGTAATACCACTCGCTGTTATTGGGAGCTCGAATCCGCAGAGAGCATTGCAGGATAGTCTCACTCGACGCATGAACGCCCACAAAAAAGGGCTGCAATTGCAGCCCTTTGATACAATACCTAGATGACTCGTGCCGTTACGCGGCCGCCGGCATCACTCGCATCTCATAGATGGCATCAAAAAATGCCTGTTTACGCGCTCGCATGGTACGTCGCGCCACTTCCATTTCCGCCTTCAAGGTATCGAGCTTCTGCTGCAGCTCAAACTTGGGTAGAGACATGGTCTTTAACTGAACCTTTTGCTTTTTAAACGCTTCCCAGCGCTGTGTGGCTTCCAACCACTCCGCCTTCAGAGACTCGAGCTTTTTCTCCCAAGTTTCAAAACGGGTGGGCTGTGTTTTGATCTGTGCGTTGAGCAGCTCCCGTCGTGCAATGATCTCAGCTTCTTGACGTTTACTCGCGCGCTGCAGGCCTTTCACCAAACCCAGCGAGTTCAACAATAAAATCACATAGCGGGTAGGGTCTAACAACCAACCACTCCAGCCAAAACCATTGCGATAGTCTCTGCCGTAGTCGTGATGGTCGGCGTGATGGTTACCCTCGCCTAGTGGCCCCATCCAGATGTAATTATTTTTCGCAGAGCTGAAAGCACCTTTGGTGAACCCCCACATGTGAGTCACACTGTTAACGGTCCAAGTATTGTGTTGCGCCAAGATATAGCCACCGATCGAGGCAACCATAAGACACAAACCACCCACGAGAGACCCTGTAATCAAGGCACCTAACACAAACGGCAATAGGAAGTTCAATACCACCAATAGCGGAACATACAATTTGTCTTGCCACACTAGCGGTGTTGAATCTTTTGCTTGAAAGGCTTTTTCAGTCGCCGAGGTATCTGGGTGGCTGAAAAAATAGGTCAGCATGTGTGACCATAAAAAATTACGCCAGCCGGTGGTAAACCAGGTCGCGCTGTAGGGATCCAGTTGATGTTTCCCACTGCGATCAACGCCGTGATGAATAACGTGCATGGCGGCCCAACGACGCGCGCTGCCTTGCATCGCCATCACCTGACCAATAAAACCAAAGACGATATGCACCGGCCAACTAATCGTCTTAGCGGCGCCGTGCGCAATCAGTCGATGTGAGTAAACGGTAGTGGACAGGCAACCAATAAGCGCGTGGATCAGAGTCCAAGCTAGCATGATTTTCCAGAAACCTTCTGGAGCGTAGAAATAGGCAAATGGTGTTGCGATAAGGCACACCACATGGGAAATAGAGATAAACGATGCTGTGACCCAATCGATCTTAAATCCGTGGCTGAATAGATCACGAATTCTCTCGTAAATTGGGGCGGGATTGTTCTGCGCGTTTTTCATTGAATACCTGCAACTGCCGTCGATAATCGCCGGTCCTAAAAATCCTAAATCACGGTCTGGTGGAATACCAAGACTTGAGTGGCTCTAATAACGACTATCTACTCAATCCTAGAGAGTCTACTTCGTCTCTGAGCGCCCAAGTCCCAACCGTGGAACCAAATACACGTCCCTGAAGGGCTAATACTATAGGCAGATAACCTAAAAACAAGGGCAAGCACCAACAAAGTCCTTCTAATACTCGCCTTTTTATGACCAACTATTCACCGTTTTTTGTCTGATGTGGCTTGGGCAGTCATTTTCACTTTGATAGAATCCCCGCCCCGACACCAACTCAGCCATGATCATGACCTCAATAACCCCTGAATATCGCCAACGCTTCGGCGGGCTTGGAAGGCTCTATGGCGAGCAAGCACTCACATACTTAAATCAAGCACACGCGGTGGTGGTGGGTATTGGCGGGGTCGGCACTTGGGTCGCCGAGGGTTTGGCGCGATCAGGCATAGGAACCATCACTTTGATCGATATGGACGATATTTGTATCACCAATACCAATCGCCAAATTCATGCCCTGAGCAGCACCGTTGGCCAACAAAAGATTGATGTCATGGCTGATCGTCTTATCGACATCAATCCCGAACTGGTAGTGAATCGAGTGGACGACGTTCTCGATACCGAGAACGTCCACACATTAATCAGTGACGATATGGACATTGTGATCGATGCCATCGATGCTGCCTATGCCAAGGCAGCGATGATCAACCACTGCAAACGCCGCAAAAAAATACTGATTACCGTGGGTTCTGCCGGGGGCAAGACCGATCCTCAAAAGATCACGCATTGCGACTTGAGCCGAACGGTCAATGACCCGCTTCTGGCTAAGACACGCAACACACTGCGCCGTCATCACAACTTCTCGCGCAACCCCAAGCGAATTTTCTCGGTGGAAGCTATTTATTCCACTGAGCAAATGACCTACCCAGACGAAAACGGCGGCACCTGCCAAGCCCGTACCGGGCTAGATACCGGCGCTAAACTCGATTGCAGTGGTGGCTTTGGTGCCGCCACCATGGTGACGGCGAGCTTTGGGTTTGTGGCGGTATCTAGAGCGTTAGAGAAATACTTGGCTCGCTGTGAGCGCAAGGCGGAAGCGGAGTAAATGGGATAAGACTGACCGATCGAGGTTAGTGAATCTGCTCTCGCATAAAGTCCACCAGCGCCCGAAAACCATTGCTGCGCGATTCGCTCAGATACTTCTCCAGCCCCAGTTCAGCAAACGTGGCCTCCACCTCTACGGCATCGAATTCTGCAGCGGTTTTTCCGTCGAGCAATAATAGAATCAGTACGGACAACCCCTGTAACACCCGCGAATCGGTATCTATGGCGAAGTAATGACGCTGCTCGTGACAACGATGAGCAATCCAAACTTCCGATTCACACCCATGAACTCGACAGTGATCCACGCGAATCGCTGGCTTACGACTCAATCTTGCTGCCCAGCGCGTCAATTGGCGATAGCGCTTCTGCCAACTGCCCTGCGCCACCAACTGCTGAAGCTCAACGCCCTGCAAATCGTCGCCAAAGTCGCTATCGTCAGTGGCAAGTTCAACCGTCGTTACATTTTCCAATGGCATTGACTGCAACGCCGCTATCACCGCATCAATATCTTCGCGATTGTTGTAAGCCGCCAGCGACAAGCGCAGACTGGCGCCCCCCAGAGAATCCATCAAGGGTTGGGCGCAGTGATGTCCCACTCGCACGGCGATATCGTGTTGATCCAGCCAGTCCGCCATATCGTTCACCTGAACACCGGCCTGCTCTTGCACCGTAAACGCAGCAATGCCCACGTTGTTATCAAAGCGAGTCAACAAACGAATGGGGAAGTTCAAACTGAGCTTTTCTAACTCGGTGTGTAGATAGCGATTGAGATGGGATTCATAGGTCGCCATCCCCTGACGATCCTGTTGTTGCAAAAAAGTCAGTGCCGCACCGAGACCGGCAATCGCAGCCAACGATGAAGTACCGGCTTCAAATCGATGTGGGGCTGCCGCGTAATCGCTGTCCTGCAGCCGAACCTGCTCGATCATCTCTCCACCACCCTGCCAGGGAGGCAATTGTGCGAGAATTTCTTTGCGCCCATAGAGCAAACCAATGCCCGTCGGGCCATAGAACTTGTGCGCCGCACCCACCAGAAAATCACAACCCATGGCCTGTACATCAACACGGTCGTGGGCCAATCGTTGAGAGGCATCAACCACCAGAGCGCAGCCCTCTGGTAACAGTGATTTTATCGACTCCACCGCCACTCGAAACCCCAGAGCATTAGACGCTGCCGAGAGCGCAACCGCTTTAGTGCGCAATGAAATCAACTCAGGCAGAGCCGACAACTGTGGTTCACCATTCACGTCTGGCAAAAACTTCAGCTGCAATTGATGCGCTTCGGCGGCCATTTGCCAAGGCACTAAATTGGCGTGATGCTCGGCGCTGGACAAGATGATTTCGTCACCCGGATTCAGCGTTTTACAGAGCGACTGCGCCACCAGATTCAGCGCTTCAGTGGCACCGCGAGTAAAAATAATTTCATCCGAATTGCGAGCGTTAATAAACTCGGCGGTCTGCCCTCGAACACGCTCAACCATCTCCGTGGCGGCACGAGCCAAACGATGACTCGAACGATGAGTATTGGCATTGAAACGGGTGTAAAAATCCACCATCGCATCGATCACGCACTGCGGACGTTGAGTGGTCGCGGCGTTATCGAGATACACCAAGCGAGCATTTTCTGCGTGCTGAAAAAGCGGGAACTGCTGTTTAAAAAGGTTGCTGTCGAAAGCCATAATCGTCGTGAGTCGCGGAGGCGGTTAAGCGCTGAATAAAAGTTACGGCTATTTTGGCACAAACGGGCCAATCAACCGAGTTTAAATAGCTGTCGTGTATTGGTGCTGATCACTTGTTTCAGCTCAGACAAGGGCTCATTGCGCAAGTGCGCCAGAGATTTTGCAACTTCAGGCAGCTGCAACGGGCTATTGCTTTGCCCTTGAAAACCCTGCAACGGCATATCGGGGGCATCGGTCTCCAGCAGCAGGCTCTCCAGGGGTAACTGTGACACCGCACGTCGAGTTTTTGCCGCGCGCTCATAGGTAATTGTCCCACCCACCCCGATGTAAAATCCCAATTGCCAATACTGCAGCGCCATCTCAACACTGCCAGAAAACCCGTGAATAACCCCTCCTGCCGTCGGTCGATAACGGGAGAGCATACGGATGACGTCGTTGTGAGCGCGATGGGCGTGAACGATCAGCGGTAACTGCAGATCACAGGCTCTTTGCAGATGCCATTCAAACCAAGGAAGTTGATGCTCAATAGGCGTGGCAATTGCCCCATCCAAGCCACACTCACCAATGGCGATCATGGATGTCTGTGCAATTTGATGATCAAAGCGTTGGCCGTAATCGGTTTTGCAGGGTTCCACATCCGGCAACCACCAGGGGTGTACACCACAGGCTGCCCACAAGCGACAATCGCCAGACTGTATAGCGGTTAGCCTCTGCAGTTTTTGCCATTGAACCGGTTCAATACCGGGGATAATGATACCGTCGATATCAAGGTCGGCGCACTGCGATAACAAGCGCTGACGCTGATCGTCAAAGATCTCAAAATCAAGGTGACAGTGGCTGTCTATCAAAGGTTGTGCTTCCCATTGTATCGGGCAACGGCGGTCAGACTATCGCTCAGTGTTCGCTCGGTGCTAGCGCACCACGCTGCCCCACAAATCGTATTCGTCGGCGTGTTCAATCTTCACCGAGACTCGCTCACCCACCGACACTTTGAACTCTTCATTAAGATAGACCACGCCATCAATTTCAGGGGCGTCGGCGTAGGTGCGACCGATAGCGCCCTCTTCATCGACATCGTCAATCAACACTTCTAAGGTGCGACCAATTTTTTGCTGCAAACGAGCGGCGCTAATACGCTGCTGAGTTTGCATAAAACGCTCCCAGCGCTCTTGCTGAACCTCTTCCGGTATGTGGTCAGGTAAGTCATTCGCCCGAGCGCCATCCACCGGAGAATATTTGAAACAACCGACGCGATCGAGCTGAGCCTCTTCCAGAAAATCCAACAACTCTTGGAAGTCTTCTTCAGTCTCACCGGGAAAGCCCACAATAAAGGTGGAGCGGATGGTGAGATCGGGGCAGATTTCTCGCCACTTTTTGATCCGCCCCAGCACTTTTTCACTGTGCGCGGGACGTTTCATCAACTTCAAAATGCGAGCACTGGCATGCTGAAACGGAATGTCTAAATACGGCAGAATCTTCCCTTCTGCCATCAGCGGGATCACTTTATCCACATGTGGATAAGGGTAGACGTAGTGCATCCGCACCCACACGCCCAGCTCCCCCAAGGCGACCGCCAAGTCTTGCATCCGAGTCTCACGACCTTCTGCCAAATCCAACTTAAACTTTACATCGATACCATAGGCACTGGTATCTTGAGAAATCACCAGTAATTCTTGCGCGCCACCGGCGACCAAGTTCTTCGCCTCAGTCACAACATCGTTCAGCGGACGACTGACCAGATCACCGCGCATGTCCGGAATAATGCAGAAGGTACAGCGGTGATTGCAGCCTTCCGAAATCTTCAGATAGGCGTAGTGAGTCGGCGTTAATTTCACCCCTTGCGGCGGCACCAAATCCACCAGTGGATTGTGCTCCTGCGGGGTCGGAGGAATAAATTCGTGAACCGCGTCCATAACTTGGTCGTAGTCTGCCGGCCCACTGACGCTCAACACATCAGGATTGGCTTCTTTAATCGCATCAGCGTCGACACCTTTGCCCATACAGCCAGTGACAATGACCTTGCCATTCTCACGCATCGCCTCATCAATGGCCTCCATAGACTCTTGCTTGGCGCTATCGATAAACCCACAGGTATTCACTACCACCACATCGGCGTTGTCATAGCTCGGCACCACTTCATAGCCATCGAGCTTGAGCTTAGTAAGGATGCGCTCCGAGTCGACCAGCGCTTTCGGACAGCCTAGTGAAACAAAGCCTACTTTCTGGGTTTTAGCGCTATCTGACATAGGGTGTAGCCTGAGGTATTTCAATGGGAGGCGCATTGTACAGAAATCGGACGACAGGGGCTATTGGGTAGAGACGGGGCTTACGCGATAAAATGATATGTTATATCATTACTTTCATTGAACATTCTAACCACTCAAATAGAGCCTTCCAACAATGACTCGATTGCCCGTAACCGTGCTATCTGGATTCCTAGGCGCGGGGAAAACCACCGTACTCAGCCATATTCTGAACAACCACCAAGGTAAAAAGGTGGCGGTTATCGTCAACGACATGAGCGAGATCAACATTGATGCCGCACAGGTAAAAAATGAGGTATCACTGAGTCATCAGGAAGAAAAACTGGGGGAAATGAGCAACGGCTGCATTTGCTGCACGCTGCGTGAAGACCTGTTACTCGAGATAGATAAACTGGCCAAAGACGGCCGATTTGATTATCTGGTGATTGAATCCACCGGAATTTCCGAACCTTTACCGGTGGCAGAAACTTTTACCTTTGCCGATGAAGACGGGGTTTCACTCTCGGATATCGCCAAGCTGGATACAATGGTCACCTTGGTGGACGCGGTCAACTTCCTCAAAGACTACGACGAAGCGAAACAGTTGCAAGAGACCGGAGAATCTCTCGGTGAAGACGATGAGCGCAGTGTCGCCGATCTTCTGGTTGATCAGATAGAGTTTGCCGATGTACTTCTCGTCAGCAAGACCGACTTAGTCGAAGAGCTCGATCTTAACCGCCTCATTGCGATACTAAAAACCCTCAACACCAACGCTCGGATCGTTCCGATTGCTCACGGCAAGGTCAACGTTGACGATGTGTTAAACACCCACTCATTCGATTTTGAGCGCGCGCAGCAAGCTCCCGGCTGGCTCAAAGAAATGCGCGGTGAACACGTACCGGAAACCGAAGAATATGGTATTGCAAGTTTTAGCTACGAAGCACGCCGCCCGTTTCACCCTGAGAAGTTCCATCAGTTTCTCCACAGCACTGAATCCTTCGGTAAATTAATCCGCTCAAAAGGCTACTTCTGGCTGGCTTCTCGCCCAGAGTTCGCCGGTCAATGGAGCCAAGCGGGTGGAATTGCTCACTACGGTTTCGCGGGCATGTTTTGGAAAGCGATCCCGAAGGAAAATTGGCCAGAGGATGAAGACTACCTCGCTTCAATCCAGAAAACTTGGGTTGAGCCCTTCGGTGATATGCGCCAAGAACTTGTTTTTATCGGTCAAAACTTAGATCAGAGCGCCATGACTCAAGCGCTGGACAACTGCCTACTGTCAGAAGCCGAACTGCTCGAAGGAAAGGACTTCTGGAGAACATTAAACGATCCGTTTCCCGCATGGGATGAGAGCGAATGAGCACATCACAATCAGATGGTTGCACTCTATCCGAAGAACAACTGCTAAAGGCACCAGAATCCGATTATATGAATGAAGAACAACTCGAATTTTTCAGGCGCCATCTCATCGAGCTTCATCATTCAGTCAGTGAACGGCTTCGACATGCGAAGAAGGAAATCACTAAATCCCCTGACAGTGGTGATGAAAGTGATCACGCCTCTTGGGAAGCTGAATGCACTCTTTTATTACGAATTATCGACCGGGAACAAAAATTACTGCCGAAGATTCAGCAGGCACTGAAGCGCATAAGTTCGGGCTGTTACGGCTATTGCATGGAGTCCGGCGAACCCATTGGCATTCAACGCCTATTGATAAGGCCGACCGCCGAATACTGCGCCGACGTAAAAACCCTGCAAGAAATCAAAGAGAACTTCTACCGAGATTAACGAGCCATTAGGCCTACGATACCCGCCAGAAATCACCCATTGTGAATATTGGCAATAGAGTGCGGAATTCATCATTCAGAGAACCACTCGTTCAGCTCGATAGCCGCGAACAACAGGAGAAAACTGCATGAACTCACCAGCCATCAGTAATCATGACAATGCAATCAACGCGATAACAACACGCCGCGTTAGCTGGGGGGATGATCCCACAGTCTTGGCAGACATCTACCAAGAAGAGTGCAACATCGCAGTTTGGAAGCGTCACCTTCCCTCCGAGTTACCGCAGGTCGTGAGCAGTTTTTTAACATCCGATCGCCGCTTTCAGGCATCCATGACTCTCTCCCCCGTTGATGCGATGGCAAGCATTCACAAAGCGCTTGGAGGTTCCGATCTTGTCACGCCACTGAGTGAGAGCATCGCTGAACTGGTTGATATGTTCTGCTACCTGTTTGATGTAAAACGCGCGGGTCTTCGGCTAACCGCCCTAAACAGAGCCATGTGTCCAAAGTTTCACGTCGATAGGGTCTCTTGCCGTCTAGTCACTACCTTTCAAGGCAGTGCGACCGAATGGTTGCCGCATGAGGTGGTGGACAGATCAAAACTCGGCCGCGGCAGCGAAGGAAAACCTGACGAGGAGTCTGGTCTCTTTTCCAACTTAGGAGATATTCAACAGCTCAACGCCGGCGACGTCGCGTTACTCAAGGGCGAGCTCTGGGACAACAATGAGGGGGCTGGCCTAGTGCATCGTTCACCAGCCTTGAGGGCGGGAGAGCAACGCTTACTGCTCACGCTAGATATTACTTAATGCAACCGCATTCGGCGAAGCGACTTAGAACCATGACCACGAACCATGACCACGAGTTTTATGACTATGAACGATGACAACACCGCACTCACCTCAACCTCTATCGACAGCTGCTGCAGCAATACCCGCTGCTGCCCACCACCAACGCCGGTCACTCGAGCGGCACCCAAAATTGGCCGCAATGACCCTTGCCCCTATTGCGAAAGCGGCAAGAAGTACAAAAAGTGCTGCGGTCAGTAACCTAACAGAAAACCAGCGAACTCTATGTCAAACAGCCACGTAGTCAGCAGATCCGTATCACGGCAATCCCGCCGCCTGATTGCCTGTCTGTTATTTCTGCTACTTGCGCTACTCTCCCCGTTTGTTGAGCAGGTTCATGTAGAAGACTGTGATGCTACTGCCTGCGTCATTTGTACCACGCTCGCGGGCAGCGCATTGCCAGCGCCCGCTGCCTACGCTCCAATTATTCCCCGCCCTGTGGGGCCTGCGCTCCATCAATCCACACAACTTGTCGCTCAACTTTTCAGCCGCCACTACGACAGTAGAGGGCCGCCTCACGTCTCCTAACCAAAAAACACCCTTCATTTTTTTAGGAGAACACCATGAAACGCTTACTCAGTATCGCGGTCGCGGCAACGTCTGCAAATTTATCCCTGTCTGCAATAGCAGAAGATCAATCGATGGAACACGTCATCGTCTCAGTCCCCATTCACAAACAGGAGGCCGATACCGCGCTACCGATTACCATAATTACTGGAGACGAATTGCGACGCCAAGCGGCCAGTACCATCGGTGAAACCCTCAGCAATCGAGCAGGAATAGCCAACTCCACCTATGGCCCAGGTGTCGGTAGACCGGTGATTCGTGGACAACAAGGACCAAGAGCCATTCCATTGCAAAACAATGTGCTATCGGCCGACGTCTCTAGCCTCAGTCCGGATCATGCGGTCACTGTGGAAGCTCTGCTGGCGGACAGTATTGAAGTACTGCGCGGTCCCGCTACCCTGCTCTATGGCGGCGGCGCCATCGGCGGTGTTGTGAATGTTATCGACAACCGTATTCCAAGAAGCCCCATTGACGGTTTTCAAGGCGCGGTAGAATATCGCTACAACGATGCCGCCGACATGGATAACACTACCGCGCGAATCGAGGGCGGCAATGGCCGCTTTGCTTTCCACTTCAGCGGTACTCATCGTGAAACCGACGATCTCGACATCCCTGGCTTCGCCATTGACGAAGACGCCTTAGAGGCACAAGAAGAACTACTGGGGCATCACGAGGAAGATCACGATGAGCATGAAGAAGAGGTAGAGAATACTCACGGCTCTATCGCTAATACCGACAGCGACACCGACGCCATTACTGGTGGCTTCAGCGTTCACTTCGGCGACGGCAATATGGCGGGCTTCTCTGTCAGTCACATGGACAATCAATACGGTCTCCCTCCCGGCACCCATGAACACCATCATGAAGAAGACGAACATGGTCATGATGACGACGATCATGACGAACGCGAAGAAGCCGAAGAGTTTATCCGTATCGATATGGAGCAGACTCGCTACGATGCCATGCTTCACCTCCAGCAGCCCGCCGAGTGGATCGATACCCTTCGAGGTTTTTTGACCTATACCGATTACGAACACAAAGAACTCGAAGGTAGCGAGGTGGGAACACTCTTCACTCGCGAGACTTGGGAGACTCGTGTCGAAGTCATCTACGATGCGCAATTTGGTAACGAAGCCGTATTTGGTCTACAAGCGAGAGTCGACGAATTTGAGGCCACCGGTGCGGAAGGCTATGTACCCAAAACCGACAGTACCGAAGTTGGCTTGTTCCTTATAGAAGATTTCTACCGAGACGCTTGGACCTATGAGGCCGGCTTGCGAGTCGATCTGGTAGAGCGTGATCCGGATACCCAATCAGCATCAAAACAAGACTTTACCAACATCAGTGCTTCTGGATCGGCCCTGTGGCAATTCACAGAAAACTGGCAGCTCGGAGCATCCCTATCTCGCTCTGCACGTGCGCCGGCCGCCGAGGAGCTATTTTCCAACATCGAAGCTAACGATCCAGAAGGTTTTATTGCCCACCCCGCCACCGGTGTTATCGAAGTGGGCAACGCCGATCTCGACGAAGAAGTGTCACTGAATTTGGATCTAGCTCTGCAATGGCACTCAGGGCGTTCGCGGGCTGAGATTTCACTGTTCTACAATAACTTCGAAGACTACATATTTCTCACCAACAGCGGCGAAGACGTCGACGATGTGCCGGTGTATCTCTATCAGCAAGAAGATGCCAAATTCGTAGGTATTGAATTTGAAAGTAGCTTCCATCTCACTGATTGGGGTGCGGGCTCTTTATTTCTGGATATCCACGGAGACGCAATTTCTGGTGAGTTTGACAAGAGCGGAGATGTCCCGCGACTGCCCCCTCTGCGTATTGGAGGCAAACTTAGCTGGAGCGGCGACGCCTTTAGTACTTGGGTGAGCGTACTCGACGCCAGTGATCAGAAAGATTCCGGTAACTTCGAAACTGAAACCGACGGTTATACTCGCTGGGATTTGGGCGCCGACTATCGTTTCCCGATGGCGAACGACAGCGAGCTGTTGGTATTCATGAAATGGAAGAACATCGGTGATGAAGAGATTCGACTGAGCACCTCATTCTTGCGCAACTACGCTCCGAGCGCTGGCGAATCGGTCGAAGCCGGAGTTCGATACACCTTCTAAATAGACACACGTTAAGCACTGCCCTTTCAGTCGAGAAAGCAAATGATCGCAACTCTCTGGAAGGGCGGCTATTACTGATAAAACTCATGTGGCTGGGTAAATCGGCTAATAGCAATTGCCTGTTTGGAATACCAGCTAGAATAGTTTAGGGACATTGGCACACCACCAATGTCGCGCGACGCCTACAGCTCAGCTTTGGGTTCATTGATAGATTTCTGTTTGGCTCGAACATAAACCATGCTGGTAGAAGTTACCGGCTCGCCTTTGTGCTCACCAGTGACCTTAATGGTGATGGAGTTATAACCAGGCTTAGTCAGTAAGAAGGGCAGTTTCACCTCGCCATCCAGATCATCGAGCTCTATATTCTTGAGCGGCAAAGTAATACCTGTCGTACTGCTAATGGTCAATTCCACATTGTCGGATCGCCAAGGTCGATCATATTCGATGACAACGTGTGATTCTTCGCCAATCTCCACTTTCGCCATCGACGGGTGATTAATCTTAAAAACCGGTTCAGGTGCGGAAAGTCCCGCAAGCTTAATGGCTGTGCGCCCAACAAAACCGTACTGACTTGGATCCATATAAAGATGGTTTCCACAAGCCACGGTGTTAGTCGCTGCGATCATCAATAGAGTCGCAGATATAACCGAAAGATATCTTTTGTAGTTTTTCATATTCAATACAACCTAATGGGTAAATTCGTCTGCAGCGCCGCTTAAGTAGTCATTGATCAGTTGCAGACGGACATACGGTCAAATTGCGCCGCTACTCGAGCACGATACTGACTAGCCAGACTTAGCTGTCTTATAGGCAAAAAAGGATGGTAACGCTGCGGCCAACAATGTCGCCACCACCACCAGCCCCATAAACATCAAATTGGTTTCAGAAAGTATAGATGTGCCTATATGTAAGCCAAAGCTCGACGACAAAAAACCCTCTGCCAACAAAAGTGCCGAGTAGAGGGATCCAGCCCCGATCAAGATACTGACGAGACTGATTAACATCGCCTCCATTTCAATGAGCAGAAAGATGAATACCGGCGAGGCACCCACCACTCGAAGCAAATGAATTTCGTGCTCTCGCTCTCGAATCGAGGCGAGCATCATCGCACTTAACCCCAGCAGCGCAGCAATAAACACCAAACTGGACACAAGCCTCAAGGTGTTTTCCATAACCCCCATCATCTGCCACAGCTCCGCCAAGGCGACACCCGGTAAAATTGCCGTGAGCGGCTCTTTACGATACTGATTGATATCACGCTGAACTCGAAAGGTTGCCATACTCGATGTCAAACCCAACATGAAGGCGGTGATGCTCTTAGGGGTTAACTCCTGGGCCAACAATTGTTCAGTGGTAATTTTGCTGCCGGGCATTTTCACACCCTGCGTCCAATCAATGTGAATGGCCTCGATGCCCTGCAAACTGACGTGCACGGCTTGATCCACGGGAGTTCCAGTTGCCTCCAAGATGCCCACCACCCTGAATGGTCGATCATCATGAAGACTAAAACTGGTTTGGCCCAAACCATGGGCCAGAACTATGCGATCGCCTAAAGAGTAATCCAGTTTTTTGGCGACCTTCGAGCCCAATACCACATCAAAAACGCCGTCAAATGGTTTACCTTCTGAAAACTGCAGTGAGTATTTCTTACCGTAGCTAAAGTGTTTAAAATAATCGGTTGTCGTTCCCATCACTCGAAAGCCTTTGTGAGAATCCCCCAGTGATATGGGAATGGCCCAGGCGACTTTCGAACTGGAGGCAATCTGTTGATAGCTGTTCCAATCAATATTATTGGTCGGCGATCCCATGCGAAACACAGAGTACAACAGCAGATTCAGGCTACCGGTTCGAGCCCCCACAATCAGATCGACGCCGGAAACAGTGCCGCGGAAGCTCTCCTTGGTCTGCTCGCGCATATGCTCCACACCAAGTAAAACGAAAACGCTCACGCTCATCGCCAACACCGTTAGGATTACCGATCCTTTTCTATTCAGTAAACTCCTTTCAGCCAATCGCAGAAACATCAAGCCCGCCCTCCGGCCTGATTAATGTCTGACAAAGCATCCACTCGATTAAAATAACTCGCCAGTGACATGTCATGACTCACAAACAGCAGCGATGTTTTTTGTCTTTTTACCAACTCGAGCAATTCACCCATGAAGATATCTCGATTCTTTTGATCCAGTGAAGAGGTTGGTTCGTCAGCAATCAATAGCTCCGGCTTATTGATCATCGCCCTCGCAATAGCGATCCGCTGTTGCTGTCCGATACTGAGCGTCGATACGGGTTTTTCCCAATGACTCTCGTTGATATCGAAAGTCGCTAGCAGCGCTTTGATATCAGCGCTCGAATCGGAATTTGTCGACTTCTTAGAAAAATGGATAGCCAGTCGAACATTGTCTATCGCATCGAGATAGGGGATTAGATTAAATTGCTGAAAGATGTAGCCAACATGATTGGCTCTGAAGCGATCTCGCTGTCGACTACTTAGATCCCCCAAAGACTGCCCCATCACCGATACGCAACCCTTATTAGGCGTCAAGATCCCACTGAGTAAATTCAACAAGGTCGATTTACCACTGCCGGACGGGCCGTGAATAAATACCTGCTCCCCGTCTCCTACCGACCATTCAGGAATATCCAATAACGGTTTTTCCAAACTGGTGCCATAAGAGAAGCTAAGATTGCTCAGTTCAATTGCCATAATTCGTGTGTATTGTGTTTTCCAAGTCGCTATTCGCGCGGCTAATCAGGTAGCTTCAGAATCTAATACTGTAATCAACGGGGGAACCCCAAGATGACAAGTCACTATTGCTACCACCAAATGATACATAGTATCATCGGCTGGCAAACTTTCAATCAACCTGAAGCAATCGAGAGCTAAACCTTTGAAAGAGACACTGAAATCTAGAAAGCTGATGCTTAAGATACTACTGCTAATGGTGGTCATTACTGGCAGCACATCAACTCACCTACTCTCGAGCGAACCCTCTGAATTCAGAACCATAGAATGGACTGAGCTCATGCCAGCAGACGATTTAGAAGCTCTATTGAACCCGCCAGAATATCTCGCAGAGGTAGAAGACGGCTCTCCGGAAGATCAAATCAGCAATCAGATTAAGAACACCATTGCCGCCGCCACAGATGACCGCTACCAACAAGCGCTGACATCGTCCAATACCGTCACCGAAATGGACGGTCAAGTCGTTCGCATCCCCGGTTTTGTGGTTCCTTTAGAGTTCAGCGACGAAATGGTGATTACCGAATTTTTTATCGTTCCCTTTTTCGGCGCCTGTCTTCACGTTCCCCCACCGCCGCCCAACCAGATCATTCACGTTAAATATGAGCCAGGCTTCAAACTGGACGAACTCTATGTACCCTTTTGGTTTTCCGGCGTACTGAAAACCTCATTCATCGAAAACGATACGGCAGCATCGGCCTACAGTCTGGCCGTCAAACATATCGATCAGTATTCAGAAGACGGATAATTTTCTATCCGTCGATACAGGCGAGCAGCTGTCTTTCCCAGTCATCGGATAAATCACTGGCAATAATCTCGATCCGGCTTTCCATGCAGTCATCCAGCTCGATTTCAGTGAGCGCGTCACTGGTGAGGTTGTATCCAAAGATACCGTCATGGGTAATGAATACCGCCTTCATGCGCTCAGCGGTGATACCACTGAGAAAAGAAAACAACTTGCTGCGATCAAACGTCTTGCCCGCATCAAAACGCCAACCCAGACTGCGAAAGCCCTCGCCTTCATTCACCGCTCTGATAAAACCACTCTCAGGAATAGGTTCTGCGTCTAGCGCCTTANCTGACTGATTGGCATTATCATGACTNTGGTGANGCCTCGCGTGAGCCAAAGAGGCAGTAGCACCTTGCAACAANCTCACTGGNAGCTGTCCCTGCTCGACANNTTCGACNGTAACNCCAGGCATGGATATGTCAGCGACGTAGCGTGACAGCAGNTCCCTATCCTCAGCGCCATACAAATCTTGTTTATTACCGACAACAACATCGGCGATTTCAATCTGTTGGTTGAAAGTATTGTGCTCGGTGTAACGGGAATCGTGCAGCTTTCTAGCATCCACAAGCGTTATGGTTTTCTGTATCGAAAGAAGATCCTTGTAGTAGTTGGCCGACAACACGTCCAAGATTTCAACCGGATGCCCCAATCCAGTGGGCTCAATTAACAGACGGTGCGGCTTAGCTCTCGACAACAACTGGTTGAGCGCAATTTGCATCGGCAGCCCCGCTGCGCAGCACATACAGCCGCCGGGAACTTCTCGAATATACACCTGCTGCTCTTCGCTCTGCTGACCTTGAAACAGGCTGCCATCAACACCGATCTCACCGAATTCGTTGACAAGCACGGCCCAGCGTTCATTCTCAGGCTTTGATTTTAGTAAATGTAAGATGGTCGAGGTTTTTCCGACCCCTAAGAAGCCGGTGATGATATTGGTTGGAATAGCGGAGATTTTGGCAGTAGATTGAGTCATGGTTGGGATACTAGAACGGAAACAGATTGAGTGGCGTGGTTAACGTCGAAATAAAAACAACTATTACGCCCCGTGTGGCAGGCAGCGCCACTTTGCTTAACAAGACAGAGGATGGCATCGCCGTCGCAATCCAATCGCATCGATTGGAGCGCTTGATAATGGCCGCTGGTTTCTCCTTTTACCCAAAACTGCTGTCGGCTTCTCGACCAATAGGTGACATGACCGCTGGCGAGAGTTTTTTCCATAGCCTCACGATTCATCCACGCTAACATCAGCACTTCACGGCTATCGACATCTTGGGTAACAACCGGCATTAAACCATCGGCATTGAAACTCAATTCGTCAACAATATCCTCCAATACCAGTTGCTGGCCTTTCTCCAAGCTCTCTATGGATTTGAAATAAACATTGTGCACTATCAACTCCAATACCTGCTAGCCGTGGCAATCACAGTCTCTGCTTTTCTGGCACAACCGATGATTAGAGTAGTGACCGATGGCAATACAAACAGCCCCCATTAGAGTCATAATTTTTTCGCCCTGCTCTCCCAATAGGTCGTGGCCAGCAAACGCCGCAGCCGCCATCAAAATCAACCCTATGGTGCTTACCAACAAGACGCTTTGATTTTTGTGCTGTTTGCACCCCATTGATAACGCCAGCACACTAACCGGAACCACTACCACCAACATCCAATAATGAAAGGCTTCGTCCATTAAATTCAGCGCGGTAAAAGCTGGCAAGGAAAGCAGCAGTAGCGGCAACGCCAGACAATGAACTGTGCAAACAAAGGACAGACCAATAGCCGTTTTGTCAGCTATTGCTTGTAGATTTTTCATAGTCACTCTAGTTCACCAAATACTAAGCAGCATGTTCAACGCAATCATGACAAAGACAATTCATTTCTAACTGAGGGCTAACCAAATGAAAACCCGCGTCTTCCACATTGCGTCTCAAAGTATTAATAGTGGATTTGTTAATCGTGATTTCTTCAACCCGCTGGCAGTTGCCGCAGATAAGAAACTGCGGAACGCCATGTGCGTGATCACAGGTGATGTGCGCACAGGCAATGTACTTATTGGCGAGACTGAGTTTATGCACCAAATTTTCTTCTTGAAGAAAGTCAAGAATGCGGTACACAGACATCGCCGGAATCGATTCGCCAAATTGATCTTTACAATAATCAACCAAGTCATAGGCAGACATCGCTTTGCCAACTTCTAGCAAACCTGAAAGAATTATTTTCCGCTTATTGGTTAATCGTGCGCCATGGGCCTTACAATGGTTTTCTGCATGATTGACGATTCTCTCAACATTTTTCATCTTGATCACTCGATAATAATTCGATTGGATTGCATCGTTAAATCGACGGCTCCCTGGTGAGTCGGGCTAATCCACTGAGCACTGAGCGTTTCAACTCCAGAAAACGCTGCCATCAATTGAACCACAACAATTTTTAGTGCCTCAGGTTCCTGACAACGATAATGATAATTCGCCCTAATTTCACTGTGTCCGGTTTCGACTGAGTGATGCCCTTCATGCTCAGAGTGTTCATCCTGACGAACTAGCTCCGTGAAATCGACATTCACTTGCTCCACCGAGCACCCACCGCCCTGAAGTGTAAACACTCGCTCGGGAGACTCTATCACTGCGCGCGCTTTTTCAACGGTCGCGATCTGCTGCTCTGATTCAGCTCTGTGTTCGAAACCAACGATGTTGGCGGCTGGGGATTCTAACTCAATTTCCAGCTCGTCGCCCTCAATGGCCAGAGTCATCTCCGCCAACCCGTGCATATGCGCCTCGTGACTTGTGGCGCTATGATCATCGTGAACTTCCAGCGGGCTCTGCTCATCATGATAAACGTGTTCGTCATGATGCTTGCTCCCCGCCATAGACAGAGAGCTGAACCAAAAAAAGGCAAATATTGGAAGATAGCGCATATTTACAGGTCCCGAATTGACACAGCCCAAGAATGTTACATCATATCATTTTGAGGGTAAAGCGATGCGGCGTCTAGAAAGCGCGTCAACTATGGAAATTCCCCCAGTGCCATAGACTCAATACCATCTCTACTGCCCAACGAACTCCCAATCCGCTAAACCACGGGTGCGATCAAGAGCATCATCACCGCCCGAAGAAAATCTAAACTGTGGTATCGCTGTTGAGACATCATCGACACTGGCCCCTTGTTTTTTGTCGACGTCAACTCAACCCAAAACAAAGCGCTAATAAATTTCGAAATTCGCCAAATATCTATTCAACTTTCGATAAACGGTGGAGATAACAGGTCGATAGCGGTGAAATCTCAATGCTATTCGTTGAGTAATGGCAATGATTCCAAGTGTTTCTTTACCAGTTTTTGATGAGTTCCATCTCTGATGGTGGCCTGCAAAGCCGCGTTGTACTGATCACGTATGTCTGGATTATTAAATGCGGTAACCGCAGGGACAGGAGTAAAAATAGCATGAGCTCGCAATTGATGGCTGTTGTTGTCCCCTATTTCACGATTCCAAAAGTAGGAAAATATATGGTAATCCAATACCACAACATCGGTGCGACCGCTCACTAGCGAGAGCACCAACTTACTCATATCTGGGCGCTCTTCGTAGTGTGGTGAAAGCGCAATGGCATTAACATAGTCAGCACCAAAATAACCTTTGGCCCCCTGAAAAGTCTGCACGCGAAAGCGTTTAAGATCATTGAGTTCGTTTAATTCAAACTTATTAGACGCCAAAGAAAAGGCCGTGGGACGATACATGATGTGAGGCTCAGAGAGATAGAGCCCCTCCACCTCTTCAGAAAAAAACGGCGCCATGAAATCCACACGTTTGCTCTGCACCTCCAGTTGCGCGCGCGCCAACGGCATATAGCGAATATCAACTTCATAACCAGCGCGGCTAAGTGCTTCTCGAGGAATATCGATATCTAAACCAGAATCTGATGCCTGAATCATATAGGGAGGGCCGTTTGAGGTTGCCATGGTCAGTGTTTGCGCAGCGTGCACGAACACGGGAGCCCAGCCAATCAGCAGCCATAGCAGATAGCTTCTACACATAGCATGCCCTCTCTCTAATCCCGACTATAAGAGCACTGCAGATCATTGCCACTGGGGCTTCCTCTCGTTCACTGCCACTTACCCCACCACCGATTTAGACCTCGTCATTGAGTACATATGACAGCATAGATGAATAGATTAACCCATACCCAGCGGATTATTTCATCTTGCAATTCAAGAACCGCTTAGCTTAAATGAGCATCATTCTCATTCAGAGCACAACTCTAAGCGCCCTCATGAACACACATAAACTGCTTATTATTGAAGACGATCCGGTTCTGAATAGCCACTTGGGAGAATTACTCAGTGAAGCGGGATACCCAGTTGATCAGTGCGAAGACGGCGATAAAGGGCTAGAGCTGGCATCATCCCATCGCTATCACTTGATCCTGTTGGATATCATGCTGCCCCACCGAGATGGCCTTTCTTTGCTGCGAATGCTGCGCAAAACCCAGCAAACTCCAGTCATCTTAATCACCGCTAAAGGCGCCGAAGAGGAACGCATAAGAGGCTTTAGCCAAGGCGCGGACGACTACGTCACTAAACCGTTTAACAGTACCGAATTATTGCTGCGGATAGAGGCGCTGCTGCGCCGCAGTCATCCAATGAACAATCATGTTGATAGTGATCTACTGAGATTTGAAGAACTCGAAATTGATCGAAAAAAACAATCCGTCTTCGTGTTCGAGCAACACGTGGAGATGACCCCGATCGAATTCAAACTGATTTGGGTGCTGGCGTTACAGCAAGGCGAGATATTGAGTAAAGCCTATCTTAATCAACTAGTTCTTAATCGCGCCTACAGTAGCTACGACCGTAGCTTGGACATGCATTTAAGTCGGGTTCGACGCAAACTCAATGGTGTTGGCTGGGATGGTGCTCGCCTACAAACCGTGCATGGCAAGGGGTATGTCTTGTCATGAAACGCGGTTTGCTGTGGAAACTCTATGCGATTGTGGGTGTCGGCACTGTCGTGCTCCTGTATCTGCTCAGTTTCTTGAGCGCCTACACACAAGAGCGTATGAGCTATCTCAGCGAGGCACACCAGCAACAATTGGACGCCTACGCCCAGCAAGCTCAACGCCTCTACCTAGCCGATGACAGTGACGGTTTGGCGCAGTGGCTGACGCACATCCAACAAACAGAAAACACTTGGGCTGCGGTGGTAAAGTCCGATCTCGACGCCTTGGCTGGCGGAGAGCTCAATGATTATTTCTATCAATACTATGGCATCGGCCGTGGCATTCAGTGGAAACTGCATCCATGGATGGATCAGCCAATGATGGAAATCGACTTTATTGATCCCAATGTACACTTCTTGATTGCTTTGCCCGAGCGCATGCGACCGGGTATTTTCGAGTATCTAGAACTCACCCATTGGGCAATGAAGATTATTCTTCCACTAGTGCTACTCTTGGCCATAGCGCTGTTGCTCTACCGACATATCAGTGCGCCCTTGCGGCAACTAAATGACGCTACCCGCGCGTTCAGTCACGGGCGTTTCGAGGTTCGAGTGCGAAAGCTCATGGGGAATCGGTCCGATGAATTCACCGAGTTGGCGATGACCTTTGACAAGATGGCGGAGCGAATCAGCGAACTGATCACCAGTCAACGACAGTTGATTGCGGATTTATCACACGAACTTCGCACGCCGTTGGCGAGACTCGATATTGCTCTTGAAAAGCTAAAAATCGGTGAGGCCGTCGATCACGACAACGCAGTTGCTCGAGTAGAACGTGAATCCGTTGAAATTAGAAAATTGGTCGAAGATACCTTGACCCTAGCATGGCTCGAAAATGAACGCCCGGCGTTGCAAGAAGAAGATCTTGATCTCGTCGATCTGATCGATGTCGTCATAGACGACGCACGCTTTGAATTCCCAGATCGTACCATTGAAACTCAGTTGCCCGATCGAGCCCCACTGCCCAAAAGTAACCACCGCGCCCTCGGGCAAGCGCTGGAAAATATCGTTCGCAATGGCATGCGGTATACTCCAGCAGGGGCGACGCTAGAGGTTTCTCTGTCAGTAAACTCAAACAGTTATCAGATCGACATCAAGGATCAAGGCCCGGGCGTACTAGAAGAACATTTAGAAAAAATCTTCCAGCCCTTCTACCGAGTCGACAATGCTCGCAGCGGTGACGACAGTGGATTTGGCTTAGGGTTAGCACTGGCAAAGCGACAAGTATTGGCCATTGGCGGAGAGATACAGGCAAACAATCGACTCCCCAAAGGGCTCATGATGACGATTAGCCTACCACGCCCCGCCAACCAATAATCTCATCATGAGCAGCAACATTAGGCCGCCAAAAAGCCGAAGAGTCCAGCGCGGACGAACACTCAACAACACGCTGAGGCTCAGAGCAATCAAGGTAAAACCAGCAAGACTGTAGACCAAACCCAGAGCAACACCTTTGACAACAATGAACGCCATTAGAGATCCCGCCAAACACAGCAACCCAAAACACTTTAGCAACTGTAATACTCTGGTTGACCAAACACGCCTCTGAATAAACATCTCTTTTCGATGGCGTTTTCTCAAGAGGCTCAAACTTAGACAACCACAAGCACAGGCAAAACAAGCCAGCAGCATCATTGACTTACCCCAACGGTTTCCATGGTGCTGACTCGTTGACGTCCGTTGATTTTATGAACGAAATAAGCACAACAAGCAGCCAACACTAGGGCAAAAAAGTCGAAGCCCACCAAGGTCCAATCTTGGTATTTCAACGACATTCCTAAGTGCACCTCAGAGGTCATCCAATTGACGAAGGGAATCGAAGCGTAAACCACCGCAGCCGCCTTGAACTGCTCTGCCCAAAGCTGAGATAAGTCGCATTGTCGACGAGGTAAAAAGGGGTGAAGCAGCGCCACAAACCAAACCACAAACAGACTGTGCATTTCCCAGTCGACACGATTTTCTAGTGTCGCTGACAGCAATCGACTGGTGAGAAAGTAGCCGCCAATGGCGATAGGCAAGCCCGCAATCACGCCCACATTTAAATTCTCGACCCAGCGCACAGCGCGTGAATCAAGGCCTGCTTTTTCGTGAGCATGCCGCCGCTTAATCGCCCAAAATATCGATCCTGTCGCCACCATTCCGGCGCCCATCAAGCCCGACAAAAAATACAGCCAACGCAACCAAGGGCCTGCAAAAAGTCCCTCGTGAAGATGCTCAATAACGTGGTAAAAAGACAAGCTCAAAAATCTGTCACGCAACTGCGACTCACCCTTAAAACTCTCCCCATTCACAGCCTGATAATAGGACACATCAAAAGGCTCTAAACCCGTTTGTGCGAGCTTGCCCACTTCTACCACAGCCTTTTCATCGCCCCAATTCTCGACGGCAAGGTAAGCGATAGTCGCACCGGAGTGTTTTGAATGATCTAGATTGTACAGCTCCACCAGAGGTAAAGACGAAGCCGCCATGCCATTCCCACGAGCGTGATCGCCATCGGAAAATACCGTGTCATAAACCTGCCGTAGTTTTTCTGGATTCAAACCAAAACTGGAGGCCGGCACTGGCAACATGGTACTGAACATCAACAAAATCAAACCGCTGTAGGTAATCATTAAATGAAATGGCAAGGGTAAAACGCCCATTAGGTTGTGCATATCCAACCAAGCGGTTTGTCGATGAGATCGACGAAAGGTAAAAAAATCCTTGAAGATACGACGATGTATGACCACCCCGGTGACAATCGCCACCAGCATGAACATGGCGGCCAAGCTGGTTAGCCAGTAGGCCAAACCCTTCGGAATATAGTGCAGTACATAATGCAAACGATAGAGAAATTCACCACCGGCCGTGTTTCGAACCGCTACTGGCGCGCCACTGCTTGGATCTAAAACCTCACTATGCCAACCGGGGTTGTCGACACCTTTGGGATTGTGCCACCAAATCATAAAGTAAGGGCTACGCCCTTCCGGAAGTTCGATGTAGACGTGATCGGCGTGAGGAGCGAGCTGTTGCAATCGCTGTTCTGCCTTAGGCAATAACGCCGGCGCGTCAAAGGACGATTGCTGCACGGGAATTTCTGGCTGCATCCAGCGGGTGATCTCTAGATCGAAGTAACCCGCTGAGCCGGTAACAAACATCAGATACAGCAAAGCGCCAAACACAAGTCCAGCCCAGGTATGCAACCACGTCATGCTATGGCGAAATTTCATACAAACCTCAATAGCGCCCAAATCAGCAAGGCTATTCCACTTGGTGCCACTAACCCCAGCCAAGCCGTTCGAGCACGGTTAGCCGCAAACGCCCAAATAGCCGCCACGGCATAGAACAAATAAGTGAGCTGCATGGCCATCAATGTGGCATCGATTTGATGCAGTGGCAGAGCCGCGGCTAGGGCAAATGCCATGCAGTTGGCGAGTACATACCCGCCGACGATGGCTGCACCCGTGCGGGAGACGATGGAGCTTGGGGATTTTCTCATGCGCTGATCTACCTGAAATCTTAGCTGCTTCACTTGCTCTCAAAATCAACCTCGTCCGTGTATTTACGGCCTCGGCTTTTCAAACGGGCGCCAATCTAGCGCAGATGATTGGGGCTTAGCAAATGTAACAAATGCAAAGACACTTCAAAATCACAATATAAATGAGGATAATTCGCATTTGTAATAACAAACTAATATTTGAGGGGTTCTTAGTCATGGGCACGCACAGTAAGAAAACAACGTTGGCCGCCGCAATCGCCGCCATCAGCGGGCTTTCCGTTCCAGTAATGGCGGAGGAAGCCGCCGACGCCGTTCAAAACGAGCTGGAAACTGTTGTGGTCGTGGGACAAGCCACCAATGCTCTGATTACAACCGAGGATCTCGAGGCCTATCAAGCCAATGACCTGGCCGACATATTCCGCCTAACGCCATCAATCAACGTCGGCGGCTCACTGGGTATCGCGCAGAAAATCTATGTTCGCGGCTTGGAGGACAACTACGTCAATGTCACCGTTGACGGAGCGCCTCAAACGTCCACCCTGTTTCACCACATCGGCCGAGTCGCTATCGACCCCGCACTGCTACAAGAAGTTGAGGTACAAGCTGGAGCGGGCGAAGCTACTAGTGGCGCAGGCGCCATCGGCGGTGCCATCCGCTTTAAGACCAAAGATGTGAATGATCTTCTGGACCAAGGTGAGTCTTTTGGCGGTTCCGTAAAAGGCAACTATTTCAGTAATGAAGGCGAGCAATACAGCGTCAGCTTGTACGGTCGCTTGAGTGACAACTGGGGGGTTGTGGCCTATTACAGCGACACCGATAGAGACAACTTCGATGATGGCGATGGCGATGAAGTCCTAGGCACGGCATCCGATCAGGATCTCAGTTTCATAAAGCTCAGCGGCAACATTAGCGACAACCAAACTCTGGCATTGAGCTATGAGGGTCGTGACGAACAAGCCGATTTCAGTAAAAATCCCAACTGGCATGTTCCAGTTGGCACTCCACTCTACGCCAGCGAGGCCAAGCGCGACACTTACATCGCCAACTACACGCTGCAGCACAATGACTTACTCAACTTGGAAGTCACTCTTTACGATACTGAGCAGTCCTTCAAAGGCGGCGCCTATAATTGGCTAGCTGAGATTACGAGCGTTGGCCTCGACATTCGCAACACGACGCTACTCGGCGATCACAAAATCGTCTATGGCGTAGACTACCGCGACGACGATGTGAAGAGCGATGGTGTTTGGGCTGGAACTCGCGTTACCGCAGAAGAAGAAGGCAGTGTACTGGGCGCCTATGCTCAGGTTCACTCCCAGCTGAGCGATCAACTACTGCTGAGCTACGGCGCTCGCTATGACAAGTATGAAAACGAACAAGTCTTGCAGAGTGGTCAAACCGGGACCCCATCGAAATTCGATGAATCCGATGTCAGTCTCAATATTGGCGTCTCCTACGAACTCACCGACGACTGGACCCTGGGTTTGGGTTACGCCGAAGCCTTTCGCGGCAAAGAAATTGGCGATGGATTTACCTTTGGTGATTCACCCATCGGTGGCGCCATGGATGAAAATCTCGATGGCGAGAGTGTCAGTAATATCGAAATTTCAGCGGAATACAGCAGTCAGAACTTAAGCGCCAAAATTGCCGTCTACCAGTCAGACATCGACGATGTGATTGTCGACATTCCCGACAGAGGTGGCGTTTATTATCAGAACATTGGCACCTTAGAGACTCAGGGGTTTGAAGCTTCATTGACCTATCAACTCAATGACTTCGAAATTTATGCCGGCTTTTCTACCGTGGACACTGAAATCGACTATGGCACACTCACCATCACCGATGGCTCTCGCACCATCCGTGAAATCAGCGACTTGCCAACTTCCGATGTGAATGGCTACGAACATAAAGGCTTAGGCAACTCTGTCGGCGATACCTGGAATGTGGGCTTGAGTTACACGCCGCGCGCTGATTTGAAGCTTGGTTTGAATGTGGCTTATGTGGAAGATCTGGACATTGATGCACTCTACGTTGATCAAGTTGTCTGGGGCACTGCCCCCTACGAGCTTGAAAAAGATTCTTACACCACAGTCGATGCCTTTGCCGAATGGCAAGCAACGCAAGAACTCACTCTAAGCCTTGCAGTGATCAATCTCTTTGATAAACACTATAGAGATCACTCCAGCGTCGGAGATTTCACTGAGGTTCCTGGTTACGGTTCCGTGGCCGGGCCCTGGGAAGCTGGCCGCGATATTAGACTATCGGCAACCTACAGTTTCTAAGCCTCTCGTTATATTCATAATCTTCTCTTTGATCCTCGGCCCGACCGGTAAATCCGGTTGGGCTCGCAGGAGCACGCGGACTCTACAACGGAGTGCACTGGCTCAGATCAGTCAGAACAAACCCAACCGATGATTCAACAATTGCCATTTACCCATAAAAGACATTACTTACTTCCTTTTCAACCACAATCTCAGCGAAAGTCAGCGCTCAGTCGACCTAGGCCATAGGTCCGCTTATAGCAATCTCTATGACGGTGATTCAATTTTCTCATCCCCAAACCCATCGCATAAAAATCCTCTACCTTCAGAATTGTCTCGGCATTCACCTATAGGAGCCGACCAATCGGCACTGCAATACAACTTTTGTCACCTGAATCCTCCTCAGTAGCTGCCCGCTCGAGTATTCGCTCCTAAACTGACAGTAATCCATAACTCTAAAAATGATGCACACATGTTGAGACGAAGGATCTTTCTCTGTGGACTGCTGCTAATCTCCACTTTCAACTACGCCGATACGACTGAGCCAAGCTCGCTGATACCACTCAACTTTGGCTTTTACCCCGGCTTTGAAAAAACCTACCCACACAGCCCTTACAAAGTTTGGCTCGAAGCTGCACTCAAACGAGAAGGTTATCGCCCGAAAATTCATTGGTTGCCGGGCCGGCGTATTCTCAGCCAAGTCAACAATGGCTTACTCGACGGAGATCTGCTGCGTGCAGAAGCGGTCGTAAAAGCGAATTTTCCCAACCTTGTCCGAGTACCGACTCGCTTTGGGCGCGCCTGCTATGCAGGGTACGGTTACGCACCGAGAGATGCCCATAAAATCATCCACAAAGATATGCCCTTACAGATTGGTAATCTAGAAGGCCTCCTGCAGGTGAAAGAAGAGGCCCAAAAGCATTTTTCGAATGCTAGCTTCTCGGTCATTAGTGATACTAGAACGGCTTTTAAATTGCTGGCAGCAGGACGTCTGGATCTGATGCTATTACCGCCTCAGCCCATTTCTAGATTCGAAAACATCTTTGCCACTAAACTGGTCAGGTTAACCGCTCATGAAATCCAATTCGACGCCTATATGTATCTGAATCCACGCCATCGCGACCTGGCCGAAAAGCTGGCAGTCTCGTTAGAAGCCACCAAACCGGATGCCATCAATCTCGACTGTCCAAGCCCTTAAAACAATCGCACGCAGAAAGCACCAATATCGAGCAGCTCGATAAAGAAACGTAATGACCGATTTGCCCCCTTGTGAAGCCCCGAAGAGTTTGATGGAATAGGTAGAAACCATTACTCCCAAAAAACATAACAGCGAGTACGAGAGAGACCATGTCATACCCACTTCCATTGCAACAGCTGGCAGAGAATGTAGCCAACCACCCTAATAAGCCTTACTTGCACCAGCCCTTCAACCAAGTATGGCGGACACTCACGTGGGCCGACGTCGACGATCAGGCTCGCCGCATAGCATCCGCTCTGCTGGCACAAGGCTTGGAACCTGGCGATAGAGTCGGCATTTTGGCAAAGAATAGCGCCGAGTGGTTCATTGTCGATTTCGCCATCATGATGGCGGGGTTAGTAAGCGTTCCCATCTACTCAACGGCCGGTGTCAGCACCATCCAACATGTGTTGTCACACAGTGAGGCCAAGGCCATTTTCGTCGGCAAGCTCGACGACACGTCCGCCGCTCAAGAAGCTCTGCCGGACGATCTACTGACCATCACTTTCCCCTACCCCACCATTGAAGGCGCTAAAGCTACCTACAATGATTGGCTGGAAAACTATGCGCCGCTGAGCGATGTGCACCAACCGGACGGCGAAGACACGGTCACCATCGTCTATACCTCCGGCAGTACGGGTCTACCAAAAGGCGTAGTCTTAACCTTCAACAATGTCGCGTCATCGGCCTACTGTTCGGCGCATATACATCCGCGTAAAGATGACGATGCCTGCATGTCCTATCTCCCGCTGGCACACATCACCGAGCGCTGCGTGGTTGAGTTGATGACTCTCTATGCTCCTATCGAAGTCTTCTTTGTCGAATCTCTAGATACCTTTATTGCCGATGTCCATCACGCGCAACCAACGGTGTTTATTTCGGTGCCGCGTCTGTGGACCAAATTCCAAGCGCAAATCTTGGCGAAAATGCCGGATGAGAAGCTTCAGCGACTGCTGAAGATCCCCATTGTCGGTCGCTTAGTCGCGAGAAAAATTCGCAAGGGATTGGGACTGGGACGCGCGAAAATGTTCGGCTCCGGCTCAGCTCCGATTTCTCCGGGAATTCTGGAGTGGTACTCCCGCATCGGCATCAACATCTCTGAGGGTTGGGGTATGACGGAAACCGCTGGCCTCTCCTGTGGCAACAACCCCTTCGACCCGACTCGCTTGGGCACCATCGGCGTTCCTCAAGATTGCGTTGAAATGAAGCTCTCCGACGAGGGTGAAGTGTTGATTCGCGGCGAGGCGATCTTCAAAGAGTACTACAAGAACCCCAAGGCAACCGAAGAAGCCTTTGTCGACGGTTGGTTCAGAACCGGAGACCGCGCCAAAGTCGACAACACGGGAACTTGGAGCATTATCGGTCGCGTCAAAGAGCAATTCAAAACCGCTAAAGGCAAATACGTGGCACCGGTGCCCATTGAGAGCCTACTGGCACGCAATCCTGATATTGAGCAAATCTGTGTACTCGGCTCTGGCCGAAAACAACCGCTGGCCATTGCGGTGCTCAATGAACAGGTTCGCGACCGCTCTAGCGACACCCACGAGCGCTTGCTTAACACCCTAAATGAGGTCAACTCCGAACTCGAATCCCATCAGCGTTTGGATCATATCGTCGTGTCTGACGAAGTGTGGAGCATTGAAAACGATATGCTGACGCCGACTCTGAAAATCAAGCGCAACAAATTGGAAGAGCGCTACGGCGACTACTTATTGCGCCCATTATCAGAGCCCGTGGTGTGGGAAAAAGAACTGGCTTAACTGGCTAACCGGCCCTATCCACCTCTAGCGTCTATATATAGTGCACGATGGGTAGTTCATGCTTGATAGTGCACGTTTGTCCCGAGGCGGTTGAGGCTCTGTAAAGAGTCTCAACCGCCGATATCACCTCAGGCAATTACCAGCGTTCAAACCCTTACTGGTTCTATCGATCTCTACTCATAGCCATTGGGATTGGCAGACTGCCAGCGCCAAGTATCTTCCATCATACGCTCTATCCCAAGCTCGGCCTGCCACTGCAGCTCTGAAGCCGCTTTTTGTGGATTGGCATAACACTGAGCAATATCTCCCGGTCGTCGCGGCGATACAGTGTAAGGCACCGTCTTACCGGAGGCTTTTTCAAACGCTTTGACGATATCCAGAACACTGTAGCCGTGCCCGGTTCCCAAGTTATGGGTATAACAACCGGGTGATTGCTGCAGCAAATAGCGCAACGCCTGAACATGGCCCCGGGCCAGATCGACAACATGAATGTAGTCCCTCACACCCGTGCCATCGGGGGTATCATAGTCGTCTCCAAATACGCCTAGACGCTCGAGCTTACCCACGGCCACCTGTGCCACATAGGGCAATAAGTTATTGGGAATCCCCTGAGGATCTTCACCAATCAAACCGCTGTGATGGGCCCCTACGGGATTAAAATAACGCAGTAGGCTCACGCGCCACGGACTATCATCCACGCGGCAAACATCGCGCATAATCTCTTCGACCATCAACTTGCTGCGACCGTAAGGGTTGGTCGCCGATGTAGAAAAGCTCTCATCGATAGGCACTGATACCGGATCACCGTAGACGGTTGCTGATGAACTAAAAATAAGATCGGTTACGCCCTTTTCGGCCATCACTTCACACAAGGTCACGGTACCTGACACATTATTGTCAAAGTACTTTAAGGGGAGTTGGCAGGATTCACCCACCGCCTTAAAACCGGCAAAATGTAAAACAGCACTGATTTCATGTTTATCGAACACAGCAATCATGGCGGTTCGATCAGCAATATCAGCGTCGATACAGGTGAGGTTTCGCCCGAGAATTTGCTCCAAACGCAGCATCACTTGAGGCTTACTGTTGGAGAAGTTATCCACAATTATCGGTTCGAAACCTGCCGCCACTAACTCCACGCAGGTATGGCTGCCAATATAGCCCGCCCCCCCCGTCACCAATACACGCTTACCGCCTTTCGAATCATCCATTATTGAATCTCTTCCGCTCCTTTGTTCACGTTTTATCCAGTTGTATTGCACCTAATCCGGAGGCAAATTTGGATAGCCATGAGCCATTATCCCATAGCTAGCGTATGACGAATAGGCACTACAAACGGTCTATCCAAAACAAAAAAATAGAGCATCTTTATCCTCTTTTTTATTTTTCAGACTATGCTTCATACAAGGAATAAAGATTTTCGAGCAGCGAGGTTTAACGTTATATACGGTCAGCCTATATCGAGGGAATATTTTTACATTCCTGCGGTCTAACTCAGCAGGCTGACCCGCTTTCAGGAGATGAGCCATGAGTATCTTTAGTCACTACCGAGATCGCTATGAGGCGACCCAGGAAGAAGAACTAAGCATTCAAGAATATCTGGATCTTTGTAAACAAGATCGCAGCGTCTATGCCAGCGCCGCCGAGCGCATGCTAATGGCCATTGGCGAGCCTGAAATCATAGACACCTCCACCGACTCTCGATTAAGCCGGATTTTTTCCAACAAAGTCATCAAGCGTTACAAAGCCTTTGGCGACTTTTATGGCATGGAAGAATGCATCGAACAAATCGTGTCATTCTTCCGACATGCGGCGCAGGGACTCGAAGAAAAGAAACAAATCCTCTACTTACTGGGCCCCGTGGGTGGTGGTAAATCTTCTTTGGCAGAGAAGCTAAAGTCACTCATCGAGAAACAACCCATCTATTGCATCAAAGGTTCGCCGGTCTTTGAGTCTCCCCTATCACTGTTTGACGAGACGGAAGACGGCCATATTCTCGAAGAGGATTATGGTATTCCTCGTCGCTATATAAAATCGATCATGTCCCCTTGGGCGGTCAAGCGCCTGCATGAATTCAATGGTGATATCAGTCAATTTAGAGTGGTTAAGGTTTACCCTTCCATTCTCGATCAAATTGCGGTCTCCAAAACCGAGCCCGGCGACGAAAACAATCAAGACATCTCATCGCTAGTGGGTAAAGTGGATATTCGAAAACTGGAGGACTACCCGCAAAATGACGCTGATGCTTACAGTTTCTCCGGCGGACTCTGTCGTTCAAACCAAGGCATTATGGAATTTGTGGAGATGTTTAAGGCGCCAATTAAAGTCTTACACCCACTTTTAACCGCGACTCAAGAAGGTAACTACAACAGCACTGAAGGCCTAGGCGCCATCCCCTTCGACGGCATCATCCTCGCGCACTCTAACGAATCGGAATGGCAAACTTTCAAGAACAACAAGAATAATGAGGCCTTCATCGATCGAGTTTATATTGTGAAAGTGCCTTACTGCTTGCGCATCTCCGAAGAAATCCGTATTTACGACAAACTACTCGAACACAGCTCATTATCGAAAGCGCCCTGCGCCCCCGACACACTAAAAATGCTCGCTCAGTTTTCGATTCTCTCTCGCATTAAAGAACCTGAAAACTCCAATGTCTATTCCAAAATGCGAGTCTACGATGGAGAAAATCTAAAAGACACCGACCCCAAAGCGAAGTCTCTACAAGAGTACAAAGATCTAGCGGGCGTCAATGAAGGCATGAGCGGGTTGTCCACACGCTTTGCCTTTAAGATCCTGTCGAAAGTATTTAACTTTGACGCCACGGAGATTTCCGCCAACCCAGTTCATCTTCTCTATGTGCTGGAACAACAAATAGAGCAGGAACAGTTTCAGCCTGAGTTACAGGAAGCTTACCTCTCTTTCATTAAAGAATATTTGGCCCCTCATTATGTCGAGTTCATCGGCAAGGAAATTCAAACTGCTTACCTAGAATCCTACACTGAATACGGACAGAATATCTTTGACCGCTATGTCACCTACGCCGATTTCTGGATTCAAGACCAAGAGTTTAGGGATCCGGAGACCGGCGAAATACTTAATCGCAATGCACTCAACGAAGAACTCGAAAAAATTGAAAAACCGGCAGGAATTAGCAACCCCAAAGATTTTCGCAACGAAATCGTCAATTTTGTATTAAGAGCTCGCGCCAACAACAATGGAAAAAACCCCGTTTGGAATAGCTACGAAAAACTTCGCACGGTTATCGAGAAAAAAATGTTCTCCAACACCGAAGACTTGCTGCCGGTCATTTCCTTTAATGCCAAAGCCTCAGAGAACGACCAGAAAAAACATCAGGACTTTGTAGCACGCATGGTCGAACGAGGCTACACAGAGAAACAAGTGCGCCTATTGTCCGAGTGGTATCTACGCGTCAGAAAATCTCAATAGATTGACGTCATCCACAGGGAAGCGAGGCCCTTATGAGCTATATAATTGATAGACGCCTCAATAGCAAAAATAAAAGCACTGTCAATCGACAGCGCTTTTTGAGGCGCTACCGAAAGCACATTCAAAAAGCCGTTTCGGATGCAGTCACTCAACGCTCGATTACCGACATCGATAAGGGTGAAAAGATTGGCATTCCGAGCAAGGATATTAGCGAACCCACTTTTCATCACGGTCAGGGAGGACGCAACTCAAACGTACACCCCGGCAATAAAGAGTTTGTGACCGGCGACAGAATTCCCCGCCCGAGTGGCGGTGGAGGCGGAGGATCCGGTTCTGGAGCCAGCGACAAAGGTGAAGGCATGGATGAATTTGTCTTCCAGATTACGCAGGATGAGTTCCTCGACTTTATGTTCGAAGATCTCGAATTGCCCAACTTAGTCAAACGACAGCTAAGCGGTGATGAAGAGTTCAAAACACGCCGTGCCGGCATTTCTAACGAAGGCAGCCCCGGCCGAATCAATATTGTCCGCTCGCTAAAATCCGCCAACGCCAGAAGAATCGCCCTCACGGGCGGCAAGCGAAAGAAGATAAAAAAGCTGGAACAGGAAGTTGCCAAACTCGAAGCACTAGATCCAGCACTGCGCGATAATCGAAAGATAGAACATTTAAAAGAAGAGATTTCTAGCTTAAAAAATCGTATCAAACGCGTGCCATGGCTAGACGACTTTGACTTGAAGTACAACCTGCATGTGAAAGATCCGGTACCGCGCTCGAAAGCGGTGATGTTTTGTCTGATGGACGTTTCCGGCTCTATGAATCAGGCCACCAAAGATATTGCCAAACGATTCTTCATCCTGCTGTATCTATTCTTGCAGCGCAATTACCAACACACCGAAGTGGTGTTTATTCGTCACCACACTAGCGCCAAAGAAGTCGATGAGCAGGAGTTTTTTTACTCCCGAGAGACCGGGGGCACTATTGTCTCCAGCGCACTCAAATTGATGAAAGAAATCCTCGAGGATCGCTACCCAGTGTCGGAGTGGAATATCTATGGCGCCCAAGCCTCAGACGGCGATAACTGGAACGATGATTCCTCCACCTGCTCCAAACTGTTAATGCAGGAATTATTGCCCAAGCTACAGTACTACTCCTACATAGAGATCACACCTCGAGATCATCAAGCGTTATGGGAAGAATACGAAGAAGTACAAGCCAATTTTGGCGATGTCTTTGCTATGCAACAAATCGTTGAAATCAGCGATATTTATCCTGTTTTTCGCGAACTGTTTCAGAAAAAAACTGTGTGAGTCTTTGCCTATGAGCCAAAGTGACGAAAGCCCACTAAAACGCAACCCCATCTCGGAAAGCTCTGAATGGTCTTTTGAGCTGATCGAGGAATATGATCGGGCGATTGCCGACATAGCTGCCGAGTACAAGCTCGATACTTATCCGAATCAAATAGAGGTTATTAGTTCAGAGCAGATGATGGATGCCTATGCTTCAGTCGGCATGCCGCTAGGCTACCACCACTGGTCCTACGGCAAACAGTTCCTCAACATCGAACAGTCTTACAATCGCGGTCAAATGGGGCTGGCCTACGAGATCGTCATCAATTCAAACCCTTGCATTGCCTATCTGATGGAAGAAAACACCATGACCATGCAGGCGCTGGTGATTGCTCATGCTTGTTATGGCCACAACTCCTTTTTTAAGGGCAACTACCTGTTCCAAACCTGGACAGATGCCGACTCCATTATTGACTACTTGTTGTTTGCTAAAAACTATATCGCTCAGTGCGAATCTCGTTACGGTATTGATGAGGTGGAAGCACTTCTGGATTCCTGCCACGCACTGATGAATTACGGCGTTGACCGCTATAAACGCCCTTACCCAATTTCCGCCGAAGAAGAGCAACAGCGCCAGCAGGAGAGAGAAGAATACCTACAGAAACAAGTCAACGACTTGTGGCGCACCATTCCCGGCCAACACAATGACAAGACCATCGACGAAGATTTTCAATTTCCAGAGGAACCGCAGGAAAACTTGCTGTATTTTATTGAAAAGAACGCACCGCTACTGGAATCTTGGCAGAGAGAGATTGTGCGTATCGTGCGAAAAATTGCTCAGTATTTTTATCCACAGCGCCAAACGCAAGTCATGAACGAAGGCTGGGCCACCTTCTGGCATTACACATTATTGAACACCATGTACGATCGTGGACTGGTCACCGAAGGCTTTATCTTTGAGTTCTTACAGTCTCATACCAGCGTGGTTTATCAACCTCCCTTCGACAGCCCACACTACAGCGGCATTAACCCTTATACGCTGGGTTTCAGCATGATGACGGATCTGCGTCGCATCTGCGAAAAACCCACCGACGAAGACAAGCGCTGGTTTCCCGATATTGCTGGCAGCGACTGGTTAGAGACCTTGCATTTCGCCATGCAAAACTTCAAAGACGAGAGTTTTATCTTGCAATACCTATCCCCCAAGGTAATGAGAGACCTCAAACTTTTTTGCATTCTCGATGACGATAAACAGCGTGAAATCGAGGTAAAAGCGATTCACGATGAAAGTGGTTATCAAAAAGTACGGGAGGAATTGGCCGGCCAATACAACTTAGGCAACCGAGAGCCCAACATTCAAGTCTATCGAGTGGATATTCGAGGTGATCGTTCGCTCACCTTGCAGCATGTGCAACACAATCGCAAACCGCTGGCCGACTCCACAGCGGAAGTACTCAAACACGTGCATCGCTTGTGGGGATTCGACGTGCATCTGAATTCGGTTCAGGATGATCAAATCACGGCCAGTTACCACTGCCCTCCCAAGCCTGAGAGATCGGCGGAGGATTTGGAATTAGCCTTACCAGTGGTTGGATAGCTGCCGACTGAACAAGCCAGCTGTTAGCGGCTTTGAATAGCGTTCACTTGATGAGCGCTTCCACCCGAGCTAGCAGCTCATCATTTTCAAACGGCTTGGGTAAAATATCGGAGGCTCCTAGGGATTTCGCGCGCTCAAGACCCGCGCTGGTCTCAGCGGAAATCACCAAAACTTTGGTGTTAGCGTGTTCGTCATGGCCGCGGATAAAGCTCAGGACTTCATAGCCATCCATACCCGGCATTTTCAAATCCAAGGTTACCAAACCCGGTTTCATACGAGTCAGCGCGGTTCCAGCACTGAAGCCATCTCGAGCAATTTCTACCTCGTAGCCGTGGCGCATCAATACCCGTCGAATGGCACTCGCCATTTCTGGCTGATCTTCGATGACCAACACCGAACGGTTTTGCCCCTGCAGCTCATCAGGCACTGGCATGCCGTTTTCTTGCAAGAAGACCACAAAATCTTCCACCTGAATACGGTGATCCCCCCGCCCGGGCAGCTTGTAGGCCTTTAGTTTACCGCGCTCAATCCAACGAATAACAGTTCGAAAGTTAACGCCACAATACTTGGCTGCCTCCCCAGTGGTTAAAACCTGTATTTCTGACATAGGACGCTCATGTAATGGTTATGTTCTAAAGCATAGCGAAAATCTTACCTGACTTGCATGACTTATGTGAATATTTTTCACAGATTCCATAACAAATAGTTCTATTTGTCATTATTGACAGGTGTGTCAGGTTAGGCATAAAATGTTCATCAAGTTGTGAGGTGTCCTCTCCTAGGTTTTAAGGCAGCAACTGAACATGTAAGACTGCCTTAAACAACCAAACACCCTAAGACCCTTGAGCCCCCCGATGTATTGGGGGCTACTTTTTTCTCCCCCCTTCAAATCCTCTTGCAGACACCCCCGAATACCGATAGTTTGTCTTCAGTTGGTCGCCAATTTGCGACAACACTGAGCGGTCCAAACGATAGGGTAACTGCAGATACTTATGGTCACATTTGATGACAACGCATCGATACTGATCGTCGATGACAACTCGGTAAATCGACAAGTTCTGACCTTCATTCTTCAAGATCATTACGCCAATCTCGAAACAGCAGAAGACGGCGTTCAGTGCCTCAACAAACTCGCCAATCAAGCCTTTGATCTGGTCTTGCTCGACCTCAATATGCCACTCAAATCGGGCTTTGAAGTGCTCGAAGATATCCACTCCGCTCAACTCGCCCATCGACCGGCATTTATTGTGGTATCAGCGGACAACAATCCCACTACCATTAGTCGAGCGTTAAAATTGGGGGCTTCAGATTATGTCACCACCCCTTTCAACCGAGATGAGCTGCTCGCTAGAGTTCGTACACACCTGACCTTGCACTCACGCGAGCAGGATCTGGAAGAGCGAGTGCGGCTACGCACCGCGGAGCTGGAAAAAACCAACCGAGAACTTCAAGACACTCAAAGCCAATTGATTCTAGCGGCCAAAATGGCCTCTTTAGGTGAGCTTTCAGCGGGCATCGCCCACGAGATTAACAACCCCATTGGCTACATCCGCTCCAACATGACTACCTTGCGCGATTACACCGCCAACATTGCAATTTTACTGGCTGCTTATATAAAGGCAGAGCCCTTGATCAGCGATAAAACCACACAAGAAGAGCTGCAAGCACTGCGCAAAGAGATACAGCTGGATTTCCTCCGAGAGGATGTCCCGCTTCTTATCCAAGACTCCCTCACCGGTGCCGAGCGAGTGAAACAGATTGCCTCAGACTTGAAAGTCTTCTCTCACCCAGAGCAACATAATTGGGACGCGCTAGATTTGCACGAATGCTTCAACAGCGTGCTCAATATCGTCAACAGCGAAGTGAAATACAAAGCCGATACCCAGTTATTCATCGCCGATGATGTACCCGCCATTGAATGTATCAAGCCGCAGATCTACCAGGTAATGACCAACTTATTGGTCAATGCCGCCCAGTCGATCGAAGATCACGGCACTATCGACATACAGGTAAGCGTGCCCATCCGCCCGAACAATCGAGTCAGGATCGTCATCACAGATACCGGCTGTGGCATGAGCGCCGATGTCGTCAACAAGATCTTCGATCCATTTTTTACCACCAAAGCCGTAGGCGAAGGCACTGGGCTAGGATTATCGGTCTCCTATGGCATTATCGAAGGCCACCGCGGCCACATCAGCGTTGAATCAGCCCCCGGCAAAGGCACCAGCTTTACGTTGTTGCTTCCCATCAAGCAACAACCCCAAACCCGCAACTCAAATCACTGACGGAGAGATCAATCGGATAGCCTGCCGTCATCTGTGTGCCTCTGTATAATACCCCCATGAAACAAACATATTTGGTAGGCGGCGCAGTCCGCGACAAGCAACTGGGTTACCCGTTTCACGAACGCGACTGGGTCGTCGTTGGTGCAACCCCCGAAACCATGCAAGCTGAGGGATTTCGGCAGGTGGGCAAGGACTTCCCAGTATTTCTTCATCCCACGTCAGGGGAAGAATACGCACTGGCTCGAACAGAACGAAAGACGGCTCCAGGTTATGGAGGATTTGTGTTCCACACCGATCCCAGCATTACCTTAGAAGACGATTTGATCCGCAGAGACCTAACCATTAATGCCATGGCGGAAACCCCTGAAGGCACCTTGGTCGACCCCTATGGCGGGCAAGACGACCTGCGCAACAAGATTCTGCGACACGTAAGTAGTGCCTTTAGTGAAGACCCTGTGCGCATTCTGCGGGTCGCCCGATTTGCCGCACGCTACCATCACCTAGGTTTCCACGTTGCCGAGGAAACTCTGTCGCTAATGACTGACATTGTCGCCAGTGGTGAGGCCTCGCATTTGGTCGCCGAACGAGTTTGGAAGGAAATGGAACGAGCGCTGGGCGAACAGAGCCCTGATGTTTTCATCCGCACCTTGCGCGACTGCAATGCGCTGGCAGTGATTATGCCGGAGATCGACGATCTTTTTGGCGTGCCACAACCCCCACAACATCACCCAGAAATAGATACCGGTGAGCATGCTCTTTTGAGCCTATGTGCGGCTCGCTCCATGACAACAGATTCCAGCTGTCTGTTTGCGGCTTTAGTGCACGACCTTGGCAAAGCCGCCACCCCCTCTGCAGACTGGCCCAAGCACCACGGCCACGAGGCCTTGAGCCTGCCCTTAATCGAGCAGTTTTGTCGTCGCTTGGCGGTGCCAAAGCAACATCGCGAGCTAGCGCTAGCGGTGGCCCGGGACCACACCAATTGTCACCGAGCCTTTGAGCTGAAAGCCTCTACTGTTTTACAGTTACTGCAGCGCCTAGATGCCTTCCGCCGTCCAGAAAAACTCGATCAATTCTTGCTCTGCTGTCAGGCCGATGCCCGCGGGCGCACAGGCTTCGAAGAGACTGACTACCCACAAGCGGCCTATCTCAAGTCGGCCTATTTGAAGTGCATGGACATACAAGCAAAAGATGTGACTGCTGAAGGAGTCAAAGGCAAAGCGATTGGCGAGCGGTTGGCACAAAAACGAATTGCGGCCATCAAGCAATTAAAACAAGCCACAATCTAGACCGCTTGCTGTCCCCCCCCAAGCAGACTCAGAGATTTTGGGGCTCAGCCGCTCGCCATCGGCCCTAGCCAGCTGATGGCGAGCACCGCTTAGACAGGCGCCCCGAAAGATCGCTTATTTTGAGTCGGTAATTCGTTCACACATGGTTTTTAGAATATGACGACGAGAGATCACACCGATCACTTTATTGCTGTCGTCGACAACAGGATAAATCTTGCGTTTGTGGTTTTTCATCTGCTCAGCTAAATCCATCGCATTGCAATCTCCAGTAACCGTGCTCAGCTCCCGGCTCATGACGTCGTTCACCATCGCCACTCGATCAGAATAGTAGAGCACTTGACTCACCACCCCAATACAATCTTGCTCCGAAATCCAACCAATTAACTGTCCACCATCATCCACAACTGGGCCGCCCAACAGCTCATTCTTCACCAGTTCAATAGCCGCCTCAACGATTGGCATTGCTGCAGAAAACGATACAAATTGACGACTCATGCAATCCGATACTCTAATGGAGTCCATACTATTTCCTTAGTTGATTAAGCTCGATTTCTTTGCGCCGGAAAAACGGCTTGCATCACTGCTTTCGACTCACACATCCTAGAAAACTAGCGCTTCGCAGCAAGACTATCACTAACGATCAAATTCACGCTGAAATCAGGTAAGGACTAGTCTACGCTTAAAATGCTCCCCTTCCAATGTGCTTATAATGCTTTGTTTTATGAGAGGGCTTTATGCTTGATTTTGAGTTATTAGATCCCGATGGCGTGGTCCGTGTACACCCAGAAACCCCTTTACTGGCGAGGGATTTCGCACAGCTCAGTGAAACTGTGGATCGCTATCTGGCGTCTCATGACGACTTAAAGGGACTGGTGATAAGCGCGGAGGACTTTCCTGGCTGGGAGGACTTTTCTGCCTTTGTCTCTCACGTCAAATTTATTCGTGGTCACCACAAATCTATTCGCCGAGTGGCGGCGGTATCGGACGACACTCTGCACAAAATCCTACCCCCTATCGCCAATCACTTTGTATCAGCAGAAGTACGCCACTTCAATAGTGACCAGTACAATGATGCTATGAATTGGGTGAGGCAATAGCCTTAACCTAGCGGCCTAGTGTATTTCTGTAGAAAAAAACTCGCCATTGTGACGAGCTTTTTTTACAACAGAACAATGAAGATCTATTCCCAAACTACGAGCGAGCTCTCAGCACTTTCAACTGCGTGCTGATATTTTTCAACGATACTATTACGCTTCATTTTCATCGTCGGTGTCAGTAGCTCATTGTCGATGGTCCACTCCTCAGACACTACATACACTTGCGCTATTCGCTCATGGGGTGCCAAACGAGCGTTAAGCTCAGGTAAGACAGCCTGGATTTCAGACGCCAAATCTTCTCGGCTTTTGTCTGCCGAGGTTTCAGACAAACCGGCCACTAACACCGGCGCCTCCATACCATGCCCGATGGCGCACATCTGCCCCAAACACTGCACTTGCGCCATGATATCTTCAATATTGCTGGGTTTTACAAATTTACCTTTGGTGGTTTTAAAGGCCTCGCTCAAGCGACCTGTCACATGCAGTAAACCCTCATCATCGATAAATCCAGTATCGCCAGTGTGGTAGTAATCCTCTCGCAACACCTCGTTAGTTTTTTCCGGATTGAGGTAGTAGCCCTTCATCATCGCAGGTGACTTAAACAGAATCTCATTGTTTTCGCCAATCTTGACCTCACAACCGGAAAATGGCTTGCCCGCGGTGCCGGGCACTACCTGATCATCCAAACAGATACAGCCATGGATGCAGTTTTCCGTCATGCCGTAGCCATTTCTCAGTGGCATACCCAGTTTCAGATACCACTCCTGCACATCCATCGGCGTAGGAGCAGATCCGGTAATGATAAACCCAGCGGCATCCAAACCGAGTTGCTGCTGAATTTGCTGCTTAAAACCCTCGGCCTTTTCGGGATCAGCCAACATGGCCTCGATCGTCTCTGGGGAAATCTTAGCTTCCACCGCCTCTTTAAACTTCTTCCACAAACGCGGTACCGAAAAGAAAAACGTGGGACGAATCTTCTGCAGATCACTGCCAAAGGTTTCCATTGATTCAGGAAAAGCCACAGTCGCGCCGGTGTACAAACTGTAGAGCAAAACCAGTACACGTTCGGCGGTGTGAGACAAGGGCAAATAGGAAAAGAAGCGAGACGCTTCATTGAGTTTAATATCTGCCGCCATTTTGGTGACCGCCCAAGATACGTTTTCAAAGTGATGCATCACACCTTTGGGGTTACCGGTAGTACCAGAGGTGTACATCAAGGTATAAAGTGTATCCATATCTCTGAGCGGCTGCCCTCGAAGAGGCTCGCAAGTACGGACGATTTCCTCAAGCGTGGTATGACACTTTAAGCCACCACCCAACAAACCCACTCGATGAAGATCCATGCCTGCCATCGCCTGCTCAATAGCCTCAGGTTGATCCGCATGCCCGATAAACAACAATTGGCTGTCACTGTGCTTCAACACATAAGCCATGGATTGAGGTGACTGTCCTGGATAAAGCGGAACGCTCACGTAGCCACTCATCATGATGGCAAAATCGGCAACAAACCAATCCGGACTGTTCTGGGAGTAGATAGCAATGCGACTGCCCTGCGGGTAATTCAACGCCTTGAGATAGGTCGCCAGTTTACGCGCTCTTTGCGCAACCTCCCCCCAAGTGTAATCAACGAATTCCCCACCGCGGGACTGGCGTAAATACACCGTATCGGGTTTGCGTGCTTCCCATTGATAAAGCATTTCTAAAGGCTGCAAACAGCTATCACTCATGATCATCTCCACGGCGCTGGGGCCGTCATTATTATTTGACTTAAAACGCCACATTTAAGCACAGAGAACGATGCCAAACTTGCCCATGCGTGCCAACTAGAACTCGAAGACAAACCGCCCTCCAACAAGAGCTCTCGGCCAACAAGGAGCACGGAAACCTTGGTAAATCGAGCTAGAAGCCATAGACTAGGCCGCGAGGGGAAACCCCTATCGAAAAACCCCATAAGATGTATAAGAAGGAAGCCACCGTGATTGCCGATTTAAAAGACCGCAAAGTAAATAACCATGCCGACAGCTATGTTGCCCCCAATGCAACCGTGGTTGGCTCAGTCACCCTTAAACAGGGCGCTAGCGTGTGGTTCGGAGCCGTTGTGCGCGGAGACTGCGAAGATATTGTCATCGGCGCCAACAGTAACATTCAAGACGGCTCTGTGGTCCACGCCGATGTCGGCCAACCTTGCATCATTGAAGACAATGTAACCGTCGGCCACAACGCCACTGTGCACGGCTGCCACGTCGGTGCTTGTTCACTCATAGGGATTAACGCTGTCGTTCTTAATGGCGCCAAAATTGGCAAAAACTGCCTAATCGGCAGCAACGCGCTAGTCCCCGAAGGCATGGAAATACCAGAAGGTTCACTCGTCATGGGTTCTCCCGCTAAAATTAAGCGCGCCTTGAGTGACGAAGAGATCGGTTTTTTGAAGGTCTCGGCAGAACACTATGCCGACAACGGCAGAATGTTTGCCAGCGAAATGGTGATTCGCGAGGAATGACCCACTGGTCACCAAAGAACTAGGACAAGAGCGCATTAAATCACCCTTTAACCTCTTACCTACGGCCGAAAACTCTGATACTTTAGGAAATTATTCACAGATGATGGTCAGAAGGCTTTCGAGAATGTCATCGAAAAGTCATACTCCAAAGGCACAGTTGCTGCTATGTGCGCATTGTGGCAACTGGGCAATCGGGTCTTCATAATCAATAAGTTAGTGCAGCTTATTAAAGAGTTTTGTGAAGACCATCACTTTTGCTCCATCGGCACTGTGATCTAATCGAGCTAGGACGATATGCGTTCATAACAATAATTAATACGAGGTCTTTCGAGAGATGGTAATGCCCAGCCCCACTGATTTTTCACGCAGCCGAGAGGTACAGTTTCTCAATCGTGAGGAATCTCGCTTTCCACATCTCCAACGCCTGTCTTTAGATTTCAGCTTCCAAGTGCTAGAGATCGCACTAACATCCAAGCCCGAAAAGCACTTTGCTCTAGTCACCGATGACTATCGCAGTACCGAGCTAGAGTCCATTACCCCACACTTCTCAACGCTCGCCGAATTAAACGAATATGTGGGTGACAATATGATTGATATCCTCCATGACTATCTGTTTGGCTTTGTCGAAGAAGATATTCAGATGGCTAAAAGCTACGCCTGAGCACCGACCGGTAACACTCTGCCCTAGACTAGACTGTGATTTGACCTCCTAGACAACCCCTAGCTACATGACAATACTGTCTTGCCTGCTAGCGCCCACTGCGACAAGACTAATCGCTAAGACTCACAGATACCATGGCTAAACAAGGAAAGGCTGCTCAGGAGCGAGCATTTCTAGAGGCCCTCACGCCGTATTCAATAACGCAAAAAGCCTCAAGCAGGACGAATCAACATCGTCAATGGAGAAACGGCGAATCTAGAAGACAATCCGCCGTGCAATGATCTTTACTTGGGCAACATCAGTGAAAAATAAGTAGCCTTGATAATAGAGTTTACGTTTCCGTCGGCGTCTTTCACTTCAATCTCTCGCTCGAGCTTGAGCTTGCCTTTTTCGCGAGTACCTTGGACTATTTGATCCCACTCGTCATCACTCACTTGGATATCGACAAATAGATCACCACTGGCGGGAGCTAAATAGCGAATGGTCATTTCACCGACAACTGGAACCATTTCCGACAGTCCAATCTTGGCAACATACATCATGCCAAAAGGAAATTCTGCCAAAGTAAAGATAGCACCAGCGTAAACACCACCCAGATGATTCGTATTGCCTTCTTTAGGCATTCGAATATGTAACCGGTTATCGTTGGCTTCCAGTATCTCCAAGCCCATATGTTGAAGCGTATCGATACTGCTAATTGCGTCTTGAATGGCCTCCATTATTAACTCTACCCTTTTATGTAATTGTGATTCTGCGCCGTCAGCTGTCGACACTGTGTCCTAGGATGCATCAAGAATATTCGCTCAACGTCCCAACATTGTCAGCTCCTGCTGCAAGCGAGCAGCAATCACGGGTTGCGCCACCAAATAATCATAATAAGCGGCTAATTTGGGCCGGCGAATTGCATCGATAGATTCACCCGCAAGGTACAAGCTGATTAAGGGGCACACAAGTGCAATATCCACCAGACTGATTGTCTTATTGTGTAAAAACTCAGCCCCTTTAACCTCACCTTCCAAGTAATCAAACAACGGGGGCAACTCTTCCTCAACGGTTCCGCGAACGACCTCTTCATCACACTCTTGCTGTAAAGGAGTGGGCTTCACGACACGCTGAAAGAAGATCCCAGGGCCGATCTTTTCAATTAATTTGGAGTCTGGAACTCTTCCAACCAGCGATCGGTCGCTCTTTCGAGTAGATCAACAAGACCTAGTTGAGGATCTGGATAGCACTCGTCTAAGTACTCACAGATGACACTGGAATCTGCCAAGGTTATTTGGTCATCAACCAATGCAGGAATTTTCTTCAGAGGGTGAATTTCTTCATAACCTTCAGGTAAGGCCATCGATACTAAGGGCTGCACTTCGTAGTCGATCCATTTAACATCCAACGTTAACAAACCTGTCGAACGAAAGGTGACAATGGACTACCTACACCTTAGTCATCTGAAATTCCTTCTTAAGTAAAATCTAATGGTGTAGAGATGATCTACTCTGACGCACAAAGCGTCTAACACTAAAAAACGACTCGTGTCAGACGGCCATTTACAGCCACAGAGTGCAGCCTTGTCAGAGAGAGAAATAGCTAGTGAGCCCCTAGAATGGGCCGCAGTAGTTCGTTTGAACTTTCTGCGCTATGGCGTGAGAACAAGGCTCAACGATAGCGGAGTATCAGAGCGCCCGTCCCTTAAGTTTGACTAACTTATCGATCACCGGTTTCAATTCCGGCTTGTGCTCGAGAATCTCTTGCGATGTTAATCCATGCAACTCATGAGGAAAAACCAACCACTGATCGGTTTGATGCATGAAGTACTCCGGTACTCGGGCCGTCTGATTATTGTCCGGTTTGTAGTAAGGCGTCGCAATACGAATTTGTGGCGTATTGCGTTTACAGGCTTGCTCTAAGTCGACAATGATCTGCTCAATACTCAAACCGGTATCATGCACATCATCCACAATCAGCAGAGAGTCCTCTGCCCTAAGGCGTTTGATCAGATACGTCAGACCATGCACTTGAACGTGACGATCGCGTTCACCGATTCCAGTATAGGACGAGGTGCGAATAGCAATATGATCGGATTCAACCCCCAGGACATCCAGCAGCTCTTGAACGGCAATACCCACCGGCGCGCCGCCTCGCCAAACGCCGACGATATAGTTCGGACAATAACCACTCTCGTAGATTTTTATCGCGAGGTTAAACGAATCTTCCAGTAATTGCTGAGAGGTAATAAAGGTCTTTTTCACAATATAGGGCTCTAAAATACGGCGAATGTCAGAGTGGAGGCGGCGAATGCATGTCGAGTAATCGTCCAAATACTATCTGCAAGAACTGAACACCAGAAACATACGCAGTGCGGTCGTGAAACTAAAAATAATAATAGGATCTATTGCAAACGGAGTCATTCACCGACCACACCACAGTTGACCAGTAATGCCAAAACCAAAACCAAAGCCAGCGGATTCATCCATTCAATCATAGCGACTTATGACAATAGCAGGCCCACTAAGATAAGGGCTATTTCATTTCCGCATCAAATTCTTCGGCCAGATCCAGCGGCTCCATTTCAACACCTTCCAAATCCGCGGTCCAATTGATTCCCACCAACACTACATCACCGTGCATTCCGTCCACCCACTCATCAAGAAACTCTTCCAAGGCCACAGGCACTGGCTTATAAATACTCCATTCGTCTACACACACTACTTGCGCAAACTCGGGCTGTGACCAAAAGGGCATGACATCCACGTCATCGCTATCATCAGACGGGCAGAGCGCAAAGCCTTCAGGTCCTTCTAACGCCCACACACAACCTGTCTCCATCGCCTCCACGATAAATCGATCTAAATTCTCTTCAATATTAGTGGATAAGGGTTCCATAGCGTGCTCTTCGATTAAAGGGTAATAAAAGCGTAAGTATAAAACATATCCGCCGGGTTGGGGGGCTAGGATTCGGGCAACTCAGAGGTTTGGCAGAGGGTGAAAGCTTTGCGCTATAATGCCCGCCCATGCCTAATATCCAGTATTATGTCGCCTCCTCTTTCTATTATCGGTAGTTGGCTAACCCTATTTGCCGCCACTTTGGATTCTTACGATATCGATAGCCGAGCGTTCTTGCGTGAACGAGGGGTAGATTATTCGCGGCAATCAGATCCTGAACACAGAATCCCCTTGGCCACCATGAGCAGTCTCTGGGATGACGCAGCGGCTATTACCGAAGACCCTGCATTTGGCATCAAAGCTGGTCAATTCGTCACCCCCACTACCTTCAGCGCGCTGGGAATTGCACTTTGGAGTAGCTGCAGCATTAAGGATTTGGTGGTCTGCTGGTGTCGGTATTTGCATGTCTTCAGCACAGTCGCAGACATGGAGCTGGCAGAAACGGATACCGAAATCATAATGACTTGTACGCTGAATACGCATTCAGACTCAGTAAAAGCCTCGCTTTACGCCATTGACGCCACCTTGTCGGCCTTACTTCATATTTGCAAACAACATTACGGCAGCGAGATCGTGCCGATAAGCACCAGTTTTACCCGCCCACAACCGCACAATATCGAGCCCTATCAAGCGATTTTTGGGCCAGCGTTGAAGTTTGATCAACCGTGCATTGAAGTCAGGCTAGATCGCACTACGGCCGAAAAAAAAATTCCCGGCGGCAATCCGTCTCTCGCAAAAGCGACCGAACAACTGGTTGCCGATTATCTGCAGAAACTAAAGGCGCCTTCGCTGATTCGCGATGTACAACAAGTACTGTTTGAGCTTTGGCCGAGGGGGGATGCCAAGCTCGATGTGGTGGCAGAGCGATTACATGTTAGTCCGAGAACGCTGCACCGCAAGCTCGAGGAGTCGGGCAGTAACTTTCGTCAACAGCAAGAAACCACTCGCCATCAATTGGCCCTGCAGTTCATTCGTCAAGCACATCTGAGTATCACTGAGATTGGCTATTTACTGGGATTTAGCAGTGCCAGCAACTTTAGTCGCGCCTTCAAACGCTGGACTGGCAGCTCCCCGCAAGAGTTTCGCGCACGCCAGAATGCACACCACTAGAGCGACCCTCGACCGAAGGTAAAAAAGCCCAGCAGAACTGGGCAAGAAGGATCGGGCTATGGCTTCCCGATCGATGGCAGGAACCAGAAGAAGATTGATTACCTAGTGGCCCATTACATAGGCAGGGCTCGCCTTGGGCATGCTCACATCAATACTTACCTTTCGCTCTGCGGCATAGGCTTTTAGGTCGCCGAGCGATGCATTTGAACGATCCGCCCCATGGCTATAAGTATCTATTCGCTCTGCAGCCACACCGCTATCAATCAATAGATCTCTCACGGTCTGTGCCCGATAGTGCGCCAGTACATTGTTGTATTCATCGGTACCCCGTGGATCGGCATGGCCGTCTAAACGCACTTGCATGTCGGAATAGCGGTTTAACAGGCCGGCCAATTCAATCACTCGCTGACGCCCTTGTTCACTCAGCTTATCCGATGCCGTTCTAAACAACACATTCAAATCCAAGGTATCCATCGCCAGCGACTGAAATTCATCGGCACGTTGCTGATTAAATGCCAACTGCTGGTGCAAACGTTCGATTTCCAGTTGTGCTACTGCCAGTGAGTCATTCATTACGTCCACCTCATCCGCTTGTTTAATTTGCTCGCCCATGTACGCGCCACCCAATGCACCTAAGATAAAGCCGACAGGGCCGCCCAATGCAGCGCCGGCAACCGCCGATGTGGTGAAAGCAGTTCCCTGCTTCAAACCGGTGTAACGCTGTTCTTCTTGCACTATGATCTCACCGGTATTTTCCGTCGCCAGAGTCACGCCGCTGACGGTAAGTGCAGTAACGAGAAGAGTATGTTTGATAGTCTGTTTCATGTGGTTGATTCCCTGTTGTGGTGTGTTGATAGTGATTAAACACAGCAATTGGGGCATCGGTGGGGAGCAAATCGGGCAAGTCACGGAAAGATTGTGATGAAATGTGGCACGACCGCATGAGCGGGGAAGTTGCGCTGGGAATCGCGCTGATCGTCGTCGCATTGAGCGGGTTTGCCATGCTCTGGCCAATTAGCAGACGCGATAGGCCAGCGCCCCCGATGGATAGATTGCACGCCGACTGCTAGAGTAGCGGCCGTTCACTTGATTAACTGATAGCGACAACAATGACTCAACGACTGGTTCTCACCCTCAGCAGCCCCGATCGACACGGCATCGTCGCCGATGTCACTGCATTCTTAGCCCAACATAATTACAACATCGAGGAATCCTCACAGTTTGAGGATCGCCAAGAAAAGCGGTTTTTCATGCGTACAGAGCTAGCCGCAGTCAATGACAGCGCCACGGCGCTGGAGACGCTCAAAGCCGGTTTTGAACAGTTGACCCAAGACGAGCCTATGGTGTGGCAAATTAGCCCACTCAATGATCGCCCCAAAGTAGTACTCGCCGTATCCCGCTGGGGCCATTGTTTGAACAACATGCTGCATAAATGGAAGGCAGGCTCGCTGCCTATCGACATAGTGGCTGTGGTTTCCAACCACAATGACATGCGCGACTTGGTTGAATGGTACAACGTTCCTTATCACCATCTGCCTGTGACGAAAGACACCAAAGCGGAACAAGAAGCGCAGATCCTCTCCATTATGGAGCAAACCCAGGCTGACTTATTGGTGCTGGCGCGTTACATGCAAATCCTCTCCAATGAGCTGTGCGAAAAGCTGTCTGGGCGCGCAATTAATATTCACCATTCATTTCTACCCGGATTCAAGGGCGCCAAACCCTATCACCAAGCCTATGATCGCGGTGTCAAACTCATTGGTGCTACCGCCCACTACGTGACCTCAGATCTGGACGAAGGCCCCATTATCGAACAAGAAGTGGAGCGAGTGTCTCACAGTAACACCCCCGAACAACTGGTAGAGATTGGCCACGATATTGAAAGTGTCGTGCTGTACCGAGCCGTGCGTTGGCATGCCGAACGCCGAGTATTACTTAACGGCCACAGAACGGTGGTATTCAGACGCTAGCATAGCTATAGCAATTGGGAGCCAGCCTCGCTCTGGCTCAGCATTTCCAGTGCAGAATTACTGCATATAACTCACGCCCTATAAAGCGCAAGCAAACTGCAGCGTTCACCCAAGAAGAATGAAACAAATCTGTCACAAAAGCTTGCTAAGGTACTGACTCAGTTTGCAAGGAGGCAATCCCCCCCAAGAAAAGCTCCAACAGTGCCCATGCGATTTTTCCCTCTCAAGTTTCAACGCCTCGCCGCTAAGCGCACACTGCTCGTCAATGTCGTTGCAGGACCAATATTGTTGCTCACTTTAGCGCTGGCGGGTCTAGCCGTAGAAATGAGCTTCTTGAGCGACCAACACAGTTTATTAAAACGTCAGCAAACTTTGGCTGATGCTGCCGCCAGACTCAACATCGCCCTAAAAAAACAAAGCCAGTACTGGCAAGACTATCTGCTTGATGTAAACAGTGACAAAAACTTGTGGCTGCGTTTTAGACAACAGGAGCGCGATACCTTAGCCCAAGCCAATAACCTATTGGTACAGGTGGATCGCAATCAGCTACAAAAAGATGTTCGCTCCATCATTTATGCGCTGGAAATATTGCGTATCAGCTATCAAGAGAGCCGCTCGGAGCACCTAAAATCTCCGAGTAATTTTATCGCAATCAACCAACAAATTCGTCGCATTGACGAAACGCCCAGTGCTCTGATCGAAGATCTTTATCAAAAAATTCAGTTTCACGCTAGCAGCACTTCAGAGACACTGCGCCAACGCGCACTGTTAATGTCGGGAGTTTTCGCACTTTTACTGGTGATTGCCACATTGATCTACAGTCGTTGGAGCTGTCGCCATACTCAGAGCTTTCTCAACCATCAAGCACAACATCAGCAGCGGGTCGAATGGGTACTTAAACACGATTATCTAACCGATCTATTAACTCGCTCCGAACTGATTGTGGAAACCGAGAACAAAGTTGAACAGCGCCAATCTCTCTACGCCTTCCACTTTAGTTTATCCAACATCAAAGATGCTGCTCACTCCCAAGGACACTCAGTACACGATCAACTCATCCGTATTGCCGCGCGCCGACTGACCAATGAAAAACGAGCGCAAGATATTCTCGCGAGATCCATTGGCGAAGAGTTCATCCTTATTGTGGAAGATGACGATGAGCTGGCCATGCGCAGCTACGCCAAAAAGCTGCTCAATAATATTGAGGAAGATTTCAGTATTGCCGGCTTTCGCTATCAGATAGCCTGTTCGCTTGGCATCAGCCACTTCCCCACTCACGCAGACAGCCCCAGCGAGCTTCTGCGCTGTGCTGACATAGCCGCAGTCCAAGCTCGCAGTCTTAAACTCCAAAGTCCGAGTTTATATTCCCCGGCGATGTCGCAACGCATCACACAAAAAACTGAATGGGTCGAGCAGCTCAGAACTGCCGTCGCCAACAATGACATCGACATTGTGTTTCAACCTCAAGTTCGCATGAGCGACCGGTGTATCACGGGCATTGAAGTACTGACTCGCCTAACCACGAATACGCCAGCCATTAACTTCCCCGATGTGTTTATCCCTCTAGCTGAGGAAACGGGATTAATCCACCCACTCGGCCGAACCGTGTGTCGCCGCGCACTGGCAGAACTGAAACGTTGGCACCAAAGCGGTTACGACATCAGCATGGCCATCAATGTTTCACCACGACAATTAGAGAGTGATGACTTTGTCGAATTCCTTACGCAACTCTGCCACGATCACCAACTGCCCACACACAAAATTGATATAGAGCTGACTGAATCCAACTACATTGATCACCGTCATCGTCAATTTGATCAACTGCGAAAAGCTGGTTTTCGTATCAGCATTGATGACTTTGGCACTGGCTACTCCAACCTGGGTTATCTCAGTCGCTTCGTACCTCAACAACTAAAAATTGATAAGTCTTTTATCAACAGCATGACCCACAGTGACAGAAGATATGCGTTGGTGGAATCCATTATTGGTTTGGCCAAAAACCAAGCCATTGAAGTTGTTGCCGAAGGCATTGAAACAGAAATACAAGCACACCTGCTGAAACGACTGGGTGTAGATATTGGCCAGGGGTATTTGTTCAGCCGCCCAGTGAGCGCCACCACGCTGGATACGCTACTGACGCAACAAGCCAATACACAACAGTGCCAGTCGGTGTAAGTGATCGAAAATCTTAAGGGCAAGATCCAAAAACGACATCTCGCATCTTGACCACATAGGCACCGCTGTCCTGCAACGCCGATTGCTCGCGCAGATACTCACTCGCCGTTGAGCTGTCTTCAAACACACCCGCGTACACCGCCAGCAAGCCGTTATCTTTTGTCCGACAAGACAAGGTCAACTGATCAAAGCCTCGAACGAAACGCGCCAGCGAGACAGGTCCCTTAAAAACCGCCAATTGAATTGAATACACCGATTCGTACCGCTGACCTTCAGGCGGCGATAGTTCAGAAGAGGCAACCGCGGATTGTGCTGCTACAGATTGCACTGGTCTAGGTTGTACTGCGTCAGTATCACTCGACACTGTAGGGTCTGAAATTGACGGTTTCAAACCCTCTCTTTCTGCGCTGACAGGAGCTTTAGCAACAACAGCGGGTAAGGCCGGAGAACCATCATCGAGGGTGTCACAGGCCACAAAACTTACCTTTGGCAAAGCCACTACGTAGGCCCCCAATCTATTGATAGCCGCATAGTCGCTCAGATGTGAAACGGCCTCATCATAATCGTCGTAGCGGCGATAGTAGACCGCGTAAATGCCATTATCCTTCTGCCGACAAAGCAAACCGTCAATTCCCAATTGCTGCGAGAATTGTCGAGCGTAGCGGGCGCGACTAAATGCGCCCAGTTGAATGGCGTAGACCTTACCGTTCGCTCGATTAGATCTATCACCGATCGCAGACAAAGACTGGACATTCGGCTCGGCTACAAATCGTATTTTGGGCATGCGCTCACTGGGGGTCAGCTCAACTAGCATGGGGAAGCTGCTGGCACCATAACGTTCTAACAGCTGCTGCAAGGCCTGCATACCTTCGGGCTGAGAGCGATAAGCTCCAAGGTAAACTAATCGCTTACCGCCTTCTAACTCACTGATATGAGATACATCATCGCGCTGACTTAGGAGCTTGTTATCCCCTTGCTCCAAAAGCTGAACACTGAACACCACCTTGTCAGCCGCCAACTCAGCCACCAGTGGCACCTCGCAACTGTAGCCATTGCGAAAACCGCCACTGAGACAAAACCCATCATCAGCCTTTACACTGGCAGCAATCAGGAAATTGAAAATAAGGATAAACACTAAACTAGTTTTCATATGGCAGGTGGCGAGGGCCTGATGCAGAGTAATGAATGTGGACAGCTGTGCAGTCATGCTAACAAATGCTTGGCCCTACTCCTACTACGACGGGTATTTCACGGAAAGCTCGGTGACAAAAAAGCCGCTCGACTATTACAGACGGCGGCTTCGATAGAGCATTCCAGATCGATGTTGGTGGGAAGATCCGTCTGCGATTGACGGCTTATTTGTCCGACATCGCCTGCTCAATTTTTTGATCAGTTTTGTACTGACTCAACGCGTACACTGACCAGATAGCTGCGGGTAACCAACCAATCAACGATATCTGCAACAATAGGCAAATAATGCCCGCAAAAGGGCGGCCAATGGTAAAGAACTGCAACCAAGGCAACAACAAAGCCAGCAACAAACGCATATGAATATTCCTTTCTAAAAATCTATAGTATCAACACTATCGATGAATCGAGCCATACAATCACTTAGGTAAGTGAGGTTGCATCACGAGTCACTTGTAGATCTCTTACAATGCCATCCTCAAGGCTGTAGATCCAGCCATGAAGTGTTAAATCTTGACCGTCGCGCCAAGCATTGCGAACAATAGTGGTATCAGCCACATGCCCCACTTGCGCAATGACATTCAGCTCGCACAAACGATTAGCTCGCTCTTTCTCGCTGGTTGCACTGTCTACTGCGGTTTTATGCTGACGATAAACATCGCGAATATGCTCAAGCCAATTGTCAATCAAGCCGTTATTGGCTTCACCTAAGGCCGCTTGTACTCCGCCACAACCGTAGTGACCAACGACCACAATATGCTTCACCTTCAACACTTCCACCGCGTACTGAATCACCGATAGGCAATTCAGATCGGTATGAACCACTACGTTGGCAATATTGCGGTGTACAAAAATACTTCCGGGCTCCATACCGACGATTTGGTTAGCCGCGATACGGCTATCGGAGCAACCAATCCAAAGATATTCGGGGGTTTGTTGCTCAGACAAACGATCAAAATAGCCCGCGTCTTCTGCTTTAACACTTTCTGCCCAAGCTTGGTTGAATTTCAATAGGTCTACAGGTTTAGTCATTGTTATCTACTCGCACTCAAAAATTCACTCGTATGAAATTCGCTGTAGTTATGGGTGCGGCCCTCTCTGCCCATTAATTAGAGGAGAATAAACCACACAAATGGTAGCGTTATTATGTGCCTGAATGTAACCACGACAACACATTCGCTGACTCTATAGTTAGGGGGATGTTATACCCGAATTAAGGGGTTTTCTCTAGACGTAATCGTTCCGATCTGCTTGCCATTTGGCACCTAATTACTATATTCCCTTATAGACTTGGCCAAACTCTCATTACTATGCTGCAACCGACACTGGAAAACATCAATCAACTGTTTGAACACGCGATTACTACAGGTCCCGCTGACACTGGGGGCGTCTGGCAGATCGAAAACTACCGCGAGATTTGCGGGGGCGACACCCACGCAGGCTATCTGCTGCGCAGCAATGACCGAGGCTTCTTTCTCAAGCTCAACAGTCGCTCGCACCACCATCTGTTTAAGGCAGAAATTGAGAGCTTAAAGGCAATTGAAAACACCCACACCATCGCCACCTGCCACCCCTTGTGCAGTGGCTACTGCCAGAGCTACAGCTATTTGTTGTTGGATGAGCTACATCTAACGTCTGATGGCGACTGGCGATTGGCAGGACAACAACTGGCACAAATGCACAAGGCATCTACACCCGGGTACTACGGTTTTGATGCTCCGAGCTATTGTGGCTTTACCTTCCAACCCCACAACCACTGCGACAATTGGGCTGAGTTTTTCGCCACACGACGAATTGGCCATCAGCTATCCATGTTTTATGGCCAGGGGATAGAATCGAAACAGATATCTCCCTATGTGGAAGTCATTCGAGCGCGCTTAGCGGGACATCAACCAAGGGCTGCCTTAGTCCATGGAGACTTGTGGCAAGGGAATATTGGTTTTCACAAAGATTCACCCGTTATCTATGATCCCGCCTGCTATTACGGCGATCCAGAAACCGATCTGGCCATGACAGAGCTGTTTGGCCGCCTGCCTGAAGATTTCTACCGCGGCTATCATCAGATCGCCCCCATTGATCAACACTACCCTGAACGGCGCAGCATTTATCAACTCTACCACCTCCTCAATCACGCCAACCTATTTGGCGGGGAATATCGTACCCAAGCCGAGCAGGCGTTGAAGCGGCTCGCACACTGAATAACTAGCGGATCTTGCTCCGTGACGCAAATACGGGACAATAGACGCTATGCTAGTGCTAGGTAATCATCACATGTCGCTCAACACTCGACGAAAAGCCAGAACAACCAAACCTCTGTTGGAAACTGACCATGACCACTCCCCTCTTCTGCATCGCCCACCGCGGTGGCAGCCAAGTACACACAGAGAATACGCTTGAGGCCTTTAAGGAAAGCCTGAGCTTAGGTGTCGATGCCATAGAGCTTGATGTTTGGGAGGTGGGAAGCGAGCTCTTGATCACTCATGATCGCCGTTTAGGCCACACGCTGCCAGGGCAAGGCCGACTGGCTGATCATGATCCGCAGCACTTACGTTCATTGCGGTTGGCTTGCGGCGCCCGACTCACCACGCTGCAGGCAGTACTTGAGCTGCTCAAAGATGAAGTATTACTGAATATCGAATTAAAAGGCCCACATTGCGCCGACGCGGTCGCCTCTTTGTTGCAGAGCTTTGTCAGAGATCACAACCTAGGGTTTGATCACTACGTCGTTTCCAGCTTTGATCATCGTCAACTGTACCGATTCAAACAACTGCTACCTCAAGTCAAACGCGGCATTCTTGAAGCCGGTTTACCCTTGCACTACGCCGCAACCGCAGCAGAGCTGGAAGGCTATTCTTTGCACTCCAATGTCGACTTTATCAATCAGCAATTAGTGGATGACGCTCACAAGCGAGGGGTCAAAGTGTGGAGCTATACCGTCAATGAACTGGACGACTTTGCCAGCATGCAAAGCCTTGGTGTGGACGGTGTATTTACCGACTATCCCGAGCGAGTTATTGATTTCAATGAGTCGAGCGCAAACCCATCTAGCTAGATTCGACCGCTATATTGACTGAGCAGAACGCGACAACCATTAGACTTCTACTTGTCGTCGACTAATTCAAACGCCATGGCGGCCACCAATTCGGTGAGCTGATCAATCACTGCGATACGAGATTCCTGAACTGCAAGGCAACGATCGCCAGTGCACACCAATGCCTCTCCAGGCTCGAGAGCCAGCATTTCGGGAGGAAGTGAGGCCGATGTAGCGGGTAGGCGATAACAAGTCACTGATTCAGGAAACGTTTGACGAATATCACGCTGCCAAGCTTGCAGGCTGTCGGCTTTGTCCATCAATAAGACTTGAGGCAGCGGCGACAACATTTCATGATGAGTTTGGATTAGAGTTAAATGCGTTTCTGGTGATTGATCCATGAACGGTTGCGCGTATTCGATCACCCTGCGCGCGGCTTGAATATAACGAGGTTCCGCCGCGAGATTTCCCAAACGCCAAAACACCTTAGCAGCAATACCGTTGACTGACGGCAGCGCAGTATCCATTAGCGGTTTAGATCGATAGATTAGCGTTTCAGCATCGTTCGCCGTATAAAAGAAACCACCATGCTCAGTATCCTGATGCAAGCGCAAGGCCGTTTCTGCTAGCGAGATCAGAAATTCGTAATCAACATCGCGCCACTGACTCTGCAAGCCTTCCAGTAAGGTATCCATCAGATACACATAGTCATCGAGATACGCGTGTCGGCATGGCTCACCATTTTGCCAAGCAACAAACAAGCGCTGACCAATAAACAGCTTTGAGCGAATGAAATCAATCGCATTTTGAGCCAGAGTTAACTCGCGCGATTCATCGCCCTTGCGAGACAGGCAAAATAAACCCTTAATGACCAAGGCGTTCCAACCGGTGAGAATTTTGTGATCAATGAGCGGCAACGGCTTCTGCGCTCGCAACGCTTCAATTTTCTCACGGCCATTGCGGTACAGTTTGAGCGCAGTGTCCCGAGTCAGCATTAAGCGACGTGCGGCGGTGGCCAAATCAAGCTGCTGAGACAAGTGCCAACGTTCGCCAAAGTTTTCATCCCGATTAAGTCCAAACATTCCTTCGAACAGCGCATACTCATCATCGTTCAGCGAGGCACTAATCTCTGCGGCAGTAAGGCAATAATAATCGCCTTCTCGGCCATCGGTTTCTGCGCTCATGGAACTAAAGAAAGCGCCTTCAGGGGACAACATATGCTGCCTTAACCAGCGCACCACCCCCAACGCCGCGCTTTTATGCAATGGATCATCTGACAAGATCCAAGCGCGAGCATAGATATCCAGCAACAGGCCGTTGTCATAGAGCATTTTTTCAAAGTGAGGAATTTGCCATTGATTGTCTGTGCTGTAACGAAAAAAACCGCCACCGATACGATCATTGATACCGCGTTCTGCCATAGTCACGAGCGTCAAATGCAGATGCTCAGCCTGTGGCACCGATAACTGGTTACTGGCTTCCGCACGCAGCAATAGAGAGACGTTCATCGCCAACGGAAATTTCGGCGCGGCACCAAAACCTCCGTCTTGATTATCTTGTGATTCACGCAAGCGCTCCAGTGCCCGAGGCAAAAGAGATTCGATGTGAAATTTTGAAGCCGTCTGATTGAATACCATCAACTGCTCATAGCCGTCTTTGACCTGAGACCTTAGGCGGGAAAAATCTTGTTGTTGATTGCGATAATAGGTAGCGACTCGCTGTAAGAGATCTTCGAAGCCTAAGCTCTGCCCATCGGACTGCTTGGAAAAATAGGTACCGGCAAGAAAGGGCAACTGGGTTTGAGGACACAAGAATAATGTCAGTGGCCAACCGCCGGGTTTGCCGGTAAGCATTTGATGGGCAGTCTGATAGACCTCATCTAAATCCGGTCGCTCTTCGCGATCGACTTTGATGCTCAGGAAATTGTCGTTGATGATTGTTGCAATCGCGCCATCCTGAAAAGACTCTCGAGCCATTACATGACACCAATGACATGCGGAATAGCCGATAGACAAAAGAATGGGTTTATCGAGGAGACGAGCCAGCGTCAGTGTTTGCTCACTCCAAACCTGCCAGGCAACAGGTTGATTGGCATGCAATTGCAAATAGGGACTGGATTCGGAGGAAAGTTGATTTCTAACCTCAGTCATAAATAGTGCCTTTGTTATTCTTTTAGTTAGCGCGCTTAATTACAATTACATCTAAGACGTTTAACCGCCAATATCCAGCTCCCTGCAACCCGTATCCAACCACTCCATTAAACAGGATCTCAATCGCCTTGTCAGCGCCGATGCAGACGAAAATTGAGTTCCCACCGATAACCGGTATCCACCAGTGCAGATTAGCGCCTCCAACTACGAAATTTTAGTGTGGTAGCCGATCGCAGCGGCGTAGAACATCTTGCCACATTAACGTATGAGAGCTGATGGCCTGCTGATAGAGTCGCCACTCACTGCCTGCCCTATCGGCCCAAACCGCCTGCCAATAATCGATAAGGGCATGCTCCTGCGTTGTGCCGACAAAACCAGACTGAGCAAAGCTACGATCGTCTGCGTCCGCTGCACGCACAATCTCGGTTGCAGGTGCCGCCATAAAAACTTCTCGTATTTGCTCAATACGTTGATGTAAGCCGCTCAACATAGGCTGCACTGCGCCAATGTAGTAGCGCATAAATACCCGCTCCATGATCTCCGTACGCCTCGACAGGCGTGCAGTGCCACAAAGAGGACTGGAATCTTCCATATCTGTAACTGCCCGCTCTATTGCCAATAAATATTGTCGCGCGAGATTCATGCTGACGCGTAACTGCCCAAGGTACTTTTCACTAGCAAGCACCGCCAACTGCGATTCGAATCGAGTTCGGCGCTCATCATCACTAAGCGACTGCCAATAATTCGCTCCGGCAAGTAACTCGATCAAAGCTTGCTCCAACACTATCGGCCGCAACTCTAGTTGTTGCTGCGTCATCGGTGTAATTCCAGCAGAAAAGACATATTGAAACTCTTCCGACCCCCAGGTGGCATTCCAATAGATCTCCTCGAGGCTACTGCGTTTTTGCATCAGAGCGAGCTCCAGCTGCTGACGCAAGCCCTCCGTTTTTGAGCTGCTGGCCAATGTCTGTAAACACTGCTGAGCCAATTCGATAAAGGACAACTCATACAGCCAATGCTGACTGTTGGCCATGGTAATACCCAGACTGCTATTGCGCGCCCCCAACAATCGCTGTAATTCACAACGAGATAGGCGTAGGAACTCCAGTAAATTGAGACTTAACTGAGGTGGTTGATATTGGAGTTTTCGACGGGAGGGAAATGATTCTATGGTAACGACCGGAAGCGCGATCTCATCAAACTGAAAGACGTTACTCATTCGATAGAGGTAATCCTCAAAAATCGCATCAGCGCGATTTATCGGGGTACAACTGACACAGACACCAAAAATCCACACCAACACAAACGTACTTCGACACCGCGATTGCAAGAACTGCACGCTACGAATCCCAGCGACGACGCATAATCGTGGCTAACTCACCCTTAAAGGTTTTTTGCCGCAGCGGTTGCCACTGCAATCGCTCATAGAAACGCACCTGATCGGTGGCATAGAGATACAACTCGGATAGATTGTGCTGCCGGGCATAGGCTTCGGCAGCGATTACCAACTTTGCCCCGAGCCCTCGCCTGCGCAAATTGGGCGCGACAACAGCATTGGCGAGCCAATAACTCGGGGACAGGCCTCCTAAGCGTCGATATTGCACCAAACTCACAGCCCCCAGTAGCTCATCGTTCTGAAGCGCTAATAAGGTGATTGGAAAACTGTCCCCCTTAAGATGGCTTTGCAACTTTTGTCGACGCTGATCAGCACTCTCCTGAGGCCATTGCTGCTGATGCCAATCGACCACTTGATTTAGCCGATGAGGTAGCTGAGCCAAAGAGACAAACTCGGGTTGCAATTCAGAAAGTGAGCTCTGACAGCTGGGCATAGTGTTCCACTCAATCAGAAGAGCTGGCGATAATCAACAGAGCATCGGCCGTATTAGAAGACAAAATCGGATGCTGAAAAACCTTACCGTTGAGAGTAAAAACGCAAACCATTAAAACTCAGACATTGCCAGAGTTTGACCGAGTTCATAAACGACCGTGTACAGCTTTTAGCTTAGCAGGAAAACATTTGGCGGGGAAAAGTGTCGTCAGAAAGCTGAACTGCGGCTCGCTCAACAAGAGCCGCAGCGGCAGATCTAATGCGCTATTTAACCTCTTCACCGTGCGCCTGTTTATCGGCGTGATAGGAGGAGCGAACCAAAGGTCCACAGGCGGCGTGTTTGAAGCCTAGCTCTTTGGCTTTGGCCGTGTATTCGTCGAATTCATCAGGATGAACGTAACGATCCACCGCTAAATGCTCTCTGGAGGGCTGCAAGTACTGACCAATGGTCAACATATCAATATCGTGATCACGCATATCTTGCATGACTTCGAATATTTCTTCTTTGCTCTCACCCAAGCCTACCATCAGGCCAGATTTAGTCAGCACATCAGGACGACGGCGTTTGAATTCCTGCAATAACTTAAGAGACCACTTGTAGTTGGCACCTGGGCGGGATTGTCGATACAGACGCGGCACGGTTTCCAAGTTGTGATTGAACACATCTGGCGCTTGGGCTTCAAGGATCTCCAGAGCGATGTCCATGCGACCGCGAAAATCGGGAGTCAGGATCTCCACCTGCAGTTCTGGTGCCCTCAAACGCGACTCGCGAATACAGTCGGCAAAGTGCTGCGCCCCGCCATCTTTAAGATCATCGCGATCGACCGAGGTAATCACCACATACTTGAGCCCCATATCGGCAATCGCCTCGGCCAAGTGAGCGGGTTCGTCAGCATCCAACGGATTGGGCTTTCCATGACCGACATCGCAGAAAGGACAGCGACGAGTACAGATTTCTCCCATGATCATAAAGGTTGCGGTGCCACCACTGAAACACTCACTTAAGTTCGGGCAATTGGCCTCTTCACAAACCGTCGCCAGTTTGTTTTTTCGAAGTAACTTCTTAATTCGGTCGACTTCTGGCGAGTTACCAATGCGAACGCGAATCCAATCCGGCTTGCGTTTTAGCTCATCGGTGGCAATCACCTTTACCGGAATCCTTTCCACCTTATCAGCGTCGCGCAACTTCTCACCTTGCTTGAGGCGGCGAGTGCGCTTAACGGGTTCCATGGAGGAGTCAGAGGTGGTCATAGTCATTCCGTGTGTTGAAAGTTTAGGATTGATCAGCGGCATTGGCCGACTGAGTATCGGATACTGTTGTCGGGTCATTGTCGACATCTGCAAAGGTTTGCAAGACGGAAGCCGGCAGCTCAGGGTTGCTCAACTCGCTGTAGTCGAGAAGTTTAGTAAAATGTTGAACGATCAAAGGTTCTAGGGCAGTCACGGACCCTGCGCGCTCATCTTCGCTCAAATCCACAGTGCGCAGCATCTGCAAGCCTTGGTAACCGCAGGGATTGATACGTTGAAAAGCGTTGAGATCCATATCTACATTCAAGCTCAGGCCGTGATAACTGCAACCTTTGCGAATACGAAACCCCAGGGAGGCAATTTTGGCCTCATTCACATAGACACCGGGTGCGTCTGGCTTTGGATAGGCCTCTATCCCCAGCTCCGCCAACGTATCGACGATAGTTGACTCGGTATGGGTCACTAGATCACGCACACCGATGCCCTTACGACGTAAATCGATAAGGGGATAGCCGACCAACTGACCAGGACCGTGATAGGTCACCTGGCCACCCCGGTCTACTTGCACCACGGGAATATCACCGGGCATCAACAGATGTTCGGCTTTTCCCGCCTGCCCCTGGGTAAATACTGGAGGATGCTCAACCAACCACAACTCGTCAGCAGTGTCGGAGTCACGCTGGTCGGTAAAGTTTGACATGGCTCGCCATACGCTGCGGTAGTCCTGCATCCCCAAATGACGAACAACCAGTGACTTAGTCATAAAATGAATCGCTTTTAAAACGCGCCATGATACCCCTTCAATGGGCAATATAAAACGCAGGTTGGTGCAGACCCACAATTAGATCTTGCTCCCTATGTGAACCAAACATCGTCAATGATTGAAGACTACAGCACCATTTTTGTCATGGGACTGGCACTCAACTCTTGATGCAATGCCTGCAACTGTTCGGGTCCGGTGGCAGTAATCAAAAATGTAATCGATTGAAAGCGACCATTGCGACTGCCTTTAACCGTAATACGGGCTTGATCGAGACCCGGTGCATGGCGCTCCATCACCTCCAGCGCAAAGGCATGAAAGTCGTTGCCTGAATCCCCCATCACCTTGACCGGATAGTCTTTGCAGGGAAATTCGATTTTAGGCGGCTCTTGTTCGGAGGAACCCACCACTTTTTGACCAGAGCCGTTAATTAAGTCACTCATAGATATTACTTTCCGCATCGAATATACGTCTGGATAGACCAGAAAACGGCGCCATTATATCACGCAGAAAGCGGCTACGGGGATTGCAATAATAGTGCTACTCAGCAAGAACAGACGACCGGACAAGACATATTGGCCAGTCTAAAAGGCCCGACACGGATAGGGGGTTTATCCGTGTCGGGCCTCGATTGAGGGTTTCTACACCCCTAGTAGGGACAACAATTGATCTCGCTTAGATTCCATTAAGGCAAAGTCTGCACGGCTTTCAACATTCAATCGCACCACCGGCTCAGTATTGGACATTCGCAAATTAAAGCGCCAATCAGCAAAACTCATACTCAGACCATCGGTATAATCGACCTCCGCTGCGCTCTCTTTAAAGTGAGCTTCAACGGTTGCCAGCGCCGCTTTAGGGTCCTCAATCTTATTGTTGATCTCACCACTGCAAGGGAACTGCGCAATACATTCATCCACTAATTCAGCCAGACTCTTACCGGTTTTCGACATCAACTCGGTCACCAGTAGCCATGGAATCATGCCGCTGTCGCAGTAGGCAAAATCACGAAAATAGTGGTGAGCACTCATTTCACCGCCGTAGATGGCATCTTCAGCGCGCATGCGCTCTTTGATGAATGCGTGGCCCGTTTTACTTTGAATCGCCTGTCCCTGCTGGCGCTCGCAAATCGCTTGAGTATTCCAAGTGAGGCGCGGGTCATGAACCACTTTGGAGCCGGGAGACTTGAGCAAAAACGTTTCCGCCAACAGCCCGACAAGATAGTAGCCCTCAATAAAGCGACCACTGGAATCGAAGAAGAAACAGCGATCAAAATCGCCGTCCCAGGCCAAACCAATGTCTGCACCGGAGCTCAATATCGCGTCACTGGTGGGCGCACGATTCTCTTCCAATAGTGGATTGGGTACGCCATTAGGGAAATTTCCATCCGGCTGGTGATGAACCTTAATCAGCTCAAACGGAAGGTGTGACTCAAGTGCATCCAACGCCAAACCCGCTCCGCCATTGCCAGCATTAACCACCAGCTTAAGCGGTTTTAGCTTGTCGACTTCCACATAGCCTAACAAGTGATCGACATAGGCGGGACGCGTATCAACGCGCTCAATACTGCCCTTGTTTACTGCTACGGGGCCAAAATCATTGGCCTCTGCCAATGCCTTAATATCGTTCAAGCCGGTGTCGCCACTGATGGGGCGGGAGCCTTCACGCACCAACTTCATACCGTTGTAATCTTTAGGGTTATGACTGGCGGTGACGCAGATACCGCCATCAACCTTAAGATGGAAGGTGGCAAAGTACACTTCCTCGGTGCCACATTCGCCAATGTGAATAACATTCACACCGGCATCGGTCAGGCCTCGAGACAATGCATCAGTCAAATCTGCACTGGTAAGTCGAATATCGTGACCTACCACAACGCTCTTGGGCTGCAAATATTGCGCGTAAGCTCGCCCCACTCGGTATGCCACATCGTCGTTGAGCTCGTCGGGTAAACGCCCACGAATATCGTAGGCTTTAAAACATGTCAGTTGGTTCATAATCTTCCTTTTTCTCAACCGTATTAGGCTTATCCAGCCTGATAGATGTTCTCAAATACGTAGTTGGTGGCTTCAACAAAGCCTTCAACACTGCCGCAGTCAAAACGGCGACCTTTAAATTTATACGCCAACACACAGCCATTTTTAGCCTGAGTCATCAACGCATCGGTAATCTGTACCTCGCCATTTTTACCCGGCGGTGTATCTTCAATAATGTCGAAGATATCGGGCGTGAGGATGTAGCGACCAATGATCGCCAGATTGCTTGGCGCATCTTCCAAGGCAGGCTTTTCAACCATATTATTGACCTGATAGAGGCCATCTTTAATCTGCTCGCCATCAATCACACCGAACTTGTGGATCAAATCATCAGGCACTTCTTGGATGGCTACGATGCTGCAGCGAAATTGCTTATAGAGCTTCACCATTTGTGCCATCACGCCCTCATCTTCGCCATTGGTGAGACACAAATCATCCGATAGCACGACACCAAACGGTTCGTCACCAATCAGACGTTTACCATTGAGAATGGCATCTCCCAACCCCCGCATTTCAACCTGACGCGTAAATGAAAAATCAGCTTTGTGCATGACATTGCGGATGCTGGTGAGATACTCCTCTTTGGCGCTGCCGGAGATCTGGTGCTCCAGCTCATAATTCATATCAAAATGATCGGCAATGGCGCGCTTACCCCGCCCTGTAACCATGCCAATGTCGATCAATCCCGCCTCGATTGACTCCTCGACACCGTATTGCACTAGGGGTTTATTCACCACAGGCAACATTTCTTTCGGCATCGCTTTGGTGGCTGGTAAGAAGCGTGTGCCATAACCCGCTACGGGAAAAAGACATTTTTTGATCATTTTTTAAAGTCCTTGCATCAAATGAGTGCGTTTTGCGCGTCCTTGTTAGTGTGGCGCAAGAATACTACATTGTGACTGCAAAATGTCGGCCAGATGGCATCTGGAAATAGGGTTTCGCCCGCTCTCACTAAGCCCATATCGAAAAGATTCTCTAAAAACTCCTTATTGGCGATTATCCGTGAATGTTTTGGCCGATTTACCCCCCCAGCGATGACCAATCAGTCTGGACATGCCCCCTCCAACGGGTAGAATGGGCAACCCTTTATGGTCGCGCCTATTACGCGGCTGATTTACTAAGAAAGTTAGAGCAATATCTTATGGATTTATCCAACCGAAAGAACGCCTATAACCGCGATGACTTACTGGAATGTGGCCACGGTCGTATGTTTGGTGAGGGCAACGCGCAACTGCCTACCCCCAATATGTTGATGCTTGATCGCATTAGCCACATCAGCGCAGAAGGCGGTGAATTCGATAAAGGCGAAATTGTCGCCGAATTGGATATTACCCCGGATTTGTGGTTCTTTGACTGCCATTTCCCTGGAGATCCCGTCATGCCGGGCTGTCTGGGCTTAGACGCCATGTGGCAACTGGTCGGATTCTTCTTAGCTTGGAAAGGCAACGAAGGTAAAGGCCGTGCACTGGGCTGTGGCGAAGTGAAATTCACTGGCCAGATTCTGCCTACGGCTAAAAAAGTGACCTATCGTATTAACTTAAAACGCGTCATTGAGCGCAAGCTGGTTATGGGCATTGCCGATGGCAGCGTCTCTGTAGACGGCCGCGAAATCTACACCGCTAAAGATTTACGCGTGGGTCTGTTTAAGAGTACGGATAACTTTTAAGATTTTTTTGTCTGAACAACATCAGATAGACAACCGCTAGAGGATACTTATGAAACGCGTTGTGGTTACAGGTATGGGAATCGTTTCCTGCCTGGGTAACGATAAAGACACGGTACTGGATGCCCTGAAAGAAGGTCGCTCCGGCATTAAGTTTCAAGAAGAATACAAAGAAATGGGCTTTCGCAGCCATCTCGCTGGCAGCATTGATATCGACCTGAAAGAACAGATCGATCGCAAAACTCTGCGCTTCATGGGTGAGGCTGCGGCTTATGCCTACGTATCCATGGATCAAGCGATTAAAGATTCTGGCCTCAATGAAGAGCAAGTATCCAGCGAGCGTGCCGGCATCATTATGGGCTCCGGTGGTGCGTCTTCCAAGAACTTGGTTGAAGCTGCTGACATCTTGCGCGAGAAGGGTTTGAAGCGAGTAGGTCCTTACCGTGTTACTCAAACCATGAGCAGCACCACTTCTGCTTGTTTGGCTACACCGTTTAAGATCAAAGGTGTGAACTACACTATCTCCTCCGCTTGCGCGACCAGTGCACACTGTATCGGTAACGCCATGGAATTGATCCAACTGGGCAAACAAGATGTTGTCTTTGCCGGTGGCGGCGAAGAAGAACATTGGTCTCTGACAGCCTTGTTTGATGCCATGGGTGCGCTATCAACCAAATACAATGACACTCCTGAAAAAGCCTCACGCGCCTATGACGCCGACCGTGACGGTTTCGTCATCGCCGGTGGCGGTGGTTGTCTGGTGATCGAGGAATTGGAACATGCCAAAGCTCGGGGCGCTAAGATTTATGCCGAACTTGTAGGCTACGGCGCGACTTCCGACGGCTATGACATGGTTGCCCCATCCGGAGAAGGCGCTGCACGCTGCATGCGTCAGGCTCTCAACGGTGTTGAAGGCGAACTGGACTATATCAATGCCCACGGCACCAGCACTCCAGTGGGTGATGTGGCTGAACTAAAAGCGATTGATGAAGTGTTTGGAGACAAAACGCCAGCCATCAGCTCCACCAAATCCCTCACCGGACATTCTCTGGGCGCCACCGGCGTACAGGAAGCCATCTACAGCTTGCTAATGATGGAAAACAACTTCATCTCTGCTTCGGCCAACGTCGACAATCTCGACGAAAAAGCGGCAAACATGAATATCGTTACTGAGCGTAAGGACGACATCACTCTGAACCGAGTCATGTCCAATAGCTTTGGCTTCGGCGGTACCAACGCCAGTTTGGTGTTCCAACGCTACGAGGATTAATCCTCACATCACGTCTATGCCTCGCACCTAAGTTTGTGAACAATAGACGTAAAAAAGCCCCTTTCTGGGGCTTTTTCATTCTCTCTTCAATACCCCGATCGATCTGACAAAGCATCTAAAGAAATCTAGAGAGCGCTAAAGCCACCGTCCATCATTAATGCATGTCCAGTCATGTAGGTATTTTCCGGATCGCAGGCAAACAACATTCCACGAACAACTTCTTCTGGCTGACCGTGACGCTTCAAACAGGTGCTCGCACCCACACCTTTAATCGCGCGCTCCCTATCCGGTAAAGCATCCATTGCTCGATCAAACATATTGGTTTCAGTAACACCGGGACAAACGGCATTGACGCGAATGTTCTGACGACCGTATTCAACCGCAGCTGACTTGGTCATACCAATCACTGCATGCTTGGTACCTGCATAAACGCTTCCATAGGCGTGACCGGTCACACCAGCAATAGAAGAGATATTAAGAATTCGACCGCCCTGTTGTTTTAACATGACAGGAATTTGATGCTTCATACCTAAAAAGACGCCGCGAACATTAATACTCATCATCCGCTCAAAGGCCTCTAAACTCATATCGATGAGTGGCGTTGCCTCAGGGTCGAGACCTGCATTGTTGACCGCCACATCGATTCGGCCAAAGGCTTCTACGGTTCCTGCAACGAATTGTTGGACTGCTGACTCATCCGTGACATCACACACCTGATGAAATACCTCGGCGCCAGAATCACGCAATTGAGCGGCGACTTCACTTAACAATGATTCATTAATATCGCTGAGCGCTAACCTAGCGCCAGCTTGTGCGAACTGTTTAGCCGCCTCCTGTCCCAAGCCACCACTGGCTCCGGTTATCATAACGACCTGATCTTGGTAATTCATTTGCGCTCTCTCTCACCCCAAAAACTCGACTATATAAACTTCCCCCATTTAATCAATGCCACCGCGAGCTTCTAGGCAAACCATTGCCCATTCAAACTATCATTTGTCTCGTTTCTCCACTCGCACGGCCAGCAAAGTCAGATTTACCGAATAGACAACGACTGATCTGCCGCACACGAATCGACAAACAATGATTCCCATTGAAAGGGACAGACATCCCACCAAGAGAGTCAGTACGATTAGAAAATAGAGAGACATTGTTTCCCTAAATCAACACCATAAAAAAGTATGAATCACCGCGCAATACCTCGACAATTGTTTGATCCAAGCCGCAAAACTTCGAAGCCCTGCTTGATTTCACCGAGTGCTCTGGACACTATGGCCGAGCATTTGCCGATACGGATGATCGGCTCAATGCTTCATTGCTCGACCGCATAGGTTCAGCTGTATATAACGACGGTCAACGAGCAGTACAACTAACGATAGAAAAGGAATTTCTATGAGCTCAGTATCCTCTCGTTTCGCCAAACCTGATCAGGCTTTATTTGATTGTATTAACCTCTATTCTCCCGCTCGCAGTATCGATAATATTTTGATGCTCGATAATCTCAAACGCCACGTACCCATTCCATGCCAGATCGTTGGCCATATAGATCCCGATAACGCGCGCCAGCTGGTCTTAATAGACAGCAGCGAAGTTTCCGCGACCAAATTGCAATCATGGTTACAGCAGCAAGTTGCCAAAAACCATCACCCGAAATGCGCTTTGATCAACACAAAAATCGATAGCGATCACATTAAATTAATGGAATGGCCGCAACTGGTTGGAATTTTCTACAGCAATCCCTGCTTCGACAAATTTCGTCGAGGTCTTAACAATATACTCAATGGAGGCCTCTGGTTTCCTCGAGATATTTGCCATGACTTTATGTCTCGGCGTCGACGTGCTCCCTCGCGCAATATTATTCAACCCGCCGCCGTCAAGATCACTCCAAGAGAACATCAAATGCTGGAGGGTATTTATTCGGGATTGAGTAACGCCGCAATCGCAGAGATGATGCGTCTGAGTGAACACACGATTAAAAGCCACATGTATAGTGTGTACAAAAAAATTGGTGTGAAATCACGACTAGAGGCCAGTCGTTGGCTACATGATAATTACGCGCTGCTAGAGTCGATGAAAGAGAATCGATCAGTCGGCTGAAACACATTCACCGGCAATATAGGCAACAATTGCGGCGTTGCTACAGGCGCTGCAAGCGTTGCCCTGCGTACTGCGTAGGCCATCTGATGTCACTGCGCAAACTGGATCGTATTGGCGAGTACACATTTGTGGGCGTGGAGATGGACATTGCACCCTCTGGCCCGCTTGACTCTTGCTGGCGGTTGGTTGATGAATCGATGCTATTGGTTGACACGCCACCAGTAGCAAAGCTAAACCGAAGGCACCAAAAAGACCCTGTATTTTGTCTAGCTTCATTGGCTCGTCTCGCGGGATGTAGGAATAGACTGCTGCGCCAGCCACGTACGAACAATACCTGTCAACCCTTGACGCCAACTGCGAATTTGATAGCCGAAATTATCACGGCAGCGGCGTACGGCAAGCGCTGCACTATCGGGTTCGCCCTGCTGCTGCAGCTCTTCTTCCGACAATGATTCCACACACCAGTCACGCTTCAATGCCCCTTCACGCTCCAAGATGTCGGCAACAGCTTCAGCGAATTCAGCCGAAGAGCAGGGGTCACCGGAAGAAAGATGAAAGACGCCCCAGTTTTCAGCGCCACAGACTATCTGCTGCACCATGGCTAGCATCATACGTCCAATTTCTGTGGCACTAATGGGCGATCCGCGGCGCTGATGAGTCACCTCTAGGACATCTCCCTCAACCACCAAATCTTGTAACAATCGGCGAAACACAGATTCACCGACAATATCCAATACCCAGCTCACCCGCAGGCAAATATAGCGCTCAAGGTTTCGCTCCAGTACTCGCTCAGCCTCAAGAAAGGCTCGCCCTGCTGGTCCGAGTGGAAAAGGCTTGTCTTGCTCATCGTAGGTGGACTTGTTCTCGCCACCAAACACCCGATAGCTAGACAAGTGGAGCACCACACAGCCCACTTGCTGAGCCGCATCGGCAATCGCCTTGGTGGCGCTTACCAACAACAGTTGATTACCTACTCCGGGAGTTTCTTGCCAGCCGGCAGTGTTGATAATGACGTCTATTTGATGCTCTTCAAGCAAGGCGACTAGCTGCGGAACATCCTCCCACTCAAAACTATCAACGGCTGGGGTAATGACCGCAAAGGAGGTGTGTTCAAACGCCCGATGAATCGCTTTTCCAACAGGAGAATGGGCATCTGTAATCAATATTTTATGAGTCACAATTTGCGTACATACAAGAAAAAGGGCAAGAACTTGACCTCTCGACAGATGGACTACCGAGAGGCCCCAATAACATTCATATTAGAAGGGTATATCGTCGTCAAAGTTATCAAAACCTTGCGCAGGTTGCGGAGCCTGCTGGCCAGGTTGCTGTTGCGGAGCCATCGGCTGAGCTTGTTGTGGCTGTTGCGCTGGCGGCTGAGCCTGTTGAGCTTGTCGAGGCTGAGCCTGCGGAGCGGCCTGTTGAGCTTGCTGCATACCCTGCTGAGGCATAGCTTGCGCCTGAGCCATTGGCTGAGCCTGCATGTTAGGGGCCGCCATAGGCTGTGGTTGCTGAGCCGCTTGACCGTAGCCCCCTTGCGACGGGTTCATACCGCCATCATTGCGGCTATCGAGCATTTGCATCTCGCTACCCACGATTTCGGTAGTATAACGATCTTGACCGCTTTGATCTTGCCATTTGCGGGTGCGCAATGAACCTTCTACATAGACCTTAGAGCCTTTGCGTAAATACTCGCCAGCAATCTCACCCAAACGGTTGAAAAACACTACTCGGTGCCATTCAGTACGCTCTTGAGGCTGCCCGGTTTGCTTATCTTTCCAAGTCTCCGAAGTGGCAACACTGATGTTGGTCACGGCATTGCCACTTGGCATATATTTCATTTCTGGGTCTTGGCCAACATTACCAACCAAAATCACTTTATTAACGCCACGCGCCATAACCACACTCTCCTAAAAGTCTTGTATTTCTCTGGGGCCCTCACTTAGATAAGGCACCATTGTATCGTGTCTGAGATTTGTACGATGTCCGAATACTGCTGCTTTTATGACGATGATCTCAGCTATCCCACATTACCTAGAACAACCAGAAAACACCCTCTCTATACCTCGAATAGGCATCAACACAAAGATGACGGCTGGCCGAGACACGAGGTATGAGTGAGCAATCATAAACAGTATAAAGAGGGTGAGCTTACACCAGCGACGCTCTAACAACCAGAGGGAAAAAAGTATGACTGAGGAGCCATCCAAGGATGTCGCACTGAAGGAATTGAGGGTATCCGAAGATGCTCTGGATCTACCGACAAGGGCCTATGGCCGTACCAAATATGGGCTATTCCTTGTAACGCTCACGAACTTCGAGGATGTCATCAATTATACCCATAAACACGGGCACTATGGATGGGTCAAAATGGCGCCCAGACTCTGCTTGTATGTAAGCCAGCGCCCTGTCTATATCCCAAGCCTCTTTGTAGGGTCTTGCGGTGGTTAGCGCGTCAAATACATCGGTGATTGCGACAATCCGACCCGATAGTGGAATGCTCTCGCCCTGCAGCCCATCTGGATAACCTGAGCCATCCCATTTTTCATGATGAGAGAGCGCTATCTCTCTGGCTAAATTTAGCAGCGGTGTTTTGTGCTCACCTAAAATATTGGCTCCAATTTGGGGATGCGTTTTCATCACCTCCCATTCTTCAGGTTCCAATTTACCGGGCTTTAGTAAAACGGCGTAAGGTATGCCGATTTTACCCACATCGTGCATCGGCGAGGCCTTTAGCAGGAGATCGACATACTCTTCCGACAATCCCAATGAACCGGCCAATAACTCCGTATATAGACTCATCCGTCGAACATGCATACCGGTTTCATTGTCTTTGTATTCGGCCGCCCGCCCCAGCCTCATGATGATTTCATGCTTGGAAAGCTCCAGCTCTGCGGTGCGATCTTTTACCAAGGATTCTAAATGGCGTCTCTGATCGTAGAGATTGAGGTGATTCTTGTCGCGGGATTTTACGATTGCCGGAGACACCGGCTTGGTAATGTAATCAATAGCACCTAAAAAAAGGCCCTTCTTCTCGTCTTCCACCTCTCCCTTGGCAGTTACAAAAATAACCGGAATATCTTTTGTTCGAGTATCACTTTTCAATATTTCACACACTTGATAGCCATCCATGCCAGGCATCATGACGTCCAGTAAAATGATGTCAGGAAGACTGTCTCCCGCACAGATTTTCAATGCTATTTCACCATTGATAGCCGCCTTAATTTTGTAATCTGCTTGAAGAACGCCACTCAACACATCAATGTTCTCAGGGACATCATCGACAATAAGAACCGTTTCGCGCACCTCCATCTCTAAACCTCCTCGGAGAAATCAAGACCACTGATGTTCACCCAATCTGCAATCGAGTGATTATTCTTCCTGACGTTAGTTAAGTAATTAACTATTGGAACGGTGAGCTTCGTGCCGGAGGGAATAAAAATACAGCCTTTGGCCGACATGATGGGTTCCGCCAGTGTCATTCCCGCCATTAAATCATCCACTTTCATCGGGTAAGACACCTTGCCCGTATCCTCGCTGCGCGACAACAAGGGCGCATATTTTGCGATCAGTTCTGTAATCGGGTCTGATGTCGCGCGCAGATTGTCACGGCTCATCATACTCGCTGCCTTTAACAACAAACGCCCCAGCATCTCAGGATCCTGCTCGTACTGGTTAACAAAATTTGCTTCCGGAAGCTCATCTCCCCACCGCTCTACAATACTGCTCGCAAGCTCTGTTCCCGGCATTGTTTTGAGTAATTCTGCGCCTATTCCTCGAATATCTTCGCTATTGTGAAATTGGCTATCGGTTTTCGCGAGCTCCGGTTCATCAAGCAGAGCGGCTAACATAGCGCTCATCTGATAATCGACAGAACCGTCAACATCATAGTTCGATAGCACACCCCTCATCGATTCGACAATTGAAAACCTATTTCGGACGTTTTCATCGGAGCTGGTGATAAGGTAATTTGCGATGGTATCCAACGTCTTTTGCGTTTGCTCTTGAGATGAGCTTTGTGCATTGCGACTGAGTTCTTTCAGCCTAATGTTAGATGCTATCCGTGAACGCAACTGCAGAGCACTAACAGGTTTAGTAATGTAGTCACTTGCACCAACTTCAAAGCCTCGCTTTTCACTGGCTTCATCATTGAGACTAGTCACGAATACGACCGGTATACTCTTGGTGCGAGCATTGCTCTTTAAGGCTCGACAAACACTAAAGCCATCCACTTCTGGCATAATGATATCGAGTAAAATCAAATCGATATCTGAGTCCGTAAGACATATCTTTAGAGCTTTTTCTCCACTGGTCGCCGCTTTTAACTTGAAGTCCTTTCCCAACAACGCACGAAACACATCTATATTCTGTGCATTGTCATCGACAACTAACAAAGTATGCATCATTTTTCCTTAGTATCTCTCGACACCTCAATAAAGCTCTCCAGTGCCTCATCAAACTTGTAGTCACGTGCCAACTTGAGCACTGATTTAAGGTCTGAGGCGTCACGATGTAAAGATAGCCTTTCCAACAATTCAATGGCTTCGACATCGGATGCCGCCAACAAAACCTGTACTCTTTTGAGGGTGTCCGGTACGGGAACTAACGACTCAAGATCGTCGACAGCGATCACTAGAAAATCTTCATATTCAACGAGAGCCTGCTTCAAATTCGAAACTGTACTCTCAAGCTCACACTCCAATTGATCAATCAGAGAGGTGCAGTCGCCACCACCCTTAAGCCCCTGTTCAAGCTGCGCACTTAACTCGGTAACGACCTCTGCTCCCAACCCGGCAGAGAGCCCTTTCAATGAGTGAGTGAGCCTTATCGCTTCGGTCTTATCTTGCATGTTTGCATTGGCGCGAATAGCCCGATCAATCCCCGCCTGCCCAGTAATATACTTCTCTACTAACCTAAAATATAAAGAGAGGTTACCGTCAAGCCTATTGAGGGCCGCTTCACAATTCAATCCAGGAATAGAGATCATAGGCGCCACCGACGTCAAGACTCATGAGATTCTGAATACAACTTTTCATAGCTCGCTAGCTGCTTCAAAGCCAATTCAAAATCAAACCGATCGATAGCTTTAATAAGCTGCGCCAATATTGACTCCCCCACATTGAAATTGACGCTCGATTTCAGCGTTTCTACACAGGTTACAGCCTGGGTATCAAACTCTTCTAAGTACTGGCGTAATTCATCTAACAGAGCGGCGACATTCTCACTCTGCTGATCCGAACCTCTATAGCTGTCTGCAGAGCTCAAAGTGCTAAGACTAGTTAGGACTTTATTCACATCTCGTTCAAGATCAATAAGTATGACTTCTATACTGCCATCATTGTCTCTTTCACGACAAGCCGTTTGGAGCCGTTCAGCATTGCGCTCAACGTCAACAATGGCAAGATTACCAGCAACACCTTTTAACGAATGGGCATAGTCACCTAAGCCTACAAAATCTTGATCCTCCAGCGCTTGGCGACTGCGCTCGGAAAAGCTCCTTTCCCGATTCGAGAATTTCATTAGCAAGCGCAAATAGAGCTCGCTATTACCGCCGCAACGCTGCAGCCCCTGAACCACATCGACACCATCCAGATAAGGCAGTTCATTGGTCAGTTTCTTGCCAAGAGCTGAAGCCCGACGCTCTTTTTCCGCTCTTCTCTCTACGAAAGCTTCACCCTGTGGGCTGATCCAGCGTGCCATACTATTGAACAACTCATACTTCTGGATAGGCTTAGGAATATGATCGTTCATACCTGCTGCGAGTACTTTCTCTCTATCTCCCACCATGGCATTGGCCGTCATAGCCAGTATCGGCAGTTCTTTGTATTTAACATTCTGTCGAATAGCACGCGTTGCCTCATAGCCATCCATAACTGGCATCTGACAATCCATCAATACACCATCAAACTCAGCATAATTCAGCGCCTCAATCGCTTCTTGACCATTGACCGCCTTCGTCACCAACATTCCTGACTGGGTCAATATATCTACAGCCAGCTCCATATTAATATCATTATCTTCAACCACTAGAACTCTTGCGCCCTGTAGCTTCCGTATCAAAGCATCTATATCCGACATCCTACTTGCAGACCTGGAACTAGGCCGTAAAGAGCGACCAAGAGCCCGATAAACCCCATCCAACAAACTAGAGGGTGTGACCGGTTTCTCAAGCACCGCCCCCACATCAATGTCTTCCGACACACGATTCAGCTCATCTCGACAAAACGCCGTTGCCATAAGAACCTTTGGCTGAGACTTAAGCTCGGTATTCAATTGGATCTTTCTGATCGTATCGACGCCGTCAAGATTCGGCATTTTCCAATCCACTACCGCAAGATCAAAAGGATCTGTTTGATCTTGATCCGAGATGATTTTTAGGGCGTCAATACCGCTACTGACTACGTAAGTACGAAGCCCGAAACTGGATAACATTTTATCCAGAATTTGACGGGAGCTGCCATTATCATCCACCACCAATACCCGCATTGAGTCTAGTTCGACGTCACTGAAAGATTGAGGGGATTCTTTGCACCTTTCAAACTCAGCCGAGAAACTGAAAATACTGCCTTGGCCGACGACACTCTCACATCGAATACTCCCGCCCATCAACTCAGCCAGTTTTTTGCTAATGGTCAGGCCCAACCCCGTCCCACCAAACTGTCTAGTGGTTGATGTATCGGCTTGAGAAAAAGACTCAAACAGCGTCTCTCTCTTTTCCTCTTCGATGCCAATACCAGAATCTCGAACGTGAAACTCCAATACTACCGCTTCGCCATTACCTTCTATCTTTTCTACTGAAATCACCACCTCACCAGAGCTGGTAAACTTCACCGCGTTACTTCCAAGATTCAGCAACACCTGCCCTAAGCGAAGAGGGTCACCCACTAAATTAAGCGGCACATCCGGATCGAGATCAAACAACAACTCTAAGCCCTTTTCTTCAGCTTTTAATCCAACTACATTGGCCAGATTTGAGAAGACATCTTCCAAACAAAAACTGACATTTTCAATTTGCAACTTTCCTGCATCAATTTTTGAAAAATCCAACATGTCATTTATTATTCCCAGTAGAGACTCTGCTGACCGATTTACCTTTTCGATATAATTTAGTTGCCGAGGATTCAAATCTGTTTCAAGTGCAAGGTTTGACATACCAATGATTGCATTCATTGGCGTGCGAATTTCATGACTCATATTCGCGAGAAAATCTCCTTTCGCTCGAGTCGCCTGCTCAGCCTTTTCTTTTGCTTGAATCAGTTCGTTTTCTAGATTTTTCCGATCGGTAATATCACGAATCGCCGCCGTCACCAGCACTCCGCCGTCAGTCTGCATGGGGCTAAGACTAATCTCCACCGGAATCTCTTTCCCCGAACGAGTTAGCGCAGCCAACTCAACGCCGGTTCCCATCGACCGCTGCTTCGGGTAGAGCGTATAGTCTTGTCGTAAACGAGGATGATTTTCTCGAAAATTTTCAGGAATAAGCAACTCAACCTTTTGACCGACCACCTCTTCATTTGAATAACCAAACACAGTTTCAGCTTGATTGTTTATGAAGGCGATGGTGCCATCCTCGTTCGTAATTACGACACTGTCTGGGGTCGACTCAAGCAGCCCCTGAAATTTGGCCTCATTGAGTTTACTTTCGGTTATATCAATCATGGTTCCGTGCAGTTCTTTAATACGGTCCAATTGATCAAAAACCGCTTTCCCTCTTTCCAGAACCCAACGCAACCGCCCCTCTTTGTGCCAAATTCGATATTGCGTTGTGTATTCCTGATTATCCAAATTGATGTTAGACACCTCATGGACGAGCCTTTCTCTATCGTCATCATGGATGACATCCAACCAACTGATATCATTAGTTTCAGTAAAGCTCTGGGCGCAATAGCCGGCAATCTCCTCAATCTCGTCGCTCATGAACAACATCGTTTGATGGGCATCTGGCAAACAGGTATAGGCGGTACCGGGAATGGTATCCACGAGCACACTGTAATGTTGCTCGCGTGTTTCGATCTCACTGAGAAATTTCGCTTTCTCTCTGTTTCTTACGGAGTTTTTCCGAAGTATTTCTGCCAAGGCAATCGCAATAATAAAAATTGTCACGGGTGGAATATAGTTGAAGAAAGAGCCTTTGGGGTAGAGTTGATCATGAGAAGAATATGCGGTCATCTTCCATGTTTTATTGGCGACCTTGACGTTGTAGCTACCCTCCAATCGCACACCGACGTCCTCTGTGGAGACTCGCGAAGAGTGATAATACAAGGTGTGACCAATCGCATCCGAAGAAGTGCTTTCGAATTGCATATCTAGACCGGCAGGTAAAAAATATCGCTCTAGTAGATCTTCGATGGTTGGTTTCATCTGAAATGCTAGCGTGATGACGCCACGAAGTTTTTGATATCCAGGGGTGCTATTGCCGGCTCTATCACTATAAACAGGGAGATAAACGTAAATATTACGATCACTGTCACCACTTGTAATTAGGCTCACTAGATCAACGATAGAAAGCCGATTATGACTAACCGCGAAGTCGATTGCAGCTTCATGATAGGGAACTGAGGCTACATTGAGTCCCTCTAAACTTCGATATACTGAAGCCGATTCCATATAGGTAATCGGGAAATAATCTTCTAGCACATCGGCTGCAACGAGATTGCTTCCTGAGAATTGGCGTATCGAAAAATCTCGGCCAATTTCTTTGACAATACTTTCTTCAAAGATAGCCCGCTCTGAGTGTTGGACATAGGGCAGCCAATGCACAGAGACAATGCCCGCATGGCGATCAAAAGTCTCTTGCGCCATCAATGAAAATTTTTCTTCTGTGACTCGTTCAGAGGCATAAAATAGTCCTCTCAAGTGATAAAGTGGTTCAAAATAGAGCGAAAAATTCTGGCTAATAGCATTGCCCCTGCGTTGAACAGCCGCTTCGAAATTTTGCTTAACTCCTGCATCAAAGCTACTTTCCAACACCTGAAAAATTGACAATGATAGAATGGCTCCCAACACAACAACAACGAGCGGGGCTTTATACAGTGATCGAGCGGCCAAGGGCTCCGCGTCTTCAGAGAGACGACTACGCAGCGCCATAATCAACGCAACCGTAGAAGAAAAACCAAACAGCAGCATGCTTTCGGCGGCGTAACTACTATAGTCGTCAATGTGATTGCCCAAGCTATCACGATACGCGTTCAGTCCCATCCATAAGGTGCTTGTGATCGACAATCCCAAGATTGCTATTGGCCATACCAGCCAAACGGGCACTCCTTGATGCTCTTTACCCTGATGATAGAGACGCAGTCCGTAAGTAAATAACCCACCCCCCAAAACCATAAAACCGGCACTGGTATGAATGGCCATCACCGCCAAACCTCCCCAGCCAAAAAGACTTTCTGCACCGGCCAAATAGCCCGTAAAAGACACGACTCCCAACGCAAAAACCACGCACCCTAAGCTGCTGATAGACGCCGCGTAGCCCTCGCCATGAGGCCGAGAGGCGAGCCAAATGGACAGTCCAACAAGAGAAAAACAAAAAGCGGTATTGGGCGCCATACGATGAGGATGAGCAAGACTACCTTGGGCATACATCGCCCGAAAATCGGCATCTATGAAGTAGGAATCGAAAAGCGTGTCAATCCCTAGATTAAGGTTCCATAGATATTCAGCCAGCGTCAGTGAGCCCAGAAGCAATACACAGACAGCAAGCAACGCGGAGACTAAACCCCGCCGCCTATGCAGCACCATTATCGCGATCCCAGACAACAAAAATCCAAGCGCCGTGTTGTATTGCATGGCGACAAAGCTCGGATGCACTAACACTAGGTTGATATTAGAAGAATACCAGCCGATAAGAACTAGCAGGCCCAGCCCAGCTACAAGCCCCCCCAAAATGGCGCTAATCGATAAACTCGTTCGCATATCCTTCCTATAAGGAGGCACTAGCTAAACTCTGAGACAAGCGCCGCCACTAAAGATGTAATCCTTTAACCTAACAACCTCGCCAACTAGAGTTTAACGCTAGGCCTTCGCCTGGTGCGGACAGATCTACTGAAAACAGAGGCTGATAACATAGAAATTTATAGCATAGTGGGGAGCGAACGGCACTTTTGTCGACAAGTGACTGTTAGATGTATCACCGTTCAGCGCAATCATAGAGTTCGAAGTCTTGAGGGAACACCAGAATAGGCTCCCAGCAATTAAGTAGGACAAGGCTCAAAACTCGTTAACGACAATCAGAAGAATATGGGGAGGCCGACTTACCAATCCTAAGCCTTACTTACAGTACTGAGTATCAGCGTCCATACCTTGGAGAAACCGCTGCCATTGCGACAGCTTTAGGAGTTCCAATTAAGTGAAGCGATACTACTATGATCAAAAGCCTCTGGATCGACCTTCAAGTAAGCCGTCGCCTCATCTTCAATCAGTACAACTTCAGCCACTCCTGGTAGCCCGCTTAGCAGCGGCTCGGCGCGGGTCATCTGCTCAGCCTGCAGAGGTACTTGCACAGCAGTCAAAAAACGCGGACTGGTCATAGTAATCGCCAAACCTAACCACACTAAAACCACCGCAACACCGACCCACCAAACCATGGCCAGCCCTTCAACCTCTAGCAGCCAACCGGCACTGACACCTCCGGCAAAGGCCCCCAAAAACTGGCAAGTCGAATAGATTCCAGATGCCGTACCTTTGGCCCCTGCTGGAGCCATTTTGCTCATTAGTGAAGGCAGAGTTGCCTCCAGTAAATTAAAGGCCATAAAAAAGAAAAAGACTGAAATTAAGAAGCCAGTATTGTGATGTGACAACTGCCCCATGCAGACAATCATCACAGCCAGCAAAACAATCGCTGCGATAAATACCGATTTAATTTTTTGCCGCTTCTCAGCGATGATGATGAATGGAACCATCGCGATAAAAGCCAGCACCAACAAAGGTAGATAAATCATCCAATGTTGCTCACGCGGATAGCCTAACTGCGTTTCGAATATGCTTGGCATTATCAAGAAACACGCCATCAAGACAAAGTGCAGAGCGAAAATCCCTACATTCAGCCGTATTAATTGGGGATGAATGAGAGTAGCTCGTAACAACCCCGGGATAGCCCCTGCATCTCGATGGCGGTGAACAACGACTGGTGTCGGTACCCAGCGCCAAAGTATCAATAAGCCCGCCAATGCCAGCCCCACCGTTGCCCAAAACAACGAAGACAAACCGCCCCAGCTAGCCAACACCGGCCCCAACACCAAGGCAACAGAAAATGATAAACCAATGGAGGCACCAATACTCGCCATGGCCTTAGTGCGGCTTTCATCACTGGTCAGGTCTGCGACCATTGCCATGATGGCGCTGGCAATTGCACCTCCGCCTTGCAAACACCGCCCTAAGATCAATTCATAAACGGTATCCGCCGTGGCGGCGACCACCGAACCTAGAGCGAAGATGATCAATCCGAGTGCTATGACCGGCTTGCGCCCCCAGCGATCCGACAGCATGCCAAACGGAATCTGCAGTAGCGCTTGGGTAAAACCATAGGCCCCTAGCGCGACGCCCAACATCAAAGGCGTGCTGCCCGTATACTCATCGCCATACAGTGCCAGTACCGGCAGCACCATAAACAGCCCCAGCATCCGAAAGGCGTACAAGCTCGCCAACGAGCTAATGGCTCGCCGCTCTAGGGATGAATCAAAGGCGGTCACAGGCAATTCCCAATCAAAAAAGGCGGATTTTACCGGATTCCAAGGAAAAATGTGCTGCTGCCTCCAAGAAAAGACCAATTAAGCCCCAGCCCCGGGGCAGTACCACAGACTCCCGATGGATAGCAGAGAGCTGCCAACATTCGTCTTTAAGCGCCAACTCGTCGTTATAGCGTATACCTAAGACGAAGAAATTAGTAACATACATTACTATTACATAGGTTACGGCTTACCATGCTCCCGCTCAAAACAGACTTGTGCTTCACCACCCTTATGGCAGACATCCATCGGATGTTCAGTACTGCACTCTACCGCCAACTAAAAGCCGACGGGATTGGTTTGACTCGTTCACAGTGGCGAGTCATTACCCACTTAAAGAATCAAGACGGACAAACTCAGTCGGAGCTGGCTGAGCGCCTGCTGATAGAGAAGGCCCCCACAGGCACGCTGATCGATAAGCTGGAAGCTTCAGGATTAGTAGAGCGACGCCCCGACGCTCAAGATCGTCGAGTGAAGCGAGTGTTTATCACGCCTAAAGCTGAACCCTATTTCCCAGAGATTGAGCAGTGCGTAGACGATCTTTCAGAAGTCAGCATGCAAGGGCTCAATGGCGATGAAAAAGAACAACTGGTCGCCCTACTAGAAAAAATCCACATCAATTTACAGGAGTTGCGCCAGCAGACACCGGTGCGCTCCTCCGAGGTACCCCGCTAATGTCGCATACGCTAAAGAATCTGTTGGCACAAATGCTTCCATTCCTGTTTCGAGATAACGGCCAAACCCTGCATAAAGAAAACATCAAGTGGACCATACTGTTGCTATCAACGTTGGCCATCAGCTGGTGGGCCTATGAGCGCAGCAATAGCGTTGCGATTAGTGATGCCCGTATTGCCAGTAACGTCATCATCATCAGTAGTAATCGTTCAGGATGGATCTCTGAATTTGCCGTCAATGGCGGACAACAAGTTAACGCCGGCGACCTGCTGGTACAGATTGACGACCGCGCGGCAAAACTCGCGATCGAGGAAATGGACATACAAATTCTTACCAAAGAGGCGGAGATTGAGCGCTCCCGTAGCGAAAGAGCCATGGTCAGCGAGGAGCAAGCTAGCCTGCTAGAAACCGAAAAAGCCAAGCTAGATAGCGCTCGCTCAAATGCCAAAAAAGCCAATTCATCACTGCAACTGGCGCAAAGTAACTTTGAGCGCACCGACAAGCTCCTCAAAAAGCAGCTGGTGTCGAAACGCCAATGGGAAGAAGACGAACTGGTGCTCAGTCAGGCGCAAGAAAATCATCAGCAAGCCAAGTCAGAACTGTTGCAACAAAGTGCGGAGCTTAGAAAGGCCAAAGCTCAAATGATGTCGGTGGAACTGCTGGAGCGAAAAATCGCCATTATGGAGCAAGACCTAGAGCGACTTAGGGTCCAGCAAAAACAGTTTTCACTGGATGTGGAAGACCGCCAAATTCGCAGCCCCATCAATGCCATTATCGACAAGACGTTCGGCCACAAAGGCGAATATATATCACCGGGCCGTCGACTGCTGATGCTGCACAACCCTGAGGACATCTGGATCAATGCCAACATTAAGGAAACTGAGCTGCGCCATGTCAAACCTGGAATGAGTGCATCAATTACTGTGGACGCCTACCCGGATCATGAATTTAAGGCAACTGTATCGAGCATCGACAATGCCACTACCAGTGAATTTGCCTTGCTACCGAACCCAAATCCCAGCGGCAACTTCACCAAAGTGACTCAGCGTTTGCGAATTAAGCTCGCCATAGAACAGCAGCAACAACTGCTGAAACCCGGCATGATGGTTGAGGTGGATATTGACACCCGCAGCTAACCTAGGGCGACGCCTCTCACCGAAATCACCGGGCTCCATCGAAGCGCTTTTCGAGCGCTACGGTGAGCGCTACCGCTGGTTCGCCATCGCCACTATCGGCATGGGAACTTTCGCGGTTTTGCTCATGTCGACCATTGTAAATGTCGCCATTCCCGAGATTATGGGAGCTTACGGCATTAGCCAGAGTGATGCCCAGTGGCTCTCCACCGGCTACCTTGCTAGCTCGACGGTAAGCATGCTGATGTCATCTTGGAGCCTTAATAAAATTGGCATTCAAAACACCTTCTTTTGGTCGACACTGGTGTTTATTGGCAGCTCTATTCTCGGTGCAGTGAGCCCCAATGCCGACATTTTGATTTTATCCCGTGTGATTCAAGGTTTCTCCTACGGTTTTTTTCTACCTTTAGCCATGTACCTAATGACGAGAATCTTCCCCCCCGAACAGCAGGGTATGGGAATGGGTATCTTTGGCATTCTAGCGGTTATGGGGCCCGCCATTGGCCCGTATATTGGCGGTGTAGTGGTCGATAGCCTCGGCTGGCGTGCGGTGTTTTTTGTGCCTCTGCCTCTGGCCGCGCTAAGCCTGCCATTGGCGTTGATCTTTCTTCCAGGCGCAGACAAGAACAACAACCCAGGCAAGCTCGACTGGCAGGGCTTGGCGTGGCTCTCCATTACTATTGTTCACCTGTTGGTGGGATTGAGCAATGGACAGAAACACGGTTGGAACTCTGACCTGGTGATTTTCTGTTTTGTAGTAACGGGCGTATCGGCTCTCGGCTTTTTATATCAACAACAGCGCAGCCGATCTCCTCTGATGGATCTTTCCCTGTTCCAGAACCGCAACTACACCATGTCCGCCATTGTCTCCGCGCTTTTTGGAGCAGCATTGTTTGGTGGCATGTATGCCGTGCCCCTGTTCTTACAGGCGGTCCAAGAGCTCACCGCCACGAAAGCCGGTCTCGCACTTTTGCCTGCCGGCCTCATTCTCACCGTAGCCTTTCCCATCTGTGGCAGACTCAGTGACCGCACTCCGCCGCACTGGATGATCATGATTGGCATGACGATGCTGGCCTACGGCAGCGCGGCGATGGTGAACGCTGACAAATTCACTGCTTTCTCGACCATCTGCTTTTGGTTAATTCTCAGTCGTGTGGGCATGGCTGTGGTGATGCCGTCACTGAATGTGGCCGCTTTCGCGACCCTGCAGCCATCGCAGCTCACGCAAGCCTCAGGCACCATCAACTTCGTGCGCCAGATTGGCGGAGCGTTTGGTGTTAATCTAACCTCCGTTTATCTAGATCGCAGTACCAGCTACCACTTGGATTACATTATCAGCACCCAAGATGCCGCCAACCCACAAACACAAAGCATGCTTAAGCAGCTAGTCCCTGGACTGCATCAAAGCGGGGTCGACCAAGCCTATCAAGAGCCTTTGGCCATGTGGCTTCTCAATCGAGAATTTTATTCCCAATCTCTGACGCTGGGCTTTCAAGATACTTTTTTGATTACTGGCATTATTCTCTTTCTGGCCTTGATACCTAGCGTTGCCCTGCGCAATGCCCGTCACCCGCACAAAAAGTAAAAAAACACTCCCCCACCCCCCACTCTATTGCCTAATTCCCCTACCTCAGGAGTGGGTATAGCGCAGACGGCTACCGTAATCTAGAAGCATCTAAGTTTCTCATTAGGGAGTCTGTCCATGAATCAGCAATCTGTTCGCAATCCTTCCGTGGTCATCATTGGCGCCGGTATGACCGGTATTCTAATGACGATCAAGTTACGCGAAGCCGGCATTACCGACATCACCATATTGGAGAAGAAGCACAACATTGGCGGCACTTGGCGTGAAAATCGCTATCCCGGTGTCGCCTGTGATGTACCGGCACACATGTACACCTATTCCTTTGAGCCTAACGCCGAGTGGAGTAACCGCTTCGCTCACGGCGATGAGATTCAGGAGTACTTCGAGCGTGTTGGCCGGAAATATGGCGTCACCGAGAAAGTTCGATTCAATGAAGCCGTAGTCAGCAGCCTCTACGACAACGGTAAATGGACGGTAGAAACCAGCAAGGGAGATACGCTGGTGGCGGATTTTCTCATCGGTGCCACCGGGATTTTACATCACCCAGCCTTTCCCGATATTAAAGGGCTTGAAACCTTTAATGGCAAGATGTTCCACACGGCGCAGTGGGATGAGAGCGTCGACTTAAGTGGCAAGCGAGTGGGCGTCATCGGCACCGGTTCCACCGCTGCACAAGTCATTCCCGAGCTAACCAAAGTGGCGAAAAAAGTCTCTGTGTTCCAACGCACGCCTCAGTGGATTTTCCCACTGCCCAACAAAGCCTTCGATGAAAAACAAAAGCAAGCCTGGCGCGACAACCCCAACAAAATGCACCGCTTGAGAAAGTGGTACACCCGTGGCCTCGAACACATTTTCTCCAAGGCTGTGACTGGACACAAATTGCAACACGCGTTTGTGGATTTTATGTGTAAACGCAATCTTAACAAGAGCATCAAAGATCCGGTATTGCGCGAGAAACTGCGTCCCGATTACACCGTTGGCTGTAAACGTTTGATCATCAACTCAACCTTCTACGACGGCATCCAAAAACCCAATGCGGATCTTGTGACTGAGGGCATTGAGCGCATTGAAGAACGCGGAGTCATTACCAAAGACGGCAACCTTCACGAACTGGATGTGCTGGTCGTCTCTACCGGTTTCCAGCCGTTTAACTTTATGCGTCCCATGGAAATGCGAGGTAAAGATGGCCTGCACATCAACGAAGCTTGGGGCCGAAAGGTTCAAGCCTATCGCTCAGTGCTGCTACCTAATTTCCCCAATTTCTTTTTGATGCTCGGCCCCAACACGCCGATCGGAAACTTCTCAGTGATTGCCATGAGTGAAGTGCAAACCAATTACGTTCTGAAGCTCATCGACCTGTGGCGACAGAAAAAGATTGATACCATCGAAGCCAAACAAGAAGCACTGGTCAGCTTCAACCAATACTTAAAAGCCGGTATGAAAGGTACTGCGTGGGTGGGAGGCTGTCAGAGCTGGTACTTAGATGGTGATGGAGACCCGGCTATGTGGCCCTACACATGGAAGCGCTGGGTGACAGAGATGGATCAACCGAACGTCAATGATCTGGTCATGGAGGCCGCCCGACCCAATGCAGTCTCAGCGCCAGACACTTCCTCTGAAACTGCGCCAAACACAGCCGACGAGAAGCTTGAAGAAGCCGCGATCGTATCCTAATGTTTACGGATCATTCTAAGAATAAAACCCACACAGGACTCATGCGATGAGACTAACAGGCAAGGTAGCATTCATATCAGGCGGAGGTACCGGCATTGGTCGAGCCACCGCGGAAATTTTTGCTGAGCAAGGCGCCAAAGTAGTCATCAGCGGTTTAAGCCTTGATGATCTAACTGACTGCGTCGCCGCCATTAAAGTCAAGGGAGGCGAAGTGCTGCCCTTGCAACAAGACGTTACCCAAGAAGACAGCTGGCCCAAAGCCATGGCAGCTACACTGGAGGCTTTTGGTCAGCTGGATATTATGGTCAATAACGCCGGTGTTGCACTCTCCGGCAATGTTGAAGATGAAACCCTCGACGGCTGGAGAAAGACCCAGTCGGTAAATGTCGAGGGAGTTTTTCTGGGCACTCAGGCCGCCATTAAAACCATGAAGGCGGGTAGCGGTGGTTCCATCATTAACGTTTCCTCCATCGAGGGTCTGATCGGTGAACCCACCGTTGCTGCCTACAACGCCAGCAAAGGGGCGGTCAGGATTTTCTCCAAATCAGCCGCGCTCCATTGCGCCCAAAACAACTACGGTATTCGTGTGAATACATTGCATCCGGGATTTATCGAAACGCCGATGACCACCACAAATATTGTGGAGCAATTTGGTGAAGAAATGGCCGAACAAGTCATGGCGGGGGTTCGCGCTAAAATCCCTATGGATCGCCCCGGTCAACCCATAGAAATGGCCAAATCCATTTTGTTTCTTGCCTCCGATGACAGCAGCTATATGACCGGAGCCGAGCTAGTCGTCGATGGCGGCTACACCGCACAGTAATCTGCAACGCAATCAAGGTATTAAGAAGTCTGCTTCCTCCGAACCTCTCAACCTAGAGAGGTCAATACAGGGGCTTCTTAATGTCGAAGCGGTTAAGTGTCGACATTCACTATCGAACCCAACGTGCATCCAATAAGATATTTCTAGGGGTTAAACTCGGCTCGCAAAACTCGCCCACCGACACCTGAGCGCCTTGCTCTTGTAAATAGAGTGCCCGATCCAGCACCAGCCACAACTCCAAAGGCCGTCGGAAGGCATGCATAACCAACTCCATACGACGCACTAGTCGAAAGCGTTCATGCCCTGCCTCCAACCAGCGATCTTCATCCACTGCCCCCAAACTCTGAAGCCCCTTTTTTTCGGCCATAGCAGCAACAAAATTAGAAAAACTCATTTTCAAATGCTCTGCCCGAAGCGTCGGCAATGGCAGGTAGGAATCTTGTCTACGGAAACTGCGCTGCCATTCATCAAACGCCAGACGCCATTGCAACTCTTTGTCTCGGCGCCGTCGCACTGACGCACCGGCCGTCACCGTTTGTTGCAATGGCAGGCTCAGATCTTGACGGGTTAAACTCAGTTGAGCGGCTAGTGCTTGTTTTGACATAGGACGATACACATCGCCTTGAATCAAATGATAACAACAGGGTGAAAAAGTCAGGGCCGTCACCGAACGCTCGCAACAATGGCGCATCAATTGCGTATGCAAATCTCCACAGGCATGAAGCGCAACGACCTCCATGCCGACTTCGATGTGTTGTCGTGCCTCAGAAGAGAACGCATCCGCACACACAAAATTCTGTGTGTGCGGCTGTCGACGCGCCAAAATCTCGCCTTGTTTACAGAGTTCGGCTTGCCATTCGAGACTGGATACTGAGCATTGATCCAAAACACCGAGGCAGCGCCCAAGATGCCCCTTGCCCGCACACCACTCGAGCACGTGAGCTTGGCTGGCGCGACGTGAGGCTAAAAACGCCTGAATTTGTTGCCACTTTCGACCCGGTATTTGAATGTCCAATCGAGGAGGAATGTGTAGATCTCGCCGCGGACACTTTGGCAGTCGCTGAAGGGAGGTTACTTGCGATAGTTGCGGAATCCACTGCGACAACCATCGAACAAGCTGTTCGGAATCCTTCGCCAGCTCTTCAATCTGATCATCCGACAACGCCCTTAACTCACCGACTAAGGACGACTCCAACCAAGGAAAATCTCGATGATGAAAGGCCTGCACTTGCCACCAGTGACGGTGACTTGCCAACAATTCATCAAGCTTTTGAAAACGGGTGGCATGCTGCACTAAGACAATATATCCAGTTGATCAATGGGCGTCAGTGTGGGACTGGCTGACAGTATGGTCTCGTTGGCAGCCAGATACAAAAAAGGCCCGACTGAACAGCCGAGCCTTTCTGCGATCAAGTGAGCGCTTAGATGCTGAGCACTTTCTCTCCGCGAGAGATACCCGACACACCCGAACGAACCACTTCCAGAATAGCGGCATCACCAACAGCCTGTACAAAAGCATCCAGCTTATCAGAGGTGCCTGCGACCTGAATGGTGTAGACCGTGCTGGTGACATCAATAACCTGAGCGCGGAAAATATCCACGCAGCGTTTGATCTCAGCACGTTGTGCACCTGAGGCTTTGACTTTGATCAGCATCAACTCGCGCTCGATATGCTGACCTTCGCTCAAATCGACCAGCTTCACCACATCAATCAATTTGTTGAGGTTCTTGGTGATCTGTTCGATCTTATGATCGTCACCCACGGTGGTCACGGTCAAACGCGACAAGGTTTCGTCTTCGGTCGGCGCAACGGTGAGAGTCTCAATGTTATAACCACGCTGAGAAAACAAACCCACTACTCGGGACAAGGCGCCTGGCTCATTTTCCATGAGTACAGAAATAATACGTCTCATCTTAGGTACGCTCCGTTTTACTTAACCACATGTCTCGCATGGAGCCCTCTGGGGCCACCAACATTGGATATACGTGCTCACTCGGATCAACGTATACGTTCATGAATACCACGCGATCTTTCATCGCAAAACCTTCTTCTAGCTTTTCGCGCAGCTCTTCTTTTTTGTGAACATCGATGCCCACATGACCGTAAGCTTCCATCAACTTGGTGAAGTCCGGCAGGGAATCTTCGTAGTGAATTTCCGAGTAACGGCTGTCATACACCATGTCCTGCCATTGCTTGACCATGCCTAGAGCCTGATTGTTCAAGCAAACTATCTTCACGGGAATGCCGTACTGAGTCAGTGTTGACAGCTCCTGAATACACATCTGGATAGAACCTTCACCGGTAACACAGACAACGTCTTTGTCACGTACTGCAAAGGCTGCACCCATAGCCGCTGGCAAACCAAACCCCATAGTTCCCAAGCCGCCAGAATTGATCCACTGGCGCGGGCTCTTAAACAAATAGTATTGAGCCGCAAACATCTGATGCTGGCCCACATCAGAGGTGACAATAGCGTCGCCATTGGTGACCTCATACAGTGTCTTGATCACGTCTTGCGGCATGATCTTGTCACCTTCGGTGTTATAGCGAGGTTGGGTATAAATCCCATGGCGCTCACGCCACTCGTTAATCTGCTTCCACCAATCTGCCAGTGCGGTTTCATCGGGCGTTTCTTTCGATTCTTTAACCAGCTCCAGCATGTCTTTCAACACACTATCAACGGCGCCGACAATGGGTACATCCGCGGTAATGGTCTTGGAAATCGATGCAGGATCAATATCAATGTGAATGATCTTGGCATTAGGGCAGAATTTGCTAGTGGTATTGGTCACACGATCATCGAAACGTGCGCCCACCGCCAAGATCAAATCGCTGTGGTGCATAGCAGTATTGGCTTCGAAAGTACCGTGCATACCCAACATGCCGACAAACTGCTTGTCGTTGCCAGGATAAGCCCCCAATCCCATCAAAGTATTGGTGACGGGGAAATTCAGTTTTTGTGACAATTCGGTGAGCAGATCACTGGCCTCGCCCAACACCACACCACCACCGGCGTAAATCATCGGACGCTTAGCTTGCATCAACATGCTAACCGCTTTCTTAATCTGTCCGCTGTGACCTTTGGTTGCCGGCGTATAAGAACGCATCTTCAACTTCTTCGGGTATTCGAAGGGGAAGGTTTCAGCTGGGTTTACCGTATTCTTAGGGACGTCGACAACCACCGGACCAGGGCGACCGGTAGAGGCAATGTGGTACGCTTTTTTGATAATCTCTGGAATCTCAGAGGCGTTCTGCACCAAAAAGCTGTGTTTTACGATAGGACGTGATACACCCACCATATCGGTTTCCTGGAAGGCATCTTCACCGATCTTCTCGGCGGGAACCTGGCCAGAAATGACAACCATGGGAATGGAGTCCATATAGGCAGTAGCGATACCGGTAATGGCATTGGTCGCACCAGGACCGGAGGTGACCAGCACCGTACCCACTTTCCCGCTGGCACGCGCGTAGCCGTCAGCCGCGTGAGTCGCCGACTGTTCGTGACGCACCAGTATGTGCTTAACTTTATCTTGTCTGAAAATTGCATCGTAGATATGTAACGCCGCCCCACCTGGGTAGCCAAATACAACATCAACGCCTTCTTCTTGCAGGGAGCGAATTAACATATCGCCGCCAGAGAGCATTTCCACCTGTTATCCCCTTTAATCAATAAAAGTAACTGCACGGACCATAGACATAGACCACCGCCCAGTTTGAGACTAGACCGCGCGCTCTATACAATCAAAACCCGTGATGACTGAAGCTTGCCCGACTCCGCCGCCCTTGTTAGCGCCGCAGCAAATCGGATAGGCAACGTCGGTGGACGCACCTACGCAATTGGGATGGTTCGGCCAGCGGTTGGCTTGCCGGGGGTAGATACTGGAAATATGGGTGATTTCCGAGCCAATTACCGAGGTTACGGTTGCGATCTACACGCCATCTAGCGAACCCGCAATTTTGGCGACTTGGCCAGTAAAGTCAAGGGGTTAAGGCCTCTGAGAAGGCGAAAAATGTCGGTTTTTACCCGATAAACCTTGAATTGATTCACCGACCTCTCGACTTTGCTGGCGTAGACTCTTCAGAACGGCAATAATAAGCCACATAAGAACACACTAAGGATCTTGAGCAGCATGACTATCACTAACATTGCACGCCTTTTGAGCAGCGCCTTGTGCCTGTCACTCTTTCTGTTTAGTCACAGCTCACTTAGCAGTAAAGACTTCTATAAGTGGGAAGATGAGAACGGTGTGGTGCACTATTCCGCCCATCCGCCCAAAGACAAGCCCAACACCAAGGTGCGCACTACCAATATTTACGGTGAACCCGTCGCTGAAAAGCCCAAAAAAGAATCGAAAACAGTCGCCAAGGCCACTGAAGAGGAGTTTCCAAAAGATCCCGAGCGTTGCGCCGCTGCACGTAAAAACTTGGAAACCATGAAGAACAATGCCCGTATTAAGGTCAAAGAAGGGGACAGTTTCAGATTCTTGGGACCTGAAGAAGTAGAACAACAGATGAATACGGCGAGAGAAATCATCAAGCAAGATTGTTAGAGTAAATCTCCAAGGCGCACATCCTTACCCTTATGAGCAATCTGCGCCAAAAACAGCTCCGCCGTTGCTAGCGCATCAGTCAAGGCATTGTGCGCGGGGCTGGGCGGAAGGTTGTAGCGGGCACAGCAACTGGCCAAGCGCAATACATTCTGCCCCAGTGGTACCTCGCGGCGTACCAAGCTGCGTTTTTCGATCTGTAAGGTATCCAACACAGGCATCAATAAAGGCGCCCCGTAGAAAGCACGCGTCAGTTTATCGAGGAAACTGACGTCCAAGAGCGCATGATGGAAAACTAAGACTCGACCTCTGGCGGCCTCGAGAAACTGCCCAATCAATGCTTCCGCACTAAGGCCATCGACCAACTCGCAATCCCGAATTTGATGAATAGTGGCACTTTCTCCCACTCCATCTTTTGACTGCAATAAATGGTGTACGGCACTACCAATCGGTATGCGCCCCTCTCGAATCACCACCCAACCGAGACTGAGCAACTCTCCGGTTTGCGCATCCAGCGACGACATTTCGGCATCGACCACCAAAAACTCTTGTTCGCGCCAATCGCGATTGCTAGAAAAGCCCGACTCTTGCCAACACTTTTCCAACAGTGAAAATGCCAAACGTGTGTCTGTGGAGCGGCCGAAAGTCAACAGCTTCAGTCGATAGTACAAACGCTTGAGTTTCATGTCCCACATAACGCGACGCTCTACAAGCCTGGGCGGTAATTCAGTCGGATAGATTGCTGCGCATCTTTAACGACGCTAAAGGCATCGCGCAACTGCTTTCGCACCAATTTAGGCAGCTCATCAGGGTTGAGATAGTTGGTAGGTTTTTCGGCATTCATCAATTGTTGAACCTGAGCCTCGACGCGAGTTTGCATAATCACTTGCAGTGCATCTTGCAGATTGCGACTGTCACCAATGGACATGACCTTAGCATCCGCTAAAGCATGCAGTCGGCGGACCGTATTGACCGCTTGAATACCATGCGCCAGTGAATGAATTCGCACCAAATCAACGATGGGTATCACCGCGCGTTTTTTTAGATTCAATTCGTCTCGGTGCTCGCCATTGTGGTCCACCACAAAGCGACGAAAAATCCCCAGCGGCGGCGGAGCATCGAGCACATTTTCTGCCAATGCGGCCAGAAAAATACTATTGCCCTTAGTGCGCTTGAGCATATGAGCTTGCAATTGCTTCGCCAGACTGGCATCGCCATGTACCGCCCGCACATCAAAGAAAATACTCACTCGCATAACAGCGTCGGACGTGGGGCTTCGAGTCCAGCGATCCACGGTCTGTTTCCAGCCCTGCAACGGTTGCCGCCACTCTTTGGTGGTCGCCATCACTTCACCCGGGCAATAGACGTAACCACATTCATTGAGCCCGTCACACACGCGATGAGCCATTTTTTCGAACCAAGCTAAATCACTGTCTTTAACGTCATCGGAAATCAATAGCGCGTTGTCTTGATCGCCGCCAAGCAATTGCTCCTCACGCCCTTGTGACCCGAATCCCAACCAACAAAAAGGGGCCGGCGCCGGTCCCAACTCTTGCTCTGCCATGGCAATTAATCGAATAGTCACCGCATCACTGATGGCAGTGAGGACATGCCCAACCTGAGTTGATTTGATACCGGCGTTAACCCACTGTGCCAACAAATCCGGTAGCAGCGCAGTAATGTCTTTCAGCCCTTTGACGGTTTGTTGGCGGTTGACGTGCTGGACCAAATACACTGGATCATCTCGGCGCGCCAACATAAGATCGGATGAGGTCACAATGCCCACCACCGATTTAGGAGCACGGCTATCCTCGCCATGTGCAGAGACAACCGGTATATGGTGATAACCCTTTTGCGTCATGAATAAGGTGGCATCAAACAGGGTTTCGTCGTCAAAAATAGTGTCTGGCGATACGGTCATAATGCGTTCAATAGGTTCCGCAACGTCCAGCCCCAGAGCCACCGCCCGCGAACGAATATCTCTATCTGTGACAATTCCTTTGAGTTGCTCATCCTGCATCACCAGCACCGACGAGATTCGGTGCTCTGACATCAACTGCGCAGTCGTTTGGATGGAGTCGACGGGCGCCACACTCAGAACATTGGAGCTCATCAGATCTTTCACGCGCCGCATCATTTCCGAGGGTGTTGTTTCATGGCGCGCCGCGCGCCTGACCCGACGGCTGCGTTGGGAATGAAAGAAGCGATCAAAGTCACGATACTGTTTACGCAAGCGCTGATAGTCGACTTCAGCCAAGTAATAGATCAACGAGTCTTCAATGAGTGTGGCGCGAATACCGGGCTGCTCCTGACTGAGCCCAAGCAAGTTAAAGCTGACGGTTTCTCCAAAACGATCGATCAAGCGATCATTTTCAACACGCAATTCCGCCGCACCACTGCGTATGATACGCAGGCCACCCGCATCATCTTCACTGCGAAAAATATGACCCTGTCGGTAGTAACAAACTTCAATTGCCGGCGCGAGTTGATTGAGCTGATCATCGGATAGGGTATCAAAAGGAATACACTCGGCGAGGAAGTCCTTCACCGCGCTCAGTTCTGGACTAAGCCCCGTAGCCACCACGGAGCTGTTGGAATCGGGGTTTGTATACTCGTTCATAGGAATCTTTCCTGCAGCGCTAGCGCAAAAAAACAAAGAGTACTACTGACGAAAGTCCTCATCAAAAATCGTTTCATAGAGCGCAAACTTCATGGCTGCATCGCCGTAATAAAGTGTCTTATTGGAAGATACCGCTAAACGCAATCGTCCTTGCTCGACATTTGGATTCATGAGCTCTAGCGACCAGTTTAATCCGCTGCGGTCTTCGGGATACATCTCAACCGGCTCTTTGTCTTCACTCGCATTATTTACCGCGGCAATCATGGCGCCATCCAATGGATGCGCAGAGGTCAAATGCAAAATCACCCGACCTTCTTCCTGCCATTCGGCTTTCAAGGTTAATTCAAATTCACCATTCTTTAATCCACAAACTCCACTGTTGTAACGACAGTTAGGCAGAGACACCAGCTCATACTGTTTGCCGGCTTCAGCGGCATGAGGTGTCTCCGATACTATTGCATCCACGGCAAAATAACTCAAAACCGCCAAAATCGGCGCAACAATAAGAGCGACTACGACGTGTTTATTCTTAAAAAAATCCACGTTAAACCCCTGTTATGAATGGCAAAAGCTTTGGTTTGTATTTAATTTACTGACTCAATATAAAAAGAACTTACAACAACTTAACCACAAACCCAAACCTTCATCTTATCGATCTCTTTCAAATGCATAAGCAACTGTAAGAGCGAAAGTAAAAAAGGCCCCAATCAAGGGGCCAGGAGGATTTATTCTATTTGGGTATTAGTGATCTTGCGCACCTTCTACACCGGTTGGCACTCGAATATGCTCAACCAAGTCTTGTACTTCTTGTGGAGGTTCAGCCGTTACACGAGAGACTGCAAAAGCAACCGCAAAGTTAACCACCGCACCCACCGCACCAAAGGCATTGGGCTCGATACCCATAAACCAATTGGCCGACATATCACCTAGGAACGCGGTATCGGCAATAAACATGATGCCTTTGTGCTGGAAGACATAGAGCAGAGTTACCGTAATACCGGCGATCATACCTGCCACAGCACCTTCTTTATTCACACGCTTGCTGAAGATACCCATCATTAAGGCCGGGAAGATCGACGATGCGGCCAAACCAAAGGCGAGAGCCACCGTACCAGCCGCAAAATCGGGCGGGTTGTAGCCAAGATAACCCGCACCCGCGATAGCCACTGCCATGGCAATCCTAGACGCTCGCAACTCCTGTTTCTCGCTAATGTTGGGTGCGATCACCCCTTTCAACAGATCGTGAGAGATCGCCGAAGAGATCGCCAACAGTAAACCCGCTGCTGTAGACAGTGCCGCCGCTAAGCCACCAGCGGCCACCAATGCAATCACCCAATTCGGTAGCTGAGCAATTTCTGGGTTCGCCAATACCATGATGTCATTATCCACTTTCACCATTTCGTTGGTATCTTTGCTAGAGGTGTACTGAATACGACCATCACCGTTCTTATCTTCAAACTTCAGAAGACCGGTTTTTTCCCAGTTCTTGAACCATTGCGGACGCTCTTCATAGACTAAGTGCTCACCTTGTGTGGGCTCAATCGTGTTCATGAGATTGAGACGAGCCATACCAGCAACTGCAGGAGCAGTGGTATACAAGATCGCGATGAAGATAAGTGCCCAACCCGCTGAGGTACGCGCATCTTTCACCTTAGGTACAGTGAAGAAGCGAATAATAACGTGAGGCAAACCCGCCGTACCAATCATCAACGACAAGGTGTAGGCAAACATATTGGTCATGTTTAGCCGCACACTGGTGGTGTACTCAGCAAAGCCGAGCTCTGTGACCACCTGATCGAGTCGATCCAATAGATAGGTTTCACTTCCCACCATGGTACTGCCCAAGCCCAGCTGTGGAATGGGGTTGCCAGTCAGGTTCAGTGATATAAACATTGCCGGGATGGTGTAGGCAAAAATCAACACGCAGTATTGCGCGATCTGTGTATAGGTAATCCCTTTCATACCACCGAGTACCGCGTAGAAGAACACGATCACCATACCCACAAGCAAACCTAGCTCGTAGCTAACTTCTAGGAAGCGAGAAAAAGCAACACCCACACCTTTCATTTGACCGATGACATAGGTAACCGAACAGATGATCAGACAGATGACCGCGACCACACGAGCTCCACGGGAATAGAATCGATCACCAATGAACTCCGGCACAGTGAATTTACCGTACTTACGCAAGTATGGCGCAAGCAACATGGCTAGAATCACATAACCGCCCGTCCAGCCCATCAAAAATACCGAACCACCGTATCCCATAAAGGCAATCAGACCGGCCATGGAAATGAACGATGCAGCAGACATCCAGTCAGCGGCGGTTGCCATACCATTGGCAACTGGGTGAACACCACCACCGGCCACGTAAAATTCTTTGGTTGATCCGGCGCGCGCCCAGAAGGCGATCCCCAGATAAAGTGCAAAGGTTAAACCTACAACAATGTAGGTCATCGTTTTGAGATCCATGATTATGCTCCCGTTTATTCGTCGTCGACGCCGTATTTACGGTCCAAATCGCCCATTTTCTTCGCGTAATAAAAAGTCAGTACGACGAAGACATAAATGGACCCCTGCTGAGCAAACCAAAAGCCCAACTTGTAACCACCTAACTGAATAGTATTGAGCGCATCGACAAACAGTATCCCGCAGCCAAACGACACCACAAACCACACCACCATCAGCTTAACCATCAAACCGAGGTTTTCTTTCCAATAGGCTTTCGCATCACTTTCAGATTGAAACGCCATGATTGTTCTCCTCCAAACTCTTTGTTGTCACCCTTATTTATACGGCGGTTAGACCCACTTCACTATTGGACGTTGGTCTAACTGCCACTGATAAAAGGTTAGAATGCCCACTTACCCATAAACTGTAAGCGCTCCAAATCGCCGTCCAAGCCACTTTCAACCTCGCGCTCTGCGTAGATAAATTCTGCACCGAGAGTGAGCTTTTTGGTGGGGGAATACATCAAATTGATATTGGCGTTGGAGATGGTTTCCGTAACATCACTGAGAATGTCATCGGAGTTATCGGCGCTAGACATGGCATAGCTAAAGGTACTGCGGAACTTTTCGTTCCAGTGATGGCGATAGGCAATGAAACCACCGGTCATGTCGATCAAGTCGATGTCGCCATCGATTTCAACCGCAGCATCCCGAAACGCGTTTAAGCCCACATAGCGGCCCAGGTTGCCGTGGTTGACCATAAATTTCAGATCATCGCCGTTTTCAAACACCCACTTGCCCGACAAGCTGACACCAAAACCCATCTCATCATCAGATTGGGAGCCAGTGTCATAACTGATTTCACGCCCCATTGCTGCGAGGCTATAGCTGAAATTACCCGCCTTACCATTGTAGCGAGCGATTAAATCAGGCATTGAACTTTCATCGATATCGTTGGCCTCAAAGCCGCCGCCAGCGTCATACATACTCACCGATGGGTTCTCCGCCGCGAGCATAAAGGACGTGCCATCGCCCATTTTGTGAGTCCAGCGAGCCTGTGCCTGACGCACAAACACCGTACCCGAGGTGGGACCAACAAAATCTAGAGTTTCAGGTAAGGCGCCGACGTTAAAAAACGTACTCCAGGTCTGCCCGAGTAACAGCGAGTCAGATTCTGAATAGTCCCAATTGACGAATGCATGACGCAAACCACTCACCGACTGGTTGGTTAAGCGCTCATCGTTAGAACCGTTAAAATCGGTTTCGATGTAACTGGTCAGTAAACCGGCGTCTGTTTCTGTGCGAGTCTTGAACCACAAGCGGCTGAATTTGGCATTGCTGTCAAATACCGCGTCGCCTTCATTGGATTCGTCACCGACAGCAATAGTAGAGGGCACCAAGAAATCATCGCCAACATTGTTTGCACGGCGCTGATCCGAGTTTTTACTCCACATACCGTCTAACTTAACGTAACCGCCGTACTGGAAACGCGTGCCTTTTTTGAGTTCGACACCCTTTTTAAGCTGAATTTCTTCTTTTTCTTGCAACTGGGTTTTCAACGCCATCAGCTCTCGCTCAAGCATCTCCACCCTTTTTTGCATATCGGCATCTGCCAGACTCGGCAGTGCGGACAACATCAGGGTTGCGCCTACCGCTAACGCCAAAGGGGATTGGGTATTTTTATAATTCATGATTGTCCTCTCCGTTGTAGTGTTATCTCCGACAACCAGTATTTGCCGCTTTACTACAGAGAGGTATTAACCGTTAGTCTAACTATCGACTAAAGTCTAGTGCGATAGACTATTGACAGAAGCTATAGAGGGAACATCTACTTCTCGACCAAAGTCTAATGGCAGATGATAGCGATCAGCACGATACTGTCAGCATAGCGATATCGCTTGTAACACGTTTTAGCGAAAGTTTGACAGGATAGGCAGACAGCAGAGAGCTCTCCTCTTTAAACACAAAGAGAGAGTCATGCACTTGATATCTGCCCACAATTTCACTCAATCCTTGGACCAGAGTCAGTTCTCTGCACGGTTCCGCTTCGGCGGGGCTGTGATTTTTTTCATCTCCCTTCCCACTGAAAACATCCGCTAGAATTGAGTTTTCATCGCCACAATATTCGCATTCCTACCGTCTTGCGGTACTATTATCGGTAAGAGTTTCGCTAAGAGCTTTAAGTGCTGGAATGAAATTATGCTGACCTAGGCGTCAGTTAGAAGGTTCAGCAGCTACAATAATAACAATGTTTCAATTATGGATTGAGCGCTATGGTCACCCACCCGTGCATTATCATCGCAGACGATCACCCTTTGTTTCGCTCAGCTCTGAGTGCCACACTGCAAAGGGAGCTCAGCCAACCACAACTCATTGAGGCCGAAGATTTTAATAGCTTGCATCAGTGCGTAGACAGTAACGCTAACGCCAACCTCATTTTGCTCGACTTACATATGCCCGGCGCTGAAGGCTTTAGCTCACTCGTTTTTCTCACCGCGCACTACCCACAGATTCCCGTGATGATTGTCTCGGCTCACGAAGAACCTGAGATCATTCGCCGCGCCATGGATCATGGCGCCAGTGGCTTTCTCCCCAAGAGCGCCTCACTTGAAGCGATGAGCGACGCACTGCTAACAGTGTTAAGAGGAAACACTTGGCTTCCGGAAGGACTCACCGACGAACCCGCCGCCGGTGAAACAGAACTCAATATTGCCGAGGCCTTGGCGAGCTTAACGCCTCAGCAGTTTAAAGTGGCCTCTATGGTCAGCCAAGGATTACTCAATAAGCAGATTGCTTACGAGTTGCATGTGACTGAAGCTACAATTAAAGCGCACATGACGGAGATTTTTCGCAAACTGGGTGTGCACTCAAGAACCCAAGCAGCCGTTGCCATCGGCCAGCTCGCAGTCAGCCCCAGCCAATCGTTGGATGAATTTAAAAAGTCCCAATAGAATTCCACCACTGCCGAGAGTATTCGGTTGCAAGTTATTGTAATAAGACTCTTAATCGAGAACAGTAATTAACCTGTCCGTTGAACTCTTTGACGCCGCAATGCACGGCGCATCAAGGTTCTCAGTGCGGTGGGCTGAACCGGTTTGGGTAAAAACAAACAATCGGCATCTTGCACTTGCTGCCTCACGTCATCACTGTTATCGGCACTAATAACGACCGCAGGTATCGGCTGCTGCCAGTGATAGCGCAAGGCCTCCAACACATCCAAACCCGTTTCTTCATCTAAGTGGAAGTCTGCCAATACCAATTGTGGTGCCACTTCGTCGGACCAGTTGGCGAGGGCTTCACGTAAGTCCGACGCGGTGACCACCCGACAGCCCCACTGTTCTAACAGCGATTGCATACCCGCGAGAATAACCGCCTCATTATCAATGCATAACACCGACAAACCTGACAAGCGAGAATCAACCGTCGGCTTCGCAATCGCTGCCTGTTCCGCTACGCCTAAATTCACCTGAATTCGAAAGACTGATCCGCGCCCCAACTGAGAATCCAGACTGATAGGATGGCCTAACAATTGGGAGATACGCTGAGCGATCGACAACCCCAGCCCCAAACCTTGGTTGCCGGTATTGGAACCCGGTAAGCGTTCAAACTCTTCAAAAATACGCAGACGATCCTGCTCCGCAATACCCGGCCCGGTATCCCAAACCTCAATACTCAAGTTGTCGCAGTGACGGCGACACCCTAATACCACCTTGCCGCTCTTGGTGTAGCGCAGAGCATTCGAGACAAAATTCTGTACAACTCGCCGCAACAAATGCGGGTCGCTGTTGACCCACACGGATGAGGGCACCCAATCGAATTCTATTTGCTGCTTTTCCGCCAAGGCTGAAGCTTCATTGGCCAACGGGCGCAGCAAACTATCGATGGCAAAATTTTCTCGCTGGGGCCGCTCTTTGCCAGAACCTAAACGGGAGATTTCTCTCAACGAATTAATCAATTGTTCAGCCTGAGCCAAGGCGTCATCCAAGTACTCAACGTCACTGCGCAAAGGCGTATCATTGCTCACATCTAGCTTCGCACTGAGAGAGGCAACAAATAGTCGCGCAGCATTAATAGGTTGCAAGAGATCGTGACTGGCCGCGGCCAAAAAGCGGCTCTTACTGGCGTGTACAGTTTTCAATTCCTGTTCCGTACGTGCACGCAATTCGTTTTCTCTAGATAGCGAGTCGTTCACATACTGTAATTCAGCAGTTCTCGAATCAACCCGATCCTCCAGTGTCTCTTTAGCATTTTCCAGCTGGTCGAGCATCATGTGGTAATCACTAACGTCGGTGTAAGTCGTCACATAACCGCCATTGGCCAAAGGGGTGCCGCGGATTTCAATAACTTCCCCACTGGGCAGCACCCGCTCCATCCGATGCGGGGTACCGGAACGCAATTGATTGAGACGTCGCTCCACCGCCGCTTCTATACCATCATTGCTGGTGCCGAGATAACCCCGCATAGCGTTATAGTGGTAGATTTTTTCAATGTCACAACCGACGTAAAGTAGACGCTTGGGATAATCAAACAGTTTTTGATATTGTTGATTCCAAGCCACCAACTGCAAATCTTTATCCACTACGCTGATGCCTTGGGGTATCGTCTCCAAGGTAGTTTGCAGCAGTGTTTGACTGAACTGCAGTTGCCGAGAACTGCCGCCTACCAAACTGACAAAGTCCTGCAGTTGCAGTGGCTGCTGACTGATCAATAACTGCATAGCGCGATGAGCCGAAACAGCTCCGATAATGGCTGCCAAATCACTTTCAATGGTCGCCACCACAAACCGTGGTGTTTGATCATGAGGCAGTAAACGATGCCCCACCCGCTGCTCAAAGTCTTGCCACATGTCCAGAGTTCGCTCTTTGCCGAACAATGGATCCATCAATGCTTGGAGTTGTTGGACCTCAATTCCCGAAGGCTCCATATCCAACGCTTGGCGACGCACACTCCAACGCAATCGCGTAAAGGCATCTGATTGGCGAATGTCCAACAACCGAAATACCGAGCGCCGCGAAACCACCAAAAACACAACAACATTAAACAGTAAACTCCAGAAAACGCCGTGGCTGAGAGGGTCCAGCCCACTTAGACCGAAGAGTTGGTAAGGAGCCAACCACTCAATGCCCGCAGGGCCCTGTAGAATCAGTGAATGATCTGCCGGTAACAGTACTGGCAGTAATAGGCAGTAAAACCAAATCGCCATCCCCACCAACACGCCGCCAATCACACCACGTGCATGCCCTTTGGACCAATATAACGCACCTAGTACCGCCGGCATAAACTGAGCGGTTGCGGCAAACGAGATCAATCCCATAGAGGCGAGACCATCGGCGGTACTCATAATCCGCTCTAGCGCCCAGCCCAATACCAATACGGCAACAATGGAGGCTCGACGAATAAAACGCAGAGAGGTGCCCAAATCACTAGCGCTTTGCCCTCGACTAGAGCTCGATCGCAACCAGATGGGCACGATCAATTCATTGGAAATCATAATCGACAGGGCAATCGTCGCTACCACCACCATGCCCGTCGCAGCCGACAGCGAGCCAATGAAAGTAATCACCAGAGTCGACTCTTCTCCCGCCCAACGCGGTAAGGTCAACACGTAACTATCGGGGTCTACCGCAAGACCGCCAAACAACTGAGCCCCCACTTGCGCCAAGGGGATCACCAAAATCGCAAAGATGGCGAGATAGAGTGGTAGTAACCAGCGGGTATAACGCAAATCCGAGCGATGCTGATACTCCACCACCATGACATGAAATTGCCGAGGCAAACAGACGATCGCGATGGCCGCCAACAACATTTCGGTCCAGAACAATGGGCTGATAATTTGTGCCGTTTCGAAATTCGGGGTAATGCTGGCGATATTCAACCCTGGCGTCTCCAACAATCGAAACGCCAAAAAGCCCACCACCACAAAAGCAATCACTTTCACCAACGATTCCACCGCGACCGCCGTGATCATGCCCCGATGCCGGTCGGGGCCGTCTATCACCCGAGTGCCGAATAGAATGGCAAACCACGCCATAGCCATAGCCGCAATTAAACTCGACCAAGAATCAAAGGCGACTCCGGCGCCGTCGTCCCAATGAATAGTCGACCAAGCAATACCTACCGCGCGCAGTTGCAGCGCGATATAGGGCAAGGTACCGACCACCAGCACCAGGGTTACGATCGCCGCCAAACGTTGATTTTTACCGTAGCGAGAGCCGATAAAATCAGCAATCGAGGTCACCTTATTGCGGGAACTGATGATCAACAGGCGACGCAGAAAAGGCCAACCGAAAAGGACGAGTAGAATGGGGCCTAAATAAATCGGCAGATACTGCCAACCATTCTCAACGGCTTGACCAACCGCACCGAGAAAGGTCCAAGAGCTGCAATAGACGCCGATGGATAGAGTATAAACCAGCGGCCGCCACCAGTGAGCATGGAGACGATTGCCATAGCGCTCTGCCAGCCACGCGATAGCAAACAACAAGCCACTGTAGACACAGACAAGAAGTAACAATAGCTGGCTGTCCATGCAGTTCTGCCCCTGGCGAATTCCAATACATGTTCAAATGAAAGTGATATCAGCGCTGAACGAGTATTTCTCGCCCATAAAAAAACGGCTACCCCCTAGAGTGTAACCGTTTTTTTTCGCTGCCACATTCGACCTAAGTCGAGCCTTGGCCATAGCGCGGCAGTATTTAGCTAAACAAACTGATAAAGAAGAGTTTGATCGTATCCCAAAGACGAGCTAAAACTCCCGCCTCCTCGACCGCTGAAATTGCCACCAAGGGAATATCGACCAGTGTTTCATTATTGAGAACAACCGTTAGATTACCCAGTTCTTGCCCAGCTTTAAAAGGCGCCTTAATCACATCATCAATGTGCATTTTGGCTTCGAGCTCTTCTGCCGCTCCACGGGGAATGGTCAAATAAAGATCCTCTGCAATGCCTAGCTTTACCTGCTCTTCCTGCCCCGCCCAAACTCGAGCGGCACTCAGCTCATCACCTTGGCTGTACAACTTGTGGGTTTGAAAGTAGCGGAAACCATAGGCCAGTAGTTTCTGAGACTCCGCAGCGCGGGCTTCATCCGAACGCGTTCCCATCACCACAGCAATCAAGCGCATACCGTTCTTGCGCGCAGATGACACCAGACAAAAACCCGCTTCTTCGGTATGACCGGTTTTTAATCCATCAACACTGGCATCACGGAATAGAAGTTTATTGCGATTGGGCTGGTTGATACCGTTGTACTTAAAGTATTTTTCCGCGTAGAGCTTGTAGTGCTCGGGAAAGTCATTAATCAGTGCTCGCGCTAACAGCGACAGATCGCGTGCCGTTGAAACGTGCCCTTCTGCCGGCCACCCAGTGGCGTTGTGAAACTGGCTGTTGGTCATTCCCAGCAGTGCGGCTTGCTGGTTCATAACATCCACAAAAGCCCCTTCACTGCCGGCAACATGCTCGGCGAGAGCGACACTGGCATCGTTGCCCGACTGAATGATAACGCCGCGCAACAGATCTTTGATGCTAACTCGAGTGCCTTCTCGAATGAACATTTTCGAGCCACCCATTTTCCATGCTTTGACACTGATGTTGACTAGGTCATCTTCGTGCATGTTACCGCCATCGATTTCCGATGAAACGATATAACTGGTCATCATTTTAGTTAGGCTAGCGGGGGGCAAAGGCTGATCCGCATTATTCTCTACCAGCACCTTACCGGTATCAGCATCAATCAATAGGTAGCCACTGGCAGCCAATTGAGGCGGCGCAGGAATGATTGTTTGACGAGCGTTGGCCGGTGAGGTCATCAGTAATATCGACGATAAAAGCAGCGCAACAAGAGATTTCAAAACGGAGTGTGTGTTCATGAATTTCGACAGAACCAGAATATGAAAGGAAACGAAAGCCCAACGCGCTAACGCTGGATTAGTGATCTGTAGACCGCAAGAAGGAAAAACAATTCCACTTCAGACGTTCAGAGTGGGGGTAAGTGTAGCAGCGCCCAGCCCGCTATCCAACGGGCTGAGACACACTTTTACAACGGTATATCAGTCGTAGACAATATGCGGAGCCGGCATTTGGTGACGCTGCAACAAAGTACGCAAATCCATCAGCACCAGATTGTTATCAATGGGCCCGACGCGAACACGGTAAAGACGATCATTGACCGGTGGCATGACCGACACAGGCAATGGCGTCAGAGCACCAATTCGGCTCTGTAAATTTTCTGCAGCGCTTAGGTTTGAAAAAGCACCGGCCTGCAGGAAGGTATTGGCGGGCAGTTGATAACCGGCAGAATGTTTAGGCGCCGGCGCTTTAGGCATGGCAACGGACACTGGGGATGAACTCGCCGATGAAACCTGACGAGTTTGCGTCTGGGGCACGGCAGTTGTCGCGGTTGTCTGAGCTGCAGCCAATTGATCCCCAGGCCCTACGGCCTCGACCCGAACTGGTGCGGTTCCGAGCTTCACAAACCCCAGCTTAGAGGCGGCCGCGTAAGTGAGATCAATGACTCGTCCTTCGTGGAAAGGTCCGCGATCGTTAACCCGCACCACCACTTGACGCCCATTGTCCAAATTGGTGACTCGCACGTAGGATGGAATCGGCAGGTTTTTATGGGCCGCAGTCATGCCGTACATGCTGTAAATTTCACCGTTAGAGGTTTTGCGGCCATGAAATTTATTGCCATACCAAGAGGCAATACCTTCTTCCACAAAGCCCTTACTGTCAGGCAATACGCTATAGGTTTTACCCAATACGGTATACGGCGATTTATTACCCGCTTTGGTGCGCACTTCATGGCGAGGCACCGCATCAGGAATGTGGGCCACATCGACCGCCTGCTTGGGGCCGCTATCTTTGACCACCGCTACCTGCGAGCTACAGGCAGTGAGCAATAATAGTGCCGCTAGGGCACCAACGTCTCGCACTCGAGTCAACATTGTCATCGCCCTATTGCGCCGCTTTGGTCGCAGCAACATTCACCGACTGCTTCGCACGAAGAATTTCTTGGCTCAGCTGATACACGGCCATCGCGTACAAGCGGCTGTGGTTATAGCGGGTAATCGTGTAAAAGTTACCCATTCCCATCCAAAACTCGGCACCATTAGCGCCCTGCAGCTTCATCGCAGTCGCCTTGGCCTCAGACTCCATGACTTCGACAGGCTGGAAACCCAGTTCTTGCAAAGCAGCGACGGTACGCTTGGGCTTAAGAGAATCATTAATGATGGAGCGGTCGTAATCTTTCGACACGCGCGCTCGGGTGACTACTGGTTGCCCGGTCTTCCAACCGTGACGAACAAAGTAGTTGGCCACGCTACCGATGGCATCCTCAGGGTTATCCCAAATATCCACCGCCCCATCGCCATCAAAGTCTCGAGCGTAGGCTCGATAGCTCGACGGCATGAATTGACCATAACCCATGGCACCGGCGTAAGAGCCTTTCAACGTCAACGGATCACGCTCTTGCTCACGGGTTAACAGTAAATAGTGACGCAACTCTTTGGTGAAGAACTTACTGCGCTTGGGGTAATCGAACGCCAATGTAGAAAGCGCATCGATCACACGATAACTGCCCTTATTGGAGCCGTATCGGGTTTCGACACCGATAATCGCGACGATGATTTCCGCGGGAACTCCCAAGGTATCTTCCGCGCGAGCGAGCACTGACTCATGCCGCTGCCAGAACTCAACCCCCTTGTTGATACGCCCGGGTTTCACAAAGATATTGCGGTACTGACCCCACGTCTTAGTTTTCTCGGCCGGACGCGCCATGGCATCGAGAATGGATTGTTTCTTTTCGGTCTGCGCAAACCACTGCTCAAGCTGGCCTCGGTCAAATTCGTGCTCTGCCACCATTTCATCAATAAACGCCTGAGTTTGGGTATTGTCGCTGTAACCCTGTGCAAACCCATTGAGCGGTACAATCATGGTCGCAACAGCGCCCATTAATAAAGTCCGCACCGATTTTCTTATCCCCTGAGAACTCAACAACATTGTCACTCCTTTACCTCAATCAACATCTCGACGGCTCTTACCCCGAGACCTTCTCACTGTATTATCCAATACTGACTCGACGACGCTCGGTTCCGATCGCCATCAAAATTCCAAACCCCATCATCAAGGTGACAATTGAGGTTCCCCCGTGACTCACCAACGGCAGTGGCACCCCCACAACCGGCAACAATCCACTGACCATACCAATATTAACGAAGATATAGACAAAGAAAGTGAACGTAATACTCCCCGCTAATAATCGACCAAAGGTATTTTGTGCATTGACGGCAATCCACAAGCCTCGGCCAATCACTAAAACGTAGAGCCCTATTAGCGCTAACACCCCCAACAAACCAAACTCTTCAGCCAATACGGCAATAATAAAATCCGTGTGGCTCTCGGGTAAAAAATTCAACTGCGACTGAGTGCCATTGAGCCAACCTTTACCGTAGATGCCACCGGAGCCAATCGCTGTTTTTGACTGAATAATGTTCCACCCGGCGCCGAGTTTGTCGGCTTCTGGGTTTAATAAGGTCAGAATTCTCTGGCGCTGATAACCGTGCAAGACAAACATCCATATGGGCCACGCACTGGCCAGTAGTACCCCCACAGCCCCCAATATATAGCGCCACCTCAAACCGGCAAAAAATAGCACCAACAAGCCCGAGGTCGCAATCAATAGTGACGTACCTAAATCCGGCTGCCGCATAATCAGCAAGGTGGGTACACCGATCAGTACCAACGAGAAAAATACATGACGAAAACGCGGCGGCAGCAATCTTTTCGACAAATAGGCCGCCATCATAATCGGAACGGCGAGCTTTAGAATCTCCGACGGCTGAAAACGAAACCCCCCGATACTCAACCAGCGCTGCGCGCCTTTGGCACCCACGCCGACCACCAACACCATGCCCAACAGCACCACCCCTGCGGCAAAGAACCAAGGCGCCCAATACTCCAGCACATGCAGCCGAACTTGCGCCACGGTAAACATCACACCATAAGCAATCAAAAAGAACACACTTTGACGCTTCACATAGTGAAAATCTTGTCCGCTAGCACTGTACAACACCACCAAGCCATAAACCGTGATCAACAGCAATCCCAGCAGCAGCGGCCAATCAATATGCCAGCGCTGCAATACGCCTACCGGTCGACGCAGGTCACGGCTTGCCTCTGGCATGCGCCGCTGAAAATCTCCAACACTCATGACAGAGGGTTTCCTGAGGATGACGTCGGCAACAATCCTGAACTCTGCTGGGGGATAGGACGATTACCTTGTTCTAATGTTGTCACATCGGTTTGCACACGATTGTTATTGTGCGCATTTTCCAATTCCTGCTGCTGTCGTTTTTGTTCCAGCTCAGCGTCTATCTCTAGGTAGCGATCAATAACTCGACGTGCAACCTTGGCCGCCTTAGAACTCTTTTCGCCGTTTTCGACAATCACAGCGACCGCAATCTTGGGCGCATCCACAGGGGCAAAGGCAACAAAGAGAGCGTGATCTCGTTGGCGTTCGATGAGGGCTTCTGAGTCGTACTCTTCCCCCTGAGCAATGCCCACGACTTGCGCAGTACCGGTTTTTCCGGCCATTTTATAGTTCATGCCGCGACGAATACTCTGAGCGGTTCCTCGCAGACCGTGCACTACATTTTTCATCGCGCTGAAGATGTAATCCCAGTGTTCATCGGAAACGCTGTACATCTGCTGAACAACTGCTGGGGTATCCTCACCTTCAATGCGTTTCACCAAACGAGGCTGAATGAACTTGCCGCGGTTCGCTAAAGTCGCGGTCATGGCCGCTAACTGCAAAGGCGTTGTCAAAACATCCCCCTGCCCCAAACCGACATTGAGACTATCGCCGGGATACCACGCCAAACCTCGCGCGGAGCGTTTCCACTGTCGTGACGGCCAAAGGCCTTTACGCTCACTAGGGATATCCACGCCCGTGCGTCGGCCCAAAGCGAAGTTGCTGCCAAATGAATGAATGGAATCGATCCCCATACGGAAGGCCAAATCATAATAATAGGTATCGCAGGACTCAGTAATCGCTTGCCGCAAATCGACTCGATTACCGTGACCTTCGCGCTTCCAGTCTCGGTACAAACGCTCTTCGCCCTCAAGTTGGTAGAAACCCGGATCGCGCACGCGATAGCTAGGATCCACCACGCGGTGATGTAAAGCCCCCAACCCAAGCATGGGCTTGAGTGTCGAGCCCGGCGGGTACTGACCTTGGATGGTGCGATTAAACAACGGCAAATCCAACGAGCGATTGAGGGCGTTGTAATCTTTGTAACTGATACCGGTGACAAATAAGTTGGGGTTGTAGCTCGGGGTACTGGCCAGCGCTAGGACTCCGCCAGTTTTTACATCCAAGGCCACCACCGCTCCGCGGCGCTCGCCCATGGCGACAATAGCTTCCTGTTGCACGCCGGCGTCCAAAAACAACTCTAGATTGGCACCGGGCTTTGGCGCAATACGCTCCAACACTCGCAACACTCTGCCACGGGCATTGGTTTCCACATATTGGTAGCCCACCTCACCGAGCAGCTGCGACTCATACTGTTTTTCGAGGCCAATTTTACCGGTGGTATGAGTACCGCTGTAGCGGCGATAACTCTCTTCATCGAACTTGGCCATTTCGCGATCATTAATACGCCCCACATAACCCACCGAGTGAGCCAATAGATCACTCAACGGATAATCCCGTACCAATTCAGCGGAAACCTTTACTCCAGGCAAACGGTATTCGTTAACCGCGAGACGAGCAATCTCCTCTTCGCTCAAACGATAACTGAGAGGCACAGCCTCGAAAGGACGGCGGCGCTGTTTCAAGCGCTTATGGAACCCCTCAAGCTCGTCTTCGCGCAGCTCAACCAACTCCGATAACAGATTCAAGGTCCCAGGCAAATCATTGACCTGTTCTTTGATTAACGTCAGGGTGTAGCTGGGGCGATTATCCGCCAACAGTTTACCCTGGCGATCCATGATCAAACCACGAGTGGGAGGCAACGCCTGCACCTGTACTCGATTGCGATCGGATTGAGTGACGTAGTTGTTGAAGTTCACGACCTGCAGATTGTAGAGCCGCGCAAGCAATAGCCCCAACAGTGCCACTATGGCCAGCAGCGCCACTATTAAACGCCGAGAGAAAATTCGCGCTTCTTGATAATGGTCTTTAAGATGTTGCGGTTCGGCCATGAAAGCTCTGTCTAAATCTTGTTATTTCACTGATTGTATGGGCTTTGAAGACCAGAAGAAAGCTGACCACAACTCTTTTACAAGTTGCGCTTCACTTGTGATAGGGATGATTGTTGAGAATGGACCAAGCTCGATACAATTGCTCGATCAAAACAATACGCACCAGCGGATGCGGCAGGGTCAACGCAGACATCGACCACTTTGCATCGGCTCGCGCCAGACACTCAGGAGCCAATCCGTCGGGACCACCAATCAACAAACTGTAATTGCTGCACTCCATCGACCAATTCGCCAAATTATCAGCGAGTTTTTCAGTGCTCCACGGCTTACCCAATACATCCAGCGCGATCACCTTGTCGCCCTTGGGGATCGCCGCCAACATCTGCTCCCCCTCTTTGGCGATTGCCTTGGTTACCGATGCGTTCTTGCCGCGTTGGCCGAGAGGTAACTCCACCACCTCAACAGAAAAGTCTCTGGGGAGACGCTTGGCGTAGTCCTTGAACCCATCTTCGACCCAGCCGGGCATGCGGGTTCCGACAGCGATGATTTTAAAACGCATGGTGGAGTCTCAATACAGAGCAGAAAAAGAGAAATAGCTTAGACGAAATTATTCGCTGTCTTGCTGACGACTACCGGGCTCCATGCTCCACAATTTTTCCAAATCGTAGAAATCGCGCGTTGCGGGCATCATTACGTGCAAGACCGTATCGCCAAAATCGGCCAATACCCACTCGCCGCTCTCTAGCCCCTCTATGCCGAGCGCTGGCAAGCCTTTATCTTTGGCATCTTGCACAGCGTTGGTCGCCAGAGATTTCACATGGCGGTTAGAGGTGCCGCTGGCAATAATGAGGGTGTCCATAACATCGGACAATTCACTCACATCCATGCTAACGATTTCTTTGCCCTTTAGATCTTCGAGGGCATTGGTGATGATGTTGTTCAATTCTTGGGACATCGAAAGTTGTCTTCCTAATAAAAAGTATCAAATAACCGAAAAGCCACTGGCAATCGGCTTCACGGATCAATCAATTGTACAGGTCATTGCCTTTAATATAGCGCCAAACCGCCTCGGGCATTAAATATTGTGCGGAATCCCCTTTGGCGATGGTGTCGCGTATCTCGGTCGCTGATATCGCCAGCTGACTCATTTCACACACAACCACTGACCCGCAGGCCGTTTTTTTCAGCTGTGCGGCATCGGCACGGTGCTCATTGAGCCAGTCCGCCACCTCTCCATCAACCGGCAGTTGCCAACCGGGACGAGCGGTGACAACCAGATGCCCCACGTCCAGCAATTCTCGCCAGCGGTGCCAACTGGACAGATTCACCAGTGAATCCATTCCCACACACCAGCACAGAGAGACGCCGTCACCGAGCTGTTGGCGCAATTCCAACAAGGTATCGACGGTGTAAGAAGGCTTATCGCGCTGCAGTTCACGCTCATCCACACTCAACTGATCACAATGCTCCACAGCCAAACGCACCATAGCCGCACGATCGTCGCTGCTGCGCTGGGGTTGATCGCGATGCGGCGGCTGATGACAAGGCAACAACCGCATTTCATCGAGTTGCAACCGCTGCTTCAACTCCAGCGCCATACGCAAATGAGCATTGTGCACGGGATCAAAGGTGCCGCCGAATAATCCGATGACAAGCCTTGAACCGAGGTGGTCAGAAACTGGAGAGGTGTTTAACTCGGCCATCTACTGTCGAATGTGGCCATCGCCAAATACGACGTATTTTTGCGAAGTCAGTCCTTCCAGCCCCACAGGACCTCGGGCATGAATCTTGTCGGTGGAAATGCCAATTTCCGCCCCCAGACCATATTCAAAGCCATCAGCAAATCGGGTCGAGGCGTTAATCATCACTGAACTGGAATCGACCTGCGCCAGAAACTGACGGGCGCGGGTGTAATCTTCAGTAACGATAGATTCGGTATGGCGTGAGCTGTAGGTCTCTATGTGATCCATAGCCTGCGCCATATCATCCACCACACGAATGGACAGTACAGGAGCCAAATACTCCGTTCCCCAATCTTCTTCGCTGGCGGCCTCAGCACTAATGAGCGCACGAGTGCGCTCACAGCCTCGCAACTCGACTCCTTTATAAGCGTAGGCTTGCGCCAAGCGAGGGAGTACCTCAGTCGCCACATCTTGGTGGACCAATAACGTCTCCATTGCATTGCACACACCATAGCGATGCGTCTTGGCATTTAAGGCAATATCGAAAGCCTTTTGCCGATCGGCCTTGTCATCAATGTAGACATGACAAATCCCGTCGAGATGTTTAATCACGGGCACGCGAGCGTCTTTACTGATGCGTTCAATCAAACCCTTGCCGCCGCGGGGCACAATCACGTCGACGAATTCTGGCATAGTGATCAGTTCACCCACGGCGTCACGATCGGTGGTTTCGATAATCTGCACCGCGGCTTCAGGCAGCCCCGCTGCCGCCATGCCCTGGCTAATACACTTGGCGATGGCTTGATTGGAGCGAAAGGCTTCACTGCCGCCACGGAGAATGGTGGCATTGCCTGATTTCAGGCAAAGACTTGCGGCATCGATGGTCACATTCGGACGGGACTCATAAATAATACCAATAACACCGAGAGGCACGCGCATTTTGCCCACCTGAATACCACTGGGGCGATAACTCATGTCGGTGATTTCACCACAGGGATCCGGCAAGGCCGCCACTTGGCGCAGGCCTTCAATCATGCCATCAATACGCTCGGAGGTGAGTTCAAGGCGATCCAACAGGGCAGCATCTAGACCATTGTCACGGCCTTGCTGCAGATCTTCTGCATTGGCTGCGACTAGCTCAGTGCGGCTGTTATGCAATGCCTCGGCGGTCTCTAAAAGTGCGCGGTTTTTGTCACCAGTAGTGGCGGCGGCAATTGCGCGGGAAGCAGCACGCGCTTTGCGCCCTACTTCTGCCATATAGGCCTTTACGTTCATGGGTTATATCCATCAAGGAGGGTAAACACAAGGTTGGCGGGCATTATACAGCAAGTCGCGGCTGGAGTTGAGGCCTGCGTTGACGGCTTTTAGGGTGTCTCACTCACCGGTGCCAAGGGGCTCTGCACAGCAGGAAGAGCAGCCTCGATATCAAAACGTGTGGATACCAGCGACTGTCCTTGCAAGATCATCTCGAGACGATAGCGACCTTGGGCGAAGCCCTGCAAAGGCGGCTCAAAGCGGAAGTACTGCTCGCCCTGATTGCGGGTCAATATGACGGGTATCTGCGCCACCTCAATGGCTGGCTCTCCCTCAAATAAGTGTGCATTAACAACCGTTGTCTCAACCCCAAAGTTATTAAAATCAAAGCCCACGTAAATTAACCCATCCACGGCTAGGCTGGTCGATTGTGGCCCCTGTAAGCTGTCAATAATCCGATGACTGACACGCAGTTGATCAATACGTGGCTGCTGAGCATCCCAAATGGCTTGCTCATTGATGGCTTTCAATTGTTGCAGCTCAGTACTGTTGGGGAAGTAGGCAAGGGCTCTGGCTATCTGCGCGCGAGCATTGTCCCAAGCGCCAGCCTGAATATGCTGCTCTACCTGGCTCGCCAGCCCCTGCTCCAAACTATCCACCGCTTGGCGCGCCTCGGCATGGTCCGGCTCCAGAGCCAGTATTTTTCGCAAGCTCTGCAGTGTATTGGCGCCGGCAGGGGCAAACACATCGCCCTGCTGACGCTGACGGCGAGCCGCCTTGGCAAGACGGCGAATCTGCCGCTTGCGCTCAAGTGTCGCCTGCAGCTGCTGTAATTTTTGATTGTCCGGTGCAACGCTTAGCGCTGCTTGCAGATTCTGGCTGGCGCGCTGCCATTCGCCGCGATTCATGCGTCGCTCGACGCCGCTTGCCAAGCGCTTAAGTACGCTCGCCACCCCTTGTTGTGCGGCTAGGTGCTGAGGCTGTAACTCCAGCACTCGCTGGTACATTTCCATGGCGTTGCCCCCCTGGGGCTGCGACAGCGCATTGTCTCCTGCGTAGCGCTGGGCATCTTCCATCCACTGATCAATTTGCTGCTGCTGACGCAGCGCGGTGCGGATTTTCTCCAAGCGCGGATCTTGACTGGTTAAAGGAAAGGCGGCTTGCGCCTGCTCCAGCACTCGCTCCACTTGGGCGTAATCCTTCCCGGCCAGTGCTGCCCTAGCCTTGTTTTCGTATATTGAGCGTACACTTTGCAGCCCCTGTCGCGCCTCTATATCGGTTGGGTTTTGTCCCAACAGAGTGCGATACATATCGGCAACTTCACCGCCCTGATCCAGATCATCTGGCAAAGCCTTCAACAAGGCTGAGGCCTGTGACAATTGCTGCTCTCGCTGTTCCAGAACACTAACAACGGGGACAGACGCAATCGGGCTCGACGGATTTGATGAGGGGGCTGGAACACCTGCAGGCCCAATAGCCTCCGTTGTGACAGACGGGGAGAGATCTTGCTGCAGTGACGCCTCCACCGCCTGAGAGGATGGCATTGAAGAAGACTCCGTATCGGAAGAGCTCTGCTCTGTGTCGTCGTCAATACCGGCAAGCTCTGAACCGCCCACCTGTTCAACCCATCCAGTGATGCGATCAAAAATGGCATCAACCACCTGTGTGCGCTGATGCACAGGCAGTTGCTGCTGAAAATACACCAAATAACCAATACCACCAGCGACCAACAAGCCCGCCACCCACGGCCAAACACTGGCTCGATGCTGAGTCTCAGTCAGCTCATCGATCGCTGAATTATCTTCGGAGGCTTCTACATCAGGGTCAGTTTTCACGTCAGAAGATGGTAATTTCACCGGCTCAGAGACAGGATTGTTCACTGAGCCGGTAAATGCTGACTTAACCCCTCCAGACGCCGGCACGTCACCCGGAGCCACTAGCGCTTCACTAATAACGGTTGGTGCATCCGTATCTACTTGCGCCTCCAGATCTCTGTGGTGCAGCTGTGAACGCTCAACAATCTGCTCAATTTCGCGCAGCTCAGATTCTGAAATGGTGTCCAGTGCAGCCACAAATTCCGCCCCGTTTTGGAAGCGATGAGCGGGTTCTTTTGATAGAGCTTTGTTGATGATCGACTGAAAGATCTGTAATTCCGATGGCAATAATGGAATGGGTTCAGCCACATGCTTGATGCCGACCGCGACCGCGGAATCCGCATCATAGGGAACATGCCCTGCGAGTAGCAAAAACAGCACCACCCCCAGGCTATAGAGATCGGAGCGAGGATCCACATCCTGCCCACGCGCCTGCTCGGGGCTCATATAGTGAGGGGTACCAATGGCCGTGCCGGTTTGAGTCATACCGGTATTGAGCTCAGACGGTCGCGCAATGCCAAAATCCATCAACACCGCGCGACCATCTTCAGCGTGCAGCATGATGTTTTCGGGCTTCACATCGCGGTGGACATAACCTTTTTTACCGGCAAAATTTAACGCTCGAGCAATATCCTTAACAACATTGATGCGATCAACCAAAGACAAATCGCTGCGCGACTGTTTAAGGTCTTCACCGGGAATATACTCCATCGACAAGAAATGGCTGTCACCCTGAATCCCCACGTCGTAAACGGTGACGATATTGGGGTGAACTAAGCGGCTGACAATCTTGGCTTCACGCAGAAAGCGCTCACTGAAAGTGTCGTCGCCGGTGAGATGCGGAGCGAGAACTTTCAGTGCCACCTCGCGCTCAAAGCTCTGCTGTATCGCCAAATAAACTTCGGCCATCCCCCCTTTACCGAGCGTGCGAACGATGGAATAGCCTGGAATCTCAATCATCTAGGTGTATCGTGTTGCGGAATTTAACAATTTGAGTGAACCCACATATGCGCCCTTGAGGCGATTATTAGTAGAGTGTCAGTTATGCCGATAAGCTTAAGAATAGTCAATCGCGCAGAGATAGGAGGTCATTAAAAGTGGCGACAGCGCACACGCTTCTGCCCCGACCTGCATCAATCCAGCTTCACTTTCGTCGCCGACGGGTTTGCTGATACCAGAGCAAGAAGCCACTCAAGGACAGAAACAACAAAAAGAGCGCCGCCAAATCCACTAACCACACGCCCCACTTGCCGAGAATACGGCCGCTGTGTAAATCTTGCACAACGCGCTCCCAGGACAAATCGCTGCCAAGCTGCGCATCCAACACCTTTGCTCGAACCAACGCCGGTAGCGGCGACGGCTGTGACCAGTGCCCGGGGCTAGAAATTTCGCGCCATTCCAATTGCTGTAGATCAGCACTCCAACTCTGCCCTTCACTGGAGACACACAAGACGTCTCCACACTGTCCCACGGCCGCCAGCGGAGTCGGCAGTCCGTAAGTCGCCCCCAGACGCTCGACCACTTCGCCGGCAGCAGTCACCAAGATTAGCTCATTGCTGCAAGCGGCAACCAATAGGCCTTCCGTTGCTGCACCGCCCACCAAGGAGCCACTGCAATAGGCAATCTGCTGTCCATCGAGATAGAGGTATTGGTGATCATCACCACTGAGCCAGCGATCACCCACTTGATAGCTAACCAGCTTTGGCAGAGCCACTCCGTAATGATTCAATAACCAGGCTTGGCGAACGGGGGATTTTCCCAGCGCTAATTCGCTGGTGTGATTGAGGAGAATACCGCTGATGGAGACCAGCACCACAACAACGGCGGCGCTGAGTCCGATACGTCTATGCCAGCGCCAGAAGAAAGGGCGCCAGCAATGTAAGCGAGACGTTTTTACACGAGGCTGTTGGGTTTGAGGTTTAGGACTGACTGGCTTGCTCGACATGCTCTACTTGGGCGAAAGGCGTTAACTGATGACAGAAGAGCGCCAGTGTAGCGATTTTCTTCATAGCACGCACGGACAAGGTCGCACCGGTAATGCCATCAATACTGCTATTCAAACCGTAATTGTCGCCATGGTTGAGGCCGAGACCTTTGAATTGCTGAGTGAAAAACGGATAGCGAACTTCGCCACCGCGGGATTCGCGATACTCCATCACCACAATCTCGACAATGCTGTCATGCTCGACAATAACGCCAAAGGTGATCGGCAGCTCTTTACCGATCTCCTCAAAAACCCAAGTGGTACGCTGACCTTTGCCCCAATAGCGCACGCGCAAAGATCTGAAACTGTGATCGAGTATGGCCTCCATTGAAGCTCGCTGCTCACCTGTTACCCAAAGGGTTTGCCAGCTCATGGGCTGGCCTGGGTAGGCCAATTCACGCAACTCATCGGCACTCATAAAGGTACCGCGTTGAGCGCTTGCCAGCACGGAAAAAGCCATCAATATTGCGGCCAAACCAACACGCAGAAACATTTTCAGCACATCACCTTTTCGATAATTCTTTCACCCACAAAGGGCGCCGAAGCGCCCGTAGACTGCTGAAAAGCTATAAAAGTCAGTCATTGCGAGCGCAGCGCGGCAATCTCTATCCGTTGACCCATTGATTTATAGGATTCTAGATGCGGAGATCGCCGCGTCACCTAACGGCTCCTCG
>PANW01000067.1 GCA_002707785.1 Cellvibrionaceae bacterium | reverse complement strand
TTATCAAATCACCATCGGCGGTTCAGAAATTCTGGCCGGCGAAAGTGTCACGATCGATCTCGCGACAGCTGATGGCATATCTGTTGATCCTGCGATCGAAGGTGTCGATTTTAGTACCGAAGATGGCACCTTGACCATCAGTGGTCCATTGAGTGCCGGTTCGACTATTCCACTTACTGTTACTACGATTGATGACGTTTTGGCGGAATCAGTGGAAGATTATTCATTAACCATTACCAATCCATCACAAGGCTCTGTGATCGGGAGTGGTGCCGTAACAACGACTATTATTGATAACGAAGCTACGCCTTCATTCTCTATCAATGATGTGACGGTGAGTGAAGAGGACGGTACAGCCACTTTTACTGTTACGCTAAATCCTATACCCACAAATGCTACAAGCGTTGATTATTCAACGGCGGATAATTCGGCATTAGATGGTCTAGATTACGTCCAGGCTTCGGGGACTTTAAGTTTTCCTGCGGGATCAGCGTCGCAGACAATTACTATTGTAATTAACGAAGACGTTCTTGCTGAAATAGATGAGTCCTTCTTTGTAAATCTAAGTAATCCTAGTAGTGGTACTGTTATTGGCGATGGTCAGGGTATCGGCACCATCGTGGACGAAGACACCGACGGCACCCCGGGCAATGAGCCGGGTGAAGACGCACCGACCTTAACCTTGACCGGCGACAGCAGCGTCAACGAAGGGGCGAGCGCAAGCTACACCTTAACCGTCAGCGACGCACCGACGACCGATCTGGACGTGACCGTGGTCATTGGCCACACCACCACCGACGCCGGTGATCTGGTGGCGGAGACCCGCACCGTGACCATCGCGGCGGGCACCAACAGCGTGAACTTCAGCGTGGCTAACACTGATGATCTGAATGATGAAACTGACGAGACCTACAGTGTCAGCGTCACCGGCACCAGTGGCGGTGGCTATGAAGCGCAGCCTACTAATCCCGCAACGATTACGACCACAATTGTCGATAATGACACGGCTCCAAGTATCGATTTAGATGTCGATGATAACTCTGGAGCGATTGGTGCAGATTACAGCACCACTTTCATTGAAGGTGGTAATGCAGTGTCTATCGCTGATAGCGATGCCTTGGTGACGGATATCGATGGGAGCCAAATCCAAAGCGCAACCATAACGCTAAGAAGTCCGCAAACAGGCGACTTACTGACTGTAGGCACATTGCCTTCAGGTATTGTTGCGTCTGGATATAACCCAGTAACTGGAGTTATAACTTTGACGGGGGGAGCCTCGGCGGCGACTTACGCGCAGGCAATTCAAGCAGTTCAATATGAGAATACTGGGGGAGGTACCGGCGTAGATCGACTCGTAGATGTGGCTGTTAGCGACGGCGCCAACAATAGTAATACAGCGACAACAACGATCGGAATTGAAACTATTCCGACAGTCAGTGTCGATGATGTGTTGGTACAGGAACCTGCCGCCGGCACGACCACGATGACATTTACCGTCACCATCGACGAGGCACTGGCCTCTGATTTGACATTTAATTATTCGACAGTCGATATAAGTGCATTAGCTGGGGCTGATTATGTGTCAGTTGCTAACACGGGAACTATCACGGCCGGTCAGTTATCTACCACTATCACCCTGACGATTAATAGTGATGCGGATGTTTTTGAGGGAGATGAAACGCTTTCACTGGATCTTACTAACTTTAACCAAACCGTGAATTTTGAAAACGGCGCCCATTTGATAGCAGATGGCGTTCAGGGGATTGGTACGATTGGTGCCAACAATGGTGCTCCTGTCGCTAACGATGATAGTTACATTACACAGCCTGATACAAATTTGGTCATATCCAATCTATTGGACAATGACGAATTGGTTGACGGTGCTACCCTTACATCGATCAGTAGCGGTTCAAACGGAACTGTTGTAGACAATGGAGATGGCACATATACCTATATACCTAATCCTGGATTTACGGGTACTGATACCTTTACGTATACGCTCACCGATGCGGACGGCGAAACCGATACAGCTACAGTCACGGTGAATGTCACTGCTGTTTCGGTGAACCCGCCGGTAGTCAACAATGTTGCAACCATTGATTACGCCGAAAACGATGCTCCCACGACGTTACTTAGCGGAATCTCAATTACCGACTCCGACAGTAGTACGCTCTCGTCTGTCGTGGTGCGTATTGAAAACTATATCGCATCTCAGGACCAGTTGACTTATTTGACCGCCGGTACCAGTGTAACAGCGGCCGTGTCTGTGACCGGCAGCACCTGGGAGCTAACGTTGTCTGGAGGTATAGATATCAATGAGTATCTGGCGGTGCTCAATACTATTGAATATGAAAATTCTTCGGACAATCCAAGTACAGCATCGAGAGTAGTAACGGTCGAAGCCTATGATGATGTTTACAATAACCTCTTTGGTACCGACTCAGGAGCCATTGATATTACTGCTACAAACGATGCGCCTGAAGTTCAAGACAGCGCTGAATTTGTGGTAGCTGATGATTCAGATGTTAATTTGAACATTGCTCCGCCGACAGACCCCGATACTGATGACAGCAATCTGATTATCACCGTAACTAAATTACCGACAGGCGTTGGTGTTGTGACATTTGCCGACGGCTCACCAGTGATAGTTGGGCAATCGTTGACGTTAACCGAACTCAGTAATTTGCAATTCGATGCCGGTTCGACGGATGGTGAAGATACCTTTACTTATGAAGTATCCGATGGCGAATTCATCACTGTGGGTACTACAACAATCAATGTTGGCGCAAGTGAAACTGATGTGGCAACTGTCTATGAAAGCGCCTTACCAGATGGTACCGGTATTGATGGTGGCTCAAGTCTCGCCACCGGAAACTTGTTTGATAACGATGCGGCAGCAGGCGTTGGGGAAACCGTTGATAGCTTCGGGTTCGATAGCGATGGTAGTGGCACGATTGAGGCTGGTGAGTTTGTTACCGTTCCAGCCGCTGGCAGTGCATCTATCGTAACCCCGCTAGGTACCATGACGGTATTCTCGGACGGCAGTTATGAGTACCAGTTGGATCGAGCTGATAGCACAAGTAACGATGTCACTGAAACGTTTACCTACACCTTTACCGCACCAGGTGGTCAGAATCTATCTGAGCAGGTCGAGATTACGATCACGGATGATAGTCCTGTCGCTAATAATCTGACCGAAACGGTTCCAGAATCCGAAGAGCAAATCTTCAATATTATTCTGACACTGGATGATTCGGGCAGTATGGCGTGGGGTGCTAACACGGGTAATTCACCTCCTGATCCGGGTGAATCTTCACGCATGGATCTGGCACAGGAGGCTTTGGCTTCCCTAGCTTTGGAGTACTTTAATCAGTCAACGCAAGTAAGCGTTACATTGTTGACGTTTAATTCCAGTGCTAGCTTTGTGGGCACTTACGACAACTTCGAAGACTTTGAAACTGCATTGAACGGAGTTACTCCGGGAGGAGGAACCAACTACGTCAATGCCACAGACGAGATTGTGACTCAATTTACTACGGACTTAGCCAGCCAAGATCCGGCTGATGAAGTGCAGAATATTTCGTATTTTATTTCGGATGGTGAACCTAACTCCGGAACCTCAGCCATAGACAGTGGCTATATAGAATTTGCTAACTCCAGCTCGATTGATTCTTACGCGGTCGGTATTGGCGGCAGCCTTCCTGCAGATTTAAGTGATCTTGATTATATTCACAATATTGATTCCATGGGACAGGGTAATGGACATGTGGATAATGCGCTGATTGTTACCGATCTTTCAAAGCTCGAGTCTGAACTTCTAAGCACAGTACCTACCGCATTTGGTGGCAATATTGTGAAAAATGGCAGCATCCAAAATTTAGACTTTGGTGCAGATGGTGGCTTTGTTGAATCTATTGTATTGGAATTGGATCCCGAGGGTGATGGAACCTTCGAGACTTATACTTTCGAATACGATGGATCTGCGACTTCAGTGACACCTGCATTAGCAACCGCTGATATCGATGGTTCTAAACTAACGCTAAATAGCGATGACGGTTTTGAAACAATTGCAGGTGTTCCTCTGGGTACATTTACCTTCGACTTTGCAGATGGCAGTTACCTGTTTGTCGCTCCAAACGGTACAGCGGAAGCCACTTTTGAATTCGGTTACACCATTGTCGATGGTGACGGAGATACCGCCGCTGCAACCGCAACGATACACATTATTGATGATGAGCCAGACGCACGTGATGACTTACATTCCGTCGATGCGTTTGAGATTGCACAGGGGAATGTCATTACGGCAATCGGCACCGATGGTGGACCTAGTCTCGGCGCCGGCTTTACACCTTTTGCACTTCAAGGCAGCGGCGTTGACAAAATTGTTGATGATGCTCTGGTTACCAAGTTTGAGTATCGAGGACAGGCCTTTGACCTGACAGTAACACCTTCAGCAGCCGGGGTGGCTGAGTCGGTCATAGTCAATAACCAGACAAATATCGACAACGCACAGTTTACGTTGAGCAGTCCGGATGGCGATATTAATCTCGACACCGCAGGTGGTACTAGTGGTGCTGGGGTAGAAGGTGGTAACAGCAATACCCGTCTCGACAGTGGCGAAACTATCGTTATCGATTTTGATAAAGTGTTGTTGCCTTATGGCGTCGAGAACCTGCAGTTGACACTGCAAGACTTTGCCAACAATAACTTCGTATCAGTCACAGCCTACGCAGCAGATGGTAGCTTGATGGATTTAAACGGCGCTGCCGCTGGGAGTGCTTTAGTTGTTCAGGGCAATATTCCGGGAGACACAATTGACCTTTCCGCGTATCCGGGTATTGGTCGAATTGAAATAACTCAACAAGCAGGTGGCGACAATGATTCGGTGCTGTATGAAGTCGATTATGCGCCAGTGCAGCCTGCGGTACCTGTCGATAGCGGAACTAACGGAACGTTGAGTTACGATTACTTCGCGGAGCGCGATATTGATGGCGAATTGGTGGTTGGAGTGGTCATAACTGATTCCTCTGACAGTGCTGTATTTGAAATGCGCAGCAACGGTTTCTATGAATTCACTCCGAACCAATCCGGTGCGCCTGTCGATTACTCCATTGATACCATATCTCAAGCCAACGTTGATGCCTCAGATATGAGTATTAGTATCGTGAGTGGTGGTTCAACACTCGATTATTCGGCTAACGGCGTTGGTGTGGTTGGTGGTAACGGCCAATTACTGAGTTCCGGCGAAGAAATTCTTGTCACTTTTGATAGCGTGGCTCTTCCGAATGGTGCAGAAAACTTGGTGCTTACACTGGATGACTTCCAGCAAGGCAACACTGACCAAGCCACTATAGTCGTTTATCACGATACTGATGGTGACGGCTCAATTACCACTGATACTGTGGTAATTTCAGCTAACGGCGGTGGTAATACCGCGTCGGTTGATTTGTCGGCTTACACTGGGGTTACGCAATTCTCCATTGCATACACCGGTGGAGGATTCGATCTTGGTCTGCGCAATGTCAGCTATCGTCAGCCTGCCACGGGCTCAATGATTGGTGGAGCCCCCGAATTTATCGACTATACGCTTACCGATAACGACGGAGATACAGATACGGCGCAATTGGCAATCTACGCTGTTGATCGCACTATTGCCGGAACCTCCGCCGTCGACAATATTGTAGGTAGCGCCGATAACGATGCGATTACCGGTTTGGAAGGCGACGATATTCTGTCGGGTGGAGCCGGACACGATACGATATCCGGTGGGGAAGGCGCTGATACTCTCACCGGTGGTGAAGGCAATGACTATCTTGCCGGCGGAGATGATAACGACATTTTACTTGGCCAAGATGGTGATGATCATCTGGCTGGTGATGACGGCGAGGACTTTCTCGATGGCGGTATTGGTGACGATATCCTATTGGGTGGCGATGCCAATGATGACCTCTATGGTGGAGCAGGCGATGATCGAATTGAGGGTGGTCAGGGCGAAGATGAACTTGTAGGTGGTTCAGGGGAGGACTCGTTATTTGGCGGCGAAGGGGATGACATCATCTTCGGTGGTACAGGCAACGACCTTCTGACCGGTGGTGACAATCAGGATACCTTCGTTTGGCGTGTGGCTGACTCTGGAGCTGTGGATACAGTCACAGATTTCAAACAGGGAATTAATGGCGATACTCTGGACTTGGCGGATCTACTGCAAGGCGAAGAGTCATCACTGTTGGAAAACTATCTGAGCTTCACATGGGATGGCTCCAATACCACCATTGAGGTCGATGTAAATGGTGATGGAAGCGGAGCGACTCAACAGATTGTTTTGGAGGGGGTTGATCTCTCTGCCTTGGGTACCGATCAGGATATTATCAATAGCCTCTTGGCGACTAATAACTTGAATGTTGATACCTAAAAATTACATCGGTCTTTTGTATTTGAGACTTGTGTTATTAAAAGGACCGCAGAGTCTGTGAGAGAGGAATCTGTGGTCCTGTGATCGCTACAGTTAATGTATCCGAAGTGCCTTAGTCTTTGCGTTGTGGAAGTTGTTGTTATGACCGCAACTTCCATAATGCTGATGCCGGCACCGAAGAACTAGCTCTGATCAAAAAGCGCTACCAACCGATCATCCGTCCAACTGTCCATTTTGTAATTTTTCAAAAACGCACAATGGGATCCATAGCGGGTGATCTCTAGCGACAAATGTCCGCTATCGGTCGCACGTGGCAACATCTCATGGCGCACGATCGGGTCATCTTCACTGGTGATGATGGTGGTCGGCGTTTGAATGTTGGAGAGACGATCATCTTTTAAATGATAGGCATCAAAATAGGTTTCGCTGTCGTCAAACGGCGTGTATCCAGGAATAAAAAATTCATTCAGTTGTTTTAATGTTCGTACTCTTCGCAATTTATTTTTGTAGGTGTAGTGCGGAAAGTGGCGGGTTTTTTCCAGTAGCGATTGCTTCCACTTTTTAACAAAATACTGCTCGTAGAAGCGTGGGCCTGTGGCCAGTGTATGCATGGTGTCATTGGGGCAGATAACCGGGCAAATCGCCACTGAGCGATGAATGACGTAATCGTGATCGCGTTGCGCAATGGTTGTTCGCAGCGTGAAATTACCTCCCAGTGAAAAACCGGCAAGAAAGTACTGTGGGTACTTAAATCGCGACTGTAGGTTTTCCATAGCGCCGGTGACATCAGCCAGACGGGTAGAATTAAACAGCTCCTTGTTGAGATGGTGTGTATCACCATGGTCACGAAAATTCAGGCGAAAAATTGAATGACCTTCTCTGTAAAGACGTTCAGCGGCCGACAGAATATAGGCCGATTGACTGCTGCCTTCCCAGCCGTGCAATAAAACCACTAACGATTTTGCGTTAGGATTCTTATTGTAAAAGCCCTGTAGTCGCGCTTGATTGGCGCCGTGAAGAATCACTTCTCGGCTTGCTTTCTGAAATTTTTGAGTACGATAATTCACCAGCCAGCGTCTTAGGCCAACACTTGAGGCAATATTTTGAATGTGGGCATTGCGCAGCCCGAAAGGAGGAGTAAAACTCTGATCTGGTGTCATGGTTGGGTAAGCTTCTCAATATTGCGCAGACTCTGTTGTCGGTGCCGCCTAGGTGGCTTATGGCCATCTCAATGATGGTGCATTAGAGCTCTCTCAGCTAGGCTGTGCTGAATAACACGCTATCCGATTATGCATCGGTGATAAATGTTTATAAGTGACAAACAACAAGAAATCATGGAGTGGTCAGTATGTCGATGATACAGCGATTTGGGGTGCTCGGGGGAATTCTATCCCTGGCATGGATGTTTTCAGTATCTGCATTAGCCGCTACCCCCACGGATGTCGCGCCACCCACGATGGTTGAGCACACACTACCAAAGCCGATAATTCGGGGTGAATGGGTCCAGGGGGCGGTGTTGATTGGTCAAATTGCGCCAGTTGATAGCATTGAGTTCATGGGGCGAGAGCTCTCCATCGATCCAGATGGTTACTTTGTTATTGGGTTGGGCCGTGATTATCCCACCAAGGCTCGATTGAAAGTTTCTCTGAATGGTGAAAGTGAGGCTTTCGATTACACCGTTAAGCAGCGATCTTACGAGATACAGAGAATTGAAGGAGTGCCCAAGCAAACTGTCAATCCAGACCCCGAGCACCTCTCAAGAATACGCGCCGAGGCTGCCGCCGCCCGCAGGGCGAGAAAAGCCGACACCAAGCATCAATACTATCGTCAACCTTTTCAGTGGCCTCTCGAGGGCCCCATTACCGGTGTGTACGGTAGTCAGCGCTATTACAATGGCGAGCCTCGGCGCCCTCACTTTGGCGTTGATGTCGCAGCGCCCACCGGCACAGTGGTCGTTGCGCCGGTGGATGGGGTGGTTACCTTGGCTCACGACAACATGTTCTTTTCGGGCGGGACCTTAATCGTCGACCATGGCCATGGATTGTCTTCATCCTTTATTCATTTGAGCAAGATACTGGTTGCGGAGGGGGCAATTGTTAAGCAAGGGCAACCGATCGCTGAGGTTGGAGCAACGGGCCGAGTCACTGGCCCCCACTTGGATTGGCGCATGAACTGGTATGATCAGCGTGTAGACCCCCAAACACTGGTGCCTGAGATGAGTCGCCCGTAGCCACTATCCGCACTTCCGCAGTAGTTGCGAGAAATGCGGGCAGACAAGGTGAGTCGGGTTGAGTAAACTAGCGACCAGTAATAGTGGGTACAGTCATCTGTAAAAGATATTGAATAGACTTCTAGCGGTATTTCCATGATTGATAAAAAGCTACTGAGCATCCTAGTGTGTCCTGTGACTAAGGCACCAGTTGAGTACGACAAAGACAAACAAGAGTTGATCTGCTGGGCCAGCGGTCTCGCTTATCCCGTGCGCGACGGCATTCCCGTGATGCTGGAAAACGAAGCTCGCGAGCTGAGCCAAGAAGAGAAGGACGCACATCAGGCAGGAGTTTCACAATGACACTTGAGGTCTCGATCTTTACTCGCATTATGAACGGTGAAATACCGGCTGAAATTCTTTATGAGGATGAACATTGCATCTGCATTAGAGATATCGCGCCCAAAGCACCGGTGCATCTGCTGTTAATTCCACGCAAACCAATCCCTCGATTGGTTGATGCGACTCAAGACGATCAAGCCTTACTGGGGCAGCTAATGGTCAAGGCCGGCGAAATTGCCGAGCAGCAGGGCGTGGGTGACGCTTTCCGTCTGGTAATCAATAACGGCGCAGATGTTGGGCAAACCGTCTTTCATCTGCATCTTCATATCTTGGGCGGCAAGTTGTTTAACGAAGCGGAGCTCGGGCTTTAAGCTTGTTCTATAGTGCGCCTATCTGTGAGGCCCATCAGTTGGCCTCACTGTTCTCGATTTGTTCTTCGCAGCTCTATCCATAATTAGTCTATTCATTTCGTCCTAGCGGCCAAGTTACTGCGGCTGAATTACAGCCACCTCGTGTTTTGATTTAGGTATCAGGAATTAAGCATCAGACATCGTTTGGCCGGCGGACTTTTTCTACACTTTATGAGGCATAGACGACGAGTGTCACAGAACTGACCCAAAAACCTCATACTCTCCCTTCTGAATTTATCAGTCGCGAACTTTGTCATTGCATCTAGGGATGGCGAACGTTGTCACTTGAGAGGTAATGTCAAATGTCCGCAACCCTGCTGCTAAAGCACATTGATCGACCGAAAAGCGCAATCTATTCCGCGAAGCGTGATTTCTTGAATTGGTATAATTTGAAAAATCTCCGCAGTAAGCGACAACTTACTCTGTTGCTTCTGCCCGTGGCGATGTGTGTTTACCTGATTACGATTAATCTCGGTGGAATAATTAATCTGTGGTGGCAGGTGTTTGAAGTCACTGATGAGCCCAGTATTGCCTTATCTGACTATCAGCTAGTGGGACAGCCCGTAGCACTGGATAGCATATCGTACAATGCGTCAGGGCTGACCTTTAATCGCGATACCAAATCACTCTTTGCCATCACCAACAATCCGACCAAAATTATAGAAATGACCACCACGGGAGATCTGCTGCGCGTCATTCCTCTGTGGGGCTTTGATGATACGGAGGGGCTTACGTACTTAGGAGATAACCGATTTGCTCTGGTCGAGGAAGAACATCGCGGTGTTGTCATACTGGAGATTCATCAGAATACAGACTATCTCCTGCGTTCATCCGGCGAGGGCATGGCATTCAGTGTTACCAGCGCTAAGAACAAAGGCTTTGAAGGCATTGCGTTCGATTCGGTTGAGCAGAGTTTATTCGTGGTGAATGAAAAGAAACCCCGCGCAATCTACCGTCTTGATGGGGTTGTGAGTGATAACATCAACGGTGTCTCTATCGCCAGCCCTTGGTCAATGGAAGACAACTCCCTGTCCAATAGTGATCTTTCTGGCTTGCACTTTCTTTCGGATCTCGGAACTCTGCTGGTGCTCAGTGACGAATCCAAGTCTTTGACTGAGACGTCCCCTGAAGGGGAGCGTATATCCACCCTGTCGCTGCGCCAAGGAAGTGCTGGATTAACCGCGACCATTCCGCAGCCTGAAGGCGTCACGGTTGATGATAAAGGCCATTTATACGTGCTGAGCGAGCCCAATCTCTTTTATCGATTTGCGCCGAAAACCGCCCCCGATTTAGCGTCTCATTAACAAAAACCTTCAAAAAGCAGGAAATTTGCGCTCTAGGCTCGGTGTTTTACTCGGCTTCTTATATACTTAGCCGCCTTAAAACTTGGGAGCCCTAGCGCCGGCGCATGCGTTGATGACAGGTCTCTCTACTAAAACCGTTAGCCTCCGGATTGAGATCTATGAAGAGCGCAGAAATACGCGACGCCTACCTTAAGTTTTTCCAAACCAAAGGTCATGAAATTGTACCCAGCAGCTCCTTAGTGCCTGGCAATGACCCGACCCTACTGTTTACCAACGCGGGTATGGTGCAGTTTAAAGACGTCTTCTTGGGTGACGATCAACGCAGCTATAGCCGAGCGACCAGCTCCCAGCGCTGCGTGCGAGCAGGCGGTAAACACAATGATCTGGAAAACGTCGGCTACACGGCGCGTCATCACACCTTCTTCGAAATGCTGGGTAACTTCAGTTTCGGTGACTACTTCAAACAGGATGCGATTCATTACGCTTGGGAGTTCTTAACCTCGAGCGAGTGGTTATCCATTCCCGCCGATAAGCTCACCGTCACTGTTTATCAAGAAGATGACGAAGCTTATGGAATCTGGAAAGATCAGATTGGCGTACCTGAAGAGAGAATTATTCGCATTGGTGACAAGGGCGGTCGCTATCAATCTGACAACTTCTGGGCCATGGGTGATACTGGGCCTTGTGGGCCTTGTACAGAGATATTCTACGATCACGGCGAAGAAATCTGGGGTGGGCCTCCGGGCACTCCTGAAGAAGATGGCGATCGTTTCATTGAAATCTGGAACGTCGTGTTCATGCAGTACAACCGCAGTGGCGATGGAGAAATGGCCCCTCTGCCCAAGCCTTCCGTAGATACCGGCATGGGATTAGAGCGTATCGCTGCCGTGATGCAGGATGTTCATTCTAACTACGAGATTGATCTCTTCCAGGCTTTGCTAAAAGACGCGGCAGAAAAAACCCAGACTCAAGACTTGGAAAACAAATCCCTGCGAGTCATTGCTGATCATATTCGCTCATGCGCCTTTTTGATCGTCGATGGGGTTTTACCTTCTAAAGAGGGGCGAGGATACGTGCTGCGTCGTATCATTCGTCGTGCTATTCGTCATGGCCACAAGTTAGGTCAGAAAGATGCCTTCTTCCATAAGCTGGTTGCCGGTCTTGAAGGCCAAATGGCCGATGCCTATCCCGAATTGACCAAACTGCGTCCGCAAATTGAAAAAGTATTGCTGGCAGAAGAACAACAATTTGAGAAAACTCTAGACAAAGGCATGGCGCTTTTGGAAGACGCACTGAAAACCCTAAAAGGCAGTGTTATTCCGGGGTCATTGCTTTTCACCCTCTATGATACTTATGGCTTTCCTCTGGATTTGACCGCGGATATTGCCCGTGAACGCGAGTTGACGATCGATGAAGAAGGCTATGAAACCGCCATGGCTGAGCAGCGTGCTCGGGCTCGAGCTGCGGGTGCTTTTAAAGTGGATTACACCGCTGGGCTGAAAATCGAAGGCAGCACCGAATTTACTGGCTATCAGCAACTGACCGCGAACTGCCAAGTGGTCGGTTTGTACAAAGATGGGGCTGAAGTAGACAGCCTGAATGACGGCGATGAAGGCGTTATTGTTCTATCGCAAACCCCATTCTACGCTGAGTCCGGTGGCCAAATAGGCGACTGCGGCTTGTTGAACGGTGCCGGTGGCCGTTTCGAGGTGCGAGATTGTACCAAACAGGGCGATAACCATTTGCATATGGGCGTTGTCCTTCAGGGCAGCGTTGTTAAGGGTGATAGTCTCGATGCAGAAGTTGACGGGAGTGTTCGCCAGGCAACCGCATTGAACCACTCAGCGACACACCTGCTGCACGCAGCATTGCGGGAAATTCTAGGCGATCACGTCACACAAAAAGGCTCTCTCGTAGATTCAGAGCGTCTGCGTTTTGACTTCTCTCATTTTGAAGCGGTATCGGCGCAAGAGCTGAAAGCCATCGAGCAGCGAGTCAATGGCCAAATTCTGGCAAATAGCGCTGTCGTCACCGATGTCTGTGATATGGATACGGCTCAAGAAAAAGGTGCCATGGCGCTATTTGGCGAGAAGTATGGCGATGAGGTGAGAGTCCTCTCCATGGGTGAAGGCTTCTCGGTTGAACTGTGTGGTGGTACACACGCTGAGCGCACCGGTGACATAGGTCAGATTCGTATCTTGTCTGAATCAGGCGTGGCATCAGGCGTTCGTCGTATCGAGGCCATCACCGGTGTCAAAGCTCTGAATCACTTTGATCAAGCAGAGGCATTGTTGTCCGAAGTAGGGCAATTGGTTAAAGCGCGCCCCGATAACTTGTCCGAAAAAGTTGGGCAGTTGGNGAGTCAAAATCGCTNGCTAGAAAAAGAGCTTGNGCAACTTAAGGCTAAGCTTGCCTCAGCCGCTAGCGGTGATCTGGTCAATCAAGCCATCGATATTGAGGGTGTAAAGGTCCTGGCGAGTCAGCTTGAAGGTGCCGACATGAAGTCTTTGGATAATGCAGTAGCCCAGTTGCGCGATAAGCTCGGCAGTTGCGTAGTGTTATTGGCAAGCCCGGCAGGTGAGAAGATCAATTTAATCGCCACTGTGTCACAGGATGTCCAAGCCAAAGTTGCAGCCGGNAATTTGATTAAGTACTTTGCGCCACTGGTCGGCGGCAAGGGCGGCGGTAAGCCTGATAAGGCAAAAGGTGCCGGTACTGATGTTTCTGCACTACCCAGTGCGCTCGAGTCTGTTGCNGATTGGGTGAAAGAACAGTTGGCCTAGAATGCCCTAAGAGCGGGTCAAACCCGTTCTGGAGTCCATTTGATGTCCGAAATTTAACATTTGCGTCATTTTAGTGTTTAATTGGCGCCCATTTTTGTCTACTTGACCTTAATGAGTTGAGTAGTTGCGTGATTACAGGTCGAAAATGAGCTTATTTGTACAAAAGTATGGTGGTACCTCGGTAGGCACCGTAGANAGAATTGAAGCCGTTGCCGATAAGGTGGCTCGCTTTCGTAAAGAGGGTCATGACATCGTTGTGGCAGTCTCCGCNATGAGTGGGGAAACCAATCGTTTNATCGGTTTNGCNCAGGAAATTCAGGAAAANCCTGATCCTCGTGAGATGGACGTATTGGTCTCCACCGGTGAACAAGTCACGATTGCACTCCTCTGCATGGCGCTGAAAAAGCGGGGTTGCGATGCTCGCTCCTACACCGGTTCTCAGGTCAAGATTTTGACCGATGATTCCCATACCAAGGCACGAATTCAAGAAATCGATGTCTCAAATATGAGGGATGATCTGGATGCTGGCCGCGTTGTTGTCGTCGCTGGTTTCCAAGGGGTTGATGAGAGCGGTAACATCACTACGTTGGGTCGTGGTGGTTCGGATACCACAGGCGTTGCTTTGGCGGCGGCACTGAAAGCCGACGAGTGTCANATCTATACGGATGTTGATGGTGTTTACACCACTGATCCTCGTGTTTGCGAGGGTGCGCGTCGTTTAGAAGTCATCACTTTCGAAGAAATGCTAGAAATGGCCAGTCAGGGCTCGAAAGTACTGCAAATTCGTTCGGTGGAATTTGCCGGCAAGTACAATGTACCCCTGCGTGTATTACACAGCTTCCAGGATGGCCCTGGAACCTTGATTACCCTCGATGAGGATTATTCCGACATGGAACAACCCGTAGTATCCGGAATCGCGTTCAATCGCGACGAAGCAAAAATTACTGTGGCTGGTGTACCAGATATTCCTGGTATTGCGGCTCGTATGTTGGCGCCAATTGGTGCGGCAAACATCGAAATCGATGTTATTGTGCAAAACGTGGCGGCTGATGGCACCACAGATATCACCTTTACCGTACATCGCAATGATATCGAGAAAGCTCGCGAAGTGCTGGAAAGGGTTCGTGCAGAGGTCAATGCGCGTGAAGTGCTTACTGACGATAAAATCGCTAAGGTTTCTATTGTTGGTGTTGGTATGCGTTCACACGCGGGTGTAGCGTCACAGATGTTTGACGCGTTAGCGGCAGACAATATTAATATTCAGATGATAACAACATCCGAAATTAAAATTGCTGTCATTATTGAAGAACGCTATTTAGAGCTGGCCGTGCGCAGTTTGCACAAGGCATTTGGTCTGGATAGCGTCGAGCAGTAAGCGAATTTGGAAGGTATTTAGGCACTGGGACGGCTGTTTTCTGCCATCTAGAACCACATTTTGCAAATTTATTGTAAATAGCGACTCTAGGGTGCCTAAGGAATTTTTCTTTTTTGCAAAGCTGGACAATACTTACATAAGTTGTGGTATCGCCAAATAAAAACATTAGAGGCGGTAAGGGCTAGGGTAAGAAACCGACAACGGTACCTTTTTAGGTATTTGTCCGTTGTACTCACAGGATGCTTCAAGGAGATTTACAATGTTAATTTTAACCCGCCGTATCGGTGAGACCCTAATGGTAGGTGACGAAGTCACCGTAACGGTCTTGGGCGTTAAAGGTAATCAGGTTCGCATTGGCGTAAATGCGCCAAAAGAGATTGCTGTACACCGTGAAGAGATCTACCAGCGTATTCAACGCGAGAAGGAAGATCACGACGATACTGATAGTGGAGACAGCGTCGGAAATCGTTGAGATTCCGGCATGGGCTAATTTCAGAGCAGTCGATGCGAGTAGGTCGTCACTTGATTAGCCTTATAGGCACTCCCCAAAAATGGTATAGAGAACCCGCTTTTGCGGGTTTTCTCGTTATTGGATGCTTAATAGAGCAGTTGTGGTTATCGATTGTGCAGCTCGCTGAGTAACTGCCCAGAACAAAAATTATTTGCTTCCAAGTCTTTGATTCTCAGAAGAATATGGTATTATGCCGCTCCGTTGCCAATGAGTCTTTAGGGACACAGTGGGAGCTTGTGGAGAAGTGGCCGAGTGGCTGAAGGCGTGCCCCTGCTAAGGGTATATATGGGAAACTGTATCGAGGGTTCGAATCCCTCCTTCTCCGCCATTATTTAAACAAAAAAGGGCTGCCCAACGGGCGGCCCTTTTTTGTTTAACGCAATGCGGGAGAGATTTAACAAATTCCTCCGGTTCGACAAATCGCGCAGCGATTTAGATGCCGAAGGCACCCGCAGGGGCGTTACAGCCCAAAGGCTGTAGCGATCAATCCCGACTGATATCGCAGTCTGAAGAACTTTGCCCAACGGGCGGCCCTTTTTTGTTTAACGCTATGCGGGAGAGATTTAACAAATTCCTCCGGTT